>JBEKYW010000029.1:0-80047 GCA_049510555.1 Bryobacteraceae bacterium
ACCCGCGCTTTGAACTTCGGACTGTACTGTTTTCTCGTCGTCGTCATCGACCTCTCCTTGTCAACGACTCCGCCGAAATCTTAGCTTATTGCCTGGTCTGAAATCCTGGGTCCACTATAGTGTTGAGCATCACTCGGAGAACCTAGACTTTTCGGGGGTTAATGCCTCCGGAGCAAAAGGTCGGCAGTCCGAATCTGCCCGGGCGTACCATTCCAACCGTTTTCCCTCTATTTGGTCCATTCTTGCGTTGAAAAGTGGCGATTGTCTGAGTCGCCAGATTCGACTTACTTCTGCCCCGAATCCTCGCGGATCCAGGTCTGGGAGCGCCCGAACAGGGAAAGGCCCAGGTAGCCCCGCACCGACAGCTTGCGGCCCTGGTCGATCAGGCGCATCTTGCAGCGGTACACCGAGCCATTCTTGGGGTCGAGGATGTCGCCGCCGGTGTACTCATCGCCGTTTTTCTTCAGTCTGCGGACGATCACCATGCCGGTCACCGGCTGGCCTTTGCGCTCGTCGCCGCATTTGTCGCAGATCTTGACGGCGTCCGGGTCGACCAGCGTTTCCACGCGGCCAAACAGCAGGCCCTGGTCTTCATACAGCAGCACGATGGCCTTGGGCTTGCCGGTCTTGTCGTCGAAAGTCCGCCAGCGGCCGGCGGGCGTGGATGCGGAATCCGCGGCCTGGAGAGCCAGAGCCGAGAGGCAGACGACAGCGAGGGTGCGAATCATGTCTCAATATACTGCGCCGCGGGGCCGGTTAGCCAGGGGGGACTAGAACTCTCTCTTGGCATCTGTTGATTGCACAGCGTGGCGACCAATTGACCCGATACAAAGCTGACGGGTACATGCAGTCCGCCATCGAGCGGGCACATGGACCGGTAACGGCAATCGGGATTGTCTCGATGGTCTTTGCCGCCATCCATTTCACCCACGGCGTGACCCATACACTGCCGCGGCTCCTGAATCGCCTCTGTCTTCCTCGAAACCCTGCGTCGCATCCTTTACGCGCCGGGTAGTATAGTGGCGGAGGAAAGCCGGGAGGTGAAAGATGCATCGAGCCAAAACTTGGATCTGGCTGGTTTGCGGCTGGAGCGCGCTGGCGCCGCTCCGGGCCGCCGATAGCGTGGAGCGGTGGGGCGTGTACGAAGTCGTGCTCCAGGGGCCCCGGGGCGGGAATCCCTTCCTCGACGTTCCGTTGCGGGCGCAGTTTCAGAGTGGGAACCGCACGGTCGATGTGGACGGATTTTACGACGGCGACGGCGTCTACCGCGTGCGCTTCATGCCCGATGCGATCGGGGAGTGGACCTACCGGACGTCCAGCAGTACGGCCAGCCTCGACGGCCAGCAGAGGCGTTTCGCCTGCACGGCGCCCGCCGCGGGCAATCATGGCCCGGTGCGCGTCCGCTACGTTACCCACTTCGCTTACGAGGACGGCACGCCGTACGTGCCGCTGGGGACCACGTGCTACGCCTGGATCCACCAGGGCGACCGGCTCGAGGAACAAACGCTCGCCACCTTGCGGACCGCACCCTTCAACAAGCTGCGGATGTGCCTATTTCCGAAGAGCTACGTCTATAACGAAAACGAGCCCGTCTACTATCCGTTCGAACGGGATGCCGCGGGCCAGAACGACTTCACGCGCTTCAACCCGGCGTTCTTCCGCCACCTGGAACAGCGCGTCCGCGACCTCGAGGCGTTGGGCATCGAGGCCGACCTGATCCTGTTCCATCCTTACGACCGCTGGGGTTACGCGACCATGGGGGCCGACGCGGACGACCGGTATCTGCGATACGTAGTGGCGCGCCTCGCGGCTTACCGGAATGTCTGGTGGTCGATGGCCAACGAGTACGACCTTGGTTTGCTGAAAAGCAAGACCATGACGGACTGGGACCGGTTCTTTCGCCTCGTCCAGGAGAAAGACCCCTACCATCACTTGCGGTCGATCCACAACGGCACGGTGCTGTACGACCATTCCAAACCCTGGGTGACGCACGTGAGCTTTCAGAGCTCGGATTTCGAAAGAGCGTTACAGATGGTGGCCACCTACCGCAAACCGCTGGTTTACGACGAGTGCAAGTACGAAGGCAATATTCCGCGGCGCTGGGGCAACATTTCGGCCCAGGAAATGGTGCGGCGCTTCTGGTGGGGCACGGTTTCCGGAGCTTACGTGGGCCACGGAGAGACCTATCTCGACCCGAATGACATTCTGTGGTGGTCAAAGGGTGGGGTGCTGCATGGCGAGAGCCCGCGCCGCATTGCGTTTTTGCGCAACATACTCGAAGGCGCGCCCGCCGAGGGTTTGAATAACCTCTCGACTTACTATCTCGGCGCGGGGCAGGAGGGCCGCTACTACCTTTTCTACTTCGACGTAAACCAGCCCGCGGAATACGAATTCGACTTAGCCAAGGGAGTGCAGTATCGCGCCGACATGATCGACCCGTGGGAAATGACCGTTACGCCGGTGGCCGGTAAGTTCGAAGGAAAGTTCACCCTGAAGCTGCCGGGGAAGCCTTACATGGCCGTGCGTTTCCAGAAAGTGGACTGACCGGCGCCGGGCCACGGGCAGCAATGGAAACTGGCGGTTCACCAATCCCCAGACTGAACGTTACGTTAATGATGGTTACCACTGCCACCGGCACGCCGTGGTAAGTCGCTGGCCGGTAACGCCACTGTTTCACGGCATCAAAGGTTGCCTTCACCAGAAATGGATGGCCGCTGATCAGCTTCAGCCGTTCGACTGTCCCGTTCTCGTCAATCAGGACGGCGAGTCTTACCGTTCTCTGAATGTGGGCTTGTTTCGCCAGCTTCGGATAAACCGGGCGCACGTCGTAGATCAGCCGCTCCTGCTGGATGTCGGGTTGCACGTAGATCGGCGGCGCTTGCGCTTGCAGGAGATGCGTGAGCGTCAGGCATCCGGCAATGGTAATCGTCTTGCCGCCCATGGAGTCAGCCAGAAGTTCAGACGCCGGGATGGCTTGGAAAGTTCCCTTGTGCGGCGGCTGGAACCATCGAGCCGCCTTGTTCCCGGCGGTCTAAGGATGTCAAACTGAAAAGGTTGAACCATGACAAAATGCGCCATTTTGATTCCTTGTATCGCGCTGGCGGCCGCCGCTCAGAGCCAGCCCGCGCCGGAACCAGGTTTGTTGTTCTATCTTTCAGGTAACCACGGGCTTCAGGCCGATTACGCGGCGGGCGGCAGCCCGGCGCCGAATTTTTGGAATGAGGAGGTCAAAGTGCTCCCCGGCGGTCCCAAGGGGCCGTACCTCCAGTGCGGGGATCATGAAGTGCTCTCCTACTGGGCTCCCGGCAACATGTATGCGCAGCGCGGCACGCTCTCCTTCCACTGGCGCTCGCGCGATGCGGTCGGGCCCACGCCGTTCCCGGTGTTTCGCGTCGGTTATGGCGACCACTCCAGTTGGGACATGGTGTGGCTGCGGATCGACTACAACGGCACGCCGGGCTTCGACGCCTTTGTCACCGATATCAACCTCGGCCGCACGCGCGTCTCTTACGCCATGCCGGCATTTCCCAAGCCCGAGGAATGGGTCCACCTGGCGCTTGCCTGGGACGAAAACCGCGGCATTCGCTTTTACGTGAATGGCAAGTTCGTGGCGGAGGCGGCCGCCACCGGCATGTTCAACGCCGCGCTGGACCAGTTCGGGCCGCACTCCCGCGCCATCAACCCCGTGCAGGTGCAGAGCGCCTACAATTTCGACCGCGGCGGCGATGTGGCTGAAATCCGCATCTACGACCGTATGCTCTCGGACGACAACATTGCCGCTCTCGCGCGCAACCAGGCGCCCCGCGATATTCCCGCGCTGGCGCGCAGCCTGTCCTCCCAAGACTGGCAGCAGGAGTGGTGGTTCCGCTATGGCTGGAACCGCCCCGGCGATGTTCCGCCGCCGCTCGCGGAGCGCTACACGACCGTCCGCAAGGTGGAAATACACGACGCCTACGATCTGAAACGGTGGTGGTGGAGGGCCACCGACGGCATCCGCGAGACCACCTGGCCGGGCGTGTACAACCGCTCCCGGCTGCCCGGCCGCAACGACTATTTCCAGCTTCCGGATTGGGACTGCTACTCGCTCTCGGGCAAAGCCATCACCTTCTTCCTGCCGCAGGAACCCTGGAACCACCTGGAAATCTCCGGCGGCGCCTGGGGGAATATGACGCTGCTGCGCTACGACGCGGAGAAGGCAGCGAGCGTGGAAAGGAGCCTCTTCGATCGTCCCAAAGGCCAGGAAAAAACATTTCACCGGCTCGAAGATCCTGTCACCGGCCAGAAGATCCGCTTCACCAACGTGGAGCAAGAGACGCCCATTGGGGAGCTGGCGGCCTACTACGTGCATCCCGGCAAGGAGCCCGGTGGCATTGCGCAACTGAGATACCGGCTGTCGGCCGGCGTGGAGCCGGACAACCCCAGCCTGCGCCCGCTGACCCAGTTCATCGATGGCCGCTTCCCGCCCGACGAGCGCATGACCATGGTGGCGGTTCCCGCCGGCAGTCCCGGCGCTCCGCGGACGCCGCGCAAGACCCCGCAGGCCGGCCTGCCTCTGGTGCACATTCTGATCCCGGCGGATTTTCGCGAGGTGCCCAACAACCACCTCTTTTCTTACGGCTGGGAAAACATGCACGCCGGCCTCGACGGAATCGCCATCGATCTGCCGGCGCTCGGCGTCAAGACCACGCACGGCGAGTATTTCCCTCTCAACATCCAGGTGAAGGACCCACTCTGGCCCATGCGCGATATGCTGGACTTCACGTTTTCCGTCAAGCCGGGCGAACCGCACACCCTCTGGCTCGACACCCGCGACCGCATTCTGCCGAACGGCAAGAGCATCTACCTGACCATCGCCGGCGCGGGCGCCGATTTCACCCCGGCGCTGCTGGAAGGCGCCGAGGTGCGGCTGATTTTCAAGCCCTGGAACGAGGCTGCCCCCGAACACGAAATCGACCGCTTCACCCAGGCGCGCGACAACTACTCCAACATGGTCGAGGAGCATGTCAATGTCAAACGGCTGAACAATTTCGCGCGGTTCGACGCCGATATTACCGACCTGCTGCGTGTGAACCCCGACCATGTCCTCGGCTTGTACTACTGGTACGACGCCAATAAGGAACAGGCCAAGCCGCCGTTTACGCAGCCCGTTGCTCCAGCGGGCGTGCCGCTGTGGGCCTTCCGCCAGGTGAAAGATCTGGACTACTTGAAGCGCTTCGTCAACTGGTACATCGACAACCGGCAAATCGAAAACGGCGAGCTGGGCGGCGGGCTCTCTGACGATGGCGACCTCACCAACACCTGGCCCGGCCCGGCGCTCATGGGCGCAACCCCCGAGAAGATTCAGAATTCGCTACTCAAAGAGCTGGATGCCTTCTACGACCAGCACATGTTCACCAACGGCCTCTCGACCATCCAGGCCGACGAGCTGCACAGCTACGAGGAAGGCATTTCGACGCTGGGAGAAGCGCTCATCCTGAATTTCGGCAGCCCCAAGCAGCTTGAGCGCGCCATGGAGACGTCGCGCCGGCTGGAGTGGCTCACCGGAGTGAACCAGGCTGGGCACCGGCATATCAAGACCAACTATTTCAATGGACTCGAGATGGCGGAAGAAGGCGTCTGGGGATGGTCGAAGGCACTTTCCTACCTGGTCTTTCAACCGGGAGCGCTGCTGGTGCAGTTCAATGGCGCGCCTCCCACCCGTAAGCTGATTCTGGAACTGGCCGACGGCCTTCTGGCGCATCGCAAGCCCGACGACAACGGCGGATACTCCATCCACAACGTCATCAATTTCCGCACGGATGAGGACATGGCGAGCCCGCTGGGTATCGACTGGTACGTCTTCTGGGCGGCCTACAAATGGACCGGCGCCCCCAAGTACCTTCAGCCGCTTCGGGATGAGGGGCCGGCGATCCTGAGGAGTCTCACCGCCGACGGTCTCGACCTGCTCAATGTGCGCGACACCTGGGGCAGGCGGCTCCTCGCTTCCACAGCGGCGCGCGCCGAGGCCGCCAGCCGCCATTTTGCCTGGCAACTGACCGGCGATCTCCGAAACCTGGAGCAGCTTTACGCCGACCAGATCGAAGCCGCGGGCATAAGGGAGTACATCAACACCGAGGGCAGCCTGTGGATCGACCGCGTGAACGTAGACAGTGCCGAGCTGCAGCGCGCGCGGCTGGGCGGAATCGCGCTCATCCGCAATGCGCCGTATCCGGGGCACGTGTTGAGCTGGAAATTCCAGGCACCCGCCGACGACCAAAGCGTCGCCATAGCCGTTTCGGAAGGCACGCCCGACCATATCAGGCTGATCGCGTACAACCTCGATCAATCCCCGGTGAAGGCCCTGATGACCGGCTGGGAAATCGAACCGGGCAAGTGGGAGATGACCCAGGGCATAGAAGGCGGCCAGCAAAGCAACCGCACCATCGACTTCGAACGCAGCCGGGATGTCGAGGTCACCTTTGAGCCGCGCGTTACCACCGTGATCGAGCTGAAACTGGTCGCCAAAGGCGTGCCGTACTGGTCCCGGGCGGACTTGGGGATCGACCCCGAGGACGTTCGCGTCGAGGGCAGCCGCATGACCGTGAAGGTGCACAGCCTGGGAGCCGTGGACGCGCCGGCGTCGCGCGTGGTTCTGCGCGACCGCCAAGGCCGCGAGGTTGCGACAGCCAGCGTGCCGCCATTGCAAGCGCCATCCGACCTGATGCCCAAGACCGCCGAGGTAGCGCTGGCGCTGCCCGCCAACGCCGATTGGCATGGAGGCTCCGTGACCGTGGAGATGAGCGGCCACGATCCCGAGATCACGCTCCGCAACAATCGGGTGGAACTGGCGAACACATCAAGGAACTGAACCACCGGTTTCAGTTCCCAGCGGAGCCTCTCGGGATCGGGCGCACCGCGGCCCCCGTGGCCGGGGTGGAGTATACCATTTGGCCGCCGGTGTAGGTCGCTTCCACTACAATGTCTTTGATCTTATCCGGCGCCACCTTGTGCGGATCGGTTTGCAACACCACGAAGTCCGCCAGCTTGCCTGGCGTGATCGTACCTTTGATCTTTTCTTCAAAGGTAGCGTATGCCCCGCCCAGCGTCCACACTTCGATCGCTTCGTCCACCGTGACTCTCTGGTTGGCGCCGTACTGTTTGCCGTTAGAACCCTGACGCGTCACCATATCCTGGATCCGTAGCAGCGGATAGGCAGCGGAAACCGTCGAATCGGAGTGCCCCGCAACGTGGATGCTCATGTCCAGCGCGGTGCGGTATGGGTGCATCATGGCGAGGCGCTTTTCGCCAAAGGACTCCAGCTTGTCGCCGTGTTCCCACATGTAGGAGTGGAACACAAGAATCACGCCCGCTTTCTTGGCGCGTTCCAGAAGCGACTGATTCATCACACTGGCGTGCTCGATACGATGGCGGGCGTCGGGACGGGGATTCTTTGCCTGTGCGCGCTCGATGGCGGTCAGGACCATGTCGATCTCGCGGTCCCCGTTGGAATGCGTGGCGATCTGCCAGCCGGCATCGTGCATCTGCTGGAAGATCGCGTCCAGGTCTTGCTGCGAGCGGGCAGGGGGGATTCCATAATATCCCGGCTGGTCGGAATACGGTTCGGAAAGCCAGCAGGTCCGGCCGCTGAGGGAGTTCCCCTGGAAGCTCTTAATGGAGGTCAATCGGAGGTAGTCGTCGCCAAAGCCACTCCTCAATCCCAAGGCCTTTGCCGCGGCGAAGTGAGCTTCCGAGAACATGAAGCCTACCCGGACAGGATTGCCGGCATCGCGCACCGCCTCATATAGGCGCAGCGATTCAGGGCTACCGCCGGCGACGCCGACGCTGGTGAGTCCGCGTTCGGCGTATTCGCGGAAACAGCGAAGGTAAGCGTCTACCCGGTCTTTCCAGGGAATGCGCGGTTGAGATTCTCCACCAAACCTGGTCAGAAGCCGGCGGGCCCCTTCGCGGATCACGCCGTTCGGCATGCCGTCCGGATCGCGGTCGAAGGAGCCGCCGGGGAGATCCTTGGTGTCTTTCGTGATGCCCGAGGCCTGCAGCACGTAGGTGTTGACCACGATGATGTGGCCGGACGCATGGCTGATGCTCACCGGATGCTCTGTGGACACTTTGTCCAGATCGTGACGATTGGGGTGGCGGCCCAGCTTGGTATCGTCGTAGCGGGAGCCGCTGACCAACTGACCTTTGGGCGTCCTGGCAGCCTTGGCCTTCAGAGCAGCAACCAGATCATCCATGGTCTTCACTTTTTCGGGGCCCAGCCACGGCACGTAGTAAGGCGAATCCTCCGCGAACACCGCGGTCGGATGCAGGTGAGCGTCGTTGAAGCCCGGCGTAACGGTCATGCCCTTGAGGTCGATCACCCGCGTCGCGGGAGTAGCCAGGCGGCGGATTTCGGCGTTGGTCCCGACAGCGGTGAAGCGGCCATTGTCGATCGCGAACGCCTCCGCATGGGGCTTGGACTTATCGACAGTGATGACGTTGGCATTGACGACGATCAGGTCGGCGCCAAAGGCCGCACCGGTAGCGAATAGCAAAAACGCGATGCGAAGCATGATCCGTCCTCTCGTTTTAGAAGGTCGTTCGCAAGCTCAACTGAACATTGCGCGGGGTGTTGCTCTGCGTGAGCGAAATGTACCCGAAACTCGTCGAAGTGACGCTTATTGTCGGCCCACCCATTCTCACCTCATTGAGGGCGTTCAGGAACTCGGCGCGGAAGGTCACCCGATAGCGCTCTCCGATCGCGAACCGTTTCTCGACCAGCATGTCCCAGTTATAGCCGGTCGGATTACTTACGTCGGGAAGGTAACGGCTCACGTTGCCGACGGCAAATTGCGGAGTGCGGGAAAACGCCGCGGGGTTGAAGTACTTGCAGTTATCGCAGATATTTGGACCACCGGGCAGCGCCGCGGAGACTCCAGTCGCGTTAGGCCGTATGTAGTTGCCGGTACCATCGTTATGCCACCCGGCCCCCAGAAGGCTTGAATTGTTGGTAGAGGTGACATAGATTGGCCGGCCGGTATTTACTGTAAAGAATGCGCCGAGTGCCCAGCCGCCGAGCACGCGTGACGCGAGGCCGTGGTTCAAATGGGACTTCCCGGGACCGAAAGGCAGCTCGTATTGCGTGCTCCATCGCAGCGATTGCCTCACGTCCTGATCGGCTCGGGACCTGTCGCAACTGAAACACTCGTAGTTTTGGAATCCATGCTGAGCGCCGACCACGTCGGTCATGTCGCCGACGTTGTCCAGTATCTTGCTGAACGAGTACCCGAGCAAAGTCGCCAGACCATTCGCGAAACGCCGTTCCACGGTGAGCTGCCCGGCGTGATAAGAGGAGTGTCCCACCCCGACATACATACCCCCTACGTCAAGGAATTGGGGATAAGGGCGCATGAGTTGCTCCGCCTGCACGGTCGGCAGGCTCAACGTTGAACTAGGATCGGTGATGATGCCGTAGAACGGGTTGCTTACTACGGCTAACAGAGCGTTTCCGAGAGCGAGATCGCTCGTGGGAAGCTGGTTGTAATCGAGGGGAGATGGCAGGTGAACGCCGGAATTGCCGGAGTAGGCCGTGGTGACGACAAAGTTCCAAGGAAGTTGCCGTTGAATATCGAAGGACCACTTATTCATATAAGTAACGGTCTGGGTCCGTATCGGCCCCTCGATAGTCTGTCCCAGAGCGATCGCGAGCCCGGCACTAGTGCCCCAGGGCGCGGGCAGCCCTTGCGGGAACGGGTTGCTCAGGTTGAACAGCGGCGTCACTCCATTCGCCTGTGCCACGATGGAGTTCGACAGACGGGTGGTGCCCAACGCAGGCGGGAATTGCTCCAAAGCAGAGACGGGAAGGTGAAACATACCGTATCCAATGTGGATGATGGTCTTCGAGTTCAAGGCGTAGCTGACGCCAAGTCGCGGATCGAAGTGCGATGTGGCGATCTGCCGATTGCGGCTGGTCCCGTTCAATCCCGGAATGCCGACGCCGCCCTTCAGTCCGGGAAATCGCGGAACCTGGGAGGCGATCGGCGAAGGCGAGGCCAGGTCAATGTAGTTCATCTGGTTCTGGGCTTCCACTTCACCGGATTCATAGCTCCAGCGCAAACCATAGGTCAGAGTGAGTTTCTTGGTGACCCTTACCGCGTCTTGCGCATAGGCGCCGTAGTAAAAATGATGGGAGACAGTCTGCGGCTCGTAGCCGCTTTGGACCTGCGCTGCACCCAGGAGCAGGTCTCCGATGCTGTTGCCGGAAGCCGCGGCTGCCGCATTGGCGTTCGGACCCCCGGTGAAGGCGGTGGTCGCAGTAATCAACAATTGCTCCGGATCATAGAGGGACGTGGGGTAATCTCGCAGGTCGACGCCGAACTTGAAAGTGTGAGACCCGCGCAGCCAGGAGAAATCGGCGCGGTACTGATAGACCGAGGATGTGTTTCTTTCGTAGGGATAAGACATACCAAGGCTGCTTGCTGAGCCAGTGTACTGGGACAGATAAGGCGTCATGTCCGCGGTCATGCCCGGCAGAATGCTGCTTGGGAACCCGAGCGAGGTAGGAGTGACGTGCAGCGGTTCATTCCGCTGGGACTCGCTATGCGCGTACGAGAAATGTTCTTCAAAAACCAAAGACGGTGAGATGGACCAGATATGGCCGACGGCAAGATTGATTCCAGGGATGCGGTCGGGGGCCATCACCGGCGCCAGTTGATTGCCGTAGTAGTTGCTGGCATAAATGTGGTTCGCAAAATGGCTGAAGTGGCCAAAAAGACTCTGCCGGCTGGACAACTGCTCATCCATGCGAATGTCCAGCCGATCGTTGGTATCCGTGCCGGGGGCGTTCGAGAAATAGTTATTCGAATCGCTCTGGCCGATTCCCGGCTGGTTCGGCAGGGGATAGTAAGAGAGCAGTTTCTGCGCGATCGGGTTCAACGACGAAGAAGGAATGATATTGCCGGGAAACGCTGTGCGGATGTATGCGCCAGCCGCGTTCAGGGTCGTCGTGCTCGGATCGTACATGACGATCGGAGTTCCATTGGATTGGGAGGTTTTGGAAAAATTCCCGGCGCGCTCCAGGGCCGTCGGCATCGTACCCGTGAAGGAGCCGGCGGAGGAATCCCGAAGACCGTCGTAGGAAACAAAGAAAAAGGTCTTACTGCGGCCGTTGTAAAGCTTCGGGAGGAAAATAGGACCGCCCAGTGTGCCACCGAACTGGTTCCTCCGGAAGGCCGGCTTTCGCAGGCCCGCCTTGTTACCATTGAACCCCTCCGCATCCATGTCGCTGTTGCGAAGATATTCAAACGCCGACCCGTGGATCTGATTGGTCCCGGATTTCAGAGCGTAACTGACCATGCCGCCACTGGTGCGGCCGAACTCGGGAGCGTAGGCATCCGTGTATACGCGGTATTCCCGGACTGCGTCGATTCCTGGTATGCCAGCCGCCTGATTGTAGTAAGCCGTGGTGTCCGTGCCGCCATCGATCAGGATATCCGTGGTGGCGCCTAGCGCGCCATTGATCCGGAAAGTATTGGTGCGGCTCTGGCTAGTGATATTGTTTCCGGAAAGTCCGTCATCGCCGGTGGTCACGCCAACGCTGAAGTTGATGAGCTGTAGGGGATTCCTCACGTTCAGCGGAATACCCTCAACAAAGCTGTGCTCGATGAGGAGGCTCCGGTCCGCACGGTCGAGGGTCAGCTCGGGCGCGGTATCGATCACGTTGATGGTCTCCTTCACCGTCGCCGGCTGCAATTCCAGTTTCACTACTTTCGATTGGTCCACCTCCAGCGTGAGCGCGGTCACCCTTGCCACGGCGAAGCCATTGGCCTGCGCCGTCATTTCATAGCCGCCTGGAGGCACCGGCGGCAACCGGAAGTAGCCCTCCGGGTTGCTCTGTGTCTGGACCGCACGGCTGGTAGCGGTATTGGTCAGCGTGATCGTCGCTCCCGGCACGCCGCTGCCTTGCGAATCCACGATCTGCCCGCTGACGCTAGCGTTTTGCCCGAACAGGAAGCCCGTCAGGAGCAATCCGAAAACCAGTTCGTGAATCAAAAGTGTGACGGAGTTTCGCACGGTAATGTCCTCCTTGGAACTGTCGGCACGGAGCCACTCGCCGGCCCCGGGCCGGCGCTCAAGCACCATGAGCGTCGGCGGCAGGCAGAGCCAATATAGAGTTTACGCACCCAGGGCTGGCAAGTCAAGGATTTTTGGCTCTACTGGCATTTCACTGTTTCGAGACCGTGACGAAATCGTTTACAGATTGTTACTGGAGTGGCTGTGAAGTCTGTCGTTGACAGGAAGCGCCCTGGTGCTTTATACTTGCGCTTAATCAATTTGGCATGTCAGTATTGGCCGGAGCTTCTGTGGCCCGCAGGGTTGTAAAATGATGGCGACGTGGTTTAGCGGCGCCAGATTCCCAATGCCAAACACCGACGCGAGCGGAGATTCGACAGTGACGAACTGGCGTAAACGGCAGAAGTTGTGCCTGCCGGCAGGGCTCTGAAATGGCGTGTGACCTCGACCGTTCCCAACGTATCTGGCGTTACCGCATCTTCGCCATTACGTGGCTGGCGTACGCCGGTTTCTATCTGTGCCGCCGGAATTTCAGCGTCGTCATGCCGTTGCTCGAGAAGGACTTCGGCTATTCGAACTTTCAGCTTGCCAACCTCATTTTCGGCTATAGCCTCTTTTACTCCGCCGGCCAGTTTTGTTTCGGGCCGCTGGCGGATCGCTTCGGCAGCCGGCTCACCGTTTGCCTCGGGTTGCTCCTTTCGATTGGCGCGACGGTGCTGATGGGGTTCATGCCGTCGTTGGTGGCGCTCATGGTGTTGTGTTGCGCCAATGGCCTTGGACAGTCGGCGGGCTGGCCTGGCCTGGTCAAGAACATGGCTCCCTGGTTCCGGCGCCGCGAGCGGGGCGTGGTGATGGGCTGGTGGACCACGAACTACGTGATCGGCGGTTCTCTGGCTGTGGTCTTTGCAACCTTCGCCGCCACGCGCGCATGGGCCGGCGCCGGCCCCGGCTGGCAGCGTGGATTCTGGTTCCCGGCGGCGCTTCTTTTCGCGATCACGCTGCTATTTGCCGCACTGACGCGGAACCGCCCCTCCGATGCCGGCCTGCCCGAAATTGACGATGGCGCTGCGGAGGAGAGGGATGGTCCCGGCCTGCCCGCGCCCGATGGGCAGAGCGCGGCCGAGCGATGGGCGTTCTTCAAAATGCTCGGCGACCTGGAGGTGTGGACCATCGCCGTGGGCTGCGCCTTTTCCAAAATGATTCGCTACTCGTTCCTGTACTGGCTGCCGCTCTACATGACCCAGAAACTCCGCTACTCGCCCGGTGAGGCGGGCTACACGTCCTCGCTGTACGAGTTTGTCGGCTTCACCGGAGCGATCCTGGCCGGCTACGTCTCCGATAAGTTTATGCAAGCCCGGCGGCTCCCGGTTGCCGCTGTCATGTTTTGGGGATTGGCCTTGATGTGCTGGATCCACCCCACGTTCGCCGCTCTGGGGCGCGGCGGCGTCGCCGTTAGTATCGCGCTCATCGGAATCATGAACTTCGGCCCGGACACTTTGCTGCAGGGCGCCGCATCACAGGACGCCGGGGCCAGATGGGGCGTCGGGACGGCCTCGGGTTTCATCAGCGGCTTCGGCTCCGTGGGCCAACTCTTTTCGCCGTACCTGGTTGCTTATGTCTCTGGGAAGTATGGCTGGGACCGGCTCTTTTACGGTTTCGTCGTGATTGCGTTAGTCGGCGGCGCGCTCCTGGCTACCCAATGGAACCGGGAAGCCAGGCGGACCCCCGCCCCAGGCGAGCTGAAGACAGCAGGTTGAAGTCGCAAGTGGAGATGACCTATGACTGACAAACAACAACTCGATCATTCGAAGGATAGGGTGCTGTTTACTCCCGGCCCGCTGACCACCAGCCGGACGGTCAAGCTGGCGATGTTGCGGGACTTGGGATCGCGCGATACCGAGTTCATCGGGGTGGTGCGTGAGATTCGCCGCGAACTACTGGCACTGGGCGGCGTCCAGGACCAGGGCTATGAAGCCATCCTCATGCAGGGAAGCGGCACCTTTGCGTTAGAGTCCGTGATTTCCTCGGCCGTGCCGCCGCATGGCAAGATGCTCGTGGTCATCAATGGAGCCTATGGCCGGCGCATCGAGCAGATCGCTCGCGTGCTGCAGATCGGCACCGTCGCGCTCGTCTCGCCGGAGACACAGGTGCCGGATGCGAACCAGGTCGCGGCCGCGCTGGAACGGGATACGGCGATTACGCACGTCGCCATCGTACACTGCGAAACCACAACCGGCATCTTCAACCCGATCCAGGAGGTTGGCGCTGTTGCCAGGCGATTCAACTGCTGCTACTTCGTCGACGCGATGAGCAGTTTTGGCGCCGTGCCGCTGAACCTGGCAGATTGCTCCATCGACTACCTGGTCTCTTCGGCTAACAAGTGCGTGGAAGGGGTGCCCGGCTTCGCATTTGTGCTGGCGCGGCGAGAAGCGCTGCTCGCGACCGAGGGCTTCGCCCGCAGTGTCAGCCTGGACCTGCTCGCGCAGTGGAAGGGCCTGGAGCGCGATGGCCAGTTTCGCTTCACTCCGCCAACGCACGCGCTGCTGGCCTTTCACCAGGCCCTCCGGGAACTGGAACAAGAAGGAGGCGTGGAAGGGCGTGCCACCCGCTACCGCGAAAACTATCGCACGCTGGTCGCGGGTATGCGGGCGCTGGGTTTCGAGGAGTACCTCGACCGGAAGAACCAGGGCTACATCATTACATCCTTCCGGTATCCGAACGATGCGAACTTTCGCTTCGATGAGTTTTACCGCCGGCTGAATGAGAAGGGATATGTGATCTATCCAGGGAAGGTGAGCGAAGGCAACTGCTTCCGGATCGGCCACATCGGCCGGATCTTCCAAAGCGACATGTGTGATCTGCTGGCGGCCATCCGCGCCACGTTGGGCGAGATGGGGATCGATTTGAGCCAGCGAGCCGCAACATGCCTGGTTGTTTCATAGCCGGCGTGTAAGGCTGAATCGAGGAAAGAAGGAACAATACATGGACTTCGTTTTTCAGCGTTCATACCGTGGCCTGCTCAAGGCGGTTCTGCTCGATTGGGCGGGGACAACCCTGGATTATGGCTGCTTCGCCCCGGCGGTTGTCTTCATGGAGGTTTACAAGCGAAAAGGAGTGGAGATCTCGATCGAGGAGGCCCGAGCGCCCATGGGCGCCCACAAGAAGGTCCACATCGGGCTCATCTCGAAAAACGAGAATGTCGCACGGCGGTGGGAGGCCGTCCATGGCCGCAAGCCCAACGAGCGCGACGTCGAAGAGATGTTCCGCGAGTTTATCCCGCTGCAACTGGCATGCCTGGGCGATTACGCCGACCTGATTCCGGGAACCCTCGAAGCGGTTGCCGAATTTCGCCGCCGCGGACTGAAGATCGGTTCCACCACCGGATATACCGAGGAGATGATGAACGTTTTGCTCGGGGAGGCCCAACGGCGCGGCTACTCACCAGATGCGACCGTTTGCGCCACCCAGGTGCCGGCTGGGCGGCCTCATCCCTACATGTGCCTGCAAAACGCAATCCAGTTGCAGACCTACCCGATGGAAGCATTCGTCAAGATCGGCGATACGCTGCCCGACATCGAAGAGGGCTTGAATGCGGGGATGTGGACCATCGGGCTGGCCAAGACCGGAAACGAACTTGGCCTGACGGAAGAACAGGTTGCCGCGCTGGATCCTGAGACTCTCGACGCAAAACTGGCGCGGGCTTACCAGCGGATGGGCCAGTCAGGCGCTCATTACGTGGTGGATGGCATCTCGGATGTGATGCCGGCGCTGGATGATATCAACGCGCGGCTGGCGCGGGGCGAGCGTCCATAGAAGCGCCAAGGCCGCGGCGGGCGGCGCCGCCAGACGAAAGGAGAAACTCGTGTCACTAGCAACGCTATTTTCAGTAGACAACCGGTATTTCTGCGATGATACCAAATTCCAAATTGATCCGATCAGCGGAGAAAACCCCCTAAAACTCAAATACTATGCTGGCGGCAAGTGGCTGGAGTCGAAGACCTCCAAATACATGCCCTGCTACAACCCTTCGACTGGCGCGGTCATCGCCTATGCTCCGCAGTGCACGGGGAGCGAAGTGGAAGAGGCCATCCAGGCGGCTGTGAATGCTTTCCCTGCGTGGTCGGATACGCCGGTTGGCAAGCGCGTCCAGGTGCTTTTCAAAATGAAACGACTGGTGGAAGAACACGCGGATGAACTGACTTACCTCCTGGCGAAAGAGATGGGTAAGAAATGGGACGAAGCCATGGGCGACGTCCTCAAGGTCGTCGAAGTGGTGGAGTACGCCTGCGGTGCGCCTCACATCATGAAAGGGGAGGCGCTCATGAACGTCTCCCCGGGCTATGACACCACGCGGTACAACCATCCCATCGGCGTTTTCGCGGGGATCGCACCGTGGAACTTCCCAGCCATGATTCCGCATGGATGGATGGCCCCGATTTGCATCGCCGCCGGGAACTGCATGGTCCTCAAAGCCGCCAGTTTCGTGCCTCAATCCGCTATGCGCCTGACGGAATTGTGGCAGCAAGCGGGACTCCCGGCCGGGGTTCTCAACGTGGTCACCACCAGCAGAAACGAAGCGGAGATCCTCCTGCGCCACCCCGCCGTCAAAGGGGTCAGTTTCGTCGGCTCGACGAGCGTCGGCCTGCACATTTATGCCACAGCCGCCGCCAACGGGAAACGGGTGCAAGCCCTAACGGAAGCCAAGAACCACGCCCTGGTACTGCGCGATTGTAAGCTGGAACGCACCGCCCAGGGCATAATCAACGCTTTCTGCGGCTGCGCCGGAGAACGCTGCATGGCTCTGCCCGTCGTGGTGGTCGAGAGCACGATCGCCGATCGGTTGGTTCCGCTGCTCGTCAAGTACGCCTCGGAAATCAATCTGGGGCCCGCCTATGACAAAGCTACCGGAATGGGTCCGGTTGTGAATCAGGGCCATAAGGATTTCGTGCTGAATTGGATCGAGACGGGGATCAAGGAAGGCGCTGAGTTGATTCTGGACGGGCGTAACCCGAGCGTTCCCCCCGGCTGCGCAAAAGGCTTCTTCATCGGTCCCACGATTTTCGACAAGGTCACCGAAGACATGGCCGTCGGCCGCGAAGAGGTCTTCGGTCCGGTGTTGTGCATCAAGCGTGTGAAGAACTTTGACGAAGGCCTCAAGATCATGAATGCCAGCCGGTTTGCCAACGGATCGGTCATCTACACCCAGAGCGGATACTATGCACGGAGGTTCGCCAAAGAAACGCACGGCGGCATGGTGGGGATCAACGTGGGGATTCCGGTCCCGGTCGGCATCTTCGGATTTACCGGGCAGAAGCAGTCATTCTTCGGCGATTTGCACATGATGGGACGCGATGGATTCATTTTCTACACGGAGAGCCGCAAAGATCGTGAGGATCACGGAAAGGTCGACACCTGGGATGGAACAATGACCGCGCTGTCCAAGTGAAGACCTGTGGGCCACGAAACCGTCGGTGTAATTGCCGGGCGCATTCGCGGCCCACGCCCTCCAGCCGGGTAACGCCGGCACGGCGCGATTGGTCTGGTATTCCAATGCTGTTACAAATACAATAGCTTTGTGGGACAGTATACGCTCATGAACGGTTCTCCACCGGTGACGCTCTCCGAAGATGCCTACCAGGCGGTTCGGGAACGCATCTTACGAGGTGTGTTTCCCATCGGCGCTGGCCTGTCGCGGCGCAAACTCGCCGCCATGCTCGGCATGAGCCAGTTGCCGGTCTCGGAGGCCTTGCAGCGCCTGGAATCCGATGGTTTGGTTGAGACTAAGGCCCGCGCCGGCACGCGGGTCCGCATACCGACCCCCGAGGACATCCGTGACAGCTACATCCTCCGGGAGGCGCTCGAGACCCAGACGGCGCGGCTCTTCGTGGAAAACGCCACGTCCGAACAACGCCGGGAACTGCGTCGTATGGCGGAGCACACGGACGTGCTGTTCAATCGCTGCGTTGGGGGCGATACCGATCCCGAGTTTCTCTTCGAGGTCCATGCCTACCATTTGGAGTTCCACATGCACATTGCGGAGTGCAGCGGATCGAAAGCCCTAATGCAGGCCTTCGAAAAAAATCAGGTGCTGATCTTCAACTGGCTGTTCGATGTCGCCGTCCATCATCAGAAGCGCCCGCCGCGGTCTCACCGGGATTTGAGCGAGGTGCTGTGCAGCGGCGATCCGGAGGCAGCCGACCGTGCGATGCGCAACCACATCCGGTACGGGCTCGAAGAGATTATCAGTTCCATCGTCACGCGGACGCATCCGGGGTGGCGGGCCAACGGCGCCGAGCGCGCCGCGGCGCCACTTGCACCGGTGGAATAGCACAGGTGCCGCGCCAGCGGTTGCTTACTTGCTTTGCGCCGCCCCCGCTTTCGCCACCTCCACCGCGAAGACGTACGTCGGGCCGAACATGTTCGAGCGGAAGACCACCCACTTCTGATCGGGCGTGAAGCTGACGTTGGGCTCCAGCCGGTACTGGTGTTTCCTCATATTCACCAGCCGCTCGGCGTGAAACACGCCGGCGTTAATGAAGGTCTTGTCGGCAATACCCTGGTTGCAAACCAGCTCCGGCCGGAACAGGTAAACCCATTCGCCGTCCGGCGCGTGCGCTACCTGTCCCGGATCGCCGCCATCGCCGCAGAACAGGCTCCCATCGCGCGTCACGTTGAAGTGAATAGACCACTCGTTCCGTTGCAGGTGGTACCACGTCCTCTCGCCGGTCTCGACGTTATAACCCGCCAGCCAGAAGTCCTCGCCGCGCGGAGTCTGAAGGTCGTACCAGATGGTCTTGCCGTCGGCGCTCCAGAACTCGTGTCCGAAGATCTCCATGGCCATGGTGCGGTTGTGGACCTTGGTGAGGTGACTACCGTCCGTGCGGATGGTCCAGATGCGCTCCACTTTGTGCCACGGACCCTCGTGGCAGAACATCAGCAGCGCCGGGTCGGTGGGCGAGAATTCCAGGTGATTCAGCCAGTCGGTGCTCTTGAGGATGGTCTTCACCTCGCCGGTTTTCACGTCGATCGTGAACATGCCCATGGGCAGGTGGGCCGCCAGGCGCTGTTCCATCATCTGGCCCTTGTTACGCGGCTGATCGAGCTGCTGCACCTGCGGCCCCGGCGGGCGGTTGGCGTTGTAATCCTGGCCCGCGCCTTCGGTGTAGGTTCCCGCCAGCAGCGTCTCATCGGCATTGACCGTGGCCACCGAGCCGCGGCGCGGCAGCTTGCCGATTTCCCGCGTGACGCCCGTGTCAACGTCCGTCGAGGAGACGGTGTCGCCCGAAATGTAGTAGACGTTCTGGGTCTTCTGTCCCGCCACAATCACCCGCACCCTGCCCTTCACCACCGGCTTGGTGGCGAACGTCTGAAGATCCAGGACCGAGATTCCCTCCGGCGTGGTGTAGATCATCTTCTTGCCGTCCGCCGTGTACCCGTTCTGGTTGAAGTACAGGCTGGCGCTTCCCGGCTCGTTGGTGAGGCGCACCACGCGGTGGCCGGTATCGGGATCAGTCCAGCTTCGCGGCGGCTCGTCGGCGTGCGCCGCCGGAAGCGCCGCTACCAAGAGAATCAACCACACAGACACTCGATGCATCAGTAGACCTCTTCTCTCAGTCTCGCACGTTGAACCTGCCTCCTCCGACCGAAAGTCGCCTGAAGTTCGCGGCGCACGAGCGGCAGAAGAACAGCAAAACGCGAATTCGTGTCTGGCGCACTCCTTGTCGATTGCGATATGGTACATTCTTTCACCAGTCAATGATCGGACGGGAGACACTGATGCTTGTGCGAATAATCTCGACTGCCATCGCCGCTTCTATGCTGGCCGCGGCCGGCCTGGCTCAGCCGCCGGGGGCGCAGAGCCCGCCCGGCTACCGCATCATTGGCGCGGGGATAACCGGCGCCAGCCAGTTGCAGCCCGATGCCGGCGCCGGCTCCACGCTCACCCTCGAATCCTCCGACGCGCGCCTGGTCCAGGCCTTCGACTGGGCTAAACGACAGGCGCGGGCCTACGCCCGGGACGAAGACCCCGTCGGCCCCTGGTATGAAGGCGGGGAGCCCGGCCGTGAGTCTTTCTGCATGCGCGACATATCTCACCAGGTCATGGGCGGGCATGCCTTGGGCCTGGCGCGTCACAACTTCAATATGCTGCACCGTTTCGCCGAGAACATCTCGCAGTCCAAGGATTGGTGCAGTTACTGGGGCATGACCCGCATGAATCTGCCGCGGCGCGTGGACTACCGAGACAACGCCAGGTTCTGGTATTGCCTTCCAGCTAATTTCGATGTGCTGGCGGCCTGCTACCGAATGTTCCTGTGGAGCGGTGACCTGGCCTATGTCAACGATCCGGTCTTCCAGAACTTCTACGACCGAACCGTCGTCGATTACGTGGAGCGCTGGGACCTGGACCTCGACCGGATCATGAAGCGGCCGCGCCTGATGAATGTCCACGGCGAGTTCGACCCTCAGGACAAGTTCCAGCGTAACCGCGGCATCCCCGGCTACGATGAGCAGACGCCGGGGTATGTGCTGGGTTCCGATGTGGTGGCCACCCAGTACGCCGCCTACCTGGCCTACGCCTATTTCCAGGAGTTTCGCGGGAACGAGGAGCTGGCGCGATCCTTCCAGAAGAAGGCCGCCGCCGTCAGGGCCCTGGTGAACAGCGCTTTCTACAACGAGAAGGAGCAGTACTTTTATGCGCGCGTAAGCGGGGACCACAAGCTGGACGGGCGCGGCGGCGGAGTCTTACTCGTACACGATGTCGTGGACGATGGACCGAGGCTGAAGGCCGCGCTGGAAGGCGGAGGCGCGGGCCGCGCCAGCGCCGAAGTCCTATACAAATACGGCGACCCCGACGCCGCCTACGCGCGCATGATGGACGTGGCGTTTTCGCCCGGTAGCCGCCGCGAATACCCCGAGACGTCCTTCTCCTGGGTGGGAGCATTTGTGAACGGCACGATGGGCATCACCCTGGAGGCGCCTTCTCCGCTCGACGCCTGGCGGCAAGGCTACTGGGTGGACAAAGTGGTCCGGACCCTTCCCGGGTTGGGCACAAAAATCGCCTGGGCGGAGC
Source organism: Bryobacteraceae bacterium (assembly GCA_049510555.1). Taxonomy (GTDB): domain Bacteria; phylum Acidobacteriota; class Terriglobia; order Bryobacterales; family Bryobacteraceae; genus Fen-178. The sequence goes on from JBEKYW010000029.1 coordinate 21,119, forward strand.
TTCGCAATGTGCCCATTCGGGCCAATGAAGTCTTGGTCCGCCACGAACGCGTACGGAAAACCACTGTCATCAACCAGCGGGGACCCGCCTTCATTTGGCAGGCCACGTTTCCGGGTTCGCATGAGGCCCTCCTGGTCAATGGCCAGCCGGTGAAAGCCTTGATCGAGAAAGCCGCGCTGGGCCGCACCATGTCCTCGGTGAGAGTCACCCTGGGCGCCGGCGGCGGCGTGACCGTGGAAGTCCCCGCCGCGAGCCGGTAATTCGCTCTCCCGCCCGCGCTGCCGGAGTTGTGAACGGTCTCAGAGAAGTTGGCGGAATCGCCGCGGCGTGAGGCCGGCATCCTGGACAATACCGCCCATCGTGAGCGCGTCCACGGGGTCATGCCTTGGGATGGTCACGATCCGCTTCCCGTCGGTCATGACAACGTGTTTGCCCTGCCTCGCGACTTGAAAGCCAGCCTTCTCAAGCGCCCTGACAGCTCGAAGGTGCGGGATCCCAGGTATCTTAGGCACGTGCTACGCCGGGATCTCCACTTCCCTCAGGTTCTGCCGGCCTGCCAGTTCTTTAGCGACCGCGAGGTACTCGCGGATCGCGTCCTGAATGTTGGCCAAAGCTTCCTCTTCCGTCGCGCCTTGCGACCAGCACCCGGGGAGACCGGGGCAAGAGACGCTGTACCCCTCTTCGGTTCGCATCAAAGCAACTGGGTACTTCATACTTCCAACTCTAACATGTCTCGAAAAGTACTGCGAGCGCATCAGGAAGACCGATGAAGGCACATCCGGTCACACTGCACCGACACCGTGACGCCGTTCTGGCTGATGGGCCGCCAATCGACACTGTGATCGGCAGGCTGCCCGACGGCGCGGTTGACGGGATTTGTACGTTGAGCTGCATCGACCCCGCTGCCTGACCGGACGCTTCCCCAGCGTACGTATAGAGAGCCGGTTGGCCGTTGATTCCTACCTGGATTGGAGGTGGCAGCGCCGGCGCGACCGGCAGGTTGCCAACCCGCCGCAAAACCGTGAAGGGGCTTGCGCCACGCTTGCCGAGGTTGTATTGTGGGTGATCCCGTACCATTCACCAAGGGGATGTGCATAGCCGTCGCCGCCACAGTTCTCCCGGTCATCGGGTTCAACACAGCGCATCCCTGCCAACTTGCGAGGTCAACACCATGGCTGATTACCGACACGGCTACGTTCGCTTCCAGAACTACGAGTACAAGGTCACATGGCACCCAATCTCGAAAGAGGTCTACGTCCATTGGGGAACGGACCGGTACGCTGGCAAAGCGTATGACATGCAGGAAGCCCTCGACATTGCTTTGTCGTGGCTGAACAATCATGCCAGATGACCGGAGGAAGATACGATGACCTACCGTGCGATGTTTCCCGGCAAGCTGAACGAACTTAATGCCTCAACCGGTGCGCGCGTTACGAAAGGACAGGTGATCGCTAGGGTCACGTGGACGGACGAACTCGGCAGACCCGCCGCAGGTGGCACGAATGTAGTCATCACGGCACCAGCCGATGGCACTGTCGAGGTCTTCGTTATGCCGAACAGTCGGTTTCTGCAAAACGAAGCGCTATTTAGAGTCGATCCCGACGACACTGCAAAGGGAAAGCCTTCTGATGGCGGCCTTCGTCCAACACTGGAGAGGGCGTTGGCAGCCGCTATGCAGAACAACTGGGGCTATGCAGGGGAGCTATGCAAGCAGGTGCTCGATGCTCATCCAACGGACCCAGTCATGCAGTTCGTCGCGTTGAAATACCGCGCGCTCGCTCTGGGGTTCGTTGGCTACCAAACGGGGGATCGGATGCTGCTTGAGGAGGCTCTAATCGAAGGACGACGGGCCGTGACTGCGTTCCAACGAACCAGCGAACCACAACAGAACTCCGCAGGGGCGTATAAGGCGGTTGGAAACGCCATAGGCTTTATGATCGCCAAAGAGGTCATAAGGAACGACGAATGGCCCACGTTATTCCCTGAAGGCGTAGCCGCACTGAAGAAGGCCGTTGAACTCGATCCCGAAGATGCTCAAGCCCGCAAACACCTTGGCATTATGTATTCGGCGGAACCCGTCGCTAAGATGCACGGGGCGAAGAAATCGGGCGGCTGCTTCGTCGCCACTGCTGCTTGCGGCGATCCGTTTGCGCCCGAAGTGATCGCGTTGTCGGCTTTCCGGGATGATGTGCTGCTTCGTAGCCGGATTGGTCGTGCTCTTGTGTGTCTCTACTACACATTGTCGCCACCAGTTGCAGTGGTCGTCGCGCGATTCAATCCGATTCGCCGTCTGGCCCTAATGCTGATAGTGCGACCCGCCGTCGTGCTGGTCGGTGCCATGCAAAAGGAACCGAAAATGGGTACCATCGCAGGTTGCAGTTGCGGGAGAGGTAATGTCAATGAACGTTAGTGTCTGTACTTCGTGTGGTTTGAGAGTCGGAGCCGAGGCAAGGTTTTGCCCCAGATGCGGCAGGCCCATTGGTGAAAACTTGGTTGGTGCTCTCATTCAGGCGTTGCGTAGCGGCGATTCGGAAAGCTGCCGCAGAGCCGCTCGGCGGGCCGGTGAAGAACACTGCGAAGCCGTTGTTCCCGCCCTAATCGAACTTCTGTACCGGAAAGATAAGGCCGTGATCGCGGCGGCTGCGCAAGCTCTGCGGGACATCGGCGACCTTCGCGCTATTCAGCACCTTGAAGAATGCGCCTATGCACAGGAGTTTGTGGGCGGTATTCCCGGCTTCGACACGTTCACTGAGGACGGTCGGATTGTGGAAGTTGCAGAAGAGGATGCCCTGATGCAGGAGGCCCTTCGTGAAGCGGAGGACAAACTTTGGAAACGACCGGGCGCGGGGCTTTACCTGGATCAACTAGGCAAGATCAGGATGCACACCTTCGGTGACTTCTGGAAGTCCGGCAACATACACATCGATCCGAACATCCAGTCGCAGTTCACGATGCAGGGCGCGAAGCGCTTTTTCAGGAATTTCACTGCGGAACGGTTTGCGTTTGAGGGATGGGTAAAGGCCATATCAATTTTTCGCGGCAAAGAGGCATTGCCTGAGTCCTCGTTTGCGGACGGCTACCTTCTATCTAGGACCCTCGATGAGATGGAGCAAATCGGCGGTCCTGCGCTGGAGCGGGCGTCTCGCTTGGGCCAGATCCACTTCAAGTTCGGCGGCAACGCCGCCTTGCCGTACCTGGCCGTTGAGCCTGAACCAGCATGGCCGCGACCTAGCGTTGTACGGCGTTGCGTTGTGGATTCGGACGGCCGAACCCACGTCCGAGTTGATGACATGCCATAAGGTTACGTGCCTATGCCATTGTGTGTTGAATGCCAGCACGGCATCAGAACCGGAGATGTCTTCTGTTCCTACTGCGGCAACCGGATAGGAGACGATGCCGCTCCGCTACCTTCAGCCCCGGTCTTGTCGGCGGCCGATCATTACGGGCGAGCGATGGATTCTAGCAATCTTGAGGTGACCATTCGTGAACTCGACGCCTGTCTTTGTGGAAATCCCAAGCCCCTTCTGGCAATGGCCGCTTACTTCAACTTATCGGCGGCAGTATGGGAGAAGTTTGGGTTCAACAAGCGTAAGGGCCATTCTATAGACGATGACGAGTACCTTTGGGTAATCGGCTGCAACCTCTGTCTTAGACGGGCACTCAAATATATGACAACATGCCACGTACACAGCAACTTGAAGCCGATGCGCTAAAGCTGCATCAGGCAGTCAAGGGCAGTCTGAGCTCAACCATATCGTATGGAGGTTCAGTCTTTATGGCTGGCCAATGGCATGATCGGAAGATGTCCGGCCTTCCTCCTCTTCGCTGCCTCACTGAGATCAAGTGGGGCGGCCCCCTTGACCGATAATGGTTCACATTTGGCTCTTTTGTTCATGACGAGTGAGGTGGTCGGTGGTCCGAACTTCGTAGCACGGATCGTTTACATGCACTTCCAAACAGAGAGGTCGAAATGCCACAGTACAGAATCCGCGATTTTCTCAGAAAGGCTGATATAATTATCGATCCCGCCATCCAAGCAAGGCCCCGAAATCCACTGACTATGGCGGTCGCAAAACGACTTTTTGATTGTTTCGTTGCAGCGACCTTCGAGTACGATGGTCCGGTAGGGTTCATTTGCATAGAGGATGGCGATATGGCAATGCCAGAACGCTCATGGGCGTCGGGGTTTCTCTGCCTGGAGACCATCGAAGAAGTGCAAAGATCAGGGGACGAGCCGACCCATGTCGCACGTATCTCGTTAGAATGCGGAGGCGATCAGCCGGTACCGATCGTTCGAGTGGAACCCATCCGAGGGGCGGCGCCAGCGCTGTCGGCATACGATCACTATGAGCGTGCGATGGACTCAAACAATTTGGATATCAGTATTCGCGAGCTTGACGCATGTCTCTGTTTGAATCCAGAGCCGCTCTTAGCCATAGGTGCCTACTACAACCTGTCGGCGGCGGTGTGGGAAAAGTTTCAGTTCAATGAACGCAAGAGCGACACGGTTGAGGACGACGAGATTCGCTGGGCGCGGGGATGCAACCTCTGCCTTCGCCGGGCACTCAAGATTTACGATGACCTCCCACGGGTGGAGCAGCTTGAGGCCGACGTGATAAAACTGCATCAAGCGATCAAGGAGAGCATCGGTGTGACCGCGCATTACGGCGCGTATATTTACAAATTCGGCAGAATGCAGTTTCGGGCGGTGCACGGACTTCCTGACCTGCGGTGTCTTAGGGAGATAGACATGCCATTGAACCCATAGCGATTCAGAGGCAGTGTGCGGGCTCGATGACTCTACATCAACAGCAAGTGCACCGCCGCCGCTGCTCCACTCATCCTGCCGCCGCCGCTGACGTTCGCAATCGGCCCACCCATCTTCGTTGATCCCTTGTACACGTAGTCACCGTCTACCAGGGCGATGGGCGCCGACAGGAATCCGGTGCCCTTGTACACGTACTCTCCTTTCACCGTCGCAATTGGCGCTCCCCATGACGTGCTACCCCGGTAGATTTGTTCGCCGTCAATCTTCATGATTGGCGAGCCAAAGATCGGCGCGCCTTTGTAAACGCGACCATTGTTGTCGATGGTCAGAATTGGCCCGCCGAGACCCGTTGTACCCCGGTAAACCCGCGAAGACATGGCGTTTTGCTCCAGCACTGATTGTACTGAATAGCGAATCGCAAAGTCGCCTTCGCGCAGATGTCGATGTGCCCGCCCACTCCGTCCTGGCACTACACGTCCAGGCGGCCAGGCCGGGCGCAACCCGCCGCAGATTGCCAAATCTGCCCCACAATATGCGCTACAACAGTACCTGATGCCCCACTTCACTCGACGCACGTTCCTGGCAAGCTCCGCTCTTCTCGCGGCGTCTCCGGCGCCCGCGGCGGCGCAACCCGAAAAGAAGCGCAACCTGCTCGGCTCACTCTGGGATCCCGAGAAACTGGCCTCCGCCCTGGAGCCACGCGAGCGTTTTCACCCGTTCCCCACGGCCGCCGAGCGCGCCGGCTGGAATCCAATCCCCCTGGATGCTTCCGCCGCCCTCCTGCAATCCGGAGAGAAGCAACTGAAGACTGGGTGGGACCTCCTGCCCGCCACCGTCTTCCTCGAGTACGCGCGCACGGGCAACCGCTCCCATTTCGAAGGCATTCGAGACCGCCGCCGCAACAAGCTTCAGCAACTTGTAATGGCCGAGTGCATGCAAGGCCAGGGCCGTTTCATCGATGAGATCGCCAACGGTGTTTGGCTCACCTGCGAAGAGACGTTCTGGGGCGTTCCCGCCCACCTCGGAGCGCAGAAGGCCGGCGTCGGCCTGCCCGACGCCGCCGAGCCTATCGTCGACCTCTTCGCGGCCGAGACCGCCAGCCTGCTTGCTTGGACTCTCTACCTCGTCGGGCCGCAGCTCGCCCGCGTCTCACCGCTGCTCCCCGAGCGCATCCGCCTGGAGACGGACCGCCGCATCCTCACGCCCTGCCTCGCGCGCGACAACTTCAGTTGGATGGGCTTCTCGGGCCGTCCTCCCAACAATTGGAATCCCTGGATCTGCTCGAACTGGCTCACCGCCGCGCTGCTGGTGGAGCGCGACGAAAAGCGGCGCCAGGCTGCGGTCCACAAAATTCTCCGCTGCCTCGACAATTTCCTGAACGGCTATTACGACGATGGCGGCTGCGACGAAGGCCCCGGCTACTGGGGCCGCGCCGGCGCCTCCTTATTCGATTGCCTCAATCTGCTTGCCGGCGCCAGCGGCGGCGCGTTAGACGCGTTTCATCTCCCGCTGGTCCGCCAGATTGGCCTCTACATCTGCCGCGCCCATATTTACAGCGAGTGGTACACCAATTTCGCCGACGCCCCCGCCCGCGTCTACCCCAACGGAGACCTCGTTTACCGGTTCGGCCAGCGCGTGGCGGACGAAACTATGATGGCGCACGGCGCGTTCGCGGCCTTCTACCGCGACCCGGACGGCATCCCCGGCGACAGCATCGGCCGCCAGTTGCCGGCCCTTTTCAATCTTGCCGCGCTGCGTAAAGCGCCGCGTTCCCAGGCCCTGTTCCGCGATGTGTGGCTGCCCGGAATCCAGGTCATGGCCGCGCGCCTCCAGGAAGGCGCACCAAGCGGACTCTACCTGGCTGCCCAGGGCGGTCATAACGCCGAAAGCCATAATCACAATGACGTGGGCAATTTCATGGTCTACTCTGGCGGCCTGCCCGCCATCATCGATGTCGGAGTAGAGACCTACACCGCCCAGACCTTCAGTTCGAAACGCTACGAGATCTGGACCATGCAGTCGGCCTATCACAACTGTCCGACCATCGATGGCGTCATGCAGTCCGCCGGCCGCGAGTTCGCCGCCAGCGACGTCTCCTACCACGCCGATGACGGCGCTGCCGAATTCCGTTTGAACATCGCGACCGCTTACCCCAAGGCAGCCAATCTGGAAAGCTGGAAACGCACCCTGCGCCTCAATCGCGCCGTCAATGAAATCGAGGTTGCCGACGAGTATTCGCTCCAGAAAGCCGCTAAGCTGGTCACCCTCACTTTGATGACGCCGTGCCGCGTCACGCCGGAAGCGCCGGGCCAACTTTCCCTGGCGGTGGCATCGGGCAATAGCGTGAAGGTATTCTATGACGGCGCCGTCTTCAAACCCGTGGTGGAAGAGATCCGTCTCGAGGACGCCCGTCTCCGCTCCACCTGGGGCGAGCGCCTGTATCGCATTCTGCTGCGCGCCGAGAATCCCGCGCCGCGCGCGCGTTGGACGACGCGCATCGCGCAATCGTAGCCGGAGGCAATATGAGCAAATTAGAGAAGTGGTTGTCCGCGGGTCCCCTGATTACCGACGGAGCGTGGGGCACGCAAATGCAGGCCCTCGGGTTGCCGCCGGGCGTTTTGCCCGACGCCTGGAACCTGGAGCGTCCCGACCGCGTGGAATCGGTGGCTCGCGCCTACGTGGAAGCCGGAAGCCAGGTCATCCTCACCAACACTTTCCGCTCGAACCGGATCACGCTGGAGGAGGCGGGCTTGGCCGGCCAGCTCGAAGCCATCAACCGCGCCGGGGTCGAGATCTCCCGGCGCGCGGCGTCTGACAGGGCTCTGGTGTTCGCCTCCATCGGGCCAACCGGCAAGCTTCTCATGAACGGCGAAGTTTCCCGCGATGACGTCGCCGTCGCGTTCGCCGCGCAGGCCCATGCGCTGGCCGCGGCCGGCGCGGACGCGCTGCTCGTCGAGACCATGAGCGACCTCGAAGAGGCCGGCCTCGCCCTGAGCGCGGCGAAATCCACTGGCCTCCCGGTCATCGTCTCTTTCGCCTTCGACAGCGGCAAGAACAAGGACCGCACCATGATGGGCGCCACTCCCGAGTCGGCCGCGCGCGCCATGGAATCCGCCGGCGCCGATGCCGTCGGCGCCAACTGCGGCGCGGGCATCGAGCGCTTCGTGCCGGTCTGCCAGCGCCTCCGGGCTGCCACTTCGCTGCCCCTTTGGATCAAGGCCAACGCCGGTCTGCCGGAGATGCGGGAAGGCGCTGTGGTTTACAGCACGCCGGCCAGCGTCTTCGCCTCGTACCTGCCCGCGCTGATCGCGGCCGGCGCCGCGTTTATCGGTGGCTGTTGCGGCACCACTCCGGAATTCATTCGGGCGCTGGCCGCCCAAAAGACCGCGTAGATGCGCACGCACTTCGAGATCCCCCACCAGCCGGACCGCAGCCTGGCCGACCGCCTGTTCGAATTGGGCGTCGAGTTCCCGTGCGGTGGGGAGAGTGCATGCGGCGGGTGCAAGATCCGCGTTCTCTCCGGCCACATTCCCATTACCGAGACCATGCGGCAAGCTTTGTCCGAGGCGGAGCGCGCCCAAGGTTGGCGCCTGGCCTGCTGCGCCGAGGCGGGCGAGACCGTCGTCGTCGAAGTGGATCAGTGGTCGCTGCCCGTGCTTACCGACGAGCGGAGCACGCCGCTCGAACCGCGTCCGGGCTTCGGCGCGGTAATCGACCTCGGCACCACCACGCTGGTGGCGCAAATCGTCGATCTCTCGAGCGGCGAGGTCCTGTCCGTGGAGACGGCGCTAAACCCGCAGGCGCGTCATGGCGCCGACGTCATGAGCCGCATCCAGTACGACCTCCGCCGCCACGGTGAATTGACCGCCATGATCCGCCGCACCCTGGGCGAGATGCTGGCGCGTCTGGCCGCCGGCCGCGCTCTGGAAGAGGTGCTGCTCGCCGGTAACACCGCCATGCATCATCTCTTCTGCGGCCTCAACGTGGAACCGCTCGCCGCCGTGCCGTTCCTCTCCCCGCACCTGGGAGAGCGCCGTTTCAGCGCCGGGGACCTTGGCTGGGGGGTCGAAGTCCGCAACAGCGTGCGATTCCTCCCCTGCCTGGGCGGCTTTGTCGGCAGCGACCTGCTGGCCGGCATCGTAGCCACACGCCTTCACGAACAACTCGCCGTCCACGCACTATTCGACATCGGCACCAACGGAGAAATCGTCCTGGGCAGCCGGGACGGAATCCTATGCGCCTCCACCGCCGCCGGCCCCGCCTTCGAAGGCGGCAGGATCAGCGCGGGGATGACCGCCCGGCCCGGCGCCATCGACGCCGCGCGCGTGCGCGATGGCCGCTACGAATGCCACGTCTTGGGCGGTAGCCGCCAGGCCGCGCGCGGCATCTGCGGCAGCGGCCTGGTAGACGCGATTGCCTGCGGCCTTGGTCTGGGCCAAATTCTCCCCAATGGCCGCCTCGCCGCCGCCTCCAGAACATTGCGGCTGACTGAAGGCGTCTCGCTGACGCAGGCCGACATCCGCGAGCTCCAGCTCGCCAAAGGCGCCATGGCCGCCGGCTTGAAGCTGCTGCACCGCCAGCGTGGCCGCGCGCCCCTCCGGTCCCTGTGGCTGGCGGGCGCTTTCGGCAATTACATCAAGGAAGCCTCCGCTCGCGCCATCGGCCTGCTCCCCCAAGATGTAGCCATCCAGCCGGTTGGCAACAGCGCTCTTCGAGGGACCCGCATGCTCCTCCTGACCCCCTCGCACCGCGAACCCCTGCTGGCGCGTCTCTGTGCCATGACCGACCACATAGAGCTGGCCGCCGGCCCCGCCTTTCAAAACACCTTCGCCGACTCCATGGCCCTCACGCCCTACCGGCTGGCGTGAGCCGTTTTTCAGTCCCAACATTTTTCTCTGTGTTTTCATCCCCTCCGCGCAGCCGAAGTGTGTCCACACCCGTGGAGCATGCATTCATGCCGACCATGGCGGCAGTCGTGCCGGCACTCCCGTAACATCAATCCCCTCGCTCCGAAATCGGCTTTGTTCCTTCACGCGTACTCAAAGCTCCGGAGAGCGACACCGGGCGCCTTGCTATGATGTGGGTTCCCATGAAAGTTCCACTGCTGGACTTGCGGCGTCAGAACCTGCCGATGGAAGCGGAGTTACTGGAGGCTTTCCGCCGCGTCCTGGGCTCCGGGCAGTTCATTCTGGGACCGGAAGTGGAGCAGTTCGAGAGCGCGGCGGCCGCCGTCGCGGGAGCGCGCTTCGGCGTCGGCATGTCTTCGGGGACCGATGCCATCCTGGCGGCGCTGATGGCGCTGGGGATCGGTCCCGGCGATGAGGTCATCTGCCCGTCGTTCACCTTCTTCGCCACAGCCGGATGCATCGCCCGCGCGGGCGCCAGGCCGGTGTTCGCGGATTCGTGCCCGGAATGCTTTAACCTCGACCCCGGCGGCCTCGAGCCGCTCATCACCGATCGCACCAAAGCCATCATCCCTGTGCACCTGTACGGCCAGGCTGCGGACATGGACCCGATTCTCGAGGTTGCCCGGCGGCGCGGGCTGGCGGTGATTGAAGACGCGGCGCAGGCCTTCGGCGCGGTTTACCGCGGCAGGCCGGTTGGCGCGCTCGGCGATATTGGAACCATCAGCTTCTTCCCCACCAAGAACCTGGGTGCGATGGGCGATGCCGGGCTGCTGGTCACCAATAACGAAGCCCTGGCGGAGAAGGCGCGGTTGCTGCGCGACCACGGGGCCAGCCGGCGTTACTTCCACAAGATAGTGGGGGGCAATTTCCGGCTGGATGCCGTGCAGGCCGCGCTGCTGCGGGTCAAGCTGCCGCGGCTGACGGAGTATACCTGCCAGAGGCAGCAGCATGCCTGCGAATACAATCGCGCGCTGGGCCGTCACCAGGGGGTGCCCTCTGGGCCCGGCGCGGTGGAAATTGTTCTGCCGGTGACGCATCCCGGCCGCACCCACATCGTCAACCAGTACACCTTGCGGGTGCGCCGGGGCAGCTCATGGCAATCAGGCGAATCCCCGCGCGATGCCTTGCGGCGCTTCCTTCAGGAGCGCGGGATCGCGTCGGCGATCTATTACCCGGTGCCGTTGCACGCGCAGGAGTGCTTCCGGATCCTCGGGCCCCACCGCGCATTGCCGGTGGTGGAGGCGCTGGCGGATGAAGTGATCAGCCTGCCCGTATTCCCGGAGATGACGCCCGAGGAGCGCGGCGCGGTGGTGGCGGCGATTCTGGATTTCTCCGGCTGAGGGTTCTCCGCTATTCCGAGACCGTGAGATGCCAGGGGGCGCGGTACGTCTTGCTCAACAGCCTGGATGCCTCGGCATCGCCCACGATCTGCTCCTTTTCCGCATCCCAACGGACCTTGCGCCCGGTGCGGTAGGAGATGTTCCCCAGGTGGCACGGAATGATCGACCGGTGGCCGATTTCGACGTCGGCCACGGGCCTGTTCCGGCTCTTGACGCAGTCCAGGAAGTTCTGCACGTGCTGGATCTGGATCTCGGGGTCGAGTGAGATCCCGGTAACTTTGATCGGTTCGCAGAGCGGGGAAGGGGAAGGCTCGCGCCGCGCGGGCCGGGGCGCTCCGGTCACCTCGCGCTGGCGCGATTCGAGCATATCTTGCACCTGGTCCAGATCGGATCGCACGATAGCCGAGAAGCGCGAGGGCATCACCTCGTAGCCCTTCCGGTCCACGAACAGCGTGCCCTTGGTCCCGTAAATCAGGGTCCCGGCATACCGGTCCATTTTCAGTCCCACCTGGCTGTTGACGAAACGCACGGCGAATTTGGGGTATTCGAAGGTGGCCAGGAAGGAATCGGGGGTATCGCGATTGTCCTTGAGATAACGCCCGCCCGCGGCGTAGGCGCTCTTGGGCGCATCCACGTTCATGATCTGGTGAATGCTGTCCAGGTGGTGCGCGCCCCAATCCGTCATGTTGCCGCCGGAATAGTCCCAGAACCACCGGAAATTCCAGATGTAGCGGTTGCGGTTATAGGGCGCCTGGGGAGCCGGACCGAGGTACAGATCCCAGTCGAGGCCCGCGGGCGGGTCGGAATCGGGCACGTCGCCGAACCCCTGCGGGTACTCGTTGGAGACGATCCAGCAGTCGATGTCGGAGACCTCCCCGATATAGCCGCTCTGGACGAGCTCCGCGCACTTGGCGAAGTGCGGCGCGGAGCGCTGCTGGCTGCCGACCTGCATGACGCGGTTGTGCCTGCGGGCGGCCTGGATCATGCGGCGCCCCTCTGCCACGACGTGGGAAAGCGGTTTCTCGCAGTAGACGTCCTTGCCCGCCTGGCAGGCCATGATGGAGATGGGCGCGTGCCAGTGGTCCGGAGTGGACACGAACACCGCGTCGATGTCCTTCCGCTCCAGAATCCGGCGGAAATCGGTGTAGGACTCGCAGTGTCCACCGACCTTCTGACGGGTCAGGTCCGCCAGCGGCCGATAGACGTCGCACACCGCGGCCAGGTCCACCATGGGGTTCTTGGAAGTGAGCGTAACTTCGTAGTAGCCTCGGGCGCCGAGTCCGATCTGGCCCACGACGATGCGATCGTTGGCGCCGAGCACCCGGCTTAGAAACGGCCCGGCGGCCGCCGCGGCCGCGGCCGTGTGAATGAAATCTCTGCGCTCCATATCGTGCCTGCTAACACCGTATCAGATGGTCCGCGGCAGCGCCACCGACCACCGCGGTATGTTCGGCGCTTGACTTGCCCCTGGCCCAATCCAGAGGGATAGTGAGGATGGGAAAGGGTTCCGATGATCGATTTCGAATTGCATCACATGCCTCCGCCGCCGCTGCGGAAGGACTGGCGAATCGGCGCGATCGGCGCCGGTTTTATCATGCGAGACGTCCAGCTTCCGGCATACCGGAAGGCCGGCTATTCGGTGGTCGCACTGGCGGGAAAGCCCCTGAGCCAGGCCCGGGAAGTGGCGGAGCTGCGCGGCATCCCGCGCGTGTACGACACCTACCAGGAGTTGCTGGCCGACCCCTCCATCGAGGTGGTAGACATCGCCGTGCCGCCCGATCTGCAACCCGGTGTCATCTCCGAGGCGATCCACCAGGCCGGCCACATCCGCGGCATCCTGGCACAGAAGCCGCTGGCCATGAGCTACCGCGGCGCGTGCAGCGTGGTGGAGGCGTGCGAGCAGGCCGGAATCGTCCTCGCGGTGAACCAGAATATGCGTTACGACCAGTCGATTCGCGCGCTGAAGACGCTGCTGGAGCGGGGCGAGTTAGGCGAACCGGTCCTGGCCACCATTGAAATGCGCGCGATCCCGCATTGGCAGCCCTGGTTAAGATCGTACAGCGGCCTGACGCTGGCGGCGATGAGCATTCATCATCTGGACTGCTTCCGCTTCCTGTTCGGCGACCCGCGGTCTGTCTATGCCAGCGCCCGCACCGATCCTCGCACGGACTTTCCCCACCGCGACGGCATTGTGCTGTACATCCTCGAATACGACAACGGCCTGCGCGCCTCCGCGTGGGACGACGTCTGGACGGGGCCCGCGCGCGAGGGCGCGGCCCCCGACATTTACATCCGGTGGCGCGTCGAGGGCACCGACGGCCTGGCAAAGGGCACCATCGGCTGGCCGGAATACCCCAGCGCCGTTCCGAGCACGATCGACTTTACGACGAAGCGGCGGCCGGGCGAGTGGTTCAAGCCCAGATGGGACGAGGTCTGGTTTCCGGACGCTTTTCAAGGGACCATGGGGGAATTACTTGACAGCCTGGCGACGGGCCGCGCGCCTGCCATCAGCGGCCGGGGGAATCTGGGCACGATGGCCCTGGTGGAGGCCTGTTATCGTTCGCTGGAGGAGCATCGCCCGGTTGATTTGGATGAGATTATGGGAGAAAGGCCATGAAACTCGGTTTGATCAACTCCGCCTGGTTTGGCTCGCCGGTGGGGACAGCCGAAGGCATTCGGCTCACGAAAGAGATCGGTTTCGACACGATCGACATTTTTGCCGACCCGCTGGAGATCGGTGCCCAGGAGCGGCGCCTGATCCGCGACAGTTGCCGGGAGGCGGGCCTTCCGGTGATCTCGGTGGTGTGCGTGGCGCTGGGCATCGCCGATTTCAACGGGCCGGTGCGCCGGTTCCACGTCGAGCGCGCCAAGAGATTCCTCGATCTGGGGTACGAGCTGTACGCCAAGAACCTGTTGCTGGTTCTGGGCGAGTACACCTGGCAGCAGGAGGTGATTGCGCCCCGCGATCAGTGGAACTGGGCGGTGGAGTGCGTGCGGGAACTGGGCGCCTACTCCGCGGGCATGGGACTCGAGATTGCCATCGAACTCGAGCCGTTCCATCTTTCGCTCGTCAACGACCTGCCCAAGATGGCGCGTTTCCTCGACGACGTGTCGCACCCGGCGGTAAAGGCCAATCTGGACATCTCGCACCTGGCTCTGGCCCGAACGGAAGCTTCGGAAATCGCGAAGCTCGAAGGGCGCATCGCGCACGTGCACTTCTCGGATTGCGACGGGACCAAGCACGGAGACCTGCCGCCGGGACGCGGGGTGGTGGAATTCATGCCGTATCTCCGGGAACTGAAAAAGGCGGGCTTCGGTGGCACGATCAGCATCGAACTGGAGTATTCGCCGGATCCCGGCAAGATCGTGGAGTGGGTGCGGGAGGCGTATCGCGAGACCGATCGGATGATGCAGTCGCTGGGAATCCGTGATTAAGTGACCGCCGATGTGGGGCAGGATTGCCCGCCCCACAATCTATGGCGTGGAGGTTCGACATGAGCACATCGGGTCGGGATGTAGTCGTTAGCGCGCTGAATCACCGCGCCACGGGGCGAATTCCGGTCGATTTTGGGAGCACGGCGGTTACCGGAATCCACGTCAGTTGCGTGGCGGCCCTGCGTGAGCACTACGGACTGGAGAGACGGCCGGTAAAGGTCCACGAACCGTACCAGATGCTCGGCCTTTTGGACGACGACCTGCAACAGGCCATGGGCATCGATGTAGAAGGCGTCTTTCCCAGGAACACGATGTTCGGTTTTCCGATTGAGGATTGGAAGCCGTGGATCTTCCGGGGGATGGAGGTGCTGGTGCCGGCGGGTTTCCAAACCAGGGTCGAGCCGAACGGCGACACCTTGATTTATCCGGAAGGGGATACGTCGGTGGCCCCCAGTGGCCGCATGCCGAAAGACGGGTTCTTCTTCGATTCCATCGTGCGCCAAAAACCGATCGACGAAAGCAAGCTCGATCCCGCCGACAACCTGGAAGAGTTCACGGCGATCGGGAAAGCGGACCTGGCGTGGTTCGCCCGCTCGGCCCGCAACGCTCGCGCCACGGGACGGGCCGTGATCGCCAACTTCGGGGGCACGGCGTTCGGCGACATCGCCCTGGTCCCGGCGCCTTTTCTCAAGGACCCCAAGGGAATCCGCGACGTTGCCGAGTGGTATATGTCCACGCGAAGCAGGCGGGAGTACGTCCACCAGGTTTTCTCGCGGCAGTGCGACACGGCCATAGAAAACCTGGAGAAGATTCGCGTGGCGGTGGGCGACTCGGTGGACGCGGTGTTTACGTGCGGCACGGATTTCGGCACGCAGAGCTCGGCGTTCTGTTCCGTGCCGGCCTTCCGGGAGTTGTATTTTCCGTACTACAAGCGGCTGAACGAGTGGATCCACCGGAACACGAACTGGAAGATCTTCAAGCATTCCTGCGGCTCCGTGGAACGCTTCATCGATTCCTTCATCGAGTGCGGGTTCGACATTCTGAACCCGGTGCAGTGTTCGGCGGCGGGCATGGATCCCGTCCACCTGAAACAACGGTATGGCGATCGAATGGTGTTCTGGGGCGGCGGCGTGGATACGCAGCACGTCCTTCCGTTTGGAACGCCGGTCCAGGTGCGGGAACAGGTTCTGGAACGTTGCGAGGTGTTTTCCGGAAATGGAGGATTCGTGTTCAACACGATTCACAATATTCAGGCACAAACGCCGGTGGAGAACGTGGTAGCGATGATCGACGCCGTGCACGAGTTCGATGGGAGCCTGTCGTAGTGACGAGGATCTGCGAACTTGCCATCCCGGACCAAGCCGGGCTGGTTTTCGGCAGGGCGCCGAAGCCGGTGGAGTGCGGCTTTGGGTTGCGGATCGGCGCGGGGAGTGTTTTTCCGGAGGTGAGCTTCACCCTGCCGGCCATCTCCATCTGCCGGGAAACCTGGCGCGAAATCGTGTCTCAGTACCAAGACATGGGAACCGCCATCGTGCGGCGCGCCGTGGCACTGAAGGTCCCCGGACTTGTGGTGGAATTCGAACTTCTGCCGGCGATGACCGAGACGCCCGAGTGGGGCGCGGAGATCACGGCACTGCTCCTGGGCCATCTGAGCGAGGCGTGGCGGGAACACGGGCTGCGAAGCGCGCTTCGCGTGACGCCCGCGGACATCCGCGATCAGGGCAAGCCGCCGCAGCTCAGGAGCGGGCCGGCCTGGGAAAACCTGAGACGGTCCTTCACGTTGTCGATCGCGGCCGGCGGCCATATCATGTCCATCGAATCGGTGGGCGGCAAGGAAGTACACGACCAGGCGTTGATGTACGGCGACCTGACCGGCATGGTTTTCGCGCTGGGCGTGCTGGCGCCGCGCGACGTGCGCTGGCTGTGGAGCAACATCGCCGGCATGTGCCACGCGGGACATTCGATCCCCGGCGGCGATACGGCGTGCGGTTTCGCGAACACCGCCATGCAGCTCGCGAACCAGAGAATGCTGCCGGAAGTCCTGGCGGCGGTGGTGCGCGCCATGGCTGCCGTTCGCAGCCTGGTGGCCTATGAGAGCGGCGCCATCGGCCCATCGAAGGACTGCGCTTATGAAGGTCCCGTGATCAAGGCGGTGGCCGGCGTGCCGATCTCCATGGAGGGCAAGTCGGCGAGTTGCGCGCATTTCAGCCCGATGGGGAACATCGCCGCCGCGATGTGCGACCTGTGGAGCAACGAGAGCGTGCAGAACGTGCGCCTGCTTTCCGGCAGCGCGGTGGAAGCCTTCACGGAGCTGCTGGCATACGACTGCCGCTTGATGAACCAGGCCCTCAAACAGGGGGAAGAGACCCGGCTGCGGGACTGGCTGACGGAGTCCGACGAATGGCTCAGCCCGCAGGCCGCGGTGCTGTCGCCGGAAGCGACGATGGCGATTGCGCGGGCCATTGTGCTGGAACGTGACGACTACCGGCGCACCGTGGCGGCCGGACGGGCAGCCGCCAAGATTCTGCGCGACGGCCTCTCCGCCGGCAAGCTTGTGCTGGCAAAGAAGGAACAGAATTGGCTGATGCGCATCGAGAACGATCTGGCGGGATTGCCTGAGACCGAGGACGAGATGATGGCCCGAGTCGCCGGCCAGTACCAAGCGTTGTGGGATCCAACCAGTTACGGTTTGGCGGAATGATGCCGGCGGTCCGAGGGGCTTCCCTACGTTCCCCAAAGGTTGAAGGTGTTGACCGGCTTTCCTTGCAGCTTCAGGTAATAGAAGAGTTGTCCCTTGTGTTGCTTCAGGTGTTCCACCATCTGGAGAAGACGGTGCCCCAGCACAATGGGCGTTGGATCCCACGGGGCTGGAGCCAGCTTGTGTGCGAGGTCTTCTTCGCCACACGCCGCCAACATCTCAAGGGCTACCTGTTGGTCTTCGTGTAACAAGCGACTGGCCTCGGCAACGCTGTCAATGGTGGGCAGCTTCTCCGCCGCCGGCAACTGCTCTTCCGGCGGGAGCGCGCTGATATCCACGCCTTCGGGCATCCCCCAGTCACCCGTGACGAAGCCTCGGAAACAGGCGCCGCAGGCCATCGTGATGTGCTTGAGGAGTTGGCCTGTGGTCATCCAATTGCGGCCCGTGGCGGGTTTCCATTGGAGACTCTCATCATCCACCAGGGCGAGCAACTGGTATGTGACCGTGTAGGTGGACTGGATCTCCGCTTTGAGCAAGTCATTCCAGTTCATAATGACACCGTTTCGCTTAAGCCGCACACCCGGCCGCCACCATCAGGGAACGGAGGGCTTCCTGACCTCCAAGCCGCCGACGGCTTGTTCCTCTTGCATACCTCAAGAACCTGACCAGCCCCCACCCGTCGTGGGGGCTGGCCGGTTTGCGCTATGTCAGAAACTCAGACGCGCTCCCACCTGCAACTGGCGCGCGTTGGAGACGGTGCCCGTGATCACGCTGTAGTTCCCATAGCTCCTGACGGAGCCGTCGGGGTTGAACGTGGGTGCCGCAAACGTGGCGTTCGGGACGGAGAACGACGGGTGATTGGTCAGGTTGAAAGCTTCGCCGCGCAATTGCAGCTTGATCCTCTCTCCTTTGAAGCTGAAGGTCCGGGAAACGTTCTCGTCCATATTGAAGAAGCCCGGGCCGCGCAGGAGGTCTCTGCCGGTGGTTCCGAGCGTCCCCACGGGGGGGTTGGTGAAGGCCGTCCCGTCAAAATACGGGGTATTGGCGTCGTGGCCGCCCAGGATATTCACTACCGGATTGATCTGGGTCGCCGTCTGCCCTTGGCCTCCGGCATTTACGGAGTTGTTGGAGCCAAGCGTGAATGGAATGCCGCTGAACCGGCTGAGAGTGCCGGCAATCTGGAACCCGCCGACGATCTGGGCAATGGCCCCGTGGTTGAGAAACTTGTGCCCCTTGCCGAACGGAAACTGGTAGACGTGATGAAGCTGGAAAATGTGTTTGCGGTCGAAACCCGCCAACTGCTTGTCCAGGGCATAGGACACCGGGTAGGCGCGGAACAAGGTGCCGTCGCCGTTGTCGCCATTGTAATTGTTGATGGCCCTGGAGAACGTGTAAGAGACGCCGATTAGCGACGCGCCGATCCGCTTGGTCAGATCGCCATGCAGGCCGTGGTATGTCATGTTGCCGAACGGCTCGACGAAGTTAAAGTCGCTCGTCTCGTACGGATAGAGCTGGCGGCCGGCAGTGCCCGTGTTAGGGGCCGATCCGTTGATGTTGACGTACATCATCTGGTGGACGGCGTGCGTGCCGGTGTACCCCACGTCCGCGGTGAGGCTCGGGGTGAACTCGCGCTGGATGAAGACGTTCCAGCTCTGAATGTATCCCCGGTTCATGTACTGGGGGAACGACGCGGCCATGCTGGTGCTCGGCAAATATGTAGAGGGGGATGCGGTGGTCGACGGCGTAATCTTGCCGACGGTAATGTCCGGGTACGTCGGCAAGGGGAGGCCGGTGCGCAGCGAGGGTTGGGCAACTCCGGGCATGGAGACGAACTGGTACGTGGCCGGCTGGTTGTAGTCCTGGTTAATCACCGAGGGGAACGCATTGCGCTGGTTGCGCATGTTGTCCGGGTCCACGGTAATGCCGTAACCGGTGCGGACCACGGTCTTCGAATTCAGGCGGTAGGCCAAACCCAGGCGCGGAGCGAAGCCCTTCTTGCTGGCGCTGGCGCCGGCATCCCAGGGCACGCCGCCCTCGCCGCCAATCAGGACGGTGTAGGTAGCCAGGTCGTACCGCACCGCGCCGTACCAGTTGTGGGAGAAAATCGGATAGTATTCCCAGCGCAAGCCATAGGTCACGGTCAGGCTGCGAGTCACTTGCCACTGGTCGCGCGCGTACAGACCCCAACTGGCGAAACGCAGCGCGTTGGGGTTTTGGAACTGGGTGATTTTTCCCATATGGCTGGGGTAGCCGAGCAGGAACTGAGCCCAGGAGTTGGCCGGCACGCCGTTGAAATTAATCGCGGGACCGCCATTCAACGCCGTCAGGTCACCGTTAAAGCCAAAAGTGCCGCGCGCCGTGCCGAAGGTCCCGCCCTGCGGCTGGAAGTGGTTGAGCGCATATTTCTCATACTCAAAGCCGAAGCGCAGGTTGTGCGCCCCGCGGACCTTACCCAGGTTGAACGCGGTGGTGTATTGGTTGTCGCGGAACAGAAACGGGCTGCCGGTGTTGGTATTGCCGATGTTGGCAACGCCGGTGGTCTGGAATCCCGGCATGCCGTAATAGTTGTCACCGACGCCGTTGGTGCCCGGGATCTTCAGGGTGTTCAGCCCGTAGAGGCCGTTCTGTGGGTCGCCGGTAGCGCCAATGTTCTGCCGCGTATAACCGACGTTGCCATCGAGCAGAAGCGTGGGCGAGAAGGTGTAAGTAAAGCCGGCAGCGGTGGTTTGGACCCGGCCGCCCGCGACGCCCGGCTGGCCTCCGCCGAACACATCGCCTCCCGCCGGTCCCAGCTCAAAAAAGCCAGGAATACTCATAGGCGAAAGGCTGTACCGGCCCCAGATCATGGCCTTGTCGGTGGGGTTGTAATTCACCTTGAAATCCCAATTGCTGCGGTTGTACTGGGTTCCGCCGTAAGCGTCGTAATTGCTGGTATACGTACTCGGCCGGGTCAAAGCGGGCATCAGCGCCGTCAACGTCGCCGACGCCGGGTCGATCCGGTTGCTGGGAATTGTGTTGTTGGTAAATGGTGTGCGGCCCGTGCCATTCGCATTCCCGGTGAGCGGATCATAAATGGTGACGCCGGTGGCGCTGAAGTCTCCCGTCCGCATGGCCGCCGTGGGAAGCGTCATATTCGGTTGGGCGGCGTATTGGCGGCGCTTGATGCCCTGGAAGTCGGCAAAGAAGAACAGCTTGTTCCTGCCGTGAACGATCTTCGGTATCCAGACGGGTCCGCCTATCGCGAATCCATACTGGTTGAAGATGTTCTTGTTCAACGGGCTGGTGTGGCTGAAGTAGTTCACCGCCGTCATGTCGTTGTTCTGGTTGTACTCGAACACGGCCCCGTGCAACTGGTTGGTTCCGGTCTTGATGTGGACGTTGACCGCCGCGCCACCAGCCGCGCCCTGCTCAGCATCGAAAGAGTTGGTGGTGATGTTGACGGTTTCGATGGCTTCCGTCGGCGCCACGTAGGCGATATTCACCGGGAGCCACGGGTAGGCGACGGTGGCGCCATCCATCTTGGTGCTGTTGCCGGTGGAGGAGACGCCGTTCATGAAGAGCGTCTGCGCGCGCTGTGGATTGCCGGCTTCCGAGTTGGCCTCGCGGCTGGCCGGTATGCCGGCGCCGGGGACCATATATAGCAGGCTCTGGAAATTCTTGCCTTCGCCGCCGGTATAGGGCAATTCCACCACTGCCTGGGCCGGGATATCCTCGCGGACATCAGCCTTGTCCGTTTGCAGAATAACGGCCGAAGCGTTCACTTCAACGGTCTCGCTGGTGGTGGCGATTTGCAGACCCGTATCGATGCGCCGGACTTCGTTGGCGTTGATCCTGACGTTGTCCGCGACTACCGTCTTGAACGACTTGGCCGTGAACGTGATCTTGTAAACCCCTGGCGGAAGGTTACTGAAAAGGTAGGCGCCGCGTTCATCGCTATTGGCCTGCCGGGCGACGCCGGTGTCCACATTCAGCGCTTCCACCTTGGCCCCCACAACGGCGGCGGAACTGGGATCGGTCACGTTTCCGGTGAGCGATCCATAAAGAACCTGGGCGTTGGCAACGCCGCAAACGGATACCAATGCCAGTAGCGCCACGGCGCAGCCGATGGCAAACAGAACTCCTTTGCTCATTTGCTAACCTCTTTCGGACACGAGGATCGACTTCGTTTGGACTTCAAACTATATATACACCATCGCCTGAAAAAGTCAAGCCTGTCCGATTCGGGGAATTCCGGGCGAAAGCCGCTTCGTCGCTTAGCGCCGGGCGCTCGGATCACCTGTGGGGGGCGGTGCATGGTCCTCCTTGCCGGGAGGGCCGAGCAACTCGCTGAAAATGGGCTTCAACGCATCCGCCCAGATCTGGTAGCCCTTGATCGTGGGATGGAGTTTGTCGCCGGCGTTCATCATACCGTCGAACAGCTTGCCGTCCTTGTCGGCCAGCTTGTCATTCACGTTGAGATAGCGGATCTTTCTGCCGTCGGCGAGTTTGGAGAGATGGTTGTTAATTTTGTCGATCGTGGGCATCACTGCCGGATTGTCGTTGCGAGGGAAAATGCCCGTCAGGACGATGGCGGCGTCGGGGGCCTTCGTCTCCACGATTCTCAATAGGGCCTGAATACCCCTGGTTATGTCCGCTACTTTGGCCTCATCGCCGCCAGGGGAGACGGTATTGCCGACGTTGTTGGTTCCGGCGAGCAGAACAACAATCTCCGGATTGACCCCGTCCAGTTCCCCATGGTGGAGGCGCCAGAGGATGTTTTGAATCGTGTCGGCGCCCCAGCCGAAATCGGCTGCATTCCAGCCGAAGAAATTCCGGTTCCAATTGGCCAGCAGATCCGGATAATCGGTAGCCCCCCAGCGGCGCGTAATGGAGTCGCCCTCAAAATAGATATCGATGCGGCCCTTCCTGGCTTTTTCCAAAAGCTGGGCATGGGCGGTCATAGAGTTCTGGTCGGTTCGGGCAACCGGTTCATCGGCCGGAACGAAGGCGGGCGGCGCCGTGTGTCTGATGAACTTATCGGCCCACGGAATGAAGTACTTCCAGTTCGGACCATCGGTGTGTCCGCCGTCATGCTGGCGCCAGGCGAGTTGGCCGTCGAGCAAGCCCACATTCACCGCCGGCATTTTTTCGGTGCGATAGTCATCCGAGGTTCCCAGATCCCTGGCGCCCAAGAGCCTGAATACCGGCCCGGCGGCGACGGCAGCCATGTAGCTGCCCTGGTGGTCCAGCCATTTCGCGTCGCCCTTCTCCGGCACGCCGTAGCTGATAAAGGTCAAGCGCGGCGCGCACAGCGCGATCAGCTCGTGAGCATCCACCGGCAGGTCGCCGGCGTTCTTGCTGCCAAAGGCGGCTTCCGCGGCGCCGTACTTCAGGAAGTTGCCGGCCATCCAGTGGTATTCTCCTGGTCCCGTGAGGTTCTCGACCGCTTCTCCCCAATTGCGGCGATGCAGTTTGGCGCCGCCTTCGCCGGAAGAGCCGACCAGGACAAGAGCAAAGCGGGTGTCGAAGGCCATGGTCACGAGGGCAGCCTTGCCATGGCGAGAAACGCCTTCGATCCCCACGTGTTTGGCGTCCACCGCTGGATCGGTTTCCAGATAGTCCAAAGCGCGAGCGGCGCCCCAGGCCCAGGCTCGCAAAGCGCCCCAGTCGTCCGGCTTGCGGGGTTGGCCCAGGTTGACCAGGCCGATGATGCCTTTGGTCAAGCCAGCGCCGTTGTCGGCTTGAATGCTGCCGGGGTCGATGTACGCGTAGCCCCAGCCATCGTCGATCAATTGCTCCGTCGCTGGTGGGTCGCCGCCGCTCGGACCACCGCGCCCGCCGCCGGAGCCGAACATCATCATCACCGGAACCGGACCGGGCGCGTTCGAAGGGGTGAGCAGCGTCATCCGGATATCGACGCTGATCGCCGGGTACGAAGAATTGTCCACATGCCCCACGAGTTGCCTGCTCACCGTCGCTCGCGGACCGACCGCCCCGAAGGCCGTTTCAGCGACCGTCCACGTCACTTTGGGAACGTTCTTCGGAACACGGCCAAGCACCTCTCGCTCGAAATCCTCGACGATCTCTGGGCGGCGCTGGTCCCACCACATTTGCGCCGTGGTGACTTTCCTGCCGCTCTTCAGCGTCAGGGGATCGGGCAGGTTGGGGAAAGGATTGGCCTTGGCCTCGTCGTAGTTGGCATGATTGGGCGCCGTCTCGGTACCGCTGGGGCCGGGACGGAGCGCCTTGATGCCAAGCTGCTCCATCATGTTCCGATGATCTTCGGCGGCGGTCCAATTCATGGGTTGAGGCGGGCCGCTCGGGTTGGCGGGCGCCGCGGCCACAACCGGCGCCAATAGGATCTCGACGTAATCGAGCGCGGCGGGATCGGCGCCATCGGGCATGCCTTCGATGCGGATCTCGTCTCCGGGGCGCAGGGCGATACCGGGGATGACGCGCCGGACTGAGGACGAACCGTCGATTTTGCGCGCGGGCAGACGATCGGCGGCGGCCCATTCGTCGGCAACCTGGTTGGCCACCAGGACGCGGAAGCGCGCGACGCCAATCGGCAGGTCGAAATACTGGACGCGCAGCGTATACCAGCCGGGCGCGCCGTCGAAATGCAGGGTGGCCGCGCATTGCGCCGCGGGACATGCGATGGCTTTTCCGCCGGAAGCGGCTTCCCACGGTGTGACATCCCGGACGGTGTAGCCCTCGAGGGTCATCGACTCGGCTTCGAAACGGCCCGGGTAGCGGCCCACGCGGCCCTGCGCATCGGGGATGCCGGAGGCGCGCAGAAACCACCTCGTGACGGCGTCGCGCCAGACCTGAGCCTGGCCGGCCTGATATTCCAGTTGCGCCAGCACCTCGCTGTATCGCCGTTCATCGATGCCGCCTTTAAGCGGCTTCCAGGCATCCACGTAACCCGCCACGGCGTCCGCTCCGTCGTAGTGCGAATCGTAGATGTACTGGATGACGGTCTTGCCGGAGCGCAGCTCGTAGGTATAGGGGACATGGTGCAGAAACAGCAGCAAATCGTCGGGACAGGTGGCCAGCGATTCGTATGCCCCGGCCACGGCGGGTTGGTACTGCCCGATGAAGCCGGTGCCGGTGGCCACGGTGCGGTCCATGCCCACGCCCTTCTCGTCGGCGTTGTGCCATTGGCCCCAGCCGTTGCGCTCGGAAGCTTCCACGGCGACTCCGTAATGATCGCCGGTGATGTCGGTAAGGGTCTGCAGCCCGAGTGGTCCGGTGTAATTCTCGTAAGTGCGCCAGGAGCTGAGCAGCAGGCCAGTGATGGTCTCGACCACTTTGGGATCATCACCGAAGGTGAGGCGCGTCCACTCCCCGGCGAGGCGCCGGGCGCTCAGATCGGGATCCCACGCCAGCCGGCCGAAGCCGTAGAGATTCGCCATCGAGAGGTGATTGCCCGCCCAGTTTTCATCCAGCCCCACGTTGGCGACGCCCACCAACCCGCCGGGGGGCCGGTGGAAGACTTGGCCTGCCACGAGCGCCTTCACGGGTGTTGGGGCGTCGGTGATGTGCATATCGAAGTCGAGTGTCTCCTTCCACATGGGAACCAGGTAGACCATGTGCCGGGCCTGTCCCATGTACTCCTGGGTGATTTGCAGCTCCACCGCCTGGCTGGTCTTTTCGAGCGCGCCAAACAGCGGGGATGCAGGCTCGCGCACCTGGAAATCGATGGGACCGTTCTTGATCTGGACGACAACGTTGTCATCGAATTTGCCGTCGAGTTGCTTGAAGTTGTCGTAAGCGGCGCGGGCGCGATCGTTCTTGGGGTTGCGCCAGTCCATGTGGTGGTCGTAGACGAAGCCACGGTAAAAGATGAGACCACCGTGCGGCTGGAGCGCCCGAGCCACCACGTTGGCGGCATCCGCATGCGTTCTTCCGTAGGCCGAAGGGCCCACGCGGCCTTCGGAATCCGCCTTCAAAACGAAGCCGGCCAGGTCGGGGATGGCGCGGTAGATCTTATCCACGGTGGATTTCCACCAGGCGGCCACGCGCGGGTCGAGCGGGTCGAATGTATCCAGGCCGCCGACCGTCTGGGGACTTCCAAAATCCACCGAGAGCGCTACCTGGATGCCCCAGGGCCGGAAAGCCGCGGCCACGCGCGCCACCTGCGGGATGAAGTCGGAGGCCAGGATGCGGGGGTTGGCGTTGACGTTGTTGATGGAGCAGCCATTGATGCCAAGCGAGGCCAGCAGGCGGGCGTACTCGCCGGCGCGGCCCAGGTCGTCGCGCGCGTGGTTGTTCTCCCAGAAAATAGAGCGGCCGCCGTAGCCGCGCTCGATGGAGCCATCGAGATTGTCCCACTGGTTGATCCACCGCACCGGAGCGAAGGGCGCCTGCCTCTCATCCAGGTCGCCCACCGGCTCGCCAAGGGCAATCTTCCGCAGAAGCGCGAACGCGCCGTATAGAACTCCGCGATCGTTGGCCGCAGTGACGATGGTGTAGCGGGCGACGCCGGCCCGCAGGGTTTTCAGCCAATATCCATCAGGGACCAGGTTCGCGGCATCGAGCTGCGGAAAGGCCTGCCGGACACGTCCCAGGGTGCCGAGCACGATGGCTGGCTCGGCGGGCACACGGGAATCCACACGTAGCGTCCTGCCGAGCATGCCACGAATGCCCAGGAGCAATTCGCGCCGTGCGCTCTCGAGGGGAGCGGCGTCGCCCAAGGTGGCGACCACCGCCGGCACGATCTCGCGGTATTGGCGGGCGGAGGCGTCGCTCAGCGCCGCGTATCGCAGCCAGGCGGCGCGGCCGCTCTCGGCGTGAAGGCCGGCGGCCGCGAACAGACCCAGGAGCAGCCAGATTGGTACCCCAATTCGTAAATACGGCCGCGTGCTGCTCGTTGCGTCTACCCACCGCTCCCTTACGGTCGCGGCTCTGTCTGAGGCGATTTTCAGAGCCGGGCCCAGAGGGCGCCCCGTAAGGGAGCGGTGGGGCCTGAACAGTGTACTTAAGCAGGTTCGCATCTCAGAAAGGAATCCGCACCGGCCGGCCGTCTTTCGGATCGGCCCAGCGGTCGTTGGGAACAATCGGGGTCCAGCCGGGCCTGGCCGGGTCCTGGTCATAAGGGTAGCCCCCTAACCTCTGGTAGAGTTCACTGTACTGGCGAAGCTTGTCACGATTGAGCTTGACGCCCAATCCGGGTCCCTGCGGCACGCGGATGGCGCCGTTTTCGTATTGCATCGGGCCGCCTTCGATGATGTCGTCGGTCAGATGATGGTAGTGGGCATCGGCCGCGAACGAAAGGTTGGGAAGAACGGCGCCGAGATGCAGCATGGTGGCCAGTTGGATTCCCAGCTCGCCCGAAGAGTGAACGGCAACGCCCAGTTGGAATGTCTCGCACACCGCGGCGGCCTTCACACAGGCTCGGATTCCGCCCCAAAAGGTGGTGTCGAGGAGAATCACGTCCACCGCCGGCGCGAGCACATTGGCGGCCAGTTGCTCGAAGTTGACCACCACGGTATTAGTGGCGAGCGGAACCCGCACCATCTGGCGGGTACGCCGCATGCCGTTGAGGCCGCAGACCGGGTCTTCCAGATAGTCGTTGCGCAGGGCCTCGATGGCCTGTCCGAAACGGATGGCCTGCTCGGTGGACCAGACGGCGTTGGGGTCGAATCGCAACGAGTCTTCTGGAAAAGCCGCGGCCAGCGCGCGGTAAGCCTCCAGCTCGTAGTCCGGAGGGAAAACGCCGGCCTTCAGCTTGTGGGTGGCAAATCCGAAGCGCTGCTTGAGGGAGCGGGCGTGTTCCACCAGTTGGTCGATGGTGCGCACTTCACCGGCGCCCGTGCGCGGGTCCGGATAGCGGAAAAAGCAGTAGGCGGCAAACGGAACGCGTTCGCGGAGACGCCCGCCCAGGATGTCGCACACGGGAACGCCCCAGGCTTGCCCCAGAATGTCCAGGCAGGCGAATTCCAGCGCGGCCAGCACCTGGGTCCGGTTGTTGTACAGCGACGCCGTTGGATTGGCGATGAGGAAGCGCATCTCCTCGAGGCGCGCCGGATCGTGCCCCACCAGATACGATTTCATGGCCCGGAACACGGCCTCGGCGGATTCCCCGCCACCGCCCATCTCGCCAAGCCCAACCAAGCCGTTGTCGGTCTCGACTTCGACGATGGTGCGCACAAAGCGGCCCCAGTGGCAGCCGTTGGGATGGCGGAGCGGTGCTTCCAGCGGGACGGTAACAGTAGTCGCCCGGACATCCACGACCTTCATAATTGGTCTCATGATACAACAAGCAACCTTTGAAACTCCTATTGACAGTGGCATCGGAAACATGTAAAACCGGTACATAGTTCGATCTGTGAACGAACTGCGCTAATGTGATCCATGCGCCCCGAACAATGGCAGTGCTTTAAAAGGGCGGCCAAGCGCGCCCCCAACGCCACGACACCCGTCGCGCTGATCGTTGACAGTCCCTGGATCCCCGGATATATCGGAATTAGTCACCTGGACTATTACCTGGACCCGGAACTGTGGTTCCAGGCGAATTTGAGGATCATAAGGGAATTCTCCGATATCATCCTGCTGCCTTCGTGGTGGGTGGAATACGGAATGGCGATCGAACCATCGGCGTTCGGCAATCGGATCCATTTTTGGCAAGACCAGCCGCCCGGGCAGTCGCCGGTCCTGAAACGCATCGAGGACGTGGACGGGATGGCGGCGGTCAACCCGCTGACCGACGGGCTGATGCCTTTTGCGCTGCAACTCTACCGCATGCACCGGCGCCGCATTCTGGACGCGGGCTATACGATACCGGTGATAGCCGCCCGCGGCCCGCTGTGCCTGGCCTCATTTCTGCGGGGCGTTTCCGAATTCATGATGGATACCGCCGAGAACCCCGCGGGGGTCCACAAGCTGCTCGCCCTGACCACCCGGACGGTGATCGATTGGCTGAAGGCGCAAGCGGAGACGGTCGGAGACACCGTCGAAGGCATTCTGGTTCTCGACGACATCGTGGGGTTCCTCTCAGCCAACGCTTACCGGGAATTCGCGCATCCCTATCTCAAGCAGATCTGCAACGCATTCCCGGCCGATTGGGTCAAGGTCTATCACAACGACGCCAACATCCGGCCGTTCCTGGCCGATTTGCCCGACACCGGTTTCGACGTTCTGAACTGGAGCCACAAGATCGACGTTATGCAGGCGCGGGAGAGGACCAACGGACGCCTCTGCCTGATGGGGAACGTATCGCCGCTGGAGATTGGGGTCCGTGGCACGCCGGAAATGGTAAGAAAAGCCGCAGGAGAGATCCTGGCGAAGAACAACGGCGCGGGTCTCATCCTGTCGGTTGGAGGCGGGGTCAGCCCGGGGATGCCGAAAGAAAATGTCTTGGCTCTCGCGGAGGCTCTCAGCCTGGCGTGCGCCGGGGACTGACACCCGCGTCCCAAGGCGCGTTTTTTGGTACTGAGCTAATTTCTGTGTTGCTCATGGCAGGGGCTTGAGTTTCGGATTTGCAAACCCGATAATGAGCAGATTTAATATAGAATGGCTCGCCGTCCGGAGGCCACGAATTGATGCAGCGTCACGAACAAAAGACAATACAGAAGTTGCTCGCCGAGCTAGTGCGTAAGAAGCGCTGCCCGTTTCCTGGCCCTGGGGAGAAGCTTGAAGCGTCAAAGGGGAAAGGCGTCTACATAATTTACCACCCGCAGGGTAGAGTGTTTCATGTTGGTAGCACCCCTCGGGCCAAGGGCGGCGTGGCCCAACGGTTGCGCGACCACCTAGCTGGCAGATCGTCCTTCGTACAAAAAGAGTTCAATGGGGACGGCTCGCAACTCAGAAGGGTGTATGAGTTCCAGTATTTGGTCGTTGAAAACGGCCGCCGCCGGGCCCTTTTGGAGGCGTTGGGGACAGGTCAGCTTTGCCCTAAACATATAGGGCATGGCGGGGACGAATAGCTGCTTTCGGCACCACAGAAATTGGCTGAGTGCTCGTTTTTTGCGCCGCGTGGACGCTGGTGTCTGTCCCCGAATTTTGCGGCCTACTGCGCCGGAGGCGGCTCCGCCGGGAACTGGTCAAATCGCCCGCTGACGGTTTTCCCCAGCAGGTATTTGTCCGCAAAGGCGAACAGGGCATCCCAGTCTGCTTGCACCATTCCGTGAGGGCGGTTCGCCCAGCTCACGCCGAGCCGGTCCGTGGCATGGAACAATGCGTAGGCGGGCTGGGCGGCGAGCCAGGATTGACGCACACCGTTGATGACCACGTTCTGGTCGTGATCTCCCTCGAGTGCAATGAATGGCCGCGGCGCAACCAGCGCCATGAACCAATGCTCATCGAACGGCAACTTGTCCGGCTGCCCCCAAAACTCATGCAGATGCGGCCCGAACCAATTGGGGTACTTGCGCACCATCTCGGTGAGGCCTTCTTTGCCGCCGCGCGGCGGCTGCGAGCCGCTGAACCGGAAGGCGGGAGTGCCGCCACCCGAGCTGGCTACGGGAGCAACCAAGGCCAGACGGTCATCGAATGCGCCGGCGATCAAGGCGGATTTGCCGGTTCGCGAGACGCCGGTGACGATGAGTTTGGACTTATCGATGGACGGATCTTTTTCCAGATAATCCACGATTCGCGAGACGCCCCACGCCCAGCCTTGCAAGATTCCCCAGTCATAACCAGGGTAAGCCGGATAGAAGCGCGTGGTGCGAAACGCCCAACTGCCGTCGGCATTGCGGAGAGTGGTATCCTCGGCGCAATCGTTGTTGTTAAACGTCACGAACGCAAAGCCATGGGCCAGCGCCGGATTGCCGGCCGCGATGGTTTCGGCGGTACGGGGACCGCCGGGCCCAGAGGGCACCCCCCCGCGGCCCGCTGGCTGAGTGGTTGACGGATTTCCAGGCCCCACCAGGAGCAACACATCCTCGTTCCTTCCCTGGTTTGGTCCATTCGCCAGCCGCGGCGACGGAGTTGCGCCCGGAGGCGAGCCGGATGGCGAGATCAATGCGGGGAATGGTCCGCCCTCGGGGGGAGTAAAGATGCCGATATCGAGGCTGAGACTCTCTTGGGGTCCGAACGTGAGGTGTACCAAACGGTACTTAACCTTGCCGTTCATCACCGTTTCCGAGCTTGCTTCACGCCCCTTCACATTTCCCGGGGCGGGGGGAGCCTGGCCGACGGCGTAGTACTCGAGAATTCGTTTCATCTCCTCGCGGCGCCGCTTCCACTGTTCAACGGTCCTGACCTTTTGTCCGTTGTTCATGGTCAGAACGTCGGGCATTTCAGGACGGCTGGGAAGCTTGTCGACGCTCGGCATCGCCTTCATCGACGTTTTGATCGGGGGAACAGGAATCTCCTTCGGATCTGGCCTTGGAGGGACGGGCGACGGCGGCGGCTGCGCCTGTCCGCTCAGTATCCCCGCCACGGCTGCGGCGGCCAAAACCCCATGGATGATGCGATTCTTCATGACGATTCTCCTTGAGCCGTTGTGCACCGTGGTTTCACGAAGCGTTGATCGTAACACTTATATTGAATCTATAAAGCGACGAGAGTTTTTCTCTCTGGCGCCCGTTTACGCGCGCGGCTCGGGATCGCACCGGTTCCGAGCCGCTATTCTGAGAGGGAACAACCCAATTCCGAATCCGGGAACCAAGGAGCGCAGTGTATGGCGAAAATTAGTCGTCGTGAGTGGATGATCGAAACCGGTGCGCTGGCGGCCGCCGGCGCGGTTTTTGGCCAGCCAAGCCCGGCCCAGGGCTGGTACGACCGGCCGATGCGCTGGGCCCAGGTGGCTTTCGTTGAGGACGATCCGGGCCGCTACGACCTCGGTTTCTGGCTCGACTACCTGAAGCGGATTCACGCCGACGCCGCGTGCCTCAGCGCCGGCGGATGCGTTGCCTTCTATCCCACCAAGGTGCCGCTGCACTACCGCAGCAAGTTCCTCGGCAATGGCGACGCTTTCGGCGAATTGCTCGCCGGCTGCCGGAAACTCGGCATGCATGTGATCGCACGCGTCGATCCCCACGCCGCGCATCAGGACGTCTACGACGCTCACCCGGATTGGATCGCGGTGGAGGCCAACGGCCAGCCTCGCCGCCATTGGGCGATGCCGACCTCCTGGGTAACCTGCGCGCTCGGCCCGTACAACTTCGAGTTCATGACCAGCGTGATCCAGGAAATTATGACCCTTTACAAGGTCGATGGTATTTTCGCGAATCGCTGGAGCGGGTCGGGCATGTGCTACTGCGAGCACTGCCGGCGGAATTTCAAGGAATTCAGCGGCTTGGAGCTTCCGCGGACGACCGGCGCGCCAGGCGACGCCCGGAGCCAATATGCCGCGTGGCAACGGAAACGCCTGTTCGAGTTGTATTCACTCTGGGATGCCGAGATCCGGAAGCGCAACCCGGGCGCGGCGTTCTTCCCAAATGGATTCGACCAGATTCGTGACAGCGCTGCGGTCCCGATTCTGATTGCCGACCGGCAGTCTCGCGATGGATACACGCCGCCCTGGCAGAACGGAAAGAATGCCAAGGATGCCCGCTCGACCATGGGATCGAAGCCCATCGTGGGCATATTCAGCGTGGGACTGGAGACGCCGTACCGCTGGAAGGACTCCGTTCAGAACCCCAACGAGATCCGGATTTGGGCGGTGGATGGCATCGCCCAGGGCTTCCGCCCCTGGTTCGTCAAGTTTAATGCCAAGCCGCTCGACCGCCGCTGGTTCAAGCCCGTCGAGGAGCTCTACGTCTGGCACTGGAAGAATGAAAAGTACCTGCGCCATGAGCGCCCGCTGGCTCGCGTCGCGCTGGTTTCCGGGCCGCGGGCCGCGCAGGACCACACTTCCGGCTTCTATCACGCCCTGGTGGAAGCCCGAATTCCCTTCGAGACCGTTCTCGACAGCCAGCTTGGCTCAGCGCGCGTGGAGCCATTCAAGGTGCTCGCCCTGCCGAATATCTCCAACCTGTCCGACGCGCAGTGCGCGCAGTTGAAATCGTTCGTCGAAAAGGGCGGCGGGATCGTGGCCACTCACCAGACCTCGCTTTACGATGAGCGGGGCAGGCGGCGGGACGACTTCGGCCTGGCCAGCCTCTTCGGAGCGTCGTTTGCCGGCCAAGTGATCGAACGCCAGCAGAACGCGTACCTGAACCTGGAAGACCGGTCGCATCCCCTGCTGGCCGGCCTGGAGGATGCGGGCCGCATGATCCATGGTGTGATGCGCGTTGAGATTCGCGCGGCGCCGGGCTTGCGTGCGCCCCTGATGACAGTTCCTACCTATCCCGATTTGCCGATGGAGGAGGTGTACCAGCGGGAAACCAAGACGGACATTCCCGGCGTGCTGGTTCGCTCGGTGGGTTCGGGCCGCGTGGTTTACTTCCCGTGGGACATCGACCGGACGTTCTGGGAAGTCATGAATCCGGATCACGGAATGGTTCTAGCCAATGCCGTTCGCTGGGCCGCGAATGAAGAGCAACCTCTGCGGGTGGAAGGGCCTGGAGTACTCGACGTGGCGCTGTGGAGGCAGCCATCCTCGATTACTGCGCACCTCGTCAACCTTTCCAACCCGATGATGATGAAGGGGCCGTTCCGCGAGATTCTGCCGGTTGGCCCGCAGAAGGTGCGGGTGAAACTGCCGGATGGCGCGAGGGCGCGCGGCGTCAGGTTCCTGGTCAGCGAAGCCAAGGCCCGGTGGCGGCAAAGCGGAGCGTGGGTGGAGACTGTCACGCCGCCCATCGCCTTGCACGAAGTGGTGGCCATCGACCTGTAATTGCGGTCCGGGAGATGCCGTAAGGTCTACCGCTGCCAGGGCCTACTACCGGGGCAGCGTCAACTCTCCCTGGATCGATAATTGAGCTTCCACGCCCGGTGCGCCGGTTCCGGGTTGGCCGCCGCCGACGAAGACGCGGTAGGCACCGGGCGCCACCACGCGGTCTCCGGCCTGGTTGACGCAACTGAGGTCGCGCGGATCAAGGGTGAAGCGCACATGTTGGGTTTGCCCCGGGGCGATGTGCACTCGCTCGAATCCGCGTAATGCCCGGATGGGAGCGCCCAGGAGCTTGGGGAAGCTCAGGTACACCTGCGTGACTTCGTCTCCGGCAACGCTGCTGGTGTTTCGGATATCCACTTCGACTTGCAGGTTGGCTCCCGCCTTCACGGTCGAGGGCGAAAGCTTGGCGTGGCTGTAGACGAACTTGGAGTAGCTCAGTCCAAACCCAAACGGATACAGCGGTCGGCCTTCGAAATAGCGATAGGTTCTGCCTTTCATGGAGTAGTCCTCGAAGGGTGGCAGATCGTCCGTGCTCCTGTAAAAGGTGATGGGCAGGCGCCCAGCGGGGTTGTATGCACCGGCCAGAGTCTCTGCAACCGCGGTCCCGCCCTCTTCGCCGGGGTACCAGGATTCGAGGATGGCGTTGGCGTTCTGGCTGGCCCAGTTGACGGCCAGGGCGCTTCCGTTCATCAGGACCACGACCAATGGTTTGCCCGTGGCCTTTATTGCT
Source organism: Bryobacteraceae bacterium (assembly GCA_049510555.1). Classification (GTDB taxonomy): domain Bacteria; phylum Acidobacteriota; class Terriglobia; order Bryobacterales; family Bryobacteraceae; genus Fen-178. The sequence goes on from JBEKYW010000029.1 coordinate 54,700, forward strand.
TCTATCAGGCTCTCTTCATCCTTGGGCAGGTCGATGCTGGTCCGGTCCCCGCCTCGAAAGCCTTCCGGCAGCGGTCCGCGGTTGGAACCCTCTTCGCCTTCCAACTGCGCGGTGATGCCCACCACGGCGATCACGACATCCGCCTGCTTGGCCGCGGCGACCGCGTCGGCCTGGCCATATTGGCGATTCCAGAGCAGGGCCGGACCGGTGGGGCCGCTGAAGCCGCCCCGGCCGGCAGGAGCAGCCGCGCCGGTTTCCGCAGCCGGTGCGGAGCGGAAGAACTCCACCTTCAGATCGTAGGTCTTGCCTTTCTCCAGGCTTACCTCAGCGCTCCTCGCGGTTGTTACCGCGGGATCGGGGGGCGCACCGCGGCCGCCAGTCTGCGCGCGCTGAACCCAGTCGTCCATGAGGATCTTGCCATCCAGCCAGAGCCGGACACCGCCGGCTGCGTTGATGGAGAGTCGGTACCTGGCGGACTCGGGAGGCGTGATCGAGCCGGTCCAGCGCGCCGAAAATTCGCCGGTTCCGACTTCGGCCAGGAGGGGTCGTGCCGCTGCGCCGCCGCCGGGACCGAATCCAAATCCGGGGACATTGCCCAACTGCGGTTCTGTGCGGCTGGCCACCGGCGCTCCGGACAGATCCTTGTTAGCGAAGTAGACTGCCGTCAGCCCGGGCTTGCCCTCCGCGGTATGGAACGCCGTTTCGGGCACCAGCACCGGATCGCGCAGGAAATTCGTGCCCGGATTGAACGTCACCTTGGCGGAGGCGAACTGCTTGCGGATTCCGTCGATCAGCGTGGTATAGCGGGAAGGCGTGCCATTGTAGTTGCCTTCGAGCGCCCGCAGCGAATCCGCCAGCGGCCCCACCACCGCCATGTTCTTGACGGACGCTTGGAGCGGGAGCACGCCATCGTTCTTCAGCAGCACCATGCTTTCGCGCGATATCTTCAACGCCAGTTGGCGATGCGCCTCGCTGTCGGCTTCGCCGGCCGGAATCTGCGCGTACTTCACCATCTCCGGCGGATCGAATAGTCCCATCTGGAAGCGTGCTTGGAACAGCCGCCTCAGGTTCACGTCCACTTCCTTCTGGGTGATCAGGTCCTTCTGCATCGCCTCCAGGTACGCCGGGACATCCTGCGACATGGCGCAGTCGTTGTCGGTCCCCTTCTTCAACGAAAGAGCGGCCGCCTGCGACAGCGTTGGGAGGAAACCATGACCCCGGTAAATGTCCGTGATGGCGCCGCAATCCGAGACCACGTAGCCGTTGAACTTCCATGCGCCGCGCAGCGTGTCTTCGAGCAGGAACGTATTGACGCAAGCCGGCTCGCCGTTGATGCGGTTGTAGGCGCACATCACCGAACCCGCTTTGCCCTCCACTACGGTGGCGCGGAAAGCCGGCAGGTAGGTGTCTTCCATGTCGTGCAGGGAGACCTTCACGTCGACCGTGTGCCGGGTGGTTTCCGGCCCGCTGTGCACCGCGAAGTGCTTGGGCGTGGCGATGGTTCGATAATACTTGGGATCGTCGCCCTGCATGCCGGTAACAAAAGCTACGCCCATCCGAGCGGTCAGGAAGGGATCTTCGCCGTAGGTCTCCTGCCCCCGGCCCCACCGGGGATCGCGGAATATATTGATGTTGGGCGCCCAGAAGTCGAGTCCCAGCGGGCGGCCGAATCCGCCCGCGGCGCTGTTGGCCCCTTGGCGCAGCCCTTCGTGGAATCTGGCCCGCGCCTCGATACTGATGGCGGTCGCCATCTCTTTGATCAGCAGCCTGTTCCAGGTGGCCGCCAGGCCGATGACTTGCGGAAACACCGTAACGTTTGCGGTTACGACCCCGTGCAGGGCCTCGCTCCACCAGTTGTATGCAGGAACCTGCAGCCGCGGGACAGCGGCCGCCCGGTTCACCAGTTGGCTGGCTTTCTCTTCCATGGTCATACGGGAGACCAGGTCGTCCACACGCTGTTCGAGCGGCAGGGAAGCATTCAGATACGCCTGCTGCGTTCCACTGCCGGCCTGCTGGCCCAGGGCCGGGCCAATGCCGCAGATCAGGATCACGGTGGCGGCAAGCGCTGGCAGCCGTCCGAGGAATATGGATTGGTTGCGCATGTGAAACTCCGAGTTCACTTTATCATTACGCGCTGGTTCGAAGGATCAGGTAATCAGATCTTCTCTACTGAATACTCCCGGCTGGGCGGACGCCCCAGGGGAGAAGCAATGCAACCGATAGCAGTGCCCATAGTCCTTTCCGCAACATGGTCAGGCCCCTCTTACGGGTTCAAACCAGGGAGTGCCGGGGACCTGGGCCTTGCGAGCGCCTTCGTCGTTCATCTCAACCCCAATGCCCGCGCGTTCCGGCAGCGTGATGAAACCCTTGTCGATGATCTCGCCTTCCTTGACCCACCCTTTCCAGAGCGCCAGGCTGTCAATCCAATGCCATTCCAGCACCAGGAAGTTGGGAACGGCTGCGCAAACCTGAGCCGAGGCCATGGTCCCAATCGGGGAAACCACGCAATGCGGGGCGAACGGCACATAGTAGGCATGCGCCATGTCGGCGATCTTGCGGCCTTCGAGCAGTCCGCCTGCCTTCTGAAGATCGGGCATGATGATGTCTACCGCGCGTTTTTCGAGGAGTTCACGGAAACCGTGCCGTAAATAAACATTCTCGCCGCAACAGATGGGTGTCATGGTCGACTCACGGATGTCCCGCATGGCGTCGACGTTTTCGGCGGGCACAGGTTCTTCAAGCCAAAGCAGCTTGAAGGGTTCCAGCTCCCTGGCCACTCGCTTGCCGGTGGTGGCATCGTAGCGGCCGTGCATGTCCACTGCCAGGTCGATATTCTTGGGGTACGACTCGCGCGCAAACGCGACCGACGCCACCATCCGGTCGATTTCCCCGTTTGAGGCGGTCCAATTCACGCGATCGAATCGCGCGGGATCGTTGGCCTCATCGATATCGATTTTGGCCGCCGTAAAACCCACCTCCTGGATCTCATGGATTCGCGCTATCGAACCGGCACTGCGAGGAATCACGTCCCGTCCCCCGGAATCGCAGTAGACACGCACACGGTCCCGAACCTTGCCGCCCAGCAACTGGTAGATGGGCAGCCCTAGCGCCTTGCCGGCGATGTCCCACAGCGCGATTTCGACCGCGCTCAAGGCAGCGAGGTATTGCCCGCCTTGCGCGCCCGCGAAAATGCCAGCCGTGCGGATCCGTTCGAAGGCCGCTTCGATGTTCAGGGGATCCTGGCCGATCAGCATCCGGCGAAAGGAGTTGATCAGCGGCACGCTGCCCTGGACCGCGTCTGTTCCTTCTCCTTGCCCGACGATTCCCTGGTCAGTGTAGACACGGACGTGAACCTGGTATCCGTGGACACGGACTTCGGCGGTCCGGATGTCGGTGATCTTGAGCTTGGGCCGGCGATACGGCGAACTGGCCTCTTGTACGGCATCTGAGAGCGAAGGAAACAGGAAGCCCCCCGCCACGGGCGCAATGCCGCTGAATAGAAGGTTCCTTCGGCTGATTGGGTTCATATGCACCTTTCCGGTCGATGAATCGCTTTGAATCTGCTCCGCCGCACGTTACCGGTTGCACGGAGGCGCCATATTATCGCACGGCTGCGGCCAAAAAACTCTGCGTTCGGGCCGCAATCACCGCCGGCAAATGAACCCGCCCGCTCGTCAGGCTAGGGAAGCTCAAAGACCGGGTCCGGACCCGAGCCTTTGGGGGTTTCCACCACGCGGACGATCTTTCGATCGGCAATCGAGACCACGAAGATCTTGTCCTCCATCTGCACGGCACAATACGCGAGTTTCCTGTCGGCGGAGAGGGTGAGCGAGACCGGTTGTCCCGGAAGCGGGATCTGGCCCGTTTCCCGCCGGCGCTTGGCGTCCGCAAAGCCCACCGCAGTGCCGAGCTGCAGCGCATAGATCAGGGTTTCGCCGTCCGGCGTTATCGCGATGCGGACTGGTCCCTTGCCGGTGGCAATCTCGCCCGCGTGCTTTTTGGCCACCGCATCGACGATCGAGATGCTTTCGCCGCCGGAGTTGGCGACATAGATGGTTTTCTTGTCCGGTGAAAACGCCGCCCCCTGAGGGCGCGGACCGGTCGGGATGAGGGTGATCTCGCTGGTTTGAAGGTCCACGGCAGCCATGGCGCCGGTGTTGGTGTTGCTGACAAACGCCCACTTGCGGTCCGGTCCGAGCAGCACCATGTGAGGAGCCTCGCCTTTCACGTCGTACGCGTTGAGGATCTTCCGCGATCGAGGGTCGACCAGCAGGAGGGCGCTGGGCTTCTCGGTTGTGACCAGCACGTTGCCTGTCACCGGGTCGACGTCGATGCCGTGCGGGCGCCGATAGCGGCCAAGGTCGATCATGCCCAGACTCCGGCGGTTGGGGATATCGACGATGGAGACCGTGTTCTCGCCATCCCCCTCTTCGGTCATCAAAAGCACACCGTTGTTGGTGACATAGAGGAACCGGCGATCCGGGGAGAAGACCATTTCATGCGGATGCAAGCCGACCTTGGTTTCAGAGACACACCGGCCGGCAGGATTGTAGAAGCCAATCTTGCCCGAAATTTTCTCTGTAACGACCAGGCTCGCGTCCCGCGCCGTTTGGCCGCACAGGATGACCGCCAGGACGCCAAGAAAGCACAGCGTCTTGCGCATAAGACCTCCTCTTCATAAACTACCGCGGCCAAACTGCCGGAGCCGGACCTGCCACTTAGGTCGGTTTTGCCAGCGGCACGGGTGTCTCGCCGCCGATGTTGCGCTCGCGAACCAGGGTCCAAAGGACCACGGCGCCAATCAGGTCGAGCATACCCAGGCAAATGAAGAACGGCGTGTAGCCGACGGTGGCGACCAGGCCCCCAATCAGCAGAGAGAATATGAGCAGGCCCGCATTGCCCAACGTGCCGGCCACGCCGGCGGCGGTGGCCACCTCATTTCTCTTGAACAGGTCGGACGCCATGGTGATCACGGTCACCGACAGAGTCTGGTGCGCAAAGCCGCCGAGACTGAGCAGGGCGATGGCCGCATAAGGGCTCTCGACGAATCCGACGAACCCCACTCCCAACATCAGGAAAGCGCCCAAGGTGAAAGTCGAGCGGCGCGCGTCGATCACGCTGAGGCCGTGTTTTTGAAGTGTCATGGCCACCAGACCGCCAAACACGCAGCCGAAATCGGCGGCCAGGAATGGTATCCAGGCAAACAGCGCGATGTGCTTCAGATCCATATGACGGACGCTGCTCAGATACAGCGGCAGCCAGAAACTGAGAGTGCCCCATGTCGGATCGGCGAGAAAACGCGGCACGGCGATTCCCCAGAGGTTGCGCTGCTTGAGCATCCTCGGGAACGATGGGCGGGTCCCGTCGCTCCGCAGGCGCTTCTCCTGTCCCGAGGAGATGTAGTTCCTCTCCTCGTTCGAGAGAGCGGGGTGGCTGACAGGCGACTGATAGAACAACAACCACAGCACCACCCAAACCAAGCCCAGGCTGCCAGTGATCACGAACGCCGCCCGCCAGTTGTAGCTCAGGATGGCCCAAGCCACCAGTGGAGGGGCAACCATGGAGCCGACCGAAGCGCCTAGGTTGTAGACGCCGCCGGCGAGCCCCCGCTCGTGGGCCGGAAACCACTCGGCAGTGGCCTTCATCCCCGCCGGATTGGCCGAACCCTCGCTGAACCCCAGGAGGCCGCGAAGGCCGGCGAATGCCTGCCAACTGTTGGCCAGGCCATGCGCCATGTTCACCAGCGACCATGCGGCGGCGAATATGGCGAAGCCGATTTTGAGGCCGAGCACGTCCAGAACATAGCCGCAGATTGGCTGTGTCATGATGGCGCACTGGAAAGCACCGACGATCCACGAGTATTGTTGCGTGGTGATGTGGAGGTCGCGGAGTACGGTCGGAGCGGCTACCGCAAGAGTGCTGCGTGTCAGGTAGTTGACGATCGAGCCGAGCATGATGAGGCCGATCATCCACCATCTGAGTCCTCTGATTTTGGGCATTGCGGTGTTGTGAGGCCGTGGCGGCTCGAGTGAACGAACATCTTATCTCATTCAGACTGGCGCGGGCGGCCGCCTTCGAATTTCGCTATCATGTGTGGCTGTCAGGAGGAGTTTGATGACACGGCGAACATTCCTGGCTTCGGCCGCGGCGGGAATCGGATCGCGGGTATGCGCCGCGGCGGGAACGCCTCCCAATTTTGTCTTCATACTCTGCGACGACCTCGGGTATGGCGACCTCGGCTGCTATGGCTCCCGCATTCGCACGCCAAACCTCGACCGCATGGCGGCAGAGGGCGTCCGTTTCACGAATTTCTGCTCCGCGGACCCGGTCTGCTCGCCGTCACGCGCCGCGCTATTGACCGGCCGGTATCCGACACGAGTAGGTGTTCCGCGGGTGCTGCGTCCGCAGGACACCGGCGGCCTCAACCTGGATGAGACGACGCTGGCGAACGTCTTGAAGAACAGCGGCTACCGTACCATGTGTGTCGGCAAATGGCACCTCGGCCGTCCGCCGCAGTACCTGCCCACCAGCCGCGGCTTTGACGCCTACTTCGGCATTCCGTACAGCAATGACATGAACCCCAGGGTCCTGATGCGCAACACTGAAGTCATCGAAGAGACGGCCCGGTTGGAGACCCTGACCGAGCGGTACACCGAGGAGGCGAAGCGGTTCATCGAGGCATCCAGGAGCGGCCCATTCTTCCTCTATATGCCGCACACGTTTCCGCACATCCCGCTGGCGGCTTCGGCGCGTTTTCGCGGAAAATCGGCCGAGGGATTGTACGGCGACGTTGTGGAGGAGGTCGATTGGAGCGCCGGCGAAGTTTTGCAGACGCTGAAACGGAACGGTCTCGATCGAGACACGCTGGTGATGTTTTCGAGCGATAACGGCCCGTGGTACCAGGGAAGCCCGGGGAAACTGCGCGGCCGGAAGAATACCACGTATGAAGGCGGCGTTCGCGAGCCATTCCTGGCGCGATGGACCGGCGCCATCCCCGCGGGGCGCACCTCAAATGCGCTGGCCTCCATGATGGATGTTTTCCCCACCGTAGCGCGGCTGTGCGGCGCCGCATTGCCTTCCAAGCCGCTGGATGGCATCGATATCTGGCCGCTGCTCCACGGAGAGAAGGACTCCATCGAGCGTCCGCCCCTGCTCTATTTCGACAATTGGGACTTGCAGTGCGCCCGCTGGATGAACTGGAAACTGCACATCGCGCGGCACAACACCGCGGCTTATACTCCCGCGCCGCCAGGCGGGCGGCACAGCTATTTGCTGCCGAAGCCGGAACTCTACAACCTGGCGACCGATCCCGATGAAAGCTATGACGTGGCAGCCGAGAACCCGCAGGTAGTCGCCCAAGTCCAGGAGAAGATCGCGGAGATGCTCCGGACTTTTCCGGAACCGGTGCGGCAGGCCTATGCGGAGGCGAAGGCGCGCCAAGTCGATCCGAACATGCCCACTGGCGCCTACCCGGCGCCAGTCCGCCAGTAGGCGAAGTGCACGATTCCGCAAATACGGTCCCGTATTCCGCTGAAGCGGCCCGTGGGTGGGGCAGGCGATTCGCCTGCCAGCGGCCGAGCGAAGCTCGCCGCGAGCCGCTGCGCGGCCCGCAAGCGAGGGCAGGCGAATCGCCTGCCCCACCAAGCCCACTGGCTTCGCCGGGAGACGCCACCGTAATTCCGAATTGGAGTACGAAGTAGCCGGGCGCCTGTGGCTGGTACAATCGGTCCGGAGTATTCCCCATGTGCCGAATTTCAATATTTCTTTTAATGGCGGCCGGCCTCGGCGCCCAACAGCCTCAAGCCAACTACGATGAAGCCACGGTGCCGCGCTACACGCTGCCCGATCCGCTGGTGACGGGCAACGGCCAGCCGGTAAAAGACGTCAAGACCTGGAACGCGCGGCGCCGGCCCGAGATATTGGCGCTGTACGAGACGGAGGTTTACGGCAGGAGCCCGGCGCGGGCGGCCAAGCCGAACTACGAAGTAGTCTCGGTAGAGAAGCAGGCGCTGGGCGGTAAGGCGGCGCGGAAACTGGTCACGCTGTATTTCGGAGATAAGAGTGCACCGAGGATGAATCTGTTGGTGTATCTGCCGGCCGGGGCCAAGAAACCGGCGCCGATGTTTCTGGGGCTGAGCTTCGAGGGGATTCACACGGTCGCCAACGACCCGGGCGTTCCACTGGCGGAACAGTGGGTGCGCGACCCGGCCACGCGGGCGATGGTCAAGCGCAGAGCGGAAGAGAGCACGCGCGGGTCGGCGGTGCAGCAGTGGCAGGTAGATCAGATTCTGGGTGCGGGGTACGGGCTGGCGGTGGCGTACTACGGCGACGTCGAGCCGGATTTCGACGGCGGGATGAAATACGGAGTCCGGCCCCTCTTCTTCAAGCCGGGGCAGACGGCGCCGGCGCCGGACGAGTGGGCGGCGATCGCGGCGTGGGCGTGGAGTCTGCGCTGTGCCATGGACTACCTGGAGCGGGACCGCGACGTGGACGCCAAACACGTGGCGGTGATGGGGCATTCGCGGCTGGGCAAGACGGCGCTGTGGGCAGGTGCACAGGACACGCGGTTTTCGGTGGTGATTTCGAACGAAAGCGGCGAAGGGGGCGCGGCCATCAGCCGCCGGCTCATCGGTGAGCGCACGAAGGATCTCATCACGCGGTTTCCTCACTGGTTCGACGCCAACTATCGCAAGTACAGCGAGCACGAAGAGCAGATGCCCTTCGATTCGCATATGCTGATGACGCTGATCGCGCCGCGCGGGCTTTACGTGGCCAGCGCGGAGGAAGACCGCTGGAGCGATCCCAAGGGCGAGTTTCTGGGCGCGGCGGAGGCGTCGAAGGTGTGGGCATTGTTCGGCAAGAAGGGCGTCGGCACGATGGAGATGCCGGGCCTCGATCAGCCTGTCGGGGAGAGCGTGCGGTATCACATTCGCGCGGGGAAGCACGATGTGACGGCGTATGATTGGGAGCAGTATTTGAAGTTTGCGAAGGAGCAGTGGGAGCGGTGAAGCGGAGAGGTCAACTCATGAAGAAACTTTTCGCGCTCCTGTCTCTCGGGTTTCTTTTCTGTTTTACTGGCGCCGCACAGCGGGACGCCTCGAAATCCGGCAAGAAGGCCTCCGCCGCGGCCCCGGCCGGCGCTTTCGCCACGGGTAAGTACCGCAATCTCTTCCTGGAAGCGGGCCATTCCCAACAGGAGATCTCCAAGAAGATCGAAGCCGCCTTCGGGCAGTTGTTCCACGGCGATCCCAGTACCCAGACGGTCTACTACGAAGCCGGGGCGAACGCCAACGGGCCGCTGGCCTATCTTTCCGACATCAACAACAAGGACGTGCGTTCCGAAGGCATGTCCTACGGTATGATGATTGCGGTTCAAATGAACCGGAAGGCCGAGTTCGACGCTCTTTGGAACTGGTCGAGAACGTTCATGTACCACGATTCGCCTGCCCACCCCGCCTACGGCTTTTTCTCCTGGTCGCTAAAGCCCGACGGCACGCCCAACAGCGAATCGCCGGCGCCGGACGGGGAAGAGTATTATGCCATGGCCCTGTATTTCGCCTCGGCGCGCTGGGGCAACGGCACGGGGATCTATAACTACCGCGCGGCGGCTGACCGGCTGCTCTCCGACATGAAAAATCGCGGCGCGATCACCGGCCCGTGGAGCAGGGGGGAAAGGACCGAAACCGACGGAGCGGAATTTAACCTCGAACATAAAATGGTGCGCTTCACACCCGACAACCGCCGGCCCGACCATACCGACCCCTCCTATCACCTGCCGGCGTTCTACGAATTGTGGGCGCGGTGGGGCCCCGTGGCCGACCGGCCGTTCTGGGCCGAAGCCGCCAAGGTAAGCCGCGATTTCTTCCAGAGAATCACCAACCCGCAGACCGGCCTCGCCCCGGATTACGCCAATTTCGACGGCACTCCGGTGATCAGCGGCTTCAACCGCGGCGCCGCGAATTTCGGACCCGACGCCTGGCGCACGGCGGCGAACTGGTCCGTGGATTGGTCCTGGTGGGCCGCAGACTCGCGCGAGCGGGAATTGAGCAACCGCATCCAGGCATTCTTCGAATCCAAGGGTATCGACACGTACGGAAACCGATACACCCTGGATGGCACGCAGCAACTCGGCGGTTCCCACTCGACCGCCCTGGTGGCCACCAACGCCATTGCGAGCCTGGCCGCCACCCACTCACGCGCGGCGATATTCGTGGAAGCCCTGTGGAACGCGCAGATTCCTTCCGGGCAGTTCCGATACTACGACGGCATGTGGTACTTGATGGGTCTGCTCGATTGCAGCGGCGAATTTCGCATCTGGAGGCCGAAATAGAAGACGGAGGGCTGCACATGGCGAGAGACCTGGTAGTTGGTCTGGACAGCAGCACCTCGGCCACCAAGGCGATTGCCTGGACGCGAGACGGCTTGCCCGCCGCCGAAGCGCGCAGCCCGGTCCCGCTGACCAGTCCGGCGCCGGATTGGTACGAACAGGATCCCGACGACTGGTGGAATTCCGCGCGCTTGGCGCTGCGGGACCTGTTGCAGAAGATCTCCCCCGCGCGTATCGCCGCGATCGGCATTTCCGCGCAGAGGGAGACGTTTGTCCCCCTGGCGGCGGACGGCACTCCGGTGCGGCCGGCCATCGTCTGGCTGGACCAGCGCTGCCGGGAGGAGGCGATCTGGCTCGGCGACCTGATAGGCAGACACCGTATTCACGAGATCTCGGGAAAGCCCGTGGACATGGCGCCTGTCGCCTACCGGATCGCCTGGATGCTGCGCAAGGAACCCGAAGCGTACACGCGCACCGCCATGTTTGCGGATGTACACGGATATCTCACCTGGCGGCTCACCGGGGAGTTTCGGACTAGCTGGGCGAGCGCCGATCCCCTCGGTCTGTTCGACATGCGGAAGAGGGCGTGGTCCGCGGAGATCTTACGGGCCCTCCATCTGGAGCCCGGGCAATTGCCCGTGGCCGCCGCTCCCGGAACGGTACTTGGTTACGTGAACAAAGACGCCGCCGCTTTGACCACGGTCCCTGCCGGCACGCCGGTAGTGGCAGGGGGCGGCGACGGACAAGCTGCGGGTCTGGGGGTGAATGCGCTGACGGCGAGCCGCGCTTATTTGAATCTGGGGACGGCTGTCGTGGCTGGAATCTACACCAGCGAGTACCGGACCGGGCAGGCGTGGCGCACCATGGGTAGCTGCTCCGGAGACGGATACTACCTCGAGACCAGCCTCCGAAGCGGGACCTTCCTGATCGACTGGTTTCTGGCGAATTGCGCCGCCGGAACCGGCGAAAGCCAAGGTCGGCGACAGCTTGAACTCGAGGCCGCCGCTATCCCTGTGGGCAGCGGTGGAGTGCTGGCGGTACCCTACTGGGGGGCGGTGATGACGCCCTACTGGGACCAGGACGCGCGGGGCTGCCTGGTGGGACTCACCGGCGCGCACCGCACGGCGCACCTATACCGCGCGCTGCTGGAGGGGATCGCTTTGGAGCAGGCCTTGGTTACGCGCATGATCGAGCAGGACGCCGGAGCCCATGTCGAGGAATTTGTCGCGATGGGAGGCGGAGCCGCGAGCGATCTGTGGTGCCAGATTATCGCGGACGCCTCCGGCACGCCGGTGGAGCGCTCGCAGACGGTGGAAGCTTCCAGCCTGGGCGCGGCGATGTGCGCCGCCGCGGGAGCCGGTTGGTTCGCTGGCGTGCCGGCGGCGGCGGAAGCGATGTCGGGCAAGATCACACGCACCACCGAGCCACGCGCGGACCGCGTATCGCGCTACGGGGAACTGCTCGAGATCTACCGCGAGATCTATCCGCAATTGCGGCAGACCTATCGGAAGCTCGCGGAGTTTGTTCGCGCCTCTTATCCGACCTGAAGTTCCACCGGCAATAACCGTCCCCTCAGAAGACGAGGCACGTATCAGGCCGCGCGGCGTTGGCCATCAGCGCCACTCCCATTCGATGAATCCGGGCTTCACCGCGGTCATGGCGTTGACAATCAGCTCTACGAGGCCGCCGTAGAGGATTCTGTGTTTCTCCCACAGGCCATAGTAGGCCAGCATGTCGCGAAACTGGCCCTTGCAGTTGCTGCAAGGCGCACAGAGATACTTGGGGACAGACGGGTCGAGACACTCGTGGAACGCCTCAAGCACCTGCTGGAGCTTCTTGCGGCCGGCGACATGAAAGCGCCAGTCCGGGAAATTATGGCCGCCCATGATAGCGAATCCGCTTCCGCCGCCGCAGCAATAATTGTCGACGCCATGGGGCTCCATCTCGCGGAAGCGCGGACAGATGGCCCGCAGGATTTCGCGTTGGGGATCCACCACTCCCATGAGCCGCACGAGGTTGCAGGGGTCATGCAAAGTCACCGGGAAATCGTTGCGCGCCGGATCCAGTTCCAGCCGCCCGTTCTTGACGATGCCGCGCAACAGCGTCATGGAGCTTTCCCGCGGGATGTTCAACTCGCCGCCCAGAATACGATCCGCCACAACCGCAAGGGCCTTGTGCGCGTGGCCGCACTCGCCCAGCACAATCCGCTTGACCTTGAGTTTGCGGGCGGCCTCGGCATGCTTGAGGGCCACTCGCGCAAATTGGGCGTCGTCGTACCACACCCCGTAATTGATCGAGTCGTAGGCGGCCAGTTCCGAGGACATCGTCCAGGAAATACCGGCGGCGTTGAGGACCAATGCGAACGCGCCAGGGTTTTCCGGCCAGGCGAGGATCTCGCCGGCGTTGTGGATGAGCAGGACGTCGGCGCCTTCGACGTCCCAGGGCGTTTTCACCGCGACGCCGGTTTTCTCGCTGGTGTCTTCATCGATGAACGCGATGTTGTCCATCACCGCCGCGGCGTTCATGCCGGTAGAGGACCCCACCTTCAACTGAAGCATCGAGCCGTTGTCGTGAAGCTCTTTGGGCGCAATACCCAGCTCCTGGCTGAAGATCTTTCGAAGTTCGTGGGCCACCAGGCCGTTATCCGCGCCGATGGGGCAGGTCTGGGCGCAACGCCGGCAAAGATTGCAGCGATACGCCAACTCCGCGAGGCGCGCAACCAGTGGCCAGTTTATTTCGATATCGCCGTGCTGCCAGGCCGAAAGCAGACCGCCGCGCCGGACATGCTTGAAATACAGACGGCGCACGATTTCGGAGCGAAACGCGGGACGATACAGCTCGTTGCGGCCGCTGGCTTCGAAAATGTGACAGGCATCCGAACAGGTCTGACACCTGGCGCAATGCTCCATGGTCAGGACCAGCGGCTGAAGAAAGGTCCAATTGTTTGCCCGCGAGAAAAGCTTGTCGAGACCCGAGAGGAATTTCTCCACCAGCTCCCGCTCCTCCTCCGCGGTCTTCGGCTGGGGAAGACTCAAGGCGCAGGTGTCATCGAGGGTGCATTCATAGCGGTTGCGAGCCTGTTCGGAGAGGGGAGCCCACGGGCGGTCGTGAGCGGGGCCATCCAGCGGAGGCGGGAGCGGCATCAATTGCTCGTTCTCCAGGTGGACCAGCGGCTCGCGCTCCTGCCGGCGCATATCGGAAAAGGCCACCCGGCGGCTCATTTTGCGCGCCTTTCCGCCGGGTTGGCGGCAGCGATTTCGGCCCAGGTACGGCCGCCAGCCGCCACGTGCGGCGCCGCCCAGCTCGGACGGTACATCAGGTACTCGGCCATGCGCTTTTCGATGGTCCCGCCGGAGACATTAGAGCGCTCGTCCCAGCGGACGGCGTGATATGTGAAGTACTTGGCAATGAAGTGCGCCATGTGGGTCATGGGGATGTACGCCAGAAGCACGGCGCCTGCCGCCAGCCCCGCCGCAAGCAACCCTGGCGGCCTCAGTCCACCGTCAAGTCTGGCGGCGCCGCGCAGGATTGCGAGCGGGCCCGGAGATCCCGCGGGCCGCAGCCATTGTCCCGCCAGCAGCAGCGTGAAGGTCGCCGCGAAGAATGCCAGGTTGAAGAAGTCCCCGCGGGTAGCGTAAGTCCTGAGTTCCCAATTGACCAGGCGGCGCGTGAGGAGGCCCACCGCTCCGGCCAGCCCGAGACCGGCGCCAGCGTTCCCGCAAACCGAATAGACGGCGTGCAATGCCGGAACTGCGCTGGGGGGCGCTACGACTGCGCATGCCACAAGCGGCACGGCTGCCGCAAGCAGGTACAGACCCAGATGGAATGGAAACGAAACGAACCACATCGGCCGATTGAATTCCCACAAGCCCTTCAGGAACAGAATCTCGGGGATCACGGTCTTCAGTTGGCCGGACCAGCCCCGTGGCACGGGATAGAGTTCCCACCGGAGATGAATCGGCTCTCTGGCGTAACGAACTGCGCGCACCACGCAGCCGGCGAGAAAAACGATCCCGCCGGCATACAGGAGGCAGTAGAGAAAGATGGCACTCATCGGACATCCAGCCGGGCTGTTTTCGACATTAGCGCGTCGGCTGACTGCCGGTGGCGAACCCGTGCAACTTGACCTCGACTTTCTCTTCGAGGCTGTCGTAGTACGCCTTGAGGATGGCGATCACTTCCGGCTTGGAGAACTCAGCCGGAACGGGCTTGCCTTCGCTCATGAGCTTACGCAGCAGGGTTCCGGATAGCAGGAGGCGTGCGCCGCCTTTGTAGTTGCCGTTCTCGTCGATGACGGCCTTGCTTTCGTGCGGGCAGGTTTTCATCGAGGCCATGGAGCCGCACTGATAGCAGTAGAACGTCCAGTCCATGCATAGCGGCTGCAACAGCAGGGCGCCGGGCGGGATTTCGTTGAAGATCTTCTGCGCGTCGAATGGCCCGTAGTAATCGCCCACCCCGGCATGATCGCGCCCGACGATGAGGTGCGTGCAGCCGTAGTTCTGGCGGAACACGGCGTGCAGCAGGGCTTCGCGCGGCCCGGCGTAGCGCATCTCCATGGGGTAGCCACCCTGGATCACGCGATCCTTGCGGAAGTACTGGTTCACCAGCGCATCGATGGCCTTGACCCGGACTTCGGCGGGAATATCTCCGGGCTTGAGTTTGCCGACCAATTGGTGGATGTAGACGCCGTCGCAGACTTCAATCGCGATCCAGGCCAGGTAGGCGTGGGAGTTGTGCATCGGATTGCGTAGCTGGAGCGCCGCTACCGTGGTCCAGCCGCGCTCCGCGAAGGCCGCGCGGGCCTCGGCCGGCCGCTGGTAGATGCCTTTAAACATCTCGGGATAATACGACTCGGAAACGACCTTCACGGGGCCGACCAGGTTGACGGCTCCCTGCTCCATTACTTTCTGCACGCCGGGGTGCGCCGGATCGGTGGTCCGGAACACTTGCTTGCACTCGTATTCCTTGTCGATCTTGTACTTCTCGGTGATCTTCATGGTGCCCATGACGGCTTCAGTCTCGGTATCCCAGAGAGCCACTTCGTCACCGGTCGCGACGGAACCGGCGTAGTCCTCTTCCGCCGACAGGGTGATTGGAATCGGCCAGAAGAGGCCGTTCTTGCTGGCCATACGGTATGTCTCGCAGCATCCCTGCCAGTCGTCGCGGCCCATAAACCCGTCCAGAGGCGTAAATGCGCCGATACCCATCATGATGAGGTCGCTGGTTTCGCGGCTGGTCATCGGAACTTTTTTCAGGCGCTCGGCCTTGCGAATTTCCTCGCTCCTGGCTTCGCCCTCCAGGAGCAAGGGACGCAAGTCGCCACCGCCATGTGGAAGAATCAAGTTGCTCACCGATAGCCTCCTATCCCAAAAGTGATTTCCAAAGTCGAATTTTCAGAGTTTCAGATGTTAGACAACTCAATGATAGAGCGGGAAGATCAAAATGTCACCGGAAATCTTCGCTCCTAGATGTGGTGTAAGTACGCAACAACATTGGAGTTAAGTCGTTATGAGGTGGTTAATTCAGAAACTCGGGGAGGTGCGGAGGGCACCGAAACGGAATCCAGAAAATCAAGCCTGTTGATCTTGATTTCGAGTGTCCAACTGTAGATAATATGAACAGCGGAACTCGGGAGTTCGGCGCAATGTCCGTATCTTTACTGACCACTGGCAAGGCGGCGCGGTTGTGCTCGGTCAAACCGGACACCGTGCTGAAGTGGATCAAGAAGGGCCGGCTTCCTGCCACGCGAACGGTCGGCGGCCACTATCGCGTTGAAGAACGGGATCTGTTCTCAGTGCTCTCCCAAGAGGATCCGAGCACGAAAAGAACGGATGAGCGTGTTGCGCTTTGCTCGCGTCCCATGCGCTGCTGGGAGTACATGAACAACGCTCCTGGGGCGGAGTGCGAGGACTGCGTCGTTTACAAGGTTCATGCAACGTGGTGTTTCCGGCTGGTGAACGCAGTTCATGGCGCCGGGCACGCGAAGCGGTTTTGCGGCAGCCCATGTCAGGAGTGTCCATACTACCGACGGGTGCACGGCCTGCCAACGAACGTGCTGGTGATCACGCAGGATGAAAGCCTAATTCAGGGTCTGGCGAGGCGGGAGAGCGAGTCGGTCAACTTTCGATTTGCCCGGCGCGGTTATGATGCATCGGCGATTATCTCGGTGTGGCGCCCCGCTTTCGTCGTTTTCGACCAGGCCATTCTGGAGACGCTCGGAGTCGCATTGCTCGATGCGCTGGCTTCCGACCAGAGGACGTTGGGGGCCCGCATTCTGGTGGCCGTCCGGAAGGGGGCGATCGGATACCGCTGCCGCAGCAATGCGGTGTTCGCCACGGTCGAAGAACCGTTCAACGCCGACGAAATCGTGGCGCTCATCAATCGCAGTCCCGTAGAGACGCTGCCCCTTGAGACCGCGGAGGCAACGTCTAAGCCGTAACCCGGGAGGACAGCGCCGCCCCTACCAGCGCGCCTGCCCAGTCCGGGGTCGCGAGCGCGTGCAGGTGCGCATATCCAGCCCAAACGTTGCCCGTCAGGACGGCGTCACGGCCGGCGAAGCATCCGGTTCCGCGCAGCACGGCGCAGGCGGTCGAGGGCGGGGCGCCGTCCAGGAGAATTCGCGAGTAGTGAAACTCGTGGCCTTTGAGCCGCGCGCCCACGGGGAAAAACAGGTTAGGAGTGTCCACCAGGAGTTCGATGTAGCCATGACCTTGGGGCGCTTCACAGACAGCGACCTCGAAAGGAAGCACGCCCGCCATGGGGTATCGGCGGCCTCTCCAGCTCAAGGCGCGCGAAAGGTACATCAGGCCGCCGCATTCCGCGTAAATCGGCAGGCCTTCGCAGGCGCGATGCTGGATTGAGGCAAGCAAGCCGGAGTTCTCGGACAACGTCTGCGCGTGAGTTTCCGGAAAGCCTCCGCCGATGTACAGGGCATTCAGTTCAGATGGGAGCGAGGCTGTGGTGAGCGTGGAAAGAGCGGCCAACTCCGCGCCTGTGGCCCGGAGGGCATCAAGATTCTCGGGATAGTAGAAGCTGAACGCGGAGTCATTGAGGTAGCCGATGGTCAGGCCGTTTCCGTCAGGCGGGCTGGCCGGCCGGATGGGCGGCACGGAAAGCGGCGGGCCCTGGCGGGAGACTTCCAGCAAGCGGTCGAACTGGATGCGGCCGTCGATCAGATTTAGCAGGTTTCGAGCCAGAAGATCGCGTTGCGTGTGCTCCTGTGGGGTGATCAGGCCAAGATGGCGCGCGGGGAGCAGCGCGCCAGCGGCAGCGCGCGGAATGGCGCCCAGCACCGGTATCTGACAGGCCGATTCCACCGCCTCGCGGATCACGCGCTCGTGCCGGCTTCCGGCGACCTGGTTGACGATAATGCCGGCGATCCAGACGCCGGGGTCCAGCTCTTGGCAACCCAGCACGAGCGCGGCAGCGGTGCGGGTCAGCTTGGTGGCGTTGATCACCAGCGCCACGGGCGCTCGGAGAGCTTTCGCCAGTTCCGCCGTGCTGTGCGTGCCGCGCGCGTCCAACCCGTCGTACAGACCGCGGTTGCCTTCGATCAGGTTGAGGCCCGAAGGCACGCCATTCCGCACGAACGAGCCGAGGGCCCCCTCGAAGCCCATCAGGTAAGTATCGAGGTTTCTCGCGGGCTTACCCGATGCCCACTGTAGCCACGCGGCGTCGATGTAGTCGGGGCCTTTCTTGAACGCCCGGACAGAAATGCCTCTGCGCTCCGCTTCGAGCAACAGCGCGAGTGAGACGAGAGTCTTGCCCGACTCCCCCGAAAGTCCGGCGACTACCAAACGCGGCAGGTCCGCCATCGCCACCGCACTTCCCGGATTCATTCAGGCGCCTGGCGCGCCCTCTTTCGGCGGCAGTTGAATGTATGAGCCGCCGAGATAGCTGTAGACGCAGCGTCCCGAATCAATGAGCATCCGGATAGCCAGCTTACAATCCTCCTTGCTGCAGGCTGCCTCTGGGTGCCGGGCGATCATCTCCTTGGTCAGATCGCCAGCTTTCAGGTTTCTCTTGCCGGCGTACTCGGAAATCAGAGCGTACATTTCGTCGGCGAGAGCCTCGATGGTGACGGGCATGAGTAGCCCTCCAATTTCAGATTAAGAGATCCACTTCAATGCTATGGCGTCTTCGCCGCGGGGTCAAGAGCGGCAGTTGAGATCGATGTGAGGGCCGCGAGCGCAATGCTCCGTATTTCGAGCAACCCAGTAGACTTGTGGAGAATGCCGGTAATGCGCACCTGGCGGCCCAGGTAGGCCCGGGCCTCCCTCTGATCGGCGAGAGCGTATGCAGAGTTGCTGCTGTATAGCACGAGTTGGCCGGGTTCGGAGGGACTGACCGCAATGATGCCCCTTACGGCGACTTGGCTTGTGTCCAGAGCGCGCAGCACGGCGCCGCCGGCCGGCGAAAAGAGCATTTGCAGGGCGAACGAAAACAGCAAGACGCCACCGAACACGGCGGCCATGACACGCCATGGATATGGGTTGCCCGGCATTGCGGAATGTGGATCCCCTCAGACTTCAACGCCATTATAATTCAAGACCTTGGCCCGGCGCCTGGAAGGAGTAGTTCCCCTCCATGAACTGGTTGACGAACCAGTTCATCACCTCGCGGCTGGTCATGTACATGTCAAGCTGGCTGGAGCAAGCCAAGAGGCGCCCGAGTACATCGAGGCGCTCCTCAGTCTGATCGGCGGGCGCCTTGCGGTACCACGCGTTGACCAGGTCGGTGCGGCGATCCACGTGGAATCCGTGACGCGCCAGGCACGTTTCAAGGAAGCAGGCACGCAAACTCCTGCGGTAGCGGGTGGCGCCGCCGCCCTCGAATCGAAAAGAGATGTAGTTGTTGCCCGGAATATCGGAGAGACAGGCATCCACCAGGCTGTAGTGATACGCGAGGCGGGAGTTCAGGTTCATGTACTCCTTGGCGACCAGAAGGTAGCTCTTTTCGCCAAGGGGGCGCATGCCGCCGCCCTGCGGCGCAAAGGCGTTCGCAAGCACGGACGCCAGGTCGCCGATGCTCGCCGGCATCTCACGAGTCCAGGTGACGCCAGGATGGCTGACGCCTCTCCACATCGCCTGGAAGGGCCGTGAGACGATTTGGGCGGGCGCAACGCTTCGTTCGTCCTGACCGTCCGGAGCCAGTCCGCCGCCCAGATCCAGCACCAGCACGTTCAGCGGAAGGGCCGTTTGCAGTTTCCGGGAACCATGCTCCCCCTGTTCCAGTTCGTAATCGTTGACCTCGAACATCGCCTCGATGGCCTTTTCGTGGCAGTAGCGGAGGACATCGTGAGCGGATTTGCAGCCCGACGGGCGAAAGTGGAGAGCGGAGGGATCGAGCAGATTCAGCGTGAGCAACCGGGCGCTGATGGGATCGGCAGTTTTCTGGCGATAGCGCTCAACCACCGCCGCCTCCTTACGCACCGGGGGCCAAAGGGCGCCTCGATAAACGCGGGCCTGAATCGCATCCAGGCTGATGAGCTCACCGTTGGCCAGGCGCTCGAAAGCGCCGGTCATTTGGAAGACGGATGGAACCTGGAACTCGCGCAGCAGCGCGGCGGCATGTCCGGCGACGTTTCCCCACTCGGCCACCAACCCGGCGATGCGCGGAAAGACTTCGACAATCTCCGGGGAGGGCTTGCGAATGAATACCAGCGCCCCGGCGGGAACCTGTCCGATGTTCTGGATTTCGTCCACCAGGAAGGCCTGTCCGGAAGTCCGGCCGGGGTAAATAGTCCGGCCGCCTTCAAGACATGGCTCACTCTTGGGCTTGGAACGGGGTTGGGCGCGAGCGGCGACAGCGCTTACGAGGGGGCGCGACTGGACAATCCAAAGCCGGTTGTCCTGGTCGAGCACCCACTCGATATCCTGCGGCGTTCGGAAATGCTCTTCGATGCCGACCCCCCATTCCGCGAGCGTGTGCAGGTGGCCGTCCTGAAGGCTAGGCTCATCCTGGGCGCCAGGCCGAAGCGGAATGCAGCCGACGCCTCCGGCTTCCTGCGCGACAAGTTCCTCCTCCTTATGCACGACATTGCGCTCCACGACGATGTGCGGCCTGCGACGAGACACCAGGAAGAGGTCGGCCGGCATGCGGCCGCTGGCAATTTCGAGACCCAGCCCGCGGGTCGCGGTGACCCACAGGAGTTTGCTTTTCTGATCACTCGGATCGCGGGTGTACATGATGCCGGAAGCGCGCGCCGGGACCATCACCAGAAACAACGCCGCCATGGGGTTGTCGACCTCAGAGAGGCCGGTGGACAACCGGTAGAACAGCGCCCGTTCACTGAAGCGGCCGGCGATCACGCGCCGGTAGCCGTCGAGCGCTTCGTCGAGGGGCACGTTCAGAAGGCTCACGAACTGGCCGGCGTAAGACTTTTCGCCGCCCTCACCTCTGGCGCTGGACCGTACGGCCAGGGCGCCCCCGTTCTTCAGCAGGGTCGCGGCGCGTGCAGTGATTGCGACTTCGACGGTTCGCGGCAGCACGCACTCCATTGCCTTTCGGGAGAGCTCTTCGGAAAGGCGCCGCAGGGCGTCGAGGTCGCCCAGATCCAAATCCCGCGTGGCATCGCGGATCTCCTTCCAAAGAGGGATACCGCAATACTGCCGGTATGCCTCGGTGGTGAGGATGAAGCCATCCGGCACGGGAAGGCCGAGTTTGTTGCGGATCTCGCCGAGCATGGCGGCCTTACTGCCCACCTCGTCTTCAGACCGGGCATTCACCTCCGAAAGCCAGGCGGAAAGACGGGGCCTGGTCAACTCCTCGAGGGTGGCGGCGTACCGCTCGGTCTCGTGCTGTTGCGCCTGCAAGGCGGCCGCCAGGGAATCCCGGCGAACGCCGGTGAGGCGCTCCAACGCCGCGACGACCTCGCGGACTTTGGCGAAGACCGTTGCGATGCGGTCCCCGAGCACGTCCCGCCGCGGCGGCACGTATTGGAGATCGTCCTGAAGCCCGGCCATAAGCTCCAGCGACTCGTTGTTGAGGGCGAGCAGTTCCCGAAAGCTGGCGTACCTGGCGCGCACCCGTTCCGCAACGGCCTCGGGCCCCCTCGGGGTGCGGGTTTCGCGTCGCCACCACGACATACGCTTCCGATCCGACTATAACTATATTGCAGCGCGTTCAGCGGGTGGCACGGCGCTTCCTCCCGAAAACGCGCGTCGTGATGAAGTCGATTCCAAATCCGGCCAGCGCGCCGATCAGAACCGCGGCCACGCCGTAGAGCGAAGCGCGGTTTTCAGCGAGCTCGGCGATCCAGGCGGGGAAGCCGGTCCGCACGACTGACACCGGGACGGACGCCTCCCGGGCAATCGAGCCGTCGCGAACCTCGTATACGCGCACCTGGTACGTCGCCGGAGGGGCGCGCTTCGGCCAGCGGAGCTTGAGCGCGTAACGCTCGCAGTCGCCGGGATTCTCCATGACCACTCCTCCGCTTCCAAAACTGTAGGTGCCCTCGCTCTTCTTCAGCGCGATGTAGCTTTCCTCAATGACGGCGCTTCCACGGTTATCCGGTGAAGGCGGCTCGATACGAATCCGCGCTGTCATCGACGCTTCATCGAGATGCCGGCGGGCGATATCGCCGGGGCTGAGCATCGCCGTGACCGGTTCCGTGCTGAACCGCAGGAAGAGCGAGGGCGCGCCCGAGATGCGCACCCTGCCCGCGGCAAGCCAGACTGGACCGAAGCGGGCCTTCGTGTTGAAACGCTCCTCCCGCTCGGAACCGACAACAGCGATAATGATCTTCGATCGAGCCGTTGCCATGCCCTCAATGCTGACGTTCGCGCCGTCGTAAAAAGCGCCCATTTCGATCACCTGTGGAGTGACCCTGCACGTCAGCGGCTGCTGGGGGGTCGCACCGGCAAACAGCAGCGCGGCCAGCAGTGGGATCAAGCTCATTTCCCAGCCTTGTTCAGGTCCGTCTTGCTGACGTTCATGAAGCGAAGCGCGCGGCCCGGGTCCTTGTAGTAATAGCGGACCTCGTCTCCGGCCTTCCAGGTGTCATCCGGCAGGGCGTAGTATTCTTCGGGAACGGCGAAGACCACCAGCTTGCGGTCGCGGGGCGAGTAGACCGTGATCGTTTTCCTGGTCCGGTCCACAACGGGAAACCGGGTATGGCGCGCGCGGGCATCGGCGGGGCTGACGTCATTCTGCTCGGAGATGAGCATATATGCGACGGTCCGCAGCGTCTGCGTGGAAGCGTCAAATACCACGGCGCGCCTGTTGCCATAATCGAGCCGTAGCAGTTTGCCGGCCTCCGGCTCCGGGCCCATCTCCTGGGGATCTTCCGGGGTGCGAATGGTGACCGGAGGCAGAACATCGAACCTAGGATTGACGGGATCCCGGTAGTTGGAATCCCCGATGACGGTGACCAATCCCGTGCCTCGCTTGTATTCGATCACCTGCCCCTGGTTCACGCGCCCGAATCCGCCGCAGCCGGCAAACACCGCGAGGGAGGCGATCATGCAACTCTTGAATCGCGCCGATGACGTCATCACGTTTCGTTCCTCAGACCGCGGATTGGAGCAACTGTTTCTTGACGGCTAATTCTTCCCTCACGCCGTGAAGGAATCGCAGGAAGATATACAGCGAGAGCGCGCCAACCAGACCAAGGATCAAGACGGTCGCGGCGGCATTGAGCAGGACCCTCCCGCCGGGATACGCGGCCCCAACCAACTTGAGGATGATCGAGACCGCGCATCCAATAACCGCGATTCCGAAGAACAAGCGGATCCCGTAGCCCTTCACGTACTTGGTGGCGACGGAACCGATCTGCGCGCCGGCGGCGGCGCCGATCAGCATGATCACCGCGGCCAGCAACTCGGTGCGCCCCTTGTAACTGTACGAGGCGGCGCCGTACAGGCCGGAGATCGTCACTTCGAACAGGTCGGTTCCGACAGCCACATGCGTGGGGCAGCCGACGAGATAGATCAGCGCGGGCATGCGGATCAGCCCCCCGCCGATTCCAAACACGCCCGCCAGCAGGCCGGTGACGAAACTGACGGAGACGGGCAGCCAGACCGAACAACGCACGCCGGCTTTGTGGAAGTGCACCACCGGGGGGATTCTGATCTTCTGCAGTGTCTTGTGCCACTCGATGCCGGATGCCGTTGCATCGGCCGGCTTACCCAGCGCATGCGCCTCGCGATGCTTCGAACTTCTTCGCCAGATGTCGGTGAAAACCAACCATGCTATCAGCGTCAGCAGGGCCAGATAGCCGTACTGTACGTACAGATCGACCCTTCCCTGCCGTTCCAGCCACATTACTAACCGGGCTCCGGGTTCAAAACCGGCGATGGTGCCGCCGATCATGATGACTCCCAGCTTGTAGTCCACGTTTCCGAATCTGGCGTGGCGCAGCGAGGAGACCAGCGAGGGGCCGGCCATCTGGGTGACGCCGGTTCCGATCGAGAATGCCATCGGAAAGCCCAGGATGTTCAGCCCCGGCGTCACCATCCACCCGCCGCCCATGCCGAAGAAGCCGCTGATCATTCCCACGCCGAGACCGAGGACGATCAGGCCAGGCCAGAATATGTACGTCCCCGCGATGGGCATGAGCGTGTATAACCAGTCCATGTATGACTCTCCTTATGATCGACGCCCGAATCCAGCCATCAGTGTTCAGCCAGAACCCTGGATTTCAGGTTGACTCCCATCCGCGACAGGACGAAACTCGTGAGCTTGCCCATCAACAGGCCCAGCACGGGAATGGTAATGATGGTCAAGAGCGTGAAGTGCAGGTGGCTCTCGTTATACACGTTGGCCCACCAGGCCCTCCAACCCGTAAACCTGCGGCTGTCAGCCACCAGCACGATATACTCGCCGCCTCCCTCGGCGGCCTTCGCAGGCAGCGCCGCCAGCGCCAGGCATATCCATTTGAAGCACAGTTTACGCATTTGCCAGAACTCCGTAGATTTGATCCAATCCGGGTACAAGCAGGTGTTCGAGGCTCGCATGAGCGGCCGGAGTCAGCAGGTTCGAAGGCGTAACCAGGACGCCAACAAGCATCTTCGCGACCACCACCAGCGCCAGTGAAGCGAGGATGATCAGAAGCTGGTCGCCGCGCAGAAACCGGGTCAGGCGCGCCCCGACTTGGGCTCCTATGGTCGAGCCGGCGGCCAGCAGCAGGGCCAGCACCAGATCCACCGTGTGGTTTGCGGTGGACTGCATGTAGGTGACCCCGGCGCACGTGAACAGGGTCTGGAAAAGGGACGTTCCGACCGCGACGTGGGCAGGCATCCCCAGCAGGTAGACCATCATCGGCACCATCATGAACGCACCGCCGACGCCCATGATGGACGCCAGGATCCCAACCGCGATGGACAAGCAGAACGGCACCAGCAGGGAGTGCCGGACGTTCGAGCGCTGAAAATACACCTGTAGCGGCAGGCGCTTCAGAACCCCCGCTCTGGAAGCCGGCCGATGGACCTTGGCAGTCATCGGTCCCCGCCGCAGGTCCTTCAAGCTCGCGACGAACATGGAGCTGCCCACGGCCCCCAGCACCACGATGTACGTAATCATGATCAGGGAATCAGCGTTGCCGATTGCGCGTAGCACCCGGATGACCTGGACGCCAAGTCCGGCGCCAATCAATCCTCCCGCCAGGAGCGTGATTCCCATTTTGAAATCCACGTTGCCCAGCCGGAAATGAGCCGCAACGCCCGAGGACGAAGCCGCCACGATCTGGCACGAGTCGGAAGCGGCAGCGATGGTCGGAGGAATGCCGACCATCATGAGGATGGGGGTGAGCAAGAATCCACCGCCTACCCCGAGCAAGCCAGACAGGAAGCCCACTAAGCCTCCCGCGCCGATCAGTATCCAGATGTTGATGCTAATTCCGGCGACTGGCAGAAAGACTGACATCACTTCACTCCATCCTTCAGGAGCGGTATACCCGATGCCGGATGGGGGTTGCCCCGTTTCGTGAGACAAACAGTTAAGACACTGTCTACCGTTCGATGATAAATCCTTTCCGCCGAGGGCGGGTAGGATTTATGCTGAAAATGCCGGTGAAGCGGAGAC
>JBEKYW010000003.1:0-278090 GCA_049510555.1 Bryobacteraceae bacterium
GCGCTCTCAGGTTTTGACTTTGCTTTTTCTCCGCGTTGAACTCCGCGTCTTCGCGTCTCCGCGTCGAATAGCAGTCTTCCTGTTTGGTTCCGGCTTCGCCGGGTTAGGGAGCGGAGGGGTGCGGTAGGAGTACCTAGCGCCCTGCCAGTGGCTTAGAATTGGAAGTTACGGGAGAATCGGATTCCATGAAGCTCCATACCACACGCCGCAACTTTTTGGGCGCCGCCGCGGGAATCGCGGGCCTGAGCGCCGCCGGAGTCTCGCCTGCCTCCGCCAAGATCGAGCCCGAGCCCTGGGGCATCAAGCTCGGAATCGCCACCTATACGTTTCGCAGTTTCGACCGCGCCAAGACCATCGAAATGCTCAAGGTGGTCCAGGCGCCCTGGACCAGCATCAAGGACGGCGTTCACTTCGCCTACAACAGCACTCCGCAGGAACTCAAGCAGGCTCGCGCCGAGTTCGACGCCGCCGGTCTCAAGGTCACAAGCGCCGGCAACATCAGCCTGGCGAAAGACGACCCCGACGATATCCGCCAGCGGTTCGAGATCGTCAGGAATCTCGGCCTCTCCATGATGGTCTGCATTCCCACGCACTCCAACATCCGGACGGTGGAGAAGTTCGTCAAGGAATACGACATGAAGATCGCCATCCACAACCACGGTCCCGAGCAGAAGGACTTTCCTTCGCCGCAGTCGGTTCTGGAAGCGGTCCGCGACATGGACCCGCGCGTGGGCCTGTGCATCGACGTCGGCCACACCGCGCGCACCGGCGTCGACGTGGTCGAGAGCATCGCCCTGGCCGGCAAGCGTCTCTTCGACATGCACGTCAAAGACCTGCGCGATTTCAAGAGCCGCGACAGCCAGTGCGACGTGGGCGAGGGTGTCATGCCGCTCCCGGCCATTTTCAAGCAACTGAAGAAAATGAACTACCAGGGATGCGTGAACCTGGAATACGAGATCAACGCCAAGGACCCACTGCCCGGCGTGCTGCGTTCTATGTTCTACATGCGCGGCGTCCTGGCCGGCCTGGCCGCCGCGTAAGACTCCCATGCCCAATATCCCGATCGGCGCCAGAGGCGAAGACAAGCTCCTCGTCACCAGCGAGTCCGCCATCACCTTCCTGGGGATGGAGGGCCCGCGTGTGCTCTCGACGCCGCACATGATCGGCCACATGGAACTGACCTGCCGCGACGCCGTGCTGCCGCTCCTCGATGCCGGCTTCGACACCGTGGGCACTCACGTAGACGTGTACCACCTCGCCGCCGCGCCCATTGGCGCGGTGGTGACTTTCACGGCGGAAGTCATCGCCGTGAACGACCGCCGCATTCAATTTCGCGTGGAAGCCTGGGACGAAAAGGAAAAAATCGGCGAGGGCACACACGAGCGCGCCATCGTCAACGTCGCGAAATTCGCCACACGCCTTGCGGAAAAGAAGCTGTAAGCTGGCAATCGGTGCGCGCGCAGCCGGATGGCCGGCGGTTATGATCTCGCGATGTCGGACGCCGGACGGAATCCGCGGACCACGTCCTGATCGTCATTGCCGCTTCGGGACGAAGTTCCCCCGCCCGTCTCGCGATGGTAGAAGGCCAGGAGGGCGCTCTCATCGTAATCGATGGCGCGCGCATACTGGCGAATGTAGCTGGTGCTGTAAATGCCGCCAGGCAGCTTCTGGAACTCCCCCCGCTCAATGGCTTCGAGGCAGCGGACGCCGATCTTGGTCGATTCAGCAATCTGCTCGAGAGAGATGCCCCGGTTCTTGCGAATCGTGGCCAAGCCGAGCACGCTTTTCGCCTCTATCATCTGCCTGCCCTTCCGTTCGGACCCAGGGGGCGCTGGACCCGGAAGCGATGTAATGAAGGTAACACTATAACACTACTTCCGCCTCTGATACACTCGTTTCTCATGGCGATTCCTTCCCTGGCAATGTCCCTCTGCGGTATCGCCCTGCGCAACCCCGTCCTGGCGGCCTCGGGCACGTTTGGCTACGGCCTCGAATTCGAGAAACTGGTGGACCTCGAGGCGCTCGGCGGCCTGGTGGTGAAAGGACTCTCGCGCGAGCCGATTGAAGGCAACCCGCCGCCGCGGGTTTACGAAACCGTGGGCGGCATGATCAACTCCGTCGGCCTTCAGAACATCGGCGTCCGGGCCTTCGCGATCGAAAAGCTGCCCGCGCTGGCCAAACTCCGTACGGCGGTTTTCGCCAATGTCTTCGGCTACCAGACCGAAGACTACGCGGAGGTGGTGCGCGTGCTCGAAGACCACGCGGGCCTGGCCGGCTACGAGCTAAACGTCTCGTGTCCCAACACCAGCCACGGCGGCATCTACTTCTCGAGCGACCCCACGCTGCTGGCGGGCGTGGTGACGGCCGTCAAGCGTGTGGCGCGCCGGCCGGTGATGGTGAAGCTCTCACCCAACGTGAGCGCCATCGAGCCCCTGGCGCGCGCGGCGGAGGAGAGCGGCGCCGATGCGCTCTCGCTGGTGAACACCTTCATCGCCCTGGCCATCGACGCACACACGCGCCGCTCCCGCATCGGCGCGGGTTTCGGCGGGCTTTCCGGTCCCGCCATCAAGCCTATCGCCCTGCGGCTCGTGTGCCAGGCGGCGCGGGTGGTGAAGATTCCCGTAGTTGGCCTGGGCGGAATCGCCACCGGCACGGACGCCGCCGAGTTTCTGATCGCCGGCGCCAGCGCCATTCAGGTGGGTACGGCTACGTTTTGGGACCCGCGGTCGCCCGTGCGCATAGCCGGGGAGTTGGCGGATTTTCTCAGGCGCGAGAAGATTCCGAACGTGGCACAGTTGGTGAACACGCTGGAATGGTGAAGCCTCCGCTCCCTTACGGTCGCGGCTCCGTGCGGGGCTTGTCCTCCAGCATCGCCTTCAGGCTGGCAATCTCGCGCTTGAGCTTGCGCTCGCGCGCCACCATCATCAGAACGTAGATCACCAGAATGATCCACGCGGCGGTCAGGCCGTAGCTCAAGTACTCGTACTGGTGCTGGAGGCGCTCCGCTTCGGATACGAGTTGCGCGACAAGCGGCGTTTGCGAAATCAGGTGCATAAGAGAAACTCCGTCACAGAACATGCGCCATGCGGCGCAGCGAATCGATTTCCCGTTGGGCTTCTTCCTGCCGCAGGCGCACGGCAACCATCACGATGCCGAGCAGCAGCATGGCGGCCATGTTCCACAGGAAGTGCCTCGTCCAGTCCGGTGGGAAGCTTCCGCCCGCCCAGAAGACCGGCCGCGGATGCTGCAAGTTTTGCCACCACTTGATCGAAAAGATCACGATGGGCACGTCGATGAACGCGAAAATCGAAAACACCGCCGCAAACGTAGCGCGCTGAGTTGGCTCTTCGATGGCCCTGCGCAACATCAGGTAGCCGGCGTACAGCAACCAGCACACCAGCGCCGAGGTCAGGCGCGCGTCCCAGGCCCACCAGACGCCCCAAATCTCGCGTCCCCAGATGGAACCGGTCACCAGGTTGGCCGCCAGGAACGCCAGGCCCACTTCCGTCACCGCCACCGCCAGCGCGTCGTACTTGAAGTTCTTCGTGACCAGGAACAGCACGCTTCCCAGCAGCGCTACCGCGGCCGCGGTCAGCGCCGTAATGGCCACCGGGACGTGGAAGAAAATGATCTTGAACGTCACCCCCTGCTGCGCCTCTTGCGGCAGGCGGGCGATGGCATTGATATTCCACGCCAGAATCGCGAGCGCCACAATGCCCAGAACGTAAAGGATCTTTTCACGCATAAAGAACTATCATCCCACCAGCACGGTCTCGACCAGAACCAGCGAGACCGCGGTGTAAACTACGTCGAAGCCGATCAGCATTTTCAGCCACGCCGCCGTGTCCGGGCCGATCGGGCGGCCCGCAACCAGATCCGTGGTCAACTGCATCGCGCCCAACAGAGCCGGCACCAGAATCGGATAGGTCAGCATCGGCAGCATCACCTCGCGCAGCCTTATGTTGACCGTGAGCGCGCTGAAGATCGTGCCGATCACCGTCAAGGCCCAGGTGCCCAGCGCCAGCACCAGCATGAGCTCCCAGAACTGCGAGGTCCACCGCACATTATAGAAGATGCCGAAAACCGGCAACGAAACCAGCTCTACCGCCGAGACCAGCAGGAAATTGGCGAGCGCCTTGCCGAGGAACAGGGCCGCCCCCGAAATGGGCGCGGCGATCAGCGCGTCCAGGCAGTCGTTGGGCAGCTCGCGTGCGAAACTGCGGTTCAGCACCAGCGCGCCGGCGAACGCGAACACGATCCACAGCAGCCCGCCGGAGATTTCGCGCGTGGTCTCCGCCGATGGATCGAAGGCGAAGCTGAACAGCAGCAGGATCACCAGGGCGAAAGCGAACGACGCGTTGATGGCCTCCTTGGTGCGGATCTCGGCGCGCAGATCCTTGACGGCGATGACGAACACCTGGCGGAAGAATCCCATCAGCCCTCGCTGTATCGCGCATAAACCAGGCCGGGATCGGCCACCATTTCCGGCGTGCGCGGGCCGTAAAAGGCCACCTGTCCGCGGTTGAGCAGCGCGACGTGCGAGGCCAGCTCGAGGGCTTCCCGCAACTGGTGAGTGGACATCACAATGGTCTTGCCTTTGGCCAGGGCATCCCGCAGCAGCGTTTGCAGCACCGCCACCGCGCGATCGTCCAGCGCCGTGAACGGCTCGTCGAGCAGCAACACCGACGGCTCGTGCAGGAACGCGCGCGCCACCGCCAGCCGCTGCCGCATGCCGCGCGAAAACTCGCGCACCAGGCCGTTCCGGACGCGCTCCAATCCCGTGCGTTCGAGCCATTCCAGAGCCGAGCGGCGCGGATTGGCCAATCCGTAAAGCCTGCCGAACAGCGTCAGGTTCTCCAGGGCCGACAGCTCGTCGTAGACCGAGATCCCGTGGCCGATGAACCCGACTTGCCGCCGCGTTTCAGTTTCGCGCGGCGGGTTGCCGAAAATCCGAACCTGGCCGCGGCCCGGCCGCGAAAAGCCGGCGACGATGCGCAGCAGCGTGGTCTTGCCCGCGCCGTTGCGCCCGATCAGCGCCAGACAGGATCCCGGCGGGACTTCCAACCGCACGTCGCGCAGGGCGGGGAAGTCGCCATAGAACTTCCAGACGCCGTCAACGGCGACCGCGCTCATTGGTCTCCTTGGTTGCGGTTGGGGGCGCCGCGCGGTAGAGCAGCGCCAAGCCCAGCGCCAGCGCGCCCAGCGCCAGCGCCAGGATCAGCTTGGCCTGGCCATATATCCGCGGCATGATCTGCTCGATGCGGGGGCCGCTGTCGGAATCCGGGGAGTCCGCGTTCTCCTCCGGAGCAGCCGCTGCGGCGGCAGTCAACACGACTTTGTACGCGGCGCCCGTCAGCCCGTAAATGTGAGCCTGCGTGCGCGGTTCCTGTCCCAGGTCGTTGAGGTTCTCTCCCTGGAGCGTCACTCCGCTGGGCGCGATGAGGTACGTGTTGTCGTCCCTGGTGACGATCTTGCCCTCGTACGCCGTGCCGTCGGTGTAGGGCACGGTGTAGGTGAGGTCGAACCGCGTCTCGCCCGGCTTCACCGGAAAATCCACCGCATAGACATCCGGCTTCGAGGTCTTCTTCACCGCGGCCTCAATGGGCGTGCCGCCAGGGGCGGTGGCGTTCACCTGGACTTTACCGTTGGCTGCCGCCGGCAAGTAGAATTGCAGCCTGCCGCCACGCGTTTCGTTCCCGGCCGTGTTGCACAGATAGGTTTCGTTGACCACCATCTGCCCGCCGCCCGGCTCGAACAGGATCATGTGCTTGGCGACTTTCGTGGCCGCCATGGCGGTGGCGCACACCAGCAGAACAACACCAATTCTCCTCATGTCTGAGCCGCCTTCATGGGCTTACCACACTCGCCACAGAACCTCATGTATTTGTCGAACTTAGCACCGCAAGAGGCACATGTGAAGCCAGTTGGCGTACTCACGGGCACCGGCTGCCCGATGGCAGACGACAAAAACCGATCGTCTGCCCCACCGTTCAACTGGGCTTTGAGTTTGTCGATATCCGCCAGCACCGATGCCAGCTCCTTCTGGAGGTCTTTCTTGGTGTTCTGGTAATCCTGATCGGAAAGTTTGCCCAGCCGGTATTCGAACTGAAGGTCGCGCAGGTTCTCGTAAATGGCGGCCTTGCGCTCGTCCAGGTGCAGAAACGGAGACTCCGGCTCGGGCTCGGGCAGGTCCTTCGCCCTCACCCCAAGTATGAACGCGATGACGACGATCGCGATGACGCACGCAACAGCAATGATCATTCCAGCTTCGCCAGGTCCTTTTCGATCTGGTCCTTGTACTTCTCAAGGGCGGGGTCGTCGATCTCCAGCAACCCGATTTCCGCCAGCGCCTTGGGCTTCCGGTATTTTTTCACGAACAGCCAGATCATCACCAGTCCCAGCAGAACGGAGGCATACGGGACAATCCACCCCCAGGCGTTGGGAGGCGCCAGATAAATCCCCGGGCCGTAATCGCGGATGAACGCCTGGATAATCTGTTCGTCGGACATGCCCACGGCCTGCATCTGCGCAATGCGCAGCTTGGCGGGCTTGGAGAAGCTGCACTCCAGCATGCTGCAAGTGGCCACCGAATCTTTGCACCCGCACTGGCAGGCGAGCCGCGCCGCCACACGGCGCACGTCCAGGCTGGGCTTCTCGGAGGCCGTCTGCGGGGTGGCCACTGGGCCCGCCGCAGCCGCCAGAATCACGGCCAGCAAACTAGTTTTGAACCGTCGCATGTTTCTTCATGACGCCCACCACCTCCGTGCGGGCGTACTGCATCTTAATCTTGATCGGAACCAGGCACACCAGCGTGCCGCCAATCAGCACCAGGCCGCCGATCCAGATCCACGAAACCAGCGGGAAGACGTACGCCTGGATCACCGCGCGCTGGTTGTCGTCCGACATGCCGCCAAAATTCAGGTACAGGTCTTCGTTGGGCCGCTGCCGGATGCCGACCTCCGAAGTGCCCTGGCGGCTGGCCTTATAGAAGCGCTTCTCGGGTCCGAGAGCGCCCAGCGGATCGCCGTTCTTCGAAACCTGCATGGTAGCGCGATGCCAGGAGTAGTTGTCGTTCTCGCCCTGCTCGAGGTTCACCATCTTCAGGTCGTAGGTCCCCACGCGCATGGTGTCGCCGGTGTTCAGTTCTTTCACTTCGCTCTGGTTGAACGCGTGGCCCGTGAACCCGATGAACATCAGGACGATCCCCATGTGCACCAGGTACCCGCCGTAGCGCCTGGTATTCCGGTGGGTCAGCTCGACCGTGGCGCGCAGCCAGTTCATATCGTTCTTGGCGGCGATGGAACGCGCGCCCTTGTAGAACTCGATGATCACGGTCAGCGCCACGAACAGGCAGAAGCCGAATGAAATCAGCGCGTAGAAGTGCCGCACGCCCGCCGCCAGCAGCGCGCCTACCAGCACCAGCGACGCCATGCCCGGCCACTGGAAATTCCGCCGCAGGCTGTCGAGCGACGTTCTACGCCACGCAAACAGCGGTCCCACCCCCGTGAGGAACAGCAGGAACAGCCCGATGGGCACCATCAGGCGGTTGTACCAGTCGGCGTCGAGCGAAATCTTGTCGCCGGTCAAGGCTTCGGAAATCACCGGGAACAGCGTGCCCCACAGCACCGCGAAACAGCTCGCCAGCAGGATCAGGTTGTTGAACAGGAAGCTGGATTCGCGCGAGACCACGCTTTCCAGTTGCGCCTCGCTCTTGAGGTAATCGAGGCGATCCAGAATCAGGTAGATCGTGGCCGCGATGCCCACGGCCAGGAAGGTCACGAAGTACTTGCCGATCTCCGACCGCGCAAAGGCGTGCACCGACTGCACCACGCCCGAGCGGGTGAGGAACGTCCCCAGGATGCACAGGAAGAAGGTGGCCGAGACCAGCACGATGTTCCAGACCTTCATCATGCCTTTCTTCTCCTGCATCATCACCGAATGCAGATACGCCGTACCGCTGAGCCAGGGCAGCAGGGAAGCGTTTTCCACCGGGTCCCAACCCCAATAGCCGCCCCAGCCCAGCACGTGGTAGGCCCACGCCGCGCCCAGTATGACGCCCGTGCTTTGGAACAGCCAAGTAACCAGTGTCCATCGGCGGGTGGTGTGGATCCAGCCATCGCCCGGCTGGCGCGTGATGAGCGACCCGATGGCGAACGCGAAAGGCACGGCGAATCCCACGTAGCCCAGGTACAGCATGGGCGGGTGAATCGCCATGGCGGGGTATTGCAGCAGCGGGCTCAGCCCGTTGCCGTCGGGCACCGCGACGATGAGCTTGTCCGTCGCCAGCATCTGGAACGGATTGGCGATGAAGTTGTTGAGAACCAGAAAGAACGCCTGCACCGTGGTCAGTACGGCGACCACGTACGGCATCATGTCGCGGTGCTTGCGCCGGTTGGTAAAGACCACCACCGCGGCATAGGCGGAGAGCAGCCAGCTCCAGAACAGCAGCGACCCTTCCTGCCCGCCCCACCAGGCCGCGAACTTGTACAGCATGGGCATGCCGCGGTTGGAGTGCTCCGCCACGTAGGCGAACCGGAAATCGCTGGTCATGAGGGAGTGGACCAGGATGCCGGAGGCGAGACTGACCAACACCCAGACGGAGTAGACCGCGCGCTCGGCGCTAACCACCAGAAAAGGCTTGCGCCGGATGCGACCGATGACGGAAGCCACCGTGGCGTATAAGGCCACACAGAAGGCCAGCAGGATGGCCAGCGAACCCAGATTTTCCATTATCCCCCTCTAGATGCTGCTCTTGCCCTTATTGATATTGGGCGCGGCCTCGCCGGACGGCAACTGTCCCGGCTTAGCTTCGTATTTCGAAGCGCACTTGGCTTGGATGGTTTTGGCGCGGAACACGCCATCCTTGCCGAGCTTGCCGTCGGCGAGCGCCTGGGCGCCATCGCGGAAGGTATCCGGCAGGGGATCGGTGCCCGTGTACGCTACTTTCAGCTTCAACTTGTCCTGGACCAGCACAAATTGCACCTGGCTGCCGGCGCGCTGTATGGAACCGCTCTCCACGTCGCCCCCCACGCGGAGCCGTTTTCCGTATGCCTGGTTTCCCATCTGGCCAAGCTCGGAGATGGTCTTATAGTAGGTCTTGGTTTCGTTCATCCCGGTTGTCGCCAGCCACGCCAGGGTACCGACTACGACGACGATCAATGCGGCGAACTTGCCGTACTTTCTCATACCATCCCTCTGAAACTAACAGTATAGCCCGAAAGCATTGACGGACATCAGGACGTTGTCGGCCCTGTTTGTGGGAATGTTCGACGTGCCCACAAGTGGGGGAGACCTCTGGGTGGTAGAGAGGACAACGAACAGGAGGAAACGCTATCATCGAGGATATGGCGACGGTTCGCATCACGGAAGCCGAACTCGCCCGCGATATCCATGCTGTGCTGGTCAGGGTCCAGCACGGTGTCGAGGTGATCGTGGAGCATGACCACCAGCCCGTGGCAGTCATTAGGACGCCGCAAGGTCCGGGCCGGAAGATCAGCGAATGCATCGCCCTGGCAAAGGCGTATGAAGAGAGGCTCGGCTACGCGCCAGTGCCCGATCCCGACTTCGCGAGAGATGTGCAGGCGGCTATCGAGGCGCACCGGGAGCCGCTGCATCCACCTTCATGGGATTAGTCCTCGACTCCGGCGTGCTCATCGCCGCCGAGCGTGCCGCCCGGCCCGTCAGTCAATTGCTGACCACGCTCGCAGAGGAGTTTGGCGAAACCGAAATCGTGCTGTCATCCATCAGCGTCATCGAACTGGAACATGGGCTTCATCGTGCCAGCACCACCGAGTTGGCCCAAAAGCGCCGAGATTATCTCGACACGGTTTTCGCGGCGGTTCCGGTTGAGCCGTTTACCAGGGAGATGGCCCAGGCCGCGGCCAAGATTGACACCGAAGCGAGAAAGACAGGGAGCGTCATCCCCTTTGCCGACCTGCTGATCGGCATTACGGCGTTGCACTTCGGTTACGCACTCGGGACCCGCAACCCGCGTCATTTCCAAATGATCCCCGGCCTGAAAATCATCTCTCTTTAGGCGGCCGCCGGCCCTACGGCGTTCCCAGCAGCCGACGGTAAATGCTGTCGGCTTCCGCGTCGGACTCGGTCCGGTGTTCCAGATAGAAGGCCATCCATTGGCGGGCGCGGGGCATGTCGCCGATGCGGGCGAACAACTGGCCTAAGCCGCGGGCGCAGCGCGGCTGCCACGGAACGTGCCGGATGTGCCCGGCGCACTGCGCCTCCATGCTGGCGAGCGCGTCGAGAGGATTCAGGGGAGCAACGCCCGGCGGCGGATGGCGCATGAAGACCATGGCCTGCGCATCCTGGTAGACCAGCTTCCATTCCTTCTGGCTGGGATCGGAAAGGGCGGCCGGGAGCAGGTAAGGCTCGCCCGAGGTGAATTCAAACCCGTCCATGACGATGACTTGAATCCCGTACTGAGCGAGGAGTTCGTCGCCGCTCTTGCCGCCGGTGGAGTCGGCGTTGCCGGCGATCCGCCGGTAGTCCTGGAACACCGATTCGTTGAGCGCGCGCCCATCGATGAAGACCCGCTCCTGCGGCCACAGCCGCCACATCAGGTAGCCGCCATATCCGTAAGTGTTGAACATCGGTTCGGAGACGTGATGCGCCAGCAGGAAATCGGCGGCCCCGCCAGGGTATCTCCACTCGGCGGCGCGAAACTGGAAAGCGCTGCCACGCGCGATCTCGGCACCCGCGCCAGCCAGCACCAGGACGGCCACGAGGAACTCGGCCGGCGCCGGCATGATGCGCTTCCAGGGGATGTAACTCGCAATCACGATAGGCCCGATCAGGGCCATCAGGATGACATTCCGGACCACGTCGATGCCGGCATAGGCGAAGGCCAGGAACAGCAGCCAGTCGGCCACGCGAGCCTTGCCCCTTGCCCATAGCAGCGCCGCGGCGGCGGCGAATAGCACCACACCGAACATCTCCGGAGGCCATAGCGCCGTGTGCTGCCATTCCCACAGGGACGTCTGCAAGGCGCTGTGCTGATAAGTCGACAGGATGGTGACGGCGCGAAAGCCGTTGAGGTTCAGACCCGACACCAGGATGCAGGCGGCGGTCACCATCCACAGGCGGCGCTCATCGGCCAGCGGCCGGCCGCGCCATCGCAGGAACAAAGCCTCGGCGCAGTATGCGCCCAGCGGCGCCCAGCCCAGGAAGAACCCGCCGTGCATGTTCGCCCAGACCACAAAGACCGGAGGCAGCAACCACAGGAATCGGCGGTATTCCAGGGCGGCGACGACCAGGGCCAGCAGCAGGAAACCGATCAGGAACGGACGGTCCGACCGGAACTTGTCCGCGATGCTGGCGGCCAAGAATGCCGCACCCAGCGCGCGATAGAAGCCTCTGGATCGGTGAAACGCCACCAGCCCGACGACTCCGCAGAAGCCGGTGAGCAGCGCCGCGCGCAAGAGAACCAGCCCGGCGAACCCGCCGGCGGCGTAAACCAGGTAAAAGAACACTTCCGAGAGCCACTCGTGGGTCAGGTCGAAATCGCGCATGTGCTCTTCGCCCGGAAAAGCCGGCTTGCCTAAGTAAGTGGTGTACGCGAAAGGATCGGGGACTGGCAGTTTATGAGTCTGCCAGATGTATTGGCCGCTCTTGAGCAGCCACCACGTGTCCGGATCGGAAACCTCGCTGGAGAACCAGCCCATCAACAGGAATGCGGAGAGCGCCAGGATGACCGGCCGCAACCAGCGCGGCGCGGCCGCGGGCGGCTTCTTGACAGGGGGCGCCGGGCGGCTGGCGGCACGAGGGGGCATGCGGGAGATCCAATTCTAGCACCCGGCCCTTGGCGACGGCTCTTATGAAGGTCCCTGTTGCGGGCCGGGCAGTTCGCGGTTGGCCTCGATCCGGCGGATCAGCATGCGGATGGCTAAAATCGCAATGCCAATCAAGATCACCGAGACGGCCAGGCCCAGGCGGCGGAAATCCTTCTCCCGCAAGGCTGCCTGGCCGGCTTCGAGCGTCTCCTTGGCAATGGCCATGCCCGCGTCGATGGGTTTGCGCATCTCCGCAGGCTCCATGGCGTGCAGGGCCAGGCGGGATTTCACCAGGTTCTCGCGGCCGTCGATCAGGCGCACCTGCGCTTCGGAGACTTCCATACCGGACTCTTCGGCGCGCGCCAGCACGGTCTCGGATTGTTTCAGCGCGCGATCCAGCCCGTCGATCCACGCGGCCATCTGCGCGGCCGTCTTGGCCGGGCCGGTTCCGGCCTCGTGGCACCCGGAGCAGACCGCGCCGGAGCCAACCAGCATGGCGGTAGAGGGCTGGTGAATCCCGTGGTTGGAGTGGCAGACGATGCAGCCTCCGCCGCCGGGCCCAGAGGGCACCCCCCCCGAGAAGACGGCCTTGTGGACGCTCTTCTGGTACAACTCTTCGAACAGCACATGGCAGGTTCCGCACACCGCGGCTACGGATTCCACTTGCGGAGGCTTGGCGCCATGGTTGCCGTGGCACGACGCGCAACTCGGCGCGGAGAGGTCGCCCCGCTTGGTCATGGCCTCCCAATGGACGCTGGTGCGGTACTCTTCGAACTGGTTGGTGGGGATCTTGTATGGGGCCATCTTCTGCTTGTCGGAGTGGCAGCGCGAGCAGGTTTCCGCGACGTGCAGCGGATGGACCGGGGACATGCTGTCCTTGACCGGGCGGATGTCGTGGACGCTGTGGCAGTCGATGCAGGTAGCCACATTGGTATCGCCGGCCGCCAGGCGCTTGCCGTGAACGCTGGTCTGGTACAGCTCATACTGATCGACGCGTTCCGCCGGCGCAAATCTGCGCATGATGTCGGGATTGCTGTGGCAGCTCGCGCAGAACTTCGGAATGGCGGTTCGGGCCGGCTTGCCTTTGAAGCCTTTCGCCTTGCTCATGGCGATGGCGGGATCGTCGCTGGTGCGGTCGCCGCCGTGGCAATCGGCACAACTGAGGCCGTGGGCGATATGGACGTCATTCTTGATGAGCGTTGCGGGACCTTTTGTGCCTTCCTCCATGGCGGAGTGGCAGGTCACGCAAGAATCCTCGGCGGGCGCGGAGGGCGCCCCGCCGCTGAGGCTCCAATAGACGAGGAAGAGGATGGCAGGCGCTCTCATTTGAGGTAACCCAGAATCGTGAAGGTCGCGAGATAACAGATCAGGAAGACGCCCACGCCCGTAACGAGCCTGGCGCGCTGCTCGCCGTTGCGGCTGGTGGCCCAGAACGGCAGCCCAACCCATGCGGCGGCCAGCAGCCCGAAGCCCAGCAGGCCCAGGAGCTCGCCTTCGAAGAACCAAACGTGGCTGGGGATCAGCTTCAGGGTGTAGAACTGCGCCAGGAAATACCATTCCGGCCGGATGCCTGCCGGGGCCGAGGCGAAGGGGTCGGCCTTCACTCCGAGTTCCCAGGGGAAGATGGCGGCCAGCGTCCCGAGAACCCCCAGTACCCCGTACCAGACCGCCAGCTCGCGCAGGAAGAAGTTCGGAAAGAACTTCATTTGCGCGAGCTGGGAAGGAGAGACGCCGCTGGGCGTGCTCATTCCGTGCTTCTGGACCAGCAGAAGATGCATGCCCACCAGGCCGAACGTGAGGAGGGGCAGAATCATGACGTGGAAGGCGAAGAAGCGGGTGAGGGTGGCGGCGCCCACGTCTTCGCCGCCCCGCAAGAACCGGGCGATGGCCGGACCGGCTATGGGGACGCTGGCGGCCACGTCGGTTCCCACCTTGGTGGCGAAATAGGAGATCTGGTTCCATGGCAGCAGGTACCCGCTGAAGCCGAAAGCCAGCATCAGGCCCAGCAACGCGATGCCGGTAAGCCAGGTCAGCTCGCGCGGGCGCCGGTAAGCGTGCGTGAAGGCGACGCTGAACATGTGGATGAAGGCCGCCAGGATCAGAAGGTTGGCTGACCAGCTATGGATCGACCGAATGAGCCACCCGAACTCCACCCGGGTCATGATGAAGCGCACGCTGTCGAAGGCTTCGGCGACGCTGGGGCGGTAGTAAAGCAGCAGCAGAACCCCGGTGATGAGCTGGATTCCCAGCAGGAACAGGGTAATCCCGCCGAAGTAGTACCAGGCGGTCCGGGCATGCAGCGGCACCACCTTGTGGTCCATCAGATCGCGGACCGTGCGCCAGCCGGTGCGTTCATCCAGCCAATTGAGTGTTTTGCTTTTCAGTTCAGTCGCAGGCAAGTTGGTCTCCCTCATCACGCCCGGCGCGAAATGACGACCTCGTCGCCGCGGATCTGCACAACCAGTTCTTCGAGTGGCCTGGGCGGAGGCCCGGATTGCACCCGGCCGTTCAAGTCATAGGTGCCGTTATGGCAGGCGCACCAGATGTCCCGGCGCGATTCGCGGTATTGGACAGTGCAGTTCAAATGCGTGCACACGGCCGAAAATGCCTTCCACTCGGTGTCATTGATCCGCACCAGGAGGGCGGGCTTGTTTCCAAACCTCACGATTTTTCCGGAATTGGGCTTGAGGTCCTGCACTTTGCCCGCGTCCACTTCATTCACGGAGGCTTCCGAAACCTGCGGCGGGTTGATGAAGCGCACAACGGGATAGAAGAACGAGGCGAGGGAAGCGGCGACGCCGCCTCCCAGCAGCCAGGAGATCGCGGTCCGCCTGTCTTGACGCGATTCGAGTGCCGGTGTCACACCGGAGTTTTGGCCAGTTCCCATCCATCCTCCCGAGCGGCCGCCGGCTTGGCCGTAAGTGTCGATAACAGGCGGGCTTAAGCGCGCGCGGCGCCAACTCCGCGGTTTCCACAACAGCCGCTTTCAAATCATCGTACAACATTCGGGTCGGCGGATTTTCAGCGGCAACGCGGTTCGCAATCCGCGGGACGGGCGCAGTTTCTCGAAGTTCATTCGTAGCGGAGCGCTACGGCGGGCGTGATGCGGGCAGCGCGGGCCGACGGGATCAACGAGGCGATGGAGGCCACGGCGCCGAGCACGGCTGCCACTGCCAGAAATACCACGGGGTCGGACGGGCGGACACCGAACAGCAGGGCCGACATCATGCGCGTGAGAGCGAAAGCGCCCGCGGCTCCCGCCGCCAGTCCAAATGCGGCCATGCGCAGGCCCTGCCCTACCACCATGCGGACGAGTTCCCGTCCGCCGGCGCCGAGGGCCACGCGAATGCCGAACTCGCGCGTGCGCTGTGAAATCGAGTATGCCAGGACGCCATAGATGCCGATGGCCGCCAGCAGCAGAGCCAGGCCCGCGAAGATGAGGCACAGCGCCATGGCCGCGCGCTGGTTCCGCAACGAAGCCGCCAGCCGTTCGGGCATGCTCTTGACGTCGAACAACGGCATCTCCGGGTCCGCCTGGTGAAGCGTGCGGCGGATGGCGGCAATCAGTTGCGGGTCGTCGCGCTGGGTCCGCAACACCAGGTGCACGGTTCGCGGCACATACTGTTTGTAAGAAAAGTAAACCTGCCCCACGGGGTTGCTCTCGGCGAGGTTGCCGGTCTTGACGCTGCCAGCCACGCCCACGATGGTGCACTCGTCGGGCTTTCGCGGGTCTCCGGGAACCTGGAGTCCGCGGTTGATTTTGGCGCCAATGGCGTCGCCTTTGGGGAAGTACTTGCGCGCCAGGAACTGGTCGATGATTACGACTTTCTGCGCATCGGGGCCGTCGGAATCGAAAATGTCGCGGCCCTGAATCAAGGGGATGCGCATAGCCTGGAGATAGCCCGGAGCCACGATGTTCCAGCCGGGCACGGGGGGATTCTCCCCCTGTGCGAGGGCACGGCCGACGATCGTGATGACGCTGGAGTTGTTGTTGCCGCTGAACGGCAGATACGTCGTCGCGCCCGCATGGCGCACTCCGGGAATCACGGACAGCCGCTGGATCAGGTCCGCCAAGAAATTCCGCACGCGGGCGTCATCCCCATAACGAACCCGCGGCGCCGCAACCTGGGCCGTGACCACGTTTTCCGGCTGGAACCCCGGGTCCACCCGAAGCAGCCGCGCAAAGCTCATGGTGAGCAGCCCCGCTCCGATAAGCAGTACGAACGCGAAGGCGAACTGGCATACCACCAACACCGAGCGCACCCAGACTGCGCCGCGCGCGGCGGTTCCCGTGCGCTCGTTGCCGCGGAATACCGCGTTCAGATCCTGGCGGAGCACGTGGACCAGAGGCATGCCGCCGAACACCATGCCGGTAATAAGGGCGATGGCGGCGGTGAAGGCCAGCGCGCCGGGGTCCATCCCGATGGTGGCGCCCCGCGGCAGGTCCTTCGCGCCCAGGTAGGAAAGCAGGCGGACGCCGCCGTAGGCCACGGCGATTCCCAGCGCGCCGCCCATCAGGGCGAGGGCCACGCTTTCGGTGAGCAACTGGCGGATCAGCCGCCAACGGCCCGCCCCCAGACTGTAGCGGATGGCAAACTCCTTCATGCGCACGTTCGACCGGACCAGCATCAGGTTGGCCAGGTTCACGCAGCCAATGAGCAGCACCACCGCGACCGCGATTTGCAGAAGATACAACGTGGGCCGGATATCGCGTGTGAGCTCATCCCTCAAGCCGATCACCTTGGTGGCGAAGCGCGCATTGATGAGCAGTTGGCGAAGCTGCGGAAAGATATCGAGGTTGCGGCGGTTCAGGTCGTTGATGCGCTCCTGCGCCTGGGCCAGAGTGACGCCCGGCTTCAGCCGCGCAATCATCCCCCAACTGTTGCTGTGCCGGGCCTGGTCGCTGGTCTGCTGCTTCGTGAAGGCGAAGGAGGTGAAAATGCGGACATCGTCGTCTCCGGGGATCCCGAAAGTGGCCGGCATCACGCCGACAATGCGATAGGGTGCGCCGCTCAGCCGGATATCTTTACCGGCCACATTCGGATCGCGGGCGAACAGGTCCTTCCACAAGCCTTCGGTGAGGACTGCGACCTTCTCCTTGCCGAGGATGGCCTCTTCTTCGGTAAACGTGCGCCCG
Source organism: Bryobacteraceae bacterium (assembly GCA_049510555.1). Lineage (GTDB taxonomy): Bacteria > Acidobacteriota > Terriglobia > Bryobacterales > Bryobacteraceae > Fen-178. The sequence continues at coordinate 16,924 of JBEKYW010000003.1, forward strand.
ACGAGCGGCCGCACGCCCAGCACCTGGAAGAACGAGGGCGTGACGTAACGCCCCCGGATACGCTGCGGAGACCCCTCCATCCCGACTTCGTAGCCCGCACCCCCGATGAGCGCCACCTCGCTGAAGACGTCAGTCATCTTGCGGCGGTCCAGGTAATCCGGGACGCCGTTCGCGCCGCGGTCGGAGACGCCGACGCCGGGGTAGATGTTGTACATGGTGACCAGCTCCCCGGCGTGAGGGAACGGCAGCCCCCGGAGAACCACGTTTTCGAGGACCGTGAAGATAGCGGTATTGGCGCCGATGCACAGAGCCAGCGTCAGCAGCGCAGCAACCGTGAAAGCGCGTTGCTTGAAAAGGAGTTTGAGACCGAAGATGAAGTCCTGAAGCATAGCGGTGCCTCTTGGGCTAATACGCAGATGCACAGCGGCGAGTTCCGTTTGGAGCGATCACGCCAGGTTTTCGGCTGGTCGGCGCTGCTGAACCACCAGGACACGCTGCTCGAGGTGCGGGCGCGGGAGCGGACCACGGCGCTGCGTCTGGATGGAGCGGGGTCCGGGCACGTTGCGTGCGTACCGCATGCCCGGCCCCTACAGCTCCGCCGCCAGCACCTCTTCGGGCGAGGCGGTCCCGGTGCCCTTCTTCATGATGGTGATGGAGGCTACGAGATTTCCGAAGCGCGCGGCAGCGATGGGGTCGCCTGTCACCTTCAGCGCGAGGGCCGTGCCGGCGGAGAAGCTGTCGCCGGCTCCGCAAATGTCCACCGGATTGGGGACGCGGCGGGCGGCCACGGGAGTGGAACCGCGCTCCTCCACCACCAGAGCGCCTTCGCCTCCGCGGGTGACGATGAGGAACGGCGCCTCCATGTGGCGGCGGAGTTCCGCATAATCCACCCGGCCGAGCGCGCGCAATGACGCGGCCTCGGCCTCCTGCTGGTTGGGCTTCACCACCACGCCGCGGAAGAGTTCGGCGCGCATGCGGGAATCCACCCAAACCAGGACTGTCGGCGCGATCCGCGCGAGCGCCTCGCGCATGCGGGCGGTCACCACACCGCCCTGCGCGGTTTCGGCCTGGTCCGCAACCAAAATTACGTCGTAGGCGCCAGCTACGCTTTCCAGCCGGTCCACTAACTCCCGCTCCAGTTCTTCCCGTATGGGGTGGGAGTTCACGAAGTCCACGCGCGGCAGGTCCTCTTGGCCGGTCTGGCAGTTGATCAGCTTGGTGTAGGTGAAGGTGGGGACGGAGGGCGCCCGAACCAGCAGGTCGATGGAGATGCCGCGGGCGGCCAGCGCATGCTCCAGTTCGTAACCGAAACCATCGTCGCCCGCCAGGCCCAGCACGGCCACGGAGCCGGTCTTCAAAGCCGCCAGATTGTTGGCGATGGTACCGCCGCCTCCCGGCGTGACTTCGGTGGCCGTGACGGCGATGCGAGGGATACCGGTCTCGCGCGACGGGTCGGCCAAGGCCGGGTCGTAGCGGCACCAGCGGTCGAGGCAGATGTCGCCCACCACCAGCGCGCGCAGCCTGGGAAAGGCCGCCAAAATCTCCGCGGTGGTCATGGCTGCCCCACAAGCAATCGCCAGAGCGCGGGCAGCGTGGCGCGATGCTCGCCGCAGAAGTAGAAGCTTTCGCCGCCATCGGCGACGGTGCGAACCAGGATGGTCTTGTGCGGGCGGAAGTAGTAGCCCGGGTCGGTCTTCGGCAACTCCCGGCGGAAGTCGCCCTGGATGGGGACCACGTCGAACACCGCGGTGGTGAAGCGGCGAATCGGTCGTCCCTCCTGGCGCGCCACGTTGCGCGCCATGGCCAGAGCCTTGAGATACACCTCCGGGCCCATGACGGCGGAGCCGAAGTTGAGCAGCACGCCGCCCTCGAGGCGCTCGACCGCGCGGGCGAAGACGAGGAAGTCGCGGTAGCTGGCGGCGCCCAGAGCCGCGCCGTCGCAGTTGGGATGCTGGTGGATGATGTCGTAACCGATCCCCACGTGGACGGTGACGGGCACCCGGCAGCGGTACGCGGCGGCGAAGACGGAGAGATCTCTGTGGGGCCAGCCGCTGGCGTCGATCCGGCGGCCAATGTTCTCGCCCAGGCCGAGGTCGCCTGCGGCAGCTTCGCGGATCCAGTCGTTCAACTCACCGGTCTCCCGCCAGAGACCGAACTCTCCGGCGCGGATGTAGCGTTCCACGCTTTCAGTGGTGGCGCCGATGCGCGCCAGCTCGTAGTCGTGGATGGCGCCCGCGCCGTTCATGGCGATGTGGCCGATTGAGCCGCGCTCCAGCATGTCGATGATGTGGCGGTTGACGCCGGCGCGGAGCACGTGCGCGCCCATCATGAGGATGCGCGCCGCGCCTGTCCCGCGGGCCTGCTCGAGGCGCGAAGAGACGGTGGCGAGGTCCGCATGGGAGAACGGCGGCGCCGGATCGTCGAGCGCGAGCCAATGGTCCAGGCTAAGGTCGTGGATGCGCTCGGCCAGGGGCTTCAGCTCGAGGCGCGAGCGGTCGAAGATTTCATAGAGGCTCATGGTTTGTGAAAAGCGTCGCTAGCAGCGCATCGTGGCACAGGTAGTTGGGGATAATGTAATCGGCGCCAGCCCCAATCAGCCGCCGCCGTTTCCACTGGTCGACGGCCTGGCACTCCGGCTCGTCGGTGGCGACGCCGACCGCCAGCCCGCCGGCCTGCTTCACCTCCTGGATTTCGACGTAACCGTCGCCGAAGCCGAGCAAGTGGTCGCCGCGCGCGCCGGGCAGCTCCAGAATGCGCCGCACCAGGATGCCCTTCGAGAATTGAGTCAGGTCGTCAAGCGCGCCGTAGACGCCGCCGTCGAAGTAGCGCGCGATATCCAGCAGGCCGGCCTCCTCTTTGGTAAAGACTTCGTCAGTGCCGCTGGCAAGGTAGAGGCGGAGGCCGCGCTCCCGGAGGGTTTCGAGCAGGCGCCGCGCGCCCGGCACAAGGTACTTGTCGGGCGGGCAACGGCCCTGGCGGAGCTCTTCGACGCGGTGGCCAATCACCTGCCAGAGGCGGTCCAGGTAGCGCTTCTTATAGGCCAGCGGGTCGAGCGGAACGCCGCCGCGGCGCCGCACTTCCTCCGACAGCGCCATCATCTGGTAGATGGTTTCCTTGCCGGTGAGACGCCAGACGAACTCTTCCACCACCTGGCGCAACTGCTCTCGGGTCTCGCCGGTTTCGAGTTCGGCGAGCACTTCCACCATCATGGGCGTCATGACGCGGACCCAACCGGTGCGAATGAGCGAGAGGCTGCCGTCAAAATCGAATAGCACAAACCGCGCGCGGGCCGCGGAAGCGCCCAGGCGAATGGATTCCACCATGTGCACTCTCTCTGCTGGCTGCCAGTCTCGCGGAAGGAAAACGGCACCCAGCCAGTAGCACTCTTGACCCGCGGGCATTGCCCCGCGGCCAGCGGCTGCTCAAACGGTCTTCTTGCGTCTTCTGGCGAATGCCTTTTCCAGCTCCACCACGCGCATTTCCTGAATACTGACTTTGGGGATGTGCAGACGCCAGCGCCCCGGCCGCACTTCGGCGTCTTCGTGGATCTCCATCCCGATCTCGACGGCTTCTTCGTTTTCATCCAGGAGGAATCCGATCTCCTGGAGCTCCACCAATTGCGCCTGGGGGGACTTCAAACCGGCATCCGTGGCTTCTTCGGCTACGGCATCTTTCCAACGAATGTAAACTAACTTCATTTGCAGTACCGCTATCCGGCGGGCAGACGCCACCAAGGTAACATAGCCGCGCCGGTGAAGTACAATCGGGCGACTATGCGTATTTTCCGTGTCGGTTTGGCAGCGTGGGAATGCGGAACAGGGCCATTCGACAGCCGACACGGAAAATGACGAAACGAACCCAATTTGGGAATAAACATTTAATAATCAATAGCCTACTGGCATTGCGAAGACTCAATCGGCATGTTTGACGGAGGGCATCGCAGGCGACCTATCGAAAAAATCAACGCAAGCAGGAATGCCTGCTGCACGGCGATCCTGGCGAATAAGAAAATGCGGAACAAAGCCACTTGACAGCCGATGCGGAAAATGACGAAACAAACCCAATTTGAAACTAACCACTTAATAATCAATAGAATACTGCCACTGCAAAGCCTCAATCGGTATATTCAACCAAGGGTACGGCAGGCAACGCGTCGACGGAGCCACACAGTCAGGAATGCCTATGGCACGGCCATCGGGGCGCCTGGGAACAAGCAGGAACGCCAACACCTCCAGTGTAGCGCGGAGTAGGTTGGGTCTGAACGTAATTAGCTGATTCGATTGGGACAAGTGTTTGTGATTGAAAAAGGTTTGCTCGGTTCGTTGGTATGTCGAGGCCCGCACTGGCGAAAGGGCGATCCGCTGGCTCGTTGAAAACAAGGGGCATTGACAGCTTCACACGGCGCCTGGTTCAGTTTCGATACGGTTCGCTTAATCAAAGAGTGGCATCCCGACGCTTTCCATTTTTCGTTTCTGGATCCTCGGCCCGTCGGTGGTGACAGGGGCTGTTCTCGCCAGGAATGCGGATGAACGCCGTCCGAGGCGCCGGTTCCGGGTCAGGGTGGATCGCCGGAGGCTGGGGTGATTGTGGGGCGTAATCCAGCCGAATCGCTCGGAATGACTTGAATAATCGGGAGTTCCGCTCCTCGTGAGGGTCTGGCAGTATGGGCGTTTCGCGTCAAATTGACGCTGGGCCGGCCAATTTCCGAGCGGCGGGTTAATCGCGCGGAATCGGCCGCCGATTCCCGAAGTAAACGCCACCGGACCCGCCTGTAGCCACGCTGGATAGTTATGGCCGTGGGACGCTTATCGCTCGGCCGCGAAGCCCCGCTGAATGACTGGTTAAGTATCTCTTTAATCGGACATTTGAAACCCAACCCAAACTACAACGAACGCAGCAAGCGCACTCAGTGCGCGCAGGTGATTTCCAATAAGCCAGGTCGGTAGCATGCGGGCTAGCGGAGGAGGTGGCTCAGTCGCCAGGATGATCGCATTATTAGTGCCGGCCTCCACTTCGAAAGTAGTACCGATGGCGCCGAAGCTTTCGAGCGGCGAGAGGGATCTGGCTGCGCGACACGGGCCGGACGCCGCCCCACTTAACGCCAGTTCAGGAAGAAATCAACTCGCACGCGCCGTTGCATTCGGCCAGCGCAAGAAGGTTATCCTTCCACTTCCCGTCCGCGTAGGTGCGCAGATATGGGGCTTTGTAGCCATCGCCGCGGACCACACCGATATACACTTTCTGGCCTGTGGTGCGGTCGATCGTGTAGTAGGCTTCCTGTCTGGACTCGATGCGACGGATGGCCTCCTCGCGTGTCATCCGTCAATTATTAGCTGTGTTGCCGATGTGCGTGATGTGCTCATGCGCGCTCATACGGTCGGGCTTGTTGACACAGGTGACCTCGAATTCCTTCATGCCTTTCCTCCTTCATAATTGATTGATGTCCTTCGACTAAAGTGAACCGAGGCTACGATCGCCGTTAAAAGCGATGGCCCTCAGCGCCGGGGTTCTACAGCAGCCCCTATTGACCTTTCGAACCAGGGCATCCGCGTTTTTCCGAAACGCAAAAAAGAAATTTCGGGTAAACCGGGGCCGGCTGGTCGTATAAATAATGGAAGGGACGCCCGACGTGAAACCAGGCCGCCCCTAGCGAAAGCGAGCGACGGTGAATCGCTTCCAGAACATAGACTGGAGCCGGCTCTATAAAGCGCTGCTGGTAAAGGCAGCCGGCATCCTCCGTCACTACGGGGGGCCGGCCACCTTTGACGGCGGACAGGACTGCGAAGACGTTGTCGCAGAGGTTCTGAAGGATTTCTACAGGTCGCCGAACGGCCTCGGCTGGAAAGAAGGCAAGGGAAAGCTCGAAACCTATCTTGGCGCCGTCGTTCACAACAAGCTCGTGGACCGACTGCGCCGTCAGAAGCACGTGGGCGGCTCGCTCGATGCCCCGGAGTTCTCTCCGCCAGCCCAGAAGAGCCCCGGCACGACGCCGCCTGAACGGGCAAAAACCAACATCAAAGATGCGCTGTACAGCCTGGTCAAGGGCGACGCCGAACTGGAGGATCTCATCACAGCCGCCGACTTGGTGGAGGGCGGCCCGAACGTCAACCAGGAACTGGGACAGATACTGAACAAAACGCCCCGTCAGGTCTCGAAACTGAAAGAGCGCCTACTTGCGATCGACGGGGTAAAGGAACTCTATGCCGCGCGACAAGCAGCCAAATCAGCCAGACCAAGAGCGTGACCTGCTGGACAAGCTCTTCGGCACTCCGGATGAGATGGCCGATGAAGACCTCGACGTGCTCTACGAGGCCATAGCTCCCGCCACGGATCCCGCGGCCATCGTTCACAGGCTCGCGGAGGAGGCCGCGGTCGAATACCGCACCCAAAACCGCCTGCCGCCCGATCACGTGCAGGCCGCGCTCGACGCCACGCGGGAACTGAAGAGTCTCGACAATCTGGCGCCGTCAAAACTCCGCCAGATCGTGGATGCTCTGTCCGCTCCGTTGACGGGAGCCGTGAAGGACCCCGCATATGCCTATCGCAACCGGGACGGGGACCTTGATACGGACGACCAGGGCATCATCGACGAGCTGACCGACGAGCTCCGCGAGGACTGGGGTGTTGATGATGGTGAAGGTAAAAAGTGACACCCGCCGCCCATCTCGCCGACTATGTCGCCCAGAAATTCGTGAAGACAGCCGCGCCTGACCTCGTGGCGCTCTGCCGGGACCTGGGCCTCAGGATACGCGAGGTTCCCGCGAAAGGATTCGACGGCGCGCTGATCCGCAGTAAGGCCGGACAGAAAGGCATCGTCGCGGTCAAAGCCAGCATCCGCGAGGAATCCCGGAAGCGCTTCACGATCGCGCACGAAATCGGTCACTTTATCATTCCGCACCACCGGAACCTCGGCAATATCTGCGCGGAGCGGAAAATCGAGAGCTTCGACAGGCACCTGAACCGACCCGAGATTGAAGCCAACGAGTTTGCAGCCGAGCTGCTGCTGCCGAGCGCCGTCTTGCGGAAACGCTTCAACCTTGCCGAACTCTCTCTCGCGCAGATCTCGGCCGTTGCAGCGGGATTCGGGACAAGCCTGACCGCCACGACCCGCTCTTTTCTGATGTTGACTGATCTTCCGTGCGCGATGGTTTGGAGCGTCACCAATCGCGCCCGCTGGTTCGTCCGTAGCGATTCATTCCGCTTCTTTCTTTCGCTCGCGGACCTTCCAGCGGACGGTTCCTTCGCAGCCCGGATTTTCAGGGGCGAAGCCGCGCCCACGGAACTTGCGCCGGTCCGACCGGATGCCTGGCTCGACCGTCAGGCTGCCGAGCACGTCGATACGTTGCTCGAACAATCCATCAGCCTTCCCAATTACAACGCCGTCCTCACCCTGCTCTGGGCCTACAAGGTGGAGGCGCTGCCGGCCGGAGACGACGAGGAGGCCCGGCTTGACGATCTCGATCCCGAGGATTTCACTTTGAACCGGCGTCGCTGGCCGAGATAGCCCCCTGATGATTCCCATAAAAACCAGTTTCTTGTGTTCCTGTTCTAGAGTGTGATAAACGTCCTTTATAACACTCTCTCCGAGAGGCGAAATGGAAGCGCCGGTTACCGGAAAAACTAGCTCCGCGCTCAGTCTCGACCTCAAAGACCCGATCGAGGCCCAACTCGCCCGGAGCGCCAGCCGGATCGAACACCTGCTAGCAGATCCGGCCGTCTCCGCCAATCCCGACGTCGAAAGCTCGCTCGATGATTTCCTCGGCGCGATTTACGCTCTCATCCGCGCGAAGAAGAAAAACTTCCAGGACCGGCCGGGCCGTCCCATCACGATCAAGCCCGTCGCACAGCGCGCCGCCCGGATTGCGGCCGGCGACGTGAAGACGGACGGCTTGTGGATCGCCGGTTTCTACTTTAATAACGCTCTGTTCCGCACCGCGGCCGTTTACCATCGTGTCCTGAAAGTCGTCGCGGCGCCAGCGAAAGGGGACGTGCCCACATTGCAGACAGAGGCGCTCTCCCGACACGCAGGCTGGAACAGCATCCGGCTTCATAAGGTCCACAGCCAGGTCAACGAGCTGAAGCACGAGACCCAGGGCGTCTATGCGGGTCGGCTTGTCAGCTACGCGGACGCATTGAGTGCCGCTTGCGATTTATTGGATTTGATCGAGGCCTGGGCGGCTGCCCAGAGGCCACCCGCACCAACGCCATGAACAATCTCAACACCATCCCTGCTGATCCCAAGTTGATCGAGGCCGTCGTCCTCGCCTGCCTCGAAAAGAACCCGATCGACTTCCAGAAAGTCGACGAAGACGAAGTAGAGCGCGTGGTCGCGGCGATTAAACGGGCGACGACACCGAAGGGCGCCGCGTTGAAATACACCGTCACGCGCAAGAATTTCCTGTGCGGCTGCCTGGACTTCACGGAAAAGCTTCCCGAAGAACATCTCATCGTCGGCTACGGCTTCCGGCGCGGCAATACGACCGACATCGAACGCATCCACCACGTCGCCGGCGAAGGGCGTCGCGTCGCCGTGCCCGACCACGTCCGCTCTGAAATCCGCCGGCATCACTTCCACCGGTCGGACGCCGAGGTGATCGTGTTCCACAATCACCCGCGCACCGGGAACGGGCCCGAGTGGTTCTACACCCTGAAATCCCTGATCCAGGACCTTCCCGTCGCCTCGACTGCCGATCGCAGCGAGCTTCAGCACCACGCCTTCAACGCCGTGGGCCTGTTCCGGCAATTCTTCGGGCAGGGCCAGGTTCTCTTTTATTTCGGGGAAAGCGGATTTGTGAAAGCGTTCCAGCTTCCGCCGCTGTTGCCCTTCCTGGAGCAATTGAGCCGGCTGAACTCTCAGCAACAGCGAGGAGCGAAGCCATGAACCCCTGGCGACATGTAATCATGTAGGCCGCAACCACCGGGTGGCCACGACTTCCCTGGCCCCATCACCACGGGCACAGCTTTTTCCACCAGGCGGCCTTTTGCGCCGGCGCTGGCTGTCCCGGGCTCCGCGCCGCGCCCACCACATCGCCCGGCTCCTCATTGCTCGCGAAATTCTTCTCCTTCGCGCGGCGATTGTATGCGCGATTGGCGTCGATCCGAGACTGAGGCCAATCCTCCGCCCACAGCGCCCGGTTGTTTCTGACCCAGTAGTGCGACCGGCACGGGAAGCTCCAGTTCCCGATCGACGGATCGAGCGAAACCGTCTTGCCGTCGAAGATCAGCTTCCAATCCGTGGGGCTGAGCGGCGTCACCACTTCTTTCCCGCAGCCGCAGCAGCACTTATGAACCGCCGTCGCGTACTCGATCGAAACGTAAATCTTCCTCTCTTCAATCACGTCGGGGATGAATTCGACGAATTCGTGCGTGAGGGCCTTCGGCGGTTTCATGTCTGTTCGCTCTTGGCCTAGCTGGCCGCGGCCGGGACATCTTCGTTACGCAACATGTTGCCTCCGATCGTATAGGTGCAGTGATGTTCGAAGTCGAGGTCCTGGTAAAAACCCATCAGCTTTTTCCACTTGATCACCGCGAGGGCCGCGTTCAGCGCGTTCAGATCGGCGATTTGGATGTTAACGTCGTATTCGTTGCGGTCGGCATCGTCCGAAAACGAAACTCTTTTCCTCACGTGATCGCGCTGCGCCGGCGTGCTCGTCGTCACCCGCAGGATTCCGCCGAGCGAACCCTCGCTTAGGTAGACCCCCATGCCCACGTCGACGAAGGCAATGCCGAATTCTTCGAGCTTCTCGACGATCAGCCTCTTGGCCGGGCCTTCGAGGCACATGAAAACGAAGCTCATATCCCGCAGTTCGTCGGCGTTTTCCGGCCCGACGTAATTTTCGTGGACGAAGATGCCGTTGCGCATCTTGTCGTAGATGCCCTTGAAATACGCAGCCTTCTTCGGCTTGGCGACGAGCTCTTCGAGCGAAGGCGCGCCCGGCGACCTGAAGGCATTGTGCTGCAAGAATTCGTCGCCATCGAACAGGTGTATCTCGCCCACCGGCGTCTTGGCGACCAGGTCCAGCACGTAAGAGCCAGTTCCGCCGAGGCCCACGATAGCGACCTTTTTCACGGCCGTGAGTTTTGCCGTGACCGCTCCGGTCTCGGCCCGCGTGGAGGCCGTGTCGATATACTTGAAGACCGTTTCCTCCTCGCCTTCCGCGGCCGAGACGGGCCGGAAAGTCTTCGCCGTTGCGCCTGGCTGGAGCTTCTGGGCGTAGCCCGACAGGATCGTCACATATTGCGTCACCTTGTCGTAGTAGTTCTCATAGGCGCCGCTCGGCATCGGCTTTGCCGAGAACGTGTGATCGATCTCAAGGTCAGTCCCCAGCTTCCGGCGTACGCTTTCGTTCGCGATGGCCGCGATCGGCGTTCCATCTGCGCGGCACGGATACGCGCCGATAAAGTGAGCGACGTGATTCTCCGGTTTCACGGTCACGTCGCCCGCCAGCTTCAGCGCCATCACGAGGATTCCGCGCTTGACGATCCGGTCGGCGGTCACGTAGGGCACGTCCTTAACCAACAAGTGATCTGACCTGATTTCAAGATCGTAGCCTTCGTTGCGCAGCCGCATCAGATCGGCACTACGACTTATTGGTTTCTGAGACATCGAAGATCATCCCATCCTTGATGCGGACGGTTTCTCCCTCGGTCAAAGTCCCCTCATGGTTCTTCCGCGGACCTTTACGGTAGGTAACTGAAAACTGCACGTTCGGCCCGACCGGCACCGGGTCGAACGCCAGCGCGACCACCTGGTCGAAGGACAACGTCTTCGTCGAAACCTCTTTCTTGCGGCCGTTTACGATGATCTTGTAGACTTTCGGCGGCCCACTGTGAAAGTGCTCGTCTTCCTTCAGGTGAATGATCTCCGGACCGTTCTCCACCTCCGGGTCTTCCCTGTCGCCGGTCACTTCGCGAAACAGTTCCATGCCCGGCTGCACGTTGCCCAAGACGTACAGCGCCGCGCCCGTCGTCGGGCTCGGCGAATGGTAGGCCTGTTGATCGATGAAGATTTTCACCTCATGCTTATGCTCATGTTCCTGTTGTTCAACCATCTAATTTCTCCTTGGAATTAGCGATTACTATGGGCGGCAGATTGCCGTGTGGGGCCGCGTGGGTCAGTTGTTCTGGAAGCGATTCACCGTCGCTCCCTTTCCCTAGCGATGGCCTGGTTTCACGTCGGGCGTTCCCTCCACTGGCTATACGAACAGCCGGCCCCCGGTTTACCCGAGAATTTGTTTCGCGGCTGAGCCCAAGAGCGAGCACGTTGCAGGCGAGGGCCGCGCCGCAACCGTCTGACCCGCTTGAGTGCCGCGCCAGTGTCTACCTTGGCGGCGATTCCGGTTCCGCGGCAAAGGGTTGGCGCATAAAGCAGAAACGAACCGACCGTGGCAGATTTGAGACCTTGAGAGTCGCCAGCCCCTAACGTCGCAGCCCACGGCGCAGAGTAGCTAAGATGACGCTGTTCCGCATCTTCTCCCTAATCCGGAACGCTCTCGATTTCAAGCTCGAAACCGCAGTGCTGCGATCGCTGGCCAGGTCGGCATAGGGAAGTGATCAACATGGGCGCGTAGTCGCCTACGGTGAGAAGTGCCGATTCGGGATTAGTACCGATAAGTGGCCTTGCGGCCGCTAATGTGGTTGTGTCTGCCGGTCGCCATGTGGCGACACCTTTGGTCGCTTGCGTGGAGGTCAAAGGCGTTACCCGAGATCTGTCGCGCAATCCCCTTCGCACCAGCGCAGGCGCCAAGAACAGGGCTCCGTTCCTCGCAACATAGCTGCATCGGTGAAGTACAATCGTGCGATCGCGCGTGCTTTCCGGGTGGCTTTCCCTCGCTTTGCAAACCCCGTATCCCGTCTCGCGATACCATAGAGCCAGCCATGCCCCGCATAATCGAAGCCGACGAAGACGGTTCGCTCCTCGTGCCGCCGGGAGCCGCCGGCCCGGTGCCGCCTGGTGCCCGCTTCACGGTCGAACCGCATGGCAATGTCGTCATCCTGCGTCGCGAACCCTCCGATGCCGAGGAGTGGTGGGCAACCACCACGCCATCCGAGCGTGTTGCGTGGCTCGGTGAGTGGATCGCCAGTCTTCCGTCGAGCCCCGCGCTGCCGCCCGAAGCAACCCGTCGCGACTCCATGTACGATTGATGGTCACCTGTCTGCTTGATACCAACGTCCTTTTATACCTCGCCAACCCCGCGGCGCTCCAACACGCTGCGGCAAGCCGCGCGGTGAAGCGTATCCTCAGGGATGGCGGCCGGCGCGTTCTTACGCCCCTGCCGGGGCTGGCAGGCTTCGGACGGCGTCCCAGCGCTGACGCGCTGGGCTATTGGCTGGCGCCCCTGCGGGGCTGAGCGCATGCCGCGGGGTTTGGCTTACTACGAAGGCCGGTCTTCTGCAGCACCGGTGAAGTACAATCGTGGGATTATGCGTATTTTCCGTGTCGCTTTGGCAGCGCTGGTGTGGCTGCCGCTATATGCGCAGAACCCGGTTCGCCTTCGCGTCGACGCCACCGACGCGCCACGCCGGCTGTTCCATGTCCGGATGAGCATTCCCGCCCGGCCAGGCCCCATGACCCTGCTCTATCCGGAATGGATTCCGGGCGAGCACGCGCCCACCGGGCCGATTGTCAACCTGGTTGGGCTGAAGATCCAGGCGGGCGGCCGGCCGGTTGCCTGGAGACGCGACAGCGTCAACATGTATGCGTTCCACATCGATGTTCCGGCGGGAGCGTCGTCGGTCGACGCCGCCTTCGATTTCATCTCGCCGCCGGAGGAAGCCGGATTCTCTGCGGGAAGCTCGGCGACGAGTGAGCTGGCGGTGCTCAACTGGAACCAGCTCGTGCTGTATCCCCAGGGCGCGCAGGCCGACAGCCTGCAATACCAGGCCACTCTGCGCGTGCCGAGCTCGTGGCGGTACGGAACCGCGCTGCCGATCGCGCGCGAGTCCGGCGATGAGATCGAGTTTCAGCCGGCGCCGCTCACCACTCTCATCGATTCGCCGGTGCTTGCCGGCGCCCACTTTCGCACGGTCGAGCTGGGCACGGACCGTGGCGCCCCACACTACCTTCACCTGGCCGGCGACAGCGGCCGCTCCGTCGAGATCAGCCCCGAGCTGGCGGGCGAGTACAAGAACCTGGTCATGGAAACGGGTGCGCTGTTCGGTTCGCGCCACTACCGGGATTATCACTTTCTGTTCACCCTCAGCGACCACGTGGCGCACTTCGGCCTGGAGCATCACGAATCGAGCGACGACCGCCTGGGCGAGCGCACCCTGGTCGACCCCGGTCCGCGAAAGCTCTCCGCCACCTTGCTCCCGCACGAGTTCGTGCACTCCTGGAACGGGAAGTATCGCCGGCCGGTGGGGCTGATTTCGGGCGGCGCCGATGGCGGCTACGATACGCCGATGAAGGGCGACCTGTTGTGGGTCTACGAAGGTCTGACGAATTACCTGGGCGAGATTCTGGCGCCGCGGAGCGGGCTTCGAAGCCCGGAAGACTTCCGCGAAGCGCTGGCCACGGACGCCGCGGCGCTCGACACCAAATACGGCCGGACCTGGCGTCCGCTGGAAGACACCGCCGTGGCTGCGCAAACTCTCTACGGCGCGGGAAACGATTACGCGGATTATCGCCGGACCGTGGACTACTACCCTGAGGGCACGCTGATTTGGCTCGAGGCCGATGTCCTGATCCGACAGCTCAGCAAGGGCGCCAGGTCGCTGGACGATTTCTGCCGCGCTTTCCACGGAGGACCTGGCGGAGCGCCCGTTATGAAGCCCTACAACTTCGAGGACCTGGTAGTCGCGCTGAACTCAGTCCAGCCTTACGATTGGACCGGTTTCCTGAATAGCCGCCTGCGCTCGACGGAACCGCACGCGCCGCTAGGGGGCATCGAGCGCTCGGGCTGGAAGCTGGTTTACGACAGTGCGCCCTCGGAGATTTGGAAGGCTGGGGAAGAAGAAGGGAAGGCGCTCGATCTCAGCTACTCGCTCGGCCTCAAGGTCAAGGACAACGGCGCGATCACCGATATTGCCTATGCCGGTCCGGCTTACCAGGCTGGAATGGCGCCCGCCGTCACCATCGTCGCCGTCAATAACCGGCAGTTCACGCCCACGGTATTGCGTGAAGCCGTGCAGGCCACGGCGTCCGGCACGAAGCCGCTGGAACTGCTGATCAAGACCGGCGAGTACTACGAAACGCACCGAATCGACTATCACGGCGGCGAAAGATACCCTCACCTGGTGCGCGACCCCGAGGTTCCGGACCTGCTATCGGAGATCATCAAGCCGCTGGCGAAACACTAAAAGGGCGCCGCACAGCGCGGCCCTGTTCAGGCCTGCACTGGCTCCCAGCGCCGGGCAAGTTCTCCGAGCGCCTGCTTATGGACGGGCCAGTCATGCAGGGTGGCCGGATCAAAGTCCGCTCCGTTGGGCCACACCAGCGTCTCGACCTCACGATCAATCCGAACCTGATTGAACAACTCCAGGTTGCGCAGGGGGCCGTACAATTCGCCTGCCAGAATCGGTCGAAAGTCGATGGTTTGTTCCGTGGCATTGTCAAAACGAACGCGGAGCGTGTAGGCAGAAACGATTTCGAAAGAGCAGACTCGATAAATCGGGTGACTCATACAGAATCAACGCTGAAAATTCCGAGACTCATTCTACATCGTGGCGCATTCGCCGCGCTCACCACGACGGGCTGCCCACCTGGGTACGCCGCTTGCGGCATATTCATTCGGATATACCCATCCGGTCGCGCGTGCAGCAAGCTTGCGCCGGCGGTCTTGCCGCCGGTGCTTTTCAAGCACGACCACCGGCGGCAAGACCGCCGGCGCTACTCACTTCTTGCGGATGACAATTCGGCCGTTGAAGGTCTGGAAGCTCGCTTCCGTGCCTCCGCCGTTGATCTCTCCGTAGATCGTGCGATCGATTCGCACGCGGAACTTTCCATCGGGAGTGTTGTTCTTCTCCGTGATCAGGTTCCCGCCGGTGAGCTTGACGTCGAAGTCGCTGAAAATCTCCCCGTGATTGGTTTTGAGCTTGATGTTGGCTTTGAGGTCCGCCGGGAAGGTGACGTCGATGGGGCCGTTGAAGGTGCTGAACGACATCGGCTTGGCCGCGTCGACGCGATCCATGGTGACCTTCAGGGCGCCGTTGAAAGCATTGGCCACCACCGTTCCCGCGATGTTGGTCAGGGTGATCTGCCCATTGTGGCTGCTGGCATCGATCTCGCCGTGGACGCCCTCGACCGTGATGCTTCCGTTGTGGCTCTTGAGGTTGAGCGAGGTATCGGTGGGCACGGTGATCACCAGGTGAGCCGTCCCGCCGGGGCGGGTGCGGATCGTGACGACATTGTCCTCTTCCTCCACGTCGAGACCCCTGGGCACATCGATGCGCTTCATGCCGGCAGGCGCACTGCCGGTGCGCCCGCGCGCCTCTCCAGGGCGGCCCGTTTCCACGATGACTTCGTTGCCGCCGTAAGTCTTCACCGTGATCGACCCCTCATGCACGGTGGCGTTCACCACCCGTGGATGAGACGTATTTCGCGCGGGGACCACCACGCGGTCGCCCGTGGATTCCTGCGCGCAAGCCAGCGCGCAAACTATCAGCATCAGGCCCGGGAGGGCCAAAGAACGTTTCATGGCAATATCCTTCTTTTTCGCTACAGGGCCCTGGAATGCAGGCGGATGCTGCCGTTGAACGTGTCGAACGACAGTTCCGGCCCGCCTTTGCCGGTGCGGCCCGCGGTCATCCGGTTGCTTGACCGGTAAACGAACTTTCCGCTCTTGCTGTCGCCGCTCGCCAGCTTGGTCGGGAGAGCCGTGACATCGAAATCCGTGTAGATGGCGCCGTGGAAGGTCTTGAAGTGCAGGTCCGCGTCCAGAGTGGGCTGGAAATAAACGTCCACCGAGCCGTTGAAGGTCTTGAAGTGCGTTTCGCGGGCGGGGTTCTTGCTGAATGCAACTTTGACCTTGCCATTGAAGGTTTGAACCGAACCCGACCCGGATACATCTTCCAGGTCGATGCCGCCATTGAAGCCGTGAATGTCGAAATCGCCGGTGGTCTTCTTCACCTGGATTTCCTGGTTGAAGCCCTTGAGAACCAACTCCGTTTCAGAGGGGACCTGAATCTCGAATTCGAAGCTCACGTGATAACCGTAGTAGCGGTCGCCGCGGTCGTGGTTGCGGAATGGCCCGTCCTCATAAAGCCGCACGAAGTTGCCCTGCTGCGACATGTCCAGCTTGACGTCGCGCTTGGCCTCCGCCATGGCTTCGGCCGACTCGGCGCGGATGCGCTTCTCGACGGTTACCTGGACCTCTTTTCCGCCGTATCCCCCGACGTGAATGAAGCCGTTGAAGTTGTCCACCAGCAGCTTCTTCGGGTTGGAAGCGCTCGAAACGTCAAACGAGCGGCGGATGGTTTCCTGATCTTCGAATTTCCAGCTCCTCTCGTCGTGCTGGCCCCAGGCCAGGGCGGGGAGAAGAATCAGCGTCATGAATGCCAGCGGTTTCACCGGGACACCTCCATTCTTTGTATGGCCCAGACGGCGTGCTGGCGGACCTCGACGTCGGCCTGCGCGTCCTGGGCGAGCCTCCGCAATGCGGGAGCGGCTTGTTTGTCATGTAACTGCACCAGCAGATCGATCAAAGCGATTTGAACCAGGGGCGAATCCTGCACCGGGACGGCATCCGCCAGCGCCCGCCGGATCTCCGGATTGGCGGCATATTTCTCCAGCGCATCCACGGCGGAGAGGCGGACATTCACGTTCGAGTCGTGGTTCACAGCGTAGAGAAGCGCCTGCTCCACCTGTGCGTCGGGCTGCGCCATCTGGTAGCTGTAAGTGACGCCTCGAAGCCGCGAGCTGGGCGATTGCTCCTGTAAGAGAGACAAAGTCACCAACTGCCGCAAACTATCCACCTGTCCCTGCAACTGCGCAACTTCGGGGCTGGCGCCGCGAGGCTCGGCCAGGTAGCGTCCCAGAGACACCCCCACGATCAACACAGCCAAGGAAAAGGCCGCCTGCCAGGCTGGACGCCAATGCCACCGCCTGTTGGGCCGGCCTTCGGCCTGCCCGGTAAGAGCCGAAGCCCGCCCCGCCTGGTAAGCCTCCAGCACTTCCAGGAAGCGCGTTCGCATGGCCGGGTTTGGCTCGGGTTCGGGGAACGATCCCAGGCCTCTCCACACGGCGTTGAGGTCGGCAACTTCGGCGCGGCAAGCGGGGCAGGTTTCCAGGTGCGCGATCAATCTTTCCCGCGCGGCGGCATCCAGACGGCCGGCCAGGCATTCCGGAATCTGTTCTCGAACTCGTTCGCAGATCATGACGCTCGTTCTCCACACAGCGCGAAGAACCGGTCGCTCAACTCGCGCAGCGCCCGGTAGACCCGCACCTTGACCGCCCCTACCTCGCATTCCAGGACGGAGGCGATCTCTTCGTACTTCAAGTCCAGGAAGCGGCTCATGATGAGCACTTCTCTCTTCTCGCGCGGCATGCCCGCCAGGGCGCGGCGCAGGAGCACGGCCTCCTGCCGGCTCTGTGCCTGGCGATCCGGCGGCGCATCGGTGCTGCGGACTTCCCAGGCCTGCTCGGGCATGGCCACCTCGGCCTTGTGGCGGCCCGCGTGGTCCGTATGAACATTGCGCCCCACCTGAAACAGCCAGGCGCGAAACCCTGTCTCCGGCTGGTAAGTATGCCGGTACTTCAAAATGCGGAGGAAGACTTCCTGCACCAGGTCCTCGCTGACCGCGCGGTTGGAGGTGAGGTGCAGAAAGTAGTGAAACAGCGCCCGGTGATGGCGGTCGAAAAGCAGTTCGAGCTTTCCGACGTCGCCCGCCCGGACGTCCAGCATTACCTGTTCGTCCTCCACTTGCCTCCGCTTACGTAATGAAATACTGGCGAAACGGGAAAAGGTTACGGGAAAATTTCGGGCTGGACCCGGACGATCGCGCCGCCGACGGTAATGCTACACCGTAGCGCCTGCTAAGGCTCGATGAGTCCGGCGCGGATGGCGTACCGCACCATGCTGGCGGTTTCGTGTACGCCCAGCTTTTCCAGGATGCGGCTGCGGTGCGAATCGGCGGTCTTGTAGCTGATGCCCAGTTGGGAGGCGGCCTGCTTGGTCGACTTTCCCTGCGCGATCAGCACCAGCACCTGCCGCTCGCGTTCCGTGAGCGAGAAGACCAGGCGGACGGTTTCCTGGTCGGGCGTGGAGACGCCGCGCTGGCGGTCGCCGATGCCGATGGCCGAACCCATGAAGCCTGCGAATGCGCCGCCTTCCTCGTAGCGCGGCACGCCGGCGCCTTCTACCCAGGAGTATTCACCGTCGGCGCGCTGCAGACGGAATCGCACGCGGAATGGCTGGCGCATGCCGAAGGCCTTCAGATAGGTCTCGAGGCACGCATCGCGGTCGTCCGGGTGCAAGCCCTCGATCCAGCCGTTGCCGAGCTCCTTATCCAGGGCCCGGCCGCGAAATTCGAGCCATGCCCGGTTGAAATACGAACTCAGAGCATCCACGCCGGACATCCCGATCATAACGGGCGCCGCATCCGCCAGCAGACGGAAGCGTTCTTCGGCGCTCTGGTGCCTCTCTCTGTGACGCTGAAGCTCGGCTTCCAATTCGGCGAGCTTCTGGCGCAGTTCCCTGACTTCGTCGAGCTGTTTGCTGGGCGCCATCGCTAATTCCACCATGAACCCAAAGCGCAGGCCAGTGCCGGCTCCAGGTAAAGTACCAAAATAGCAAATGTTACGCTGGAACGACGGCGGTGTCGCGGGGCACCGGCCCGCCCGTGATCCGTCGATAGGATATTACCGCCGAGACGCCGAGACGCCGAGGAAAATCAGGTCAAGCAGTTCTCCGCGTGCTCGGCTTGCTCGGCGCGCCAACCTGACGGAGGCGGGAACGGGTGAATCACCCTGGAAAGCATTTCACCGATTCGGTACAGACGCCGAGGGGGCCGAGAGCGCTGAGAAACTCTAAATTCTCGGCGCCTCTGCGTCTCGGCGGTGGAAAGTCTTTGCGCTTACGGACGCATTACGGTCCGCAAATCGTGGAACTTTCCCCCAGGGGATGGTGAATCATGATTAAGAAGCCAATGACGCCGAATCCGCCGGAGTCGGACGATGAACTGCTCATGCGCATGCGGAGCGGCGACGAGCAGGCTTTCGTGTCGCTCTACCGCAGACGCCAGGCTGCCATCTACCGGTTCGCGCTGCATATGAGCGGTTCGATGACGGTAGCCGAGGACGTGACCCAGGAGGTCTTTCTCGCCCTGATTCGCGAGGAATGTGGATACGATCCGGAGCGCGGGACGCTTTCCAGCTACCTTTTCGGAATTGCCCGTAAGCTGGTGCTGCGGCACGTGGAACGCGGACGCGCGGATGTGGCTCTGGAGACGGATGTGGACAGCTCCGCGCGGCCGGAACTGATGGTGAATGACGACCCGCTGACGGACCTCACAGACAGAGAGGGCATCGAGGCCTTGCGCCGCGCGGTGTTCACATTGCCCCGGCGATACCGCGAAGTAGTGGTCCTGTGCGATCTGGAGGAAGTGGATTACGGGGAGGCTGCCTTGGTGCTCGGCTGCCCGGTTGGCACGGTGCGGTCCCGGCTGCACCGGGCGCGCGCTCTGCTTCTGGAGAAGCTGAGCCAGAGATGGCATCACCGGTCCGGTGTGAGCACGTTGAAACCGATAAGAGGTCTAATATGAATTGCCAGGAATTCTGGGACACCATGCCCGAGCTCGCGCACGAGGCGGGGGAGGGGCATTGCGAACATCTTCGGGAGTGCTCCCCGTGCGCCGCGCTGTTGAATCACCAGCGAGCCTTGGCGTCGGGCCTTCGGCTGGTGGCCGCGGAATTGCGGCACGTGGAAGCGCCCGCTCGTGTGGAATCGAGGCTGACCGCGGCGTTCCTCGGCCAGGCCGGACTGCCGGTGCGCCGTCCGGCAAGCCGTTGGTGGATGCCGGTGGTGACTTGGGCGTCGGCCGCCGCCGCGGTGGCTGCGCTGGCGATGTTTCTGATGCGCGACCGCCAGCCGGCCCCGGCGCACAGAACCGCTTCCAGCAGTCTCCAGCTCGCCGCGGTCGAGGCGCCGGCGGATCTCGATGCACTGGGTGATTCGTCCGATGCGGACAACGAGTTCATCCCGCTGCCCAATGCGGCGCGAATCGAGCCGAACGAAGAGCTGAACCTGGTACGCGTGGAGGTGCCGCGGTCTGCCATGATCGCGCTGGGATATGCGGTGAGCGAGGACCGCGCCTCGGAACCCGTGGAAGCGGAAGTGGTGCTGGGCGCTGATGGCCTGGCCCGCGCGGTGCGTTTTTTGGAGTAATGCAAGGAGTAGAAGAATGGTGACTCGAACGACTTTGACTCTGATCGGCCTGCTCGTCCTGGCCGCGGCTGCGAGTGCCCAGAATCCGGCACCGGGCCGCGGGCGCGGTCCGCAAGGCGCAGCGCCGGGCGGCGCGCGATTCCTGGGGGCCGAGGCGGGAATGCCGGGCCGCGTGGTGAAGAACGCGCCTTACTCGGCCGACATTGTGACCGAGACCACCCAGACGCTGGCCGACGGCAATCACATTCGCCAGTCCAGCACCGCCAAGGTCTACCGCGACACCGAAGGCCGCACGCGGCGCGAGCAATCGCTCAACGCCTTGGGCGGTCTGGCGGCCAACGCCAATTTGCCGCCAGTGGTGTTCATCAACGATCCCGTGGCGGGCTTCAATTACGCTCTGAATCCGCGGGACCGGACCGCGACGAAATCCGCCTGGGCCCGGCTGGGCAGGGCGTTGTACGACCAGCCGATGGCGCGTCTGCGCCAGCCGCCGCCGGACCGCAACGCGGCCAATGCGGGGCGCTGGGGCCGCGGCGGGGCAGCCCGGCAGAACCTCAAGACCGAATCCTTGGGCCGCCAGACGATCGAGGGCGTGCCGGCCGACGGCACCCGGACTACGATGACGATCCCGGCCGGCCAATGGGGCAACGAGCAGCCGATTCAGATCGTCACGGAACGCTGGTACTCGCCCGACCTGCAGACCGTGGTGCTCTCCAAGCACACGGACCCGCGCATGGGGGAGACCATATCCAAACTGAGCAACATCAGCCGCAGCGAACCGCCGAATTCCTTGTTTGAGCCGCCTGCCGATTACAAGGTGACGGAAGCCGGCCATCGAGGGAACCGCGTCACTGCTCCCGCGGGGCGTTGAAGATCGAGCCGGAACGACGCAAAATCCAGGCAACCGCACCGAGACCCACGGGGATGAGGAACACGGTGCCAGGTTCGGGAACGCCCGCGCCTTCGCCGCCCGCGGGCGTCAAAAGAAATCCTTCCCCGACGCCATTGAAGACGCCGTTGCCCACGACCTGACCGGCATCGTTCATTCCGACCGCCTCCCCGAGAACCCAGCCCGAATCCGGCGAAATCAGAGCATTCAGATCGTAGATTTGACCGTCAATCCAGATCACCGCATGCCCGGAGCCGCTGCTACCCGGGATCCACGAAGACCCCACCACCTGGCCGGCGCTGTTGATGTGGTAGGCCACGCTGCTGGTGGTTCCCGGGAGCATCCCCAGGTCTTGGATGACGCCGCTCTGCCAGAGCACCGCGTGGCCGTCGGCCGAACCGACCACCTGCCCGGAGTTGTTGATATCGTACGCGGCGCTCTGGGACCCGCCAGGAAGCGTTCCGAGATCTTGAATCCCGCCCGCTGCCGTCCAGAAGAAGGCGTGCGTGGCTCCGCTCGCGGTTGCCGCCGAGCCTACCACGTCAGAGTAATCATTGACGGCGTTGGCGGACGAAGTATCGCCGCCGAGCGTTCCGATCTCCGTTACGCTTCCGCCCGCGGATCGGAAGTACGCCAGATCGTGCGAATAGATGTCGGCTGTGTGGAATCCGACAATCTGACCCTCGTTGTTGATGTCGTAAGCTGAACTGAAGACGCCGGAGACCAGATCGGCACCCTCGACAACCTGCGAACCGGTCTTCAGGAAAGCGCGGAAACCGCCGAAGCCGCCGTTCGCGATGATGCCGACAACTTGCCCGGCGTCGTTGATGTTCAGCGCTGAATTGTCGTTGTGCGGCCACCCGGTGGAGATGTTCAGGTCTACCAGGCCTCCTGCGCCGTACACGACGGCGTCGGCGGGGGCCCAGACAACCCCGATGCGGGATGTGCCGGCAACCGTGCCGGACGCGTTGATGCCGTGCGCCCAGCTCTGGTCGCCGCCGGGCAGAATGCCGATTCCTTCGATCCAGTACAGCGTGCTGGCGGATGCAGTTTGGGCCATGACGAGAAGCGCGGCGGTAAGCAAGGTTAGGCCGAAGCCAGTCTGAAACCTGCTGAGTTCACTCATGGAAGGTACTTCCAACGTGAAATCGTCAGCGCCAACGTGACCCTGGGTGAGCCAACCCTCCGCTAACCCTTCGCACGAGTGCGGCCAGACCCAGCCCGGAAGCAAACAGGAGCACAGAACCAGGCTCAGGAACCGCGGACTCTTCGAAATTGAAGGTCACAGACTGGCCAGTGAATCCAAGAGTGACGTTGTCCACAAAAGCGTGCCAGGTTGGTCCGGGGTTGTCGAGAGGGTTGTTGGTGGCCGACCGGAGATGGAGCGAAACCAATGTGGCAGTGCTTGGAATTTCCCCCATCGAGCCCGGCGGGGTAGTTCCCGGGATGCCCGTATCAAGCGAGAGCAAACTCTTCCAATCCGTGGTCTGCCAGGTGTCCGTAACACCCGTGCCGCCCGCCCAGGACACGTAGAAGTAACCTTCCGTCCAGTGGAGCTCAAGCGCGGGGTTCGGGTGTCCGGCATAGCCGCTGACAGAATCGACGTACCAGTCGAGGCTCAGCGCATTCAGGTCCCCCCAAGTTTCGTCTAAGTAAGAGAGATCCCTGAGGAAATTGGAATAGCCGGTGGTCCCTCCAAAGAACTCGAGAGAACCGTTTCCCGATCTGGGGTTCGTTCCGGTTATCTCAACGGAGGAGCTCCCGGTTTGAAAAGCCCACCAGTTGGGGTCGCCCGGGTAGACGTTGACAACACTGGCGGGCAGAGTGGCCGGGGCCAAAAAAGCCCATGTGAGGACAACTATGCTGACGTAGATACGCGGAGAAAACATACAAGACCTCCAGTCGCGCGTAGTATAGGCATTTTTCGAGTAACAGGTCAACAGGATCTGTTAGTGCTATTGCGGGCGATAGTTTTAGGAGTACTAGAACCAAGCGTTCCGACGAACTAGCGGGATCCCAGATAGATGTCGTGGATGCGGAGAAGCCCGAGCGCCAAGCCGGACTCGTCCACCACCGGGAGAACGGAAATCTGCGAGGGGCGGCGCTCCATGCGTTCCAGCGCCTCCGCCAGGGTGGCCTCCGGGCCGATGGTCACGGGCGTGCGCGTCATGGCATCTTGGGCGCGCAGGCCACGGATATCGTCGTGGCTGGTGAGCGCGCGCCGCAGGTCGCCGTCGGTGATGATCCCGGCCAGCGCGCCGCCGGGCCCCACCACGCAGGCCGCGCCCAGCGGACGGCGCGTCATGGCGATGATCACTTCTTTGAGCGACGCGTCCGGCGCCACCGAGGCCACCTCGTCGCCGCTGTGCATCGCCTGGAGCACGCTGAGCCGCAAGTTGCGGCCGAGCTGCCCGCCGGGGTGGAACCGCCCGAACTCTTGCGGAGTGAAATTGCGCGCGCGCATCAGGGCGATGGCCAGCGCGTGCCCCGTGGCGAGCGCGGTCACGGCGCTGGCCGTGGGCGCCAGGTTGTCGGGGTCGGCCTCCCGCTCCACCGAAGCGTCCAGCAGCACGTCCATCTGCGCCGCCAAGGGCGAGGCGCGGTTGCCCAGAATGCCGATCAAGGGCGATTGGAATTCGCGCAACAGCGGCACCAGCGCCAGCAGCTCGGCGGAAGTGCCGTTCTTGGAGATCAGAACCGTGGGATCGCCCGGCGTGTAGATGCCCAGATCACCATGGACCGCCTCGGCCGGATGCAGGTACACGGACGCGGTGCCGGTGCTCGAAAGCGTCGCCACAATCTTGCGCGCGATGTGGCCCGATTTCCCGATCCCCGTGACCACCACCTTGCCCGGATGCGCCAGAATCAGGTCCACCGCCTGGATCAGCTCATCGCCTAGCCGGCCGGCGGCGCGCGAGAGCGAAGCCGCTTCGATTTCCATGGCCGCGCGCGCCGCGGCGAGCCACTCCTGCTTGGGGTTTGCGGAAGACATCGGGAGCTTTCATCATCGCACGACGGCGCGCGGCTGGTTGCATTTCGTTTTGCGCGCGTGGTGTAGTTGAAGAGTCAGCCCCGGCTCTCTACCGACCAGAAATGAATGGTGAACCGACCACTCGATTTGCGGTACTGATACCAGCATATCGGCCCTCCACATCCCTGCCAGATCTGGTCCGGGCCCTCGCGGCCAAGGCCATGCCCGCAATCGTGATTGTGGACGATGGCAGCGGCCCGGAATACCAGGACGTGTTCTCCCGTGCCGGGGCATTCCCCAACGTTCACGTGGTCCGGCATGCCACGAATCTGGGCAAGGGCGCCGCGCTGAAGACCGGCATCAATTATGCGCTGTGCGCTTTTCCCGGGCTGGCGGGAATCGTCACCGCGGACGCCGACGGCCAGCACCATCCCGACGACATCGAGCGCATTGCCAGCACTCTGCTGGCGCGGCCGGACTGCCTGGTTCTGGGGTGCCGCGCTTTCGATGGAGATGTGCCGTTGCGCAGCCGCTTTGGCAATACCGTCACGCGCATGGTGGTGCATGCCCTGATCGGCCAAAAGCTGACGGACACGCAGACCGGTTTGCGCGGGATTCCGGCCAGCCTTCTGCTGCCGATCCTGCGAATCGAATCGACAGGCTACGAGTACGAGCTGGAGATGCTCATCGCCGCGCACCACCTGTCGATCCCTGTGGTGGAAGAGCCGATCCAGACCATTTACGAGGCGGGGAACAAGTCTTCGCACTTCAATCCGATCATCGACTCGATGAAGATCTACTTCGTCCTGCTGCGGTTCAGCTCCGTCTCGCTGATGACCGCTCTGCTGGACAACCTGGTCTTCTATCTGGCCTTCCGGCACTGGGGCCATGTCCTCGGATCGCAGATTCTGGGCAGGGTGTTCGCTGTGGGCTTCAATTATTCGATGGTGCGAAGCTCGGTCTTCTATTCCAAGCAGCGCCACAAGGCGGTTTTGCCGAAGTATCTTTTGCTGGTGCTGGGGAGCGGAGCGGTTTCCTACGCCGGCATCCAGTTCCTTTCCGCGAGGCTGCGCATCAATCCGGTTTCCGCCAAGCTCGTGGTGGAAACGATTCTCTTCTTCGCCAATTTTGCGATTCAGCGCGTGTTCATTTTCAAGCCGCAGGCGGGGGCTGGGGGCCAGGGGCCGGGGGCCGGGGGCCGGGGGGCCGGCACGCGGACGTCGGCCGTTTCCGAGCCGCGAACGTCAGAGAGCGGTGGGCCGAGGCCGGCCGCTCGCTGGCCGTGGGGCGCGTGGCTGATCTTTCTCGTGTTTCTGGGCGCGCTGGGCCTGGAAGTATACGGATTTCGCACGGGCCATTTGTTTTCTCAGCACATCTGGGAGCCCATTGGGTTGCAGAGGCTGGCCAAATTCGCGGGAGTGTTTCTGGCGGTCGCCGTGCCGATTCTTCTGATGGTTCCCTGGACGTTTGCCGCACTGATCTCCGGGTTCGCCATCCTCGGCACGGCGCTGGCGGTTGGTCCACAGCCTTTGCTGGCCACGGCCTTTTTTCTCATCTCATCGTGCGCGTTGGGTTCCCGGCTTCTAGGCCGGGCCAAAGAGGAGTCGATCGAGACGCATCTCTGCGCGACCTTGCTTGGGACGGGTGTCTACATTTTTCTGATGACGTTGCTGGCCCGGCTGCCGGTGAATTATCCGGCGCTCTGGGCGGTGTTGCTGGCAGCCCCGGTGGCATGGGACCTGCGAGGCGTATGGCGAAGGTTGGCGTACTGGGCCGGAAGAATTTGTTCCACCGAGTTGCGCCCCCCTGGCGAGCGCGCCGCCTTCGCACTGCTGATCTTCGTGCTCCTCATGCATTGGTTCGTGGTGACCAAGCCGGAAGCCAGCGCGGATGGTCTGGCCATGCACCTGGCCGTCCCCGCCAACATTGCGGCGAACCACACGCTGACATTTGAGCCCAGCCGGTTCCTTTGGGCGGTCATGCCCATGGGCGCGGACTGGTCGTACTCGATCGCGTATCTTTTCGGTGGCGAGTATGCGGCGCGCCTGCTGAACTTCGCCATGCTGCTGCTGGTGGAGGCATTGCTGTACTGCGCGGTGCGCCGCTGGGTGGCGCCGTCCGTGGGCTTCCTCATCCTGGCTTTATTTGCGACCACGCCGATGGTCCAACTGGTCACCGGCGAGCTCTTTGTCGAAAACGTGGTGGCGGCCATGGTGCTGGGGATGATGACCGCCATCTGGCGCTTCGGAGAGAGTCGTGAAAAACGATTCCTCTACCTGGCGGCGGTGCTTGCGGGAACGGCCATAACCACCAAGGTGGGGGCCGTGGCATTTCTGGTGGTGGCCTTGCCATTTGTGGTGGTGGAAGCGCGCCGGCACTGGAAATCGATGGGAGGGAAGCCGGCGGCCGCATGCGCGGTGGCAGCCTTGCTCTTCCTGCTGACGGCGCTGCCGAGCTACGCCATCGCCTGGCGCAAAACCGGAAATCCGCTGTTCCCCTTCATGAACGAGAGATTTCGTTCGCCTCTGCTGGATCCAGCGGCGGACATTCGAGACGACCGCTTTCGCCGGTCCCTGAGTTGGCGCGTTCCGTTCGACTTGACGTTTCACAGCAACCAGACTTACGAAGGGCAAGACGGCTCTTTCGGTTTCCAGTACCTGATACTGGCGCCGCTGGGCCTGATGGCGCTACTGGTGGTCAGGCGTAGGCCCGCGGTGAGCGGCGCCGTGGTGGCGCTGGGCGCCGCGATCATCATCATGCGATCCGAGCCGAACGCGCGCTACCTGTACGCGGCGCTGCCGCTTCTGTCGGTGCCGTTCGCGGCCCTGCTGGGCTGGCTGAGCGGCCGCCAGCGTTGGATGGCGCGCGTGTTGATCTGCTACGTCGTCGCGTGCACGGCTGTGAACGCTTACTTTCTTCCGTCTTCGAGTTACTACCATAAGGACTTCTGCTTGCGCTTGCCATTCTCCCGGGCCGAGAGGGAACGTTACATGGCGGTCGCCGCTCCCATCCGGGTGGTGATTGCGTATTTCAACCGGGCGCACCCGCATGCCGCGGTGTTGCTCACGGCGGACAGCGATATCGCCGGCCTCACCGGCGAAGTGTACGAGAATCACTGGCATCAGTTTGCGACTTTCGACCAGATTCGCCGGACCCTTGATACGCCGGCGATGCTCCGGCTGGTGCAACACTGGGGAGTCCAGTACTTCATCGCGCGCAAGCCCGCACCCGGCGAGTATGCCAAGCCGCCGGCCTTGCGGGAGTTGCTGGCGGCTTGCACCACGCCGGAATTCGAAGCCGGCGATTTCTACCTGGCGCGGCTGGACGCGGGATGTGGCAAGAAAGCCGCCGGCGCGGCGGCGCGCGCGGCAGGCCGGCCCGAGGTAGTGGTTCCGCCGGGAGTCTACGACGATTTCGATCCCGCCATCCGCTATCGCGGGGACTGGACCAACAGCGACGAATTCGATGGCCCGTTCCTGCACACCGTCAGCTTCACCGATATCCCGGGCGCCGAAGCGGCCCTCGCCTTTGAAGGAAAGGCGCTGACCTACGTGTACACCAAAGCCCCCAATCGAGGTCTGGCACAGATCACCATCGACGGAGCCAGCAAAGGCACCATCGATCTGTATTCTCCAACCGTCGAATGGCAGAGCACGTCCAGGTTTTGCTGCCTGGGGCCTGGCAAGCACGTCGTTGTGATTCGGGTGGCGGGCCAGAACAATCCTCGTTCCACGGGGCAGTTTGTGGATGTGGATTCGTTCCGGGTGGAATAATGACAGACCACGCCAGGCGATGGTCTGTCCCACAGCCGGCCGACCAGGGGGTCGGCCGTGGGCCAGGACATAGGTGTTAGAGTAAGCGCGCGGCGGGACATCGCTGCTGAATCGTCGGGGATCGGTAAATCCTTCGCGACGACTCACGGGTAATCCGCTCGTTGCGTGTCGCCTAGGCCACTTCTACAGGACGACTACGCAGCGAAGTGAATCATTTGCCTCGACCTGTGGATCGCCCGGATTACAGTCGGGTTCAAGAACGCCGTCTACCGGACGCAAACGCATCCCATCATTCGGGAACGAGACATTATCTTTTTGTAACCGTCCGATACTCCGCTGAAAGTGCCGCTCCTGGCCTCGGTAATTGCACGGGAGGGTAAACCCCAGTCGCCTGTACAGATCGAACCCACTCCACCCATTGCTCATGGACGGGGCGGCAGACGGTTACCGCCGCGATCTCAAAATCGCAGCCAGCATCTTCCGGACCACCGTACTTGACTTGTACACTCCACTGGCTGCCGGCCACGGCGATTTCCCCTCCGCCCTGAGGCCACCAGCCATTTACGTCCTTGCGATGTACGAGGACCCAAAGATGCGCATCTCCCGCCAGATGGGCCGTGCCTGCAACAATACCGCCTTCAGAAATACGATCTCCGCGATTGGGGGAGTGAATCTCAACCGAGCAGCCAGAACTGGCATTTGTTACCCGATGTCGGAAGGACTCGAGACGCCTCATTGCTGAACCAGGAAACGCGCTCTTCAACCTCGATCTCCAGTCGTACCGCATCAACGTGCGTGCGTTATACCCCTGCTCGTGCCAACTGTCCCCTGTGGGATCAAACGTTGGAGCCTCTGTTCGGATGAAGAACGCGGTCGAACGAACGACCTCTTGGAGCCGAAACATGGAGTCCGAGCGCAGAAACTCGAAGAGGTTGTGAATGCTCCGAATCTGGATGTCGTCCAGAATCAGCAGCGCTCCTGTGTCGAGATGAGAATAGAGAAAGTAGTACTCAAGGTCCGGGAACGGGTAAGCGTGGGGACCATCGATCAGGGCCAACTGGAGCTTCTCGGAGAAGTGATGCTTTGGTAGCGTGCGTTGGGATGGACCTTCAATGAACGTAACAACTCCAGGCCGAAGCATTGCTGATCGGCGCACGCTCGAAACGCTGTTGCCGATGTCGAGCGCGAACACCGTATGGTTCTGGCTGAGGTGAGAAAGTACCAACGTTGTGGCTCCGCAACCGGTTTCTGCGGAGTTCCGAATCAGACGCGTACTCGCGTGCGCTGCTATTGCCGAAAGAGCATCGGCGGAAACGGTGCCCGCTCCGTGTAGCGTAGCCTGCACCTCCAAGATTTGTTGCAGAACCTCGCTGATCGATGGTGTCAAGTGTTCTCCAGCGGCGCGTAATGTCGGCCCAGCACCTTTTGCCCCACAAGACCATAGTACGAAAAGGTCAGAAAAGCCGGCGGGCACTCGCACATCCCGTAAACGGCTCGCGGCGCAGCCCCCAGACGATCATTGGCGTTGCACGTGTCCACGATTACCTTACCGGAAAGTAAGCAGGGTGCGGTTCAGAAGTCCGATCGGGGAGGTTGAACGAGCTTCCTCCTCGGTAACGCCGCGGGGTTTAGAAGGGCCGACATCTATTACGAAACCCACCTGGAATAAGCCCACCAGCCCTTAACTTAACAGCGATGCGCGGGCCAGGCGGCCCGCCCCACGAAATCAGGGCAGTAATACTTCAAGTTACACAACCTCCAGGATCAAACACTTCAAGTAGTGCGTCTCGGGAACCGTGAGCAGAATGGGGTGGTCCTGTGCTTGCGTGCGGCGTTCGAGGACGCGCAGAGTGCGGCCGGCATCGAGTGAGGCCTGGGCGATCAATTCGAGGAACATCGCCTCGCTGAGGTGGTGCGAGCAGGAGCAGGTGACCAGGATTCCGCCCGGCGCCAGCAGGCGCAGAGCGCGAAGATTGATCTCACGGTAACCGCTCACGGCGGCCTTGAGGTTGCCGCGGGACTTGGCGAAGGCCGGCGGGTCCAGCACTACCAGCAAAAACTGGCGGCGCGCGGCGTCATGGCGGGCGAGCAGGTCGAAAACATCGGCTTCCTGAAAGTGAATGTTGGCGATCCCGTTGGCTTCGGAGTTCTGGCGCGCGATGGCCAAGGCGGGGCCGGAACTGTCCACGGCCTCCACGCTTTCGCACCTGGCGGCCAGGTGCAGGGCGAAGCCGCCGGTGGAAGTGAAGCAATCGAGCGCCTTGCCGCCGCGGGCATAGCGGGCGGCGGCGAAGTAGTTCTCGCGCTGATCGAGGAAAATGCCGGTCTTCTGGCCGCGCAGCAGGTCGGCGCGCATGTGCAGGCCGTTCATGTGGACGGCCACCGATTCGGGCACTTCGCCGGCAAGCACGGCGGTCTCCAGCGGCAACTGCTCTTTGGCGCGGACGGGCGCGTCATTGCGGGCGACGATGCCGCGGGGCTGGAAGATTTCGGCCAGGCAGGACGCAATTTCGTTGCTGGCGGCGTCCATGCCTTGATCGAGCGTCTGCATGACGAGGTAATCGGCGTAACGATCGACAATGAGGGCGGGCAGCAGATCCCCTTCGCCATGCACCACGCGATAAGCGTCGGTGTGACGCACCACCGCGCGGCGATGTTCCTCGGCGGCGCGCAGGCGGCGCAGATAGAAATCGTGGCCGATCTCCTGGACCTGAAGAGAAAGCATGCGAAGCGCGATTTGCGACGCGGAGCTGTAATGGGCTGTGCCCAGCGGGCGGCCGCGGAAGTCTACGACTTTCACGGCTTCACCGGGCTGGGCGCCGTTGCGATCGGTGATGTCGCTCGAGAAGATCCACGGGTGACCGGAGGCCGCGCGTTCGGCCGCCTTCCGGTTGACGCGGACTTCGTTCATCGTATGGCCTGCAAACGGGCGATGCGATCCTCGGTGGAGGGGTGCGTCGAAAACAGACGCATCATGCTCTGGCCCGTGAACGGCTTGATGATGAACATGTGGGCCGTGGCGGGGGAGGCGTCCATGGGGATGCGCTTGGACCAGGTCTCGAGCTTCTGCAAGCCGCCGATGAGCGGGTAAGGCGAACCGACGTACCGGGCCGAGGCGGCGTCGGCGTCGTACTCGCGCGAGCGCGAGATGGCCATCTGAATGAGCATGGCGGCGATGGGTGCGAGGATCATCATAAAGAGCGCGCCGGCCATGCCGCCGCCGCGGTCGTCGTCATCGCTGCGCGAGCCGCCGAACCAGAACGCCATGCGGGCCATCACGGTGATGGTGGCGGCGAGCATGGCGGCGACCGAGCTGATGAGGATGTCGCGGTGCAGCACGTGGCCCAGCTCGTGCGCCACCACGCCTTCGATCTCCGTGTCGCTCATCAGCCGGAGGATGCCGCTGGTGAAAGCCACCGAGGCGTGCGCGGGGTTACGGCCGGTGGCGAAGGCATTGGGAGAGTCGTCGGGAATGAGCCAGAGCCGGGGCATCGGCAGGCTCATGCGGTGGCAGAGGCCCTGCACGATGGGAGCGACTCGGGCGTACACATCGGGGTGCTCGGTCTCGGTGACGGGCTGCGCGGAATACGACGCGAGCGCAATTTTGTCGGAGAAGAAATAGCCGGCGAAGTTCATGGCGAACGCGAAAAACAGGCCGATGTACAGGCCCTGGCGGCCGTACAGCGCCTGCCCGCCGATGAGCAGCAGAGCGCTGAGCAGGCCGAGGAGTACGGCGGTCTTGAGAGTGTTGGTGGTCATGACGGGTTACACCTCCACGGGGGTGGGTTTGGCGAATTCGAGCTCGCCTCCCCCGGCGGCGACATCCACTTCCACGGTGTCGCCTTCGCTGAATTCACCGTTGATGAGCTTGAGTGCCAGCGGGTCCTGGATCAACCGCTGGACGGCCCGCTTCATGGGGCGCGCTCCGTATTGCGGATCGTAACCGTCGTCGATCAAGAGGTCTTTCGCCGCGGCCGTGACCTCGAGCTTGATCTTGCGGTCCTTGAGGAGTTTACCCACGTTGAGCAACTGGATGTCCACGATCTGCCTGAGGTGCTCTCGGGTCAACGAATTAAATACGATGATATCGTCCACGCGGTTCAGGAATTCGGGGCGGAACTGCTTGCGGAGCTCGTCGAGCAGGCGCTTGCGCGTGTCGTCGGTACGCTTGTCTTTTCCCTCTCTGCCGTGCACCGAAAACCCGATGGTATTCTTGTCGATCATTCCGGTGCCCACGTTGGAAGTCATCACGATGACGGTGTTCTTGAAACTCACGGTGCGGCCCTGGCCGTCGGTCAGACGGCCGTCGTCCAGAATCTGGAGCAACATATTAAAGACGTCGGGATGGGCCTTTTCGATTTCATCGAACAAGACCACGGAGTAGGGCCGGCGGCGGACCTGCTCGGTAAGCTGTCCGCCCTCTTCGAAGCCGACGTATCCGGGAGGCGCGCCCACCATGCGGGCCACCGCGTGCTTCTCCATGTACTCGGACATGTCGACGCGGATCATGGCCTTTTCGTCGTCGAACAGGTATTCGGCCAGGGCGCGCACCAGCTCGGTCTTGCCGACGCCGGTGGGGCCCAGGAAGATGAAGCTGCCGATGGGACGGTTAGGGTCGCTCAGGCCGGCGCGGTTGCGCAGGATGGCGTTGGAGACCAGGCGCACGGCTTCCTCCTGGCCGATCACGCGGTCCTTGAGCCGGTCGGGCATGTGGACCAGTTTCTGGATTTCGCCTTCCATCATGCGCGCGACCGGAATGCCGGTCCACTTGGCCACGATGCGGGCGATATCGTCCTCGCCGATCTCCTCCTTGAGCAGCGCGTTTTCCTTGACGGCTTCGAGTTCCTGCTCGGCGGCCTGGATGTCCTTCTCAATCTGCGAGAGCCGGCCGTAGCGTAGCTGCGCGGCCTTTTCCCAATCGCCGGCGCGGCTGGCCTTTTCCACTTCCTGGCGCAGGGCATCCTGCTCCTCTTTGAGCTGGCGCACGCGCATGATGGCGCCCTTCTCGCGGTTCCAGCGTTCCTTCAAGGTGGCCGCTTCGCCGCGCAGGCGCTCGAGCTCGTTTTCGACGTGGCGCAGGCGGTCCCGCGATGCGGCATCGGTTTCCTTGCCGAGGGCCTGGCGCTCGATCTCGAGGTGCGAGATGCGGCGGTCGAGGTCGTCGATTTCAATGGGCATGGAGCCGATTTGCAGGCGCAAGGCGGAGCCGGCTTCGTCGATGAGGTCGATGGCCTTGTCGGGCAGGAAGCGGTCGGCGATGTAACGGTGCGAGAGCACGGCGGCGGCGATGATGGCGGAATCCTTGATGCGCACGCCGTGGTGGATCTCGAACTTCTCCTTGAGGCCGCGGAGAATGGCAATGGTGTCGTCCACGGAAGGCTCGCCGACCAGCACGGTCCGGAAGCGGCGGGCCAGCGCGGCGTCCTTCTCGACGTGCTTCTTGTACTCGTTGAGGGTGGTGGCGCCGATACAGCGCAAATCGCCGCGCGCCAGGGCAGGCTTGAGCAGGTTGGCGGCGTCGATGGCGCCCTCGGCCGAGCCGGCCCCCACCAGCGTGTGCAGCTCATCGATGAAGCAGATGATCTCGCCGTTGGAATCAATGATTTCCTTGACCACGGCCTTGAGGCGGTCTTCGAATTCGCCGCGGAACTTGGTGCCGGCGATCATCGAGCCGAGGTCGATGGCCACCAGACGCTTGTTCTTGAGCTGGTCGGGGACGTCGCCGCGGACAATGCGCTGGGCCAAGCCTTCGACAATGGCGGTCTTGCCGACGCCGGGCTCGCCGATCAGAACGGGATTGTTTTTGGTGCGGCGGCTGAGCACCTGCATGACGCGGCGGATTTCGTCTTCGCGGCCAATCACCGGGTCGAGCTTGCCCTGGCGGGCGGACTCGGTGAGGTCGTGGGCGTAACGCTCCAGGGCCTGGTACTTGGATTCGGGATTCTGGTCGGTGACGCGCTGGCTGCCGCGCACCGAGACCAGGGCTTTAAGGATGGCGTCGTGGGTGGCGCCGGCGCGGTCGAGCAGTTGGCCCGCGGGGTCGCCGCGCTGTTCGGCAATGGAGAGGAGCAGGTGTTCGGTGGACACGAACTCGTCTTTGAAACGGCCGGCTTCGTCGAAGGCGCGCTCGAGCACCTGGTTGAGCGGCTGCGAGAGATACGTGCCGGGCTGCATGCCGGAGGTCCGGGGCAGGTTGTTGAGCAGGCGCCGGCCTTCCTCGACGATGGCGTCCGGAGGCACATTGCATTTGGCCAGCACCGGCCGCACGATTCCTTCTTTTTCTTCCGCCAGGGCGACGAGCAGGTGCAGCGGGAAGATCACCTGGTTTTGGCTTTGTTCGGCGATCGCCTGCGCCTGCTGCAAGGCCTCTTGGGCTTTCTGAGTGAGCTTGTCCAACCGAAACATTGTGGCCCCCTATAGACAAATATAGGGCCGGGCGCCCCCGACGGCATCCCGGCCCTTACGAAATTCGATGCGTCAGGCCTTGACTTCGACTTTGACCTGGCGCGGCTTGGCGGCTTCCTTCTTGGGGAGCGTTACGCTCAAGACACCGTTCTTGAACTCGGCGGCGATGGTTTCGGTGTCGAAGGTATTGGGCACGGAGAAGCTACGGGAAAAGCTGCCGTAGTTACGCTCGATGCGGTGATAGCCCTTGACGGACTCCTCCCTCTCGAACTTGCGCTCGCCGGCGATGGTGAGCGTCTGGTCTTCCACGCGCACGTCGATGTCCTTCAGGTCGACATCCGGCAAATCGGCTTTCAGGACCAGTTCGTTTTCGGTCTCGTAAATATCGACGGCCGGCGCCCAGGGGCGGTTGGTTTGGGGTTCGGTGAGCATCCGGCTGAAAGCGTCTTCGAACAGGCGCAGATTGGCTAACGGGTCGAAATGGCTGAGAGACATGGTTTTGAAACTCCTCGTAAATTGATTTGGAGGCCGTATGGCGACCTCATCCAATCACAATAATATAATATGCGTCCATCATTGTCAAGTTTTATTTAGTCAAATTTTAGCAGAAGGTACCCGGATACGAGGTGTTTGGGGGCGGCATGCGGTTAGCCCTCCGCCTTGAGACATAGCACGGGAAGGGCTCAACCCTGAAACGCTGGCGGTCAAGTGATAGGAAAAAAAGGGGTTGTTGAGTGGGATGGCCGGTGCCGCAGCGCCGAATTACTGCGTTTTCACCGTTACGCGCACAAAGTTAGAGAGTGAATCACCGACCCGCACTGCCATCGGATACTCCCCATAGTCGGTCTCAGGCAGCTTATCGGGCAGCTTCACGTTCACCTGGATCGCCCCGGAGATGAGCCAACTGGCAGACCCGGCATAGGTAACCTCGACAGGAATCCACGGAACGGGCGTGTCGGAGAATGGGAACACACCTAGGGATGCTGAAACGCGTAGTACCGGGATGGAAGTCTGGGCGGATCCAATCTGCCCATCCGCTTCGGGCGGGACCATGACTCCGGACCCGGTGACAAACAGAGAAATGATCGACCCCGGCCCAGCCGGAGTGTTCAAGGCCAGGGCGCTGCCGTATTGGTTGAAGATACCCGGCACGGCCGGCAACACGCCGATTATCGCGGTATTCGAAGTCAAGCCGCCATATTCCACACGGATCCCGAGCGTACTCTTGCCAGCCACCGCAAACGGGACTAAAGCCTGGATTTGTTGTGCTCCCACCTGCAACAAGGGAGCGGCGATGCCGTCGAACAGAACCCGCACGCCGCCGAGCTCCGTGCCCAGAACTCCACCTTCGCCCGAGGCCGAAAGGCCGGTGGCCGGTCCCAGACGATCGCCACCGATGGTCACCAGCTCGCCTGGCGCAATTACGGCAAACTGGCCGGATTCTGTGTTTCTGACGCCATCATTGGCAATCACCGGCGCCAGCGGAATGGGCGAACTGGTCTGCGAAAAGAGCGAGAGCGAGCCCCCTGCGATCCACACGTTTCCGTTGGGGTCCGCTGAGAGTCCCGTCGCCTGAACGGACGATACCAGTGTCCGAATGGTACCGGAACGATCCACGATCCGTATCGAGTAGGTCCCCGTGTCGCCAATCAAAATGTTCCCGGCAGCGTCCACAGCAAGGCCCCACGGGGTCCAGTCCTGTGCCGAGATGGCCGGACCACCGTCGCCGGTGTGGCCCGGGGCCCCGGTGCCGGAAACCCGCTGCATCAGGCCCGCGGGCGTGATACGGCGGACCATGTGCGCGGAGGAGTCGGCGATCAGAAGACTACCGTCCAGATCGAAGGCCAGGGCTCTTGGATTGATGAGCAGCGCCTGCGATGCGGGGCCGCCATCGCCGCTGGCGCCGTAACTGCCGGAGCCGGCTATGGTCTGAATCAATCCGTCCGTAGTCACTTTGCGGATCCGGTGGTTCACCGTATCGGCGATGTAGATAATCCCGAGGGGATCGATGGCGACACCATCCGGGAACGCGATTCGGGCGGCAGTGGCGGGGCCGCCATCGCCGCTGAAGCCCGCAACGCCGCTACCGGCGACCGACTGAATGATACCGTCGGGGCCGACCTTTCGGATGAGGCTGTTCCCACGGTCGGCGATATAGAGGTTGCCGGCGATATCGAAAGCGAGGCCAGATGGAGAAGACAGACGCGCCAGCCGGGCGGGGCCGCCGTCGCCGCTGAAGCCCGGGTCGCCGGTGCCGGCCACCAAGGTAATCGTGCCGTCGGGCGCGATGCGGCGAACGGTATGATTTCCCGCGTCGGAGAAATAGATATTGCCCACGACGTCGCGCGCCAGGCCCGTGGGGTTCACCGCGGCCGCCCAGGTAAAGGGGACGCCATCGCCGAAACATGCGCATCCCGCGATCAACCGCATCGCGCCGGCAGCGTCGAGTGCATACAAACGCCCGTTGGAGGAAACGAAAAGGTTACCGGTCGAATCCACGGCTACGCCGCCCGGGTTGGGAACGGTCGCGACCGCATCGATTCTGCCGTCAGGCGCGAGGCGCTCGAGGGTTCCATCGTGCAGGAAGAAGTACAGGTTCCCGCGGGCGTCCAGGGCGATCGGCCCGCCGCCTTGCGCGACTTTGGCGATGGTGCCTTGCGGGTCCACTTTGCGGATTAGGTAATTGACATCGTCGGAAATGAACAGGTTCCCGAGGGTGTCCACCGCTACATCCCCCGCATTGATCTGCGCGAAAATCGCGGGCCCGTCATCGCCGCTGTAGCCCGCAGTGCCGGTGCCGGCCCAGGGCACGATGGTGCGATCCGGCAGGATCTTAAGCACTTGGGATCCACCCTGGAAGTAGCCAGGGCCCTTTTCGAGCACATACAGATCGCCCGCGGCATCGGCCGCAAGCGCAATCATGTTGTGCCCTGGTGGGCGCCCGGCATAATACTCGATGAATCCATCACTGGCAATGCGGAAGATCTTGTCGTAGCCGTCGTAGCCGGCGACGAAAAGGTTTCCTTTGGCATCAAACGCGAGCGCGTATGCAGTGGAGAAGGATCCCAGAAGCGCTGGAGTTCGCTCCCCCGGCGGCAAGTAGGTGGCGCCCCCATAGTAGCCCGCAACGGGGAGAATCCATCCGTCCGGCGTGACCTTGCGGACGACCGAATTAGGATACGATAAGCCGTCCACGAAATGGAGGTTTCCTGCGCTATCCAGTGCCATGCGGCCAGCCTGCACACGCGCGTCGTAGGCCCGGACGTAGTTGCCAGTCACGTAATACCTCGGGGCGAGTATCTGGGTCAACGAGCCGCCGGCCCGGAGCGGCACGGCAAGGGCGCCGGCAATCATCAGGAGCCAGGCCGCGGAGATCGGGTTCATAGGCAGTCGGAGCCTGCCAGGGCTGCCGGCTGCGTGTGATGGTGGGCTGGACAAGCTTCGCCTCCGGGCAGTTGCTCTATTGGTGCTGGAAGACGAGGGTGATTGGCTTGTGGTCCGGCCTTACGACGCTGACTATCATGCTGCCATCCGCGGCAAGGGTGTAGCTTTCGAGAGTAACCGCGCCGGATTCCGTGGTCGTCACCTTCAGGACGTCGTGATCCCACCTGGTCTTGCTCTTGAGGTTTTTGCCGGTGTGAATCGTGGCGTTGTGCTCGCTGTCGGTGATGTCGCGGTAGAAGAAAGTCTCGGTGGCACCTTCATACCTGAAACTGCGAGAGACGATGATGATGCCCTCGCGATCGGCGATGGTCACGGTGCCGGTTTGAACGACGGGCTGGCCGGCAAAATCGCTCTTGGCAGGCACCAGCGTCCAGGTGCCGTTCAGGGCGCTGTGGTCGCGCGCGAAGGCGGAGAACGCGAAGAGGAGGGTCGTCAAGACGGCTCCGGTAATTGTAGCAGTTGAATATATCCTCATGATTTCCCTTCAGGGGCTACCGTTTTCAAATGTTAGAGCACGCGCGGCACCGTTCAGGCAAAAGCGGCGAATGCGGGTATAACGACTGGGCTGGCGGAGCAAAGACTGCACTCGTTGTGGCGGATTATGCACGCGGCAACCTAAACTGGAGGCGTGACCAACCCTCTCTCCTATCTTCACGACCAGCTCGAACAGTGGCGGACGGAAGGCACCTACCAGCGGCTGCGCGTGCTCGAATCGGAAAGCGCCGCGGAGTCGCGCTTTGACGGCAAACAGGTCATCAACCTGGCCTCCAACAACTACCTGGGACTGACGACGCATCCCAAGCTGCGGGAGGCCGCGGTGGAAGCCGTGCGGAAGTACGGCGTGGGGTCGGGCGCCGTGCGGACCATCTCCGGCACCATGAGCCTGCACATGGAACTCGAGGAACGCATTGCCCGGTTCAAGAACGTGGAGGCGTGTGTCGTGTTCCAGTCGGGTTTTGCGGCCAATGCCGGCACGGTATCGGCGATCCTCGGGCCGGAAGACCACATCATTTCCGACGAGCTGAACCACGCCAGCATCATCGATGGCTGCCGGCTCTCCAGGGCGAAGATTCACGTCTTTGCGCACAAGGACGTGGCGGCGGCGGAGAAGATTCTGGTAGAGCTCGGCTCCGCGCCCGGCCGCAAGCTGCTGATCTCGGACGGGGTCTTTTCCATGGACGGCGACATCGGCGCGCTGCCGGGACTGGTGGAAGCGGCGGAAAAGCACGGGGCCATCATGATGGTGGACGACGCGCACGCTTCGGGCGTTTTGGGCAGGAGCGGGCGCGGCACCATCGATCATTTCGGTTTGCACGGGCGCGTTCATGTGCAGGTCGGGACGCTTTCGAAAGCCATTGGGGTGCTCGGCGGGTACGTTTGCGGGAGCCGCGATCTGATCGAATTTCTGTACCACCGCGCGCGGCCATTCCTGTTTTCAACCTCCCATCCGCCGGCCGTGGCAGCCGCCTGCCTGGCGGCATTCGACGTTCTCGAACAGGAGCCGGAACGCATTCAGGCTCTATGGGATAACACTAAATACTTTAAGCAAAGGTTGATATCGGCTGGCTTCAACACGGGGGTCAGCGAAACCCCTATCACCCCGGTGATTGTGGGCGAGGCGAGGCTGGCGCATGAGCTGTCGCGGACGCTGTTCGAGGAAGGCGTGCTGGCGACCGGTATCGGCTTCCCCACGGTGCCCAAGGGCAAGGCGCGGGTGAGGACCATTGTGACTGCCACTCACACCAAAGCGGAACTCGACCGCGCCCTGGAGGCATTCCGGAAGGTCGGGAAACGGCTCGGGATTTTGGCGTAGGGCAGGGCAGGCCGAGGGCCTGCCCCACATCACATCAGAACGTGAACTTAAGCGAGAGTTGCACGCGGCGCGGAGCGCGGAATGAGCTGATCTGCCCGAACACCGTGCTGACGTTGCTGACGCTGGCAAACCCGCTCGGGTTCACCCAGTTGAACGTGTTGAGGGTCTCGAGGCGGACCTGCGACTTCAGCCGCTCGGTAAGGTTGAAGTTCTTGATCAGGGAGGCGTCCAGGTTGAAGAAACCGGGGGTGCGGATCACGCCGCGGCCCGCGTTTCCAGGCCGGACGGCGCCCTGCGGAACCGGCGCGAAGCAGGCCGTGTTGAACCAGGTCAGGCCCTGCGCACTGCTCTGCGCGGAACCGGCGTACTTGCCCGGCTGATTGGCACGCGGATCGCAAATCATGTCCGGGCGGCCACTGGCGGAGCTGCTGCCGAGGTTTCCGAGCCCGGCCGGATCCACGCTGGCGGTGGTGACCGTACTTGGCGTCCCGGTGTAGGTCGAGAGAATGCCGGAGAGCTCCCAACCCTTTAGCGCCTGACCGACGGGGCCGCGGCTGTTCTTAAAGATCGGGAGAGTGTAAACGTAATTCAGAGTCAAGTTTTGCTTCCGGTCTCCGGTATACGGTCCATACTCGCCTTCATGCCAGTTGTAGCTGTTCTGCGGCGCATTGGAGCGGTCGGAGGCGTTGTCCGTCAGGTTCTTCGACCAGGTATAGGCGAGGTTGAACAGGCCCGCCCCGGCGAAGTTTTTGCGGAAGCTGACCTGCAGCGCGTGGTAGTTGGAATCGAATGCCGTCTCCAGGGCATTGATGTAGTTCCAGCCGTAATAGGGGCGCACGGCATTGATGCGCGGATCGTCGGAGGTGGTGAAGATGGTCGTCCCGGGAGCGTTGGCGCCCGTGCCGGTCGTGGAATGCAGACCGGCCGCGAGAGCGACTCCGGGAGGCGCCTCGTTAATGTCCACGATTCCGAGCAGATGCGTGCCCTTCGAGCCGACATACGCCACGGAAAGCACCATGTCTCGCGTGAAGCTATGCTCGATCGTAAAGTTCCACTGCTGCGCGTAAGGAATATGGGCGGGAAGCTGCGTGGCGTGCAGCCCCAGGGGAGCGGTGACCACGCCCAGGGTGCCGCCGGCGACATTGGTGAACGAGGCGTTGGAGTAGGTCACGCTCTGCACGAAAGGCGGATCGGCAAACATGTTTTGTTCGTATGTGCCGAACAGACCGGAATCGTAATAGATTCCATAGCCGGCGCGAATGGCGGTCCTGCCGGTGCCGAACGGATCCCACGCGATGCCGAGGCGAGGAGCGAAGTTCCTGTTGGGGTCGTTCGCGATCTTATCCCCGAATGGCGAATTCTTGCCGCCGATGATGATTCCATTCGTCGGGGGGTTGAGAACGGAGACCGGAGTCACGTAGTTGCCGTTCGAGGGATCAATGGCGTTGGCGTTGGCGCGGCTGTAAACAGCCGGATCGAAGTTGTCCATCCGGCCGTTGCTATCGGTGGGCTGGCCGAAGAAGCTCCAGCGCACGCCCATGTAAAGGGTGAGGTGCGGTGTGACCTTGAAATCGTCCTGCGCATAAGCTTCGTGTTGCCATGACCACACATCCGGGGTAATGTCCGTCGAAGGCTGGGTGAACGTCGAGACATTCCCCAGTAGGAAGTTAGCCCAGGATTGCTGGAAGGTGCTGGTTCCACTGGGCGCCCCCGAGTTGGTGAAACCGAAGGTTCCTTCAGGGCTCCCCGGATTGTTCTCGGTCTTGTTGTAGCGATTGATCGCAAAGCCGACCCGGAACATGTGCCGGCCCTTCACCCAGGTCAGATCGTCCCGGACGGCGTAGTTGCGGTTGTAATCGTTATACGGCCCATATCCGACGAGACTGGTTCCACCCGTGAAGCTGAGTCTGGGCACGTCACCCTGGGTGTTGGGGAACGGCTCGGCGGGGTTGATGTCGGGACTGTTCGCCTTGGCGGTCAGTCCTTGCGGCGTGGACAGAATGGCGCTCTGTGTGAAGTTGAACCCGAAATCATTGAGCAGGGTCGGCCGGATGGTGTTCAGGGCATGGAACACCCAAGCGCGTCCCGGCGAGTTGGTGTGCGTGGTGCAGCCATTGGGCATCGTGGAACAACTGAACAGTCCGGCAGGCTCGATGGTGGGAATGCTGTCGTTGGAGAATTTGCCCCACACGGAAAACCGGTCGCTGAAGCGCTGGTCGATCTTTACCAGCTCCTCGCGGTAGTTGAGCAGAGTGCGCTGGGGGAAGAAGCCGGCCGTAGTAGCCGCGGTGGTGGCGCCGGTAAGCAGCGGCAGCTTGCTCCAGATGTCCTTGATGTAGGCAACCGCATTGGCGTTGAACAGGGTCGACGGGATCTGCGTGACCGGCGTGGAACCCGACGGGCAGACGACCCCAGAGCTGGTGATGGACGTGATACAGACTGGCTGGATAAAGTTGCCTTGCAGCATCCCGGTGGTGGGCAGCGTGGGATTGAACGTGGTGTAATTGATGATGCGCCTGGCCTCTTCCGAGTAGAAGAAGAACGTCTTGTTCTTGTCCTTGTTGTAATGGCCTAAGGGAACCGGA
The DNA here is from genome assembly GCA_049510555.1 of Bryobacteraceae bacterium. GTDB lineage: Bacteria > Acidobacteriota > Terriglobia > Bryobacterales > Bryobacteraceae > Fen-178. The sequence continues at coordinate 59,125 of JBEKYW010000003.1, forward strand.
CCGCCAAAGGTGCCGCCGAAATCGTGCCAGCGCACCGGCGTACGTTTGGCGTAACAGTCGGTGTAATTGGCCGCGGTGCACGGCAATGTCGGATCTTTTCCATTAACCAGGTTCACATTGTTCGAATTGTTGGTCCACGGATTGGCGTTCAGCGCGTCGTTGCGGAAGAACTCGTACACGCCGCCATGGAACTGGCTGGTGCCGCTCTTGGTGACGACGTTGATCTGTGCGCCCCCCGCGCGGCCGGTGTCGGCAGTATAGGTGCCCCGCTCCACCTTGAACTGGGCGGTGGCGTCGATGCTGGGAAAATAGCCGAGTGTCAGGTTGCTGCCGCGGTCCACGTTGTCGGCGCCGTCTACGGTCCAGTTGTTGGCCGAGTTGCGCATGCCGTTCACCGAATAAGGTATGGTTGCGGTGGTGCCCGACGCGCCAGTGGTGCCCACAAACAGCTCGTCCACGCCCGACTGGTTGCTCACGCCAGGCATCAAGCTCACCAGTTGCGCGAAGTTGCGCGTGCCCAGCGCCAGTTCGCGTACTTGCGTGCCTTCGATGGTGGTGGCGCTGGCGGCCGTGCCCAGTTCCACGGCTGTGGCGGACTCTTTGACCTCCACGGTCTCCGTGACCGCGCCGACCTCCATGACGAGATTAATCTTGAGGACATCGTTCACGTTCAGGACGATATCCACACGGGTGTTAGTCTTAAAACCGGACGCCTCCGCCTTTACCGAGTAGGCGCCAATCGGGAGGAACGGTGCGGAATAAACGCCGCTGGCGTCGGTCGTCAGAACGCGGACCTGCTGGTTCCGGTCCGTGTTGGTGAGGGTGACCTTGGCTTTCGGCACCGAGGCGCCGCTGGGGTCCAAGACCGTGCCTTCTATGGTGCCGTTAACATCCTGAGCGAGCAGGCCTGTCACCAGAGGGGCGGCAAGCATGCACAACGATAGCAACTTCTTCATATTGACCTCCAAAGCAAACCAAAGCGCGAAGACTTCTCGACCGGGATTTCCATTTTGGAGTCCCAAGTCCTGCTCGGTATACACTCAGGCGGACCTCACCGCTGAGCGCCCGAGCGTCTCCTCGTGCATCGTCCAAACAATCCCTCGTTAAGCGAGCGATGCGTTACAAATACCTTACAGGGGGATATCTTAGCGCGTTTCGGCGCTAAACGGGAGCTTTTCTTGGCGTTTGTGGACCTAATGAGTCCCCGCTGTTTCTTCGATCGGCAGGAAGGGGCTGATCAGGTTGCTCCGGCCATCGAAATCGAAATCCACGGTGGCTTCGATCTCCACAAGCGGGCTCTTCTCAATCTCGCCGCGCAGGTTTTCGCTGAAAGCCAGCCGGCCCAGCTCCATGGTGTTGCGAATCCAGACGTAGGTGACCTCGTCGAGGTCGATCTTGCCCACCGTGGGGGCGATGCGCTCAAGGCACTCGCGGTCGGTGGGGAAGTGGATGGGGGTGCGAATGGCCGCCGGAGTGTTGGCGGTCAGGGAGTTGATCCAGGTGGGTTCCCAGTCGATGCGGTTCACCAGCCGGTCCGTCACCACGTCCGCCATGCCCAGGCCGACGCCGCTGTTATAGGTGAGCTCGCTCAGGTTGCGCACGAAAATGCGCTCGAACTTGGGCGTGCCGGGCCAGGGGTTGTATTCGCCCTGGACGCTGCGGTTGGCCACCTTGGTATCCATGCCGGCGCCGCTGATATTCTTGCCGATCTCGTCCATGATGAGGATGTCGGCGTCTACGGGGATCTTGGCCATCCACGACTTCACCAGCGCCAGGTTCTCCTCCTCGCGCTGCTCCATCACTTCCACCGGCACGGCGTCCAGCTTGGCGGTGTTGTGGCAGGCATCCTCCAGGATGGCCAGGCCGCCCAGAATCTTGCCGGAGGAGAGCACCTGGCGGCCGACGCTGCGGATGACGTGCTCCAGGCCGAGGCGGTAGGCATAGGCATGGTAGCGTTGCGCGCCGGCGAACTTGCCCAGCCCGATGGCCATCATCTTGAACAGGCCGCTTTCGATCTTGCCTGCGAAATCGGTATGCCACTTGACCCGGCCCACCAGAAACACGCCGCCGGCCTCGTAGGCCATCTTGTCCATGAAGGCTTCGATGCCGTCGGCGGTCTTGCCCAGCGAAACCACCTCGAGCTGGCTCACAACCGGGCACCCCATGCTGGCCTCGGTGATACCGTAGTGCGCCAGCACGTCCGCCTGCCCTTCGGCCGAGGCGGCCCCATGGCTCCCCATGGCGGGGAAGAGGAACGGCCGCATCCCCTGGTCTTTCCAGTACTGGACCACGTTGCGGACGATGGTAGCGATGTTATGGATGCCACGGCTGCCCACGCCAACGGCGACGGGCGATCGCGGTTTCAAGCGTCCGGCGAAGCCGGAAGCGGCCAACTGCTTTCGCACTTCGGCGGCGACATCCGCGATGCGGCGATCGGGAAACTTCTGGCGCGCAAGAATCAAGCGGGGAAACTGCATGATGTTCTTATTCTAACCTTAGTACCGTTGGCCCAGCCTACACCGCGCCCCACTCGGATTCGAGCATGCGGGAGTACTCACCGGAAGCGTACAGGTCGAAGCGAAAATTCGCCGGTGCGATCGCCTGGTGCGGCTGGGAAGCCATGTAGCACTCGTACAGCAAGTCCGCGTAACGGTGGTAGTTTCGCAGGAACTCCTCGGCCAGCGTGTCAAAGGCCGGAGGCTCGACGAACATGGCGTTCAGCCCGACGGCGCGCGTGAAGATGGAAACGTAGTCCGCCACACCCCACCGGATCAGTTTCTCCTTGACCGCCTCCGGCGGGTTGGCCGTCAGCAGCCCGGCGAAACTTTGCGGGCGGATCGTGACGCCGCTCAACTCGGGCACCCGCTGCCCCCAATCCACGCACTGTTCGATCCAGCGGAATACGTCCTTACCCAGAAAAAAGAGCATGCGGACTTCGGCATATCGGCCGGTCAGAAGCCGGCGCCTGAGGTCTTCCTGGTCCGACCCGTCGCTGGGGATCAGGCCGGACAGCATGAGGGTGGCCTTGGAGTTTTCGAGCAGGGCGGAGGCCGGGACGCGCTCGTTAAAGGGGTGGAGGATGAGCGGTGGCAGCTCCCACACCCTCCCGCCAAGGGTCGTTATTGGCAGTGACATATTGCTCCACTTCTCTTATCGGCCAGCGTCCCGGGAACTTGAAGTTTTCTTTCCACAATCCTGCCGTCGGATAGTAACCCAATGATATCGAAAGACATCCTAGTCATGCGGCGGTTGCACCGGCTAGCCTGATGGTGGAGCTGAACCTATGTTTCGGGCGATCCTGGGGTTTTTCCGTGGGAGCGACCACGGGCAGGACCTGGCGGAGTATTGCCTCATCACGGCGCTGATTGCGCTGATTGCCATGGGCATCCTCTACCGCGTGTCGGGCGGAATCCAGGGGATGTGGTCCACCGCCGATACCACGCTGGTGGCCGGGAACGCGACCACCGGAACAAACGGCGCGAGCGATGCGACCGCCAGCCAGCCCGTGAAGCCGTGACGGCGCCGCGGGCCAGCATCGCTGAAGACGTCTATTCCACGTCCAGTCCCAGGAAGCGGCGGGCGTTTTGGTAGCAGACATCGCGGATGATGGGGCCGCTGAGGGCCTCATCGTCCGGAATCAAGCCCGCTTCGATGTCCTTGCCGAACAGGTCGCACAACAGCCTCCGGAAGTATTCGTGGCGCGGGTAAGACATGAACGAGCGCGAATCCGTCAGCATCCCCACGAACCGTGAAATCAGGCCGCAGTTGGAAAGCGCATTCATCTGCCACTCCATGGCTTCCTTCTGGTCCAGGAACCACCAGGCGCTGCCGAATTGGATCTTGCCGGCGATGGAGCCGTCCTGGAAGTTGCCGATCATGGTGGCGAGAATGTAGTTGTCGGCCGGGTTAAGGTTGTAGAGCACCATCTTGGGCAGGGCATCTTCCTGGTCGAGACGGTCCAGATACGCACCCAGCGCATCGGCCTGCGGCCAGTCGCCGATGGAATCGAAGCCGGTATCGGGACCGAGCTGGCCGAAGCGCCGCGTGTTGGCGTTGCGCCGCGCGCCCAGGTGAAGCTGCTTGGTCCAGCCTTTCTCCGCGTCCAGCCGCCCGAAGAACAGCATGAGGTTGGCCGCGAAGCGGGCCTGCTCCTGGGGCGTGGCCGCGTGTCCGGCGCGCGCCTTGCCGAAAATCGCCGCCGCTTCCCGCTCGGTGCAGAAATCGGCATAAGTGTGGTTAAGGCCGTGGTCCGAGAGGCGGCCGCCCATCTGGTGGAAGAAATCGTGGCGCTGGCGGAGGGCGTCCAACAAATCAGCGAACTTCCCGATGCTGGTGTTGCTGGCCGCTTCCAGGCGCGCCACCCAGGCGTTGAACATTTCGGGGAGGTGCACATTGAGCGCCTTGTCCGGACGGAACGCCGGGAAGACTTTGGTTTCCAGGCTGGAGGCGGCGATGGTTTTGTGCCAGGCCAGGTCGTCGGTGGGGTCGTCCGTGGTGCAGATGGCCCTGACACGGAACTTTCGCAGAATGCCGTGGGCGCGCAGCTCGCCGGTGGCCAGCAACGCATTGGCGCGATCCCAGATGCGGGGAGCGCTGGATTCATCGAGCAACTCGTCGATCCCGAAATAGCGTTTCTGCTCCAGGTGCGTCCAGTGGTAGAGCGGGTTGCGGAGCGTGCGGGGCACGGTGCGCGCCCACGCCAGAAACTTCTCATAAGGGGGCGCATCGCCGGTGCAGTAGCGCTCGTCGACGCCGTTGGCCCGCATGGCGCGCCACTTGTAATGGTCGCCTTCCAGGCAGATTTCGAAAAGGTCGCGGAACTGGCGGTTCTCAGCCACGTCTTTGGGTGGCAGGTGGCAGTGGTAGTCCAGAATCGGCTCGCCTTCGGCGTACTCATGGTAGAGCCGCCGGCCGGTCTTGTTGCTGAGCAGAAAATCTTCGTGGATGAATGGCATAGGGGATCTACATGCCGATTGGACCACAAATCTGGCGCCGTGGCACGCCCGGCCTCTGCGAACGACAGGACGCCGACGCCGATAAGTCAGGCGCATCCGCGTCGCCGGACCGTAGCCTGCCCGCGGTGTGGCGCATCAAATGCTCTCATTTCAGCGGGATACAGTGAGCTTCCGGAAAAAATACCCCACATCGGGTATTCTCGCCGCCGGGCGTTCTTGTTTAGAATCGATCCTAACGATACCTGTGCTAACCCCTGAGAAGTTGGAAGCCTTCCGGCAGTTCGACACCTGCACGATAGCCAACGCCGTCGAGCGGTTTGGTGTGCGGCTGCGAAACCAGGGATTCACGCAGCCCGGGTTGCAGTGCGTGACCGGCGGCTTTCCGCGGGTGTTGGGCTATGCCGCGACTTGCAGCGTGCGGTCGTCGGATCCGCCCATGACCGGCGTTTCCTATCTTGACCGAACCGACTGGTGGAGCGATATCGGCTGCCTTCCCACTCCCCGGATTGCCGTGTTCCAGGACCTGGCGACCGGGCCAGGTTCGGGGTCCTGTGTGGGACAGGTGCACGCGGCCATCCTCAAGGCGTTTCACTGCGAAGCGGGCATCACCAACGGCCTGGTGCGCGATATTCCCGGTGTCAGCGGAATGCAGTTTCCGATGTTCGCCCGCGGTGTCGCTGTGTCGCACTCCTACGCGCACCTGGTGGACTACGGCGCGCCCGTCGAGATCTTCGGCCTGCGGATCAGGCCGGGAGACTTGCTGTACGCCGATTGTCACGGCGTAATTTCCATCCCGATCGAGATCGCGGCGGAACTTCCCGCAGTGGCCGGCGAGATCCGCGCCCAGGAGGCGCGTATCATCGATGTCTGCCTGTCGCCTGATTTTTCGCCCAAGAGACTCCTGGAAGTCATCAAAGACGCTCACTGAACTAAGGAGACCAATGCACAAATCCGTTATTGCAGCGTCCGCTGTTCTGATGGCGGGATTAGGGGCGCTATTTACGTCTTCGTGTTCCAGGACCGAAAACGTGCTGGCCGGGACGTCTGACGTCCCCACCGTGGCGGTCGCCAGAACCACCACTGAGAATCTGTCGCGCGATTTGATTCTGACGGCTGAATTCAGGCCGTTCCAGGAAGTCGATGTGATGGCCAAGGTGGCCGGATACATCAAGCAGATCAACGTGGATGTCGGCGACCGGGTGAAGCTGGGGGACCCGCTGGCGACGCTCGAGATCCCTGAAATGGCCGACGACCTGAGACGGGCCAACGCCGCGGTCGAGCGCGCCCAGTCGGAAGTGGCGCGCGCCAGCGACGAACTCCGGCGCGCCGAGTCCGCGCATGAGATTGTTCATATCTCCTTTCAGCGGCTGGCCGCGGTGTCGGAAAAGAGGCCCGGCCTTATTGCCCAGCAGGAGATCGACGACGCGCGGAGTAAGGACTTGGTTGCCGAGGCGCAGGTTGCGTCCGCCAAATCGGGGCTGGCCGCTGCCACCGACCAGGTGCACGTCAACACGGCGGAACTCCAGAGGGTCCAGACGATGCTGGACTATACCCGTGTCACCGCGCCGTTCGCCGGAGTGGTGACCAAGCGATATGCCGATACGGGCTCCATGATCCAGGCCGGAACCGCGTCGCAAACCCAGGCCATGCCAGTGGTCCGCCTCTCGGAAAACAGCCTGCTGCGGCTGATTCTTCCGGTCCCGGAGTCCGCGGTCCCGACCGTTCACATCGGTCAGGAAGTGGAAGTGCGGGTTCCGACGCTGAAGCGGAGTTTCCCGGGGAGAGTAGCGCGCTTCTCCGACAAGTTGTCGCTGGCAACCCGCACTATGGACACCGAGGTTGACGTGCCGAACCCCAGTTTGGTGCTGATACCGGGTATGTACGCGGAAGTGAACCTCACGCTGGACCGCCGCAACGCCGTTCTGGCGATTCCCGTGACGGCGGTGGACATGGACAGTGAAGGATCGTCCCCAAGCGGCGCGGCTGCCACCGGCCGGGTGATGGTGGTCACCCCCAACAATCTCGTGGAGGTGCGCACCATCTCGCTGGGGATCGAAACCGCCAGTAAGGTTGAGGTGCGTTCGGGCCTCAACGAAGGAGATTTGGTCGTGATCGCCGGGCGATCCAGCCTGCAGCCTGGGCAAGAGGTTCGGCCCAAGGTCACGACCATGGCGGCCGCTCAATCGTAGCCTCCATGTCTCGCTTCGCTATCCGCAATCCGTATTTCATCGTGGTGGTCTGTTTGGTCATCGCGGTGGTTGGTGTCACCAGCCTGGTGCGCATGCCGGTGGATATGTTCCCGGCCACGAATATTCCGGTGGTGGTGGTGGCCACATTCTACTCCGGCATGCCGCCCGAGCAGATCGAGACTGATATCACCGGCCGCTTCGAGCGCTTCTTCACGCTGGGAAGCGGCATCGAGCACATGGAATCGCGCTCGCTGCCGGGCGTGAGCATCATCAAAGTTTATTTCCAGCCGGGCACGAATGCCGATTCGGCGGTGACCACCATTTCCAACCTGGCGATGGCGAATTTGCGGCGGCTGCCGCCGGGCACGCTGCCGCCGGTGGTGCTGAAATTCGACGCTTCGAGTCTGCCGGTGTGCCTGGTGACCCTCAAAGGGGAAGGGCTCGATGAAACCGAGCTGCGCGACCTGGGGCAGTTCCAGGTGCGCAACCAGATCGCCAGCGTGGCGGGCGCCAGCATCCCGCCGCCGTTCGGCGGGAAGTACCGCCAGATCATGGTCTATGCCGATCCCTACAAGCTGGAGGCGCACCAGTTGAGCCTTATGGACGTGGTCCGGTCCCTCAACCGTTCCAACCTGATTCTCCCTGCCGGCGATGTCCAGCTTGGTCCCCTCGATTACAGCATCTACACCAACAGCCAGCTTCGGACGGTCGACGAGATCGACGAACTGCCCATCAAGACGGTGGGCGAAATGCCCGTCCGAGTGGCCGATATCGGCTATGCCCAGGATGGGCACCAGATCCAGACCAGCGTGGTGCGGGTGGATGGCCAGCGCGCGGTATACGCTCCGGTGATGAAGCAGGGCGGCGACACCAACACCATTGCGGTGGTGGCCGGCATCAGGACTGCGCTACAGCATCTGGTGGACGTGCCCCGCGAACTGATCACGCGGGTGGTGTTCGATCAATCCCTTTTCGTAAAGACGGCCATCGAAACCCTACTGCACGAAGGCGCCATCGGGCTATTCCTGACCACGCTCATGATCCTGATCTTCCTGGGCAGCATGCGGGCCACGGTAGCCGTCTTCTTCTCGATCCCGCTCTCGGCTTTGGCCGCGTTCATCGCGCTGGCGCTGGGCGGCAGTTCCATCAACAGCATGGTGCTGGGCGGGCTGGCCCTGGCCTTCTCGCGTCTGATCGACAACTCGGTGGTGGTGCTGGAGAACATCTATCGCCACCTGGAAGCGGGGGAGGCTCCCGAGGTTGCGGCGGAGAAAGGGGGACGCGAAGTGGCGCTCCCGGTTCTGGCCGCCACGCTTACCACCGTGGTGGTGTTTTTCCCCGTGACTTTCCTCTATGGCGTGAGTAAGTACCTGTTCTCCGCGCTGGCGCTGGCGGTGGTCCTTTCGCTCGTTGCCTCCTACGCCGTCGCCATGACGGTGGTGCCGCTGTTCTGCGCCCGGTTCATCAAGAGACCCGCGCACCACGGCACGCCGTCGTCGGAAATCCCGGTTACCGTGGATCGGCCCCAGAGCCGCTGGTCCGTAACGGATCGCTTCAATATCTGGTTCAACAACCGGTTCGAGGCATTCCTCAAGCTCTACGACAAAGCGGTGGCGGTCACCATCGGGCGGCCCGTGCTGACGCTCACGGCCTTCGGCGCCGTTTTCGTTTACAGTATTGGGCTGTTCCCGCGGCTGGGAGTCTCGTTTTTTCCGCGCACCGACGCCGGCCAGTTTGTCATCAACCTGAAAGCTCCCAGCGGAACCCGGTTGTCGGTCACGGAAAACGAAGTAGCCAGGGTCGAGAACCTGATCCGGAGCGTGGTCCCCCCCGAAGATCTCGGCATTACCGTTTCGAATATCGGCTCAACACCCGGTTTCTCCTCGATCTACACCACGAACTCGGCCATGCATACGGCCTTCCTCCAGGTCGGTTTGAAACCAGATCACAAGATTGGCAGCTACGAGTATATGGCGCGCGTGAAAAAGAGGATCGCGACTGACCTGCCCGAGCTGAGCGCCTACTTTCAGTCCGGCGGTCTGGTGGACGCGGTCCTGAACCTCGGGTTGCCGGCGCCCATCGACGTTCAGGTCGCCGGGTCGAACCTGGAACGCGCGTATGCGACTGCCCTCCAGCTTTCCAGGCAGATTCAAAAGCTCGACGGCGTAGCGGACGTTTTCATTCCCCAAGACGTCGATTATCCGGGCATCGAACTCGATGTGGACCGGACCCGGGCCGGCGAACTCGGCCTGGACCAGCAGGAGGTGGTCGGCAACGTCATTACCGCCCTCACTTCCAACCAGATGATCGCGCCCAGCTACTGGATCGATCCCAAGACCGGCAACGATTACATGCTCACCGTGCAATATCCGGAAGACCAGGTCAGGACACTCAATGATCTGAGGGCCATCCCGCTGCACGCGTCCAACCACGCCGAGCCCACGCGCCTGGATATGATCAGCCACATCCGCCGCATCAAGTCGCCCACCGAAGTGGACCACTATCAGCTTCGCCGCACGATCGACATTTATGTACGGCCGCTCAATGAAGACCTCGGCAGAATCGCCAATGGGATCGATGGCATCATCAGCCGCACCCAGGTTCCGGAAGGCCTGAGCGTGGTGTTGCGCGGCATGGTTCAGGGAATGAGGGCTTCGTTCACCAGCTTCGCGCTGGGCCTGTGCCTGGCGGTGCTGTTGCTGTACCTCATTCTGGTGGCGCAGTTTCAGTCATTCATCGATCCGTTTATCATTCTGGTGGCGGTGCCGCCGGGGCTCACGGGCGTGATCCTGACCCTGTGGCTCTCGGGCACCACGCTGAATGTCATGTCGCTCATGGGCGTGGTCATCCTGGTCGGCATCGCGGTATCCAATAGCATCCTGATGGTCGAGTTCACGCGCCGCCTTCGCCAGGAGGGAATGAACGTCCGCGAAGCCGTTGCGCTGGCCTGTCGAGTCCGGCTGCGTCCCGTGCTCATGACGTCGCTCGCCACCATCACCGGTTTGCTGCCCATGGCTCTGAAGCTGGGCGTGGGAAGCGAAGCCTATGCTCCGCTCGCCAGGGCGATTCTGGGAGGGCTCAGCGTCTCCGTGGCGCTCACGGTTTTCCTGGTGCCGGCCGCCTACGTGCTGGTCTACGGCAGGTCTCGATAAACTATGCGTTCTCTACTCACCGTTGCGGCCTTGGGTTCGCTCTGGCTCTCGCCAGCCGGCGCCCAGCCAACCATGCATCTGACGCTGGCTGAAGCCCAGCGTCTGGCGATCCAGAACAATCCGCAATTCACGGCGGCGAAGTTCAACGCCGCGGCCGCTTACCAGGTTCCGCTGCAGTACCGGTCCAATTTCGAGCCCACCGTGTTCGGCAGCTTCACCGGCGTGGGCGCCGACAACGGAAGCCGCCTGGCCGCCGGCGCGCTGAACAACCCGGTGGTCTACGACCGGGTAGGCTCCGGGTTATGGATCGCCCAGATGGTTACCGATTTCGGCCGGACCAGCAACCTCGTGGGCATGGCCAAACTGCACGCGGCGGCGCAGGACCAGGTCACCGAAACCACGCGGGCGCAGATCCTGCTGGCCACCAGCAGCGCGTACTTCTCCGTGCTCCGGGCGCAGGCCGTCATGAAGGTGGCCGACCAGACCGTGGTTGCCCGGCAGTTGGTGGCGGACCAGGTGACCGCGCTGGCTCAGAGCAACCTGAAATCGACCCTGGACGTGAGCTTCGCCAACGTCAACCTGGCGGAGGCCAGGCTGCTTCAGGTGCAAGCCCAGAACGACGTGAGAGCCGCCGAGGCGGACTTGGCCACGGCCATGGGCCTGCCCGGCGAGACGGCTTTCGTCCTGGCGGAAGAGCCCACGCCGCCTCCGTTGCCCGACCGGGTCAGCGACCTGATCCACGACGCCATTCAAAACCGCCCCGAGCTGAAAGATCTGCGCCTCGAGCAGAGCGCCGCCGAGCGCTTCACCAAAGCCGAGCACGCGCTCTACTATCCCAGCCTTGGCGTCGTCGGCACGGCCGGTTTCGTGCCCGCGGGTTACACGGCCGTCCCCGGCCGCTACGGGGCCATCGGTCTGAACGTGACGGTCCCGATCTTTAATGGAGGCTTGTTCAAGGCGCGCCAGGCCGAAGCCCAATTGAAAGCCCAGGCGGCCACCGAGAACATCAGCGCCCTGGAGAACCGCGTCAACCGCGACGTTCGGGTGGCGTATTTGAACGCGACTGCCGCGTACGACCGTGTGGCGCTCACGGACCGATTGCTCAAACAGGCGCAACTCGCGCTCGATCTGGCGGACAGCCGGTACAATCTCGGGCTGGGTTCCATCGTGGAACTGAGCCAGGCCCAGCTCAATCTCACTTCCGCGCAGATCGCCAACGCCAGCGCCAAGTACGACTACCAGACCCAGCGCGTGATTGTGGACTACCAGGTTGGGTCTCTGCGCTAGCTGATTACGCCCTTGCGAATCGCGTAGAGGATCAATTCCGCGCCGCTGTGCAAGTTCAGCTTCTGTAAGATGTTGCTCCGGTGAGTCTCCACGGTGTAAAGGCTCAAATTGAGTAGATTGGCCACGTCTTTGTTGCTCTTTCCTTCGGCCAGCAACTGCAGAATCTCGCGTTCTCGCGTGGTCAGCAGTTCGTAGCTGTCTTCTACCGCGCGCTCCTTCATCTGCCGCATGTAATCCTCGACCAGCATCTTGCTGATTGCGGGGCTGAAGAATGCCTTGCCTTCGCTGACGGCCCTCACCGCGTTGATGAGGTCGGTTTCGGCGGAGTCCTTCAGCAGGTAAGCCCGCGCGCCGGCCTTCAGCGCCTTCAGCACATAGCCCTCATCGGAATGCATGCTGAGAAACACAATGGCGGTCTGCGGCAGCTTGGCGGAGATCTGTCTCGCGGCTTCGATGCCGTTCAGAATCGGCATCGCCACATCCATGACCACCACATCGGGTGCATGTTCTTCGGCCAACCCCACGGCCTCGCGCCCGTTGGCGGCCTCCGCGATGACCTTGAAGCCAGCATAGCTTTCCAACAACAGCCGCAAGCCCTTGCGGACCACCGTGTGATCGTCGGCCAGCAGAATTCGAATCGGTTTCATGCGGTCTCCCGCGCTTTCCGCGGCATCGGCTTCGGCAAAGGGAGCATGATGCGCAGCACCGCGCCCCGCCCAGGCTCGGAATCCACCGCGAAGCTGCCGCCCAGGTGGCTGACTCTTTCCTCGATGCCCAGCAGCCCCATTCCGCGCTCCTGTCGTGCGTCGAATCCCCTCCCGTCATCCTGGACGGATAGCAGCAGACAGGCCGGTTCCTGACGAACCGTGACGCTCACGTTGCGGGCCCCCGAGTGTTGCACGCAATTGTGCAGAGCTTCCTGAACGATCCGGTACACGCAGGTCTTGTGCGCTTCGGGAAGTTCTTCGGAAACCTGCTCGGCCGCCACGTTCACCCAGACGCCGTTGCGCTTGGAAACTTCGCGCGCCTGCCATTGCAAGGCGGGCACCAGGCCGAGATCGTCCAGCATCGACGGCCGCAACAGCAGTGCCATGTCGCGGACCACGCGGATCGAGTTCTCCACCAGCTTCTTGATCTCGTCCGCCTTCGCCGCCACTCGGTCTTCGTCTTTGGTGCGAATCAGCGTCGAGAGGTTGGCCATCTCCACCAGCACCCCGGTCAGCGCCTGACCCACCTCGTCGTGCAGTTCATGGGAAATGGACCTGCGCTCGTTTTCCTGGGCTTCCACCAGGCGCGCCGACAACTGTTTCAACTCCGCCCGGGCATTCGAAATCTCTTTATAATGCTCCGCCGTCTCGGCCTCCAGACCCAGAATCTTACGCATGCTGAAACCGGCCAGGAGGAGTCCCAGGATAATCGTCAATCCGATGGCCATCGTCAGACGGCGCCGGAAGCGCGCAAAGAGTTCCTCTACCCTCGCCTTGCCGCCATCCAACTGTGACTCGTTGATATCTCCAATCTGGTCCGCGATCCCCAGCATGGCCCTGCGCCTCGGGAAAACCTCATCGCGCAGAAACGCATAACCGCCCCGTTGCCGCTGGCCCGCGGTCCATTGAAACACCGGCTCCAGCACGCTCCAGTATGCGGCCAGTTCCTGCGTGAGCACCTGAAACGGTTTCGCTTCCTGGGCGTTCAGCAGCGCCTGGTATTGCCGCAGCGCCGCGTCCATGTCATTGCGGGTTTCTCGCAGGCTGTACCGGTGGCCTTCCGCCTTGCCGCTCTCCGGCTCGAGCAGATAGTCCCTCACGTAGGTGCCCGAGACATAAACGTCCGCGCGGATCCGCTCCAGCACTCGGGTTCGCAGCAAAAACTCCTCGCGAATGTTATCGTTCGAAGCCTGAATCTGCTGTAAAGCCTGAAGTCCATCGAATCCCGCGAACATCACCAGAAGAAGCAGCCCGCCGAAACCCGCCACCAGCACCAACCGGCTGCTCATGACCGGGGCTTTATTTCCGGGGCCGCTCATTGCTTCTATCCTATCGCCCGACAGGAGCCCACGGGGTGCCTGCTCCATAGCTACAATGTAAGGCCATGCCCTTGCGCCATTATCTGGAGCACTACTTCGACTTCGAGACACTCGGCGCCAACTGGAAGACCGAGATTCTCGCCGGGTTCACCACCTTCATGACGATGGCGTACATCGTCTTCGTCAACCCCGCCATCCTGCATGAGACCGGCATGCCGCTGGCGGCCGTGACGGCGGCCACCTGCATCTCGGCGGCCGCCGGCAGCTTCCTTATGGGAGGCTTTGCGAAATACCCCATCGCGCTGGCGCCTGGCATGGGGCTCAACGCCTACTTCACCTACACGGTGGTGAAGGGAATGGGAGTTCCGTGGCAGGCGGCGCTGGGGGCCGTGTTCATTTCCGGTGTGGCCTTCCTCCTGCTGACCGTGCTGGGCGTGCGGCAACTCATCATCTCCACCATTCCCTTCGAGCTGTACGCGGCGGTGGCGGCGGGCGTGGGGCTGTTCATCGCCCTGCTCGGTTTCCGTAACTCGGGGATCATCGTACCCAACGCCGCCACCACGGTGACGCTCGGCAACCTGCAAGACAAGAGCACCGCGCTGGCCATCTTCGGGCTGCTGCTGATCGCCGCGCTGCTGGCATGGCGCGTGCGCGCCGCCATGCTTATCGGAATCCTCTCCACCACCGCCATTGGCCTCGCCACCGGGGTGGCGAAATGGGCGCCGCACTCGTATCGCTTGAGCGACCTCTCGGCCACCGCTTTCAAGCTCGACCTGCCGGCCACCTTGCGCATCGGCTTTCTCGAAATCGTCTTTGTGTTCCTGTTCATCGACCTGTTCGACAACATTGGAACGCTGGTAGCGGTAGGCAAGCGGGCCAATCTCTTTGACCGGACGCACCAGATTCCGCGCGTCAACCGCATCCTGCTTTCCGACGCTACCGCCACCATCGTAGGCTCGCTCACCGGCACTTCCACCGTGGTGAGTTACATCGAGAGCGCTGCCGGAGTGGCCGCCGGCGGACGCACCGGGGTGACCGCCATCGTCACCGGCCTGCTGTTTGTGGTGGCCCTGTTTGTCGCCCCGGTGGTGGGCGCCATCCCCGCCGCCGCCACCGCGCCGGCGCTGATCATCGTGGGCAGCCTCATGGTGGGGGTGGTGGCGGAGATCCAATGGCAGGATCCCGAAGTGGCCGTGCCCGCGTTCCTCACCATGATGGCGATCCCCCTGACTTTCAGCATCGCCAACGGCCTGGCATTTGGGTTCACGGCCTACACGCTCATGAAGATCGCGCGCGGCAAGTTCCGCGAGGTGAACTGGTTCGTATACGCGCTGACGGCCCTGTTCATCGCGCGCTTCGTGTACTTGTCGCGGGGGTGACGCGAACGACCGCGCATTTCTTGCGGGAATTTAATGTAACCTGCTGAAGAAGTTAGGAATCCCACGTGTTGAATGAGTTGGAGGAAGCGGATCATGATGCGAAAAGTCGAGTTGTTAGCGGCTCTGTTGGCGATGGCGGCAGCCCCCGTCCTGGCGGACGCCGGAGATCCCCCGTCGCGCGTGGCGCGGCTGAGCTATCAAAGCGGGACGGTCTCCTTCCGGCCGGGGACCGTCGAGGAATGGACGGCGGCCACGGTGAACTATCCTCTCACCACTGGCGACCATCTCTGGGCCGATGCCGGCGCGCAGGTGGAGATGCACGTCGGGTCCACTGCCATTCGCATGGGTTCCCAGACGGCGCTGGCCATCCTCAACCTCGACGACCAGATGGCGCAGCTCAGCCTCACTCAGGGCGTGCTCGACGTTCATATCCGATACTTGGGAGATCAGGAAGCCTTCGAGATTGACACACCCAATGTGGCGGTCTCTCTTTTGCGGCCCGGCGACTACCGCATCGATGTCGACGGCGATAACAACATCACCACGGTCACCGTGCGGGGCGGGGAAGCCGAAGTCACCGGCGGCGGGGCGGCTTTTTCGGTTCACGCGGACGAAAGCGCCCGCCTCAGCGGCGTCGATACCGTGAGCCAGGACATGGGCAGCGCCCCGCCTCGGGACGAGTTTGACCGCTGGTGCGAGATGCGCGACCGCCGCGAAGACCAGTCGCAATCGGTGCGCTACGTTTCCCGCGAGATGATCGGCTATGAAGACCTGGACAAGTACGGCGCATGGCGTGACATTCCGCCGTACGGCTGGGTCTGGGCGCCGGCGCAGATGGCGGTGGGATGGGCGCCATACCGCTACGGCCACTGGGTCTGGGTAGATCCGTGGGGCTGGACGTGGATCGATGACGCGCCCTGGGGCTTTGCGCCCTTCCACTACGGCCGCTGGGCGTTCGCCGGCGCCGCATGGGTGTGGGTGCCCGGCGCCATGGCGGCGCGGCAGGTGTATGCCCCGGCGCTGGTGGCCTTCGTGGGTTTTGGTGGTGTGGGAATGGCGGCCTGGTTCCCGCTGGGCCCCGGAGAAGTGTACCGTCCGGCTTACCATGTGAGCGAGGTCTACGTGCGCCAGGTCAACATCGCACACGTCACCAACGTCGCGGTCATCAACAATGTGACCAACGTCCGCTATGTGAACCAGGGCGTGGTGGGCGCGGTGACGGTGGTTCCACGCGATGCGTTCGTTGGGGCGCGGGCGGTAGCGCGGGCCATGGTGGTGGCGCCGCAACGCGAGATCATGCAGGCGCAGGTGGTCGGCTCGACCGCGCCGATCGCGCCGGTACGGGAAAGCGTGCTGGCGCGCCCCGTGGGAGCCGCCGCGGTTCGGACGCCTCCGGCCAGGATCGCAGATCGTGCCGTGTTTGCCAAGACCGCTCCGCCTCCTCCGCCGGTCTCAAGGGTTGAGAGCCTGCGCGCCACCGATCACGTGGCGCGCCCGGCCGTGGTGCGAGGCCCCGGGGCTGGGGTGGCGCGTCCGGAACGGCCGGCGGTGGTTCCTCCGCGCAACGACCGCCCGCCCGCCGTCCAGGCGCCTCAGGCCCGGCCCGAGAGTCCGTTGATTCTCAGAAAGGAGGCGGCGCCCGAGAACCGCCCCACGGCCCGCCCCGCCGAGCAGCCGCGCGCGGAACGTCCGGCGCAGGTCCAGGAGCGCAAAGCCGCAGAGCCAAAGGCCGAGAAGAAAGCCGTCAAGAAGACGGAGAAGAAGGAAGAGCGGAAAGACAACCGGTAACCCCAGAAGCTGTGCCAAAATCGGTTGGCAGGCGGAACCGCCTGCCCCACCAAAGCCGCTTACTGAGTCTTGGCCTTTTGGCTGAAGGGCGGCTCCTTGCCCGAGTGCACGGCGTAGAGCCGGCGGTGGGTCGTCTTCATGGCCTCCACCAGCTCGCCGTAAGGCCGGTCGGTCACATCCACCAGCCCGATGTTGTAGTTCTCGCCGTCCATGCGGCCCGTCACCGGCTCGTCGGCCCAGGTGAACCAGCTTGCGCCGATAAACGCGGGGAACGCCGCCGCCTGCTCCACGTAGTAACGGTACGCCACGCCGCGCTCGTGCTGATCGCTCACCTGGACCAGCCCCGCCGCCAGCCCCCTTCCGGGTGCGCCGTTGTGGAACTCGCCCACCAGGATGGGCCGCCCGGTCTGCTCGTACACCGTCTTCAAGACTTCCGGATTCACGGAATACGCGTACACGTTCATGCTGTAGACGTCGAAGCTCCGCGACGCCCGGACAATCTCGGGCGGAGGAACTTCGCCCCCGAACCGCAAACCCAGGTTCAGGTGATTGGGGTCGCGCTTGCGAATGGCCGCGTTGACCACCTCGAGGAACCTGTCGAAGGCGTGGTAGACAAACTCCTTGCGCCGCGCCGCGGTATCTCCCTGCGCGAGGAACGCCTTGGCTTCCCGCTGAATGGCGCTGGGCGGACGTTCCAGAATGGTATCGACCACCAGCGACTCCCTCCCCGGCCAGGGCGGTTCGTTGGCCACGAAGTATCCCAGGAGATACGGGTCGTCTTTGCGCGGCCCGCACTGCTCGGCCGCGGCCTTGTCGGCCATTTCCACGAATTCCGGCGCGTATACGTCCGGCATGCCCATGTAGCCGGCTTCCATGCCCCAGCCGCGCAGGAAGACCATGTAGGCTTTCTTGTGCGTGTCCCAAAGCCGGGAATCGCTCCAGTTGCCGATGGTGTTCAGCCCCCAGGAGTCCATGCGCCGGATCGCGAAATCGACCCATTGCCCGTTCCACTCCGGCCCGAATCGCCGCAGCAGGTTCCACGCGCTGAAGCCCCCGCGCCCGCCTCCCATCGCGGAGGCAGGCAGCGCGGCGTAATAGCTTTCCCGGCCCGCGGTTCGCGTGTCCCCGCCGCCGCCTCTCATTCCATTTGAGCTCGTCGAAAAGAACAGGTGCCCGTCGGGGTCCACGAACCACCACCTTCCATCCACCTGCTCCACGCGGAAGAAGCCCGTCGCCTTCGCCTTGGTCCCGAGGTAGCCGCCGTACCGGCAATAGTTGTAGTCCCCGTGGCCCAGGTCCTTTTCCTCTTGTGCCCATTCCATCTTCAACTGCGCCAGGTTCTTGATCTTGCCGGGCCAGTCGGAAAGAATCCACTGTCCGAACTCGTCCACCACGGGCTTCGGCTCCAGGATCTCCGAGCCGGGGTCCTCCTTGGACAGCCGGACGGAGCGTATCTCGAGCGTGGGCTTGCCCACCGGATACTCCATGGTGAGGCCCAGAGCCTGCACCGCGTTCAGCGGACCGTAAGGCCCGCGCACGCCCATCCAGAACGAATCCCGCGGCTTGTTTCCCAGCGACGCCAGGTCGTGGCCCTGCCGGTCCGGCTGCTGGAAATACTTAAGTGGAATGGCGGCGCGCACCCACGCGCCCCCGCCAAACACGTGCAGCCGCATGCTTAGCGTGCCGTCGGCGGTGTACACCCGGAGGAGCATTCTTTGAGGGGAAGACGCTTTCAATTCCAGGACCAGGTACTCGTAGCCGGACCAGTCGGATGGCAGATCGGGGTTCAGGTCTTTCAGCGCCCACTTATGCTCGGAAACTTCGCCTTGGAAAACCACCGGCTGCGTTGCTGTGGCGGCAAGCCCGGCGGTAAGAAATGCGAGCGATGCGATTAGAGTTCGATACATGGCGGACCTCCCGGGATCGGTTCGTGCGCTTGTACTCCCACATAGTAGTCCACTGCACTGGAATCCGCGGCTGCCTTGGGGGACGGTTTGGGTGAGCGGGTCGGGTATAACTCGGGTTATACTGGAAATATGAAGACTGCCGTCTCGGTACCCGACGACCTTTTCCGTCTAGCGGAAGTTGCCGCCCGCCGCCTGCGCGTTTCGAGAAGTCAATTGTACGCCACGGCGATTTCGGAGTTCCTGAACCGGAAGCAAGCCGGTGCAGTCACGGACCGCCTGAATGAAGTGTATTCGCGCCGGCCCGCGAAGTTGGATTCCGCGTTCGATCGCGCCCAACTGAGATCCCTCGAAAAGGACTCTTGGTAGAGATGGACGAGATTCAGCGGGGAGAGATCTGGTGGGCTAATCTCGCCGAACCTCGTCGCTCCGAGCCTGGATATCGGCGGCCGGTGCTGGTGGTCCAAGCAGACTCTTTCAACCGCAGCCGCATTCAAACGGCAATCGTGGCCGTGATCACCAGCAATTTGGAACTTGCCGATGTGCCCGGGAATGTCCTGTTGCCCGCGCGCTCTACGGGCCTCCCCCGCGACTCGGTCGTGAATGTCTCGCAACTTCTCACCCTCGACCGTAGTTTCCTGACCGAGCACGCCGGCACGCTGCCGCCGCGCCTGCAGGGCTCCGTAGATGAGGGCCTGCGCCTGGTTCTACAGCTCTAGCCTGGCGAGGCTTTCATCGCGGTTACCAACCGCCGCACAGGATGGCATCCTGCCCCACGGCTCTCAGTGCGGGTAGCCTGGGTTAATAAATTCGTCCACGTCTTTGTGCAGCTTTTCGCGCGCCTTCCGGTCGATGTACATCATGTGGCCGGCCTCGTAATATGCGAAGCCGATATTCTTCCGGATGGATGGCTCGAGGCTCATGTGCGACACGGTCTGCTCGATGCCGTTGAAGGGCGTGGCCAGATCGTAATAGCCGCAAACCACCAGCACCTTCAGATTGGTTTGCTGTGTCATCGCCGAGCGCAGGGCCTCGGCGACCTGGCCGGGCTGCCCCTGGTCCCACGGCCGGACGCCGGCGCTGACGGTGTAGTACATATCCGTGGTCCACTTCAGCTCGCGGCGCACGTAATCCTGGAATATGGCGACATACGCGCCTTCGTAGGAGGCCTCGCTCGGATCGTATTCATTGCGCTCGCCGGCGGCGTCCACGTCCATGCCTTCGAAACGCGAATCCAGACGGCCCACCGTCCGGCGCTTGCCGCGCTCCAGTTCCTTGAACCAGCGCTGGGAGCTGATGCGCAGGTTGGTCTCCTCGATGTATTTCGTCGAAAGGCCCGTGAAGCGCGCCAGTTCCTTGACCGTCTTCTGATACTCGGCCGGTGGCAACTGGTCTCCCTTTTCCAGCGCCGCGGCATATTCGCCGTGGGCAAACTGGCGCGCCGCCTGCGCCACCGCCTCGATGCTTTCCTTCTGCAAATCGGGTGGCAGCAGATGGTGATACCACGCCGATGTGGCGTAGGTCGGCAGGAAGAACTTGAACCGGTCGTCGGCGCCCCAACTGGCGAAGGCCACCGAAGAGACCAGCACAATGCCGTTCAGGTAGATCTGGTGGCGCTGCTGGAGAACGGCCGACAGCTCCGCCGAGCGCGTGGTGCCGTAGCTTTCCCCAATCAGGTACTTGGGCGAAGCCCAGCGCTCGTTGCGCGTGATGTATTGGTAGATGAAATCGGAAAACCAGGTGGCGTCGGGGACCACCCCGTAAAACTGCGCCGCATTCTCGCCCGGCGCCGGGCGGCTATAGCCCGTCGATACGGCGTCCACGAACGCCAGGTCGGTGGCGTCCAGAAACGAATCGCCATTGTCGATGATCGAATAGGGAGCGGGCATGCCGTGCCCATCGTCCGTCAGCACGATGCGCTTCGGGCCCAGGCCCATGTGCGTAAACAGGGACGCCGAGCCGGGGCCGCCGTTGTAGACGAACGCCATGGGGCGCTTGGAGATATCCGGCACGTCTTCCTTGGTGTAAGCCACGTAGAAGAAAGTGGCTTTGGGCGTGCCGTCGTCGGCCTTGATCACGTAAGTCCCGGCCGTCGCCGTGTAATTGATCTGCTGCCCGCCGATGCGGGCGCTGTGATGCGTTACCGAGGTCTTCTCTTCCGGCGCCGGCCCGCGGCGCGCCGGCTGTCCCTCTGGCGCCGCCGCTTGCGGCTGCTCCGTGGTCATCCGGACGCGCTGCTGAAGCGACTGCTCGTCCGGCGGAAGCCCGCCGCGTCTGCCTTGCGCGGCCGCCGTGCCCGCGGCCAACAACACCGCTATTCCAACTGCCATGATGGCATTCCCGCTCATTTCAGATATCTCCTTTCGGCTTACTATCCCAGCTTGGGCGGCAGCTCGGTGAGCGGCCCCATCCACTGCAACTGGCGCTCGATGTCCGGGTGGAGCAGGTACTTCCGCCGGACGGCTTCGATTTTCTCGCCGCGCACATCGATCTTGGCCAGGTCGTACTGGCCGCCGCCGAACTCCGAGCAGAAGCGCAGGTAGCCCATCCAGTCCGGGTTGATCCCCATGGCCTCGACGCCCACGCGGTCGGCCGCGACGTAATCCGTCGAGGCTATGGCGATCCGCGAGGGAACCGGGGTTCCGGAGCCCGGTCCATTGCCTTCCATGCCCTCGTACCCGTCAATTACCGCCGCGCCAAAAAACGGTCTCATGGCTTGCGCCGTAAGGAAGATGTTGTAGTGCGTTTGGCGCAGGCCGTTGTGGGTCTTCCGCTTGTCGTCCCAGCGTTTCTCGCCCCGCAAGCTGTGCAGCGGCGCTCCCAGCGCCATGTTCTTGATGGAGAGGGTCGCCACCATGACGTTGTGCGTCTTCATGACCGCCGCGCAGATGACGAAGGCGTCGGGGTCGAACAGGCGCGCCGCCAGGCGCGTGGATACCACGTGAAGATCGTAGTCGATCAAGGGGATGGCTTTGTACTTGGCCTCGCGATTCAGGTCGATCAACTGCACGTTTTGCGAGTGCCGCTCCGTCGCCAGGCGGTTGTAACCGAACTCCTCGAACCCTTGCAGCGTGTCGCCGGCCGAGGATTCGGCAACCACCACGGGGCCTTTGAAGCGCGGCTCCAGGTAATCCAGGATGCCGTGAATCGCGTCCGCGTGAGTGGCCGCCAGTTGGTTGGTTGTCGAGACGTTGTTGACTTTGATGACAACGTATTTCTTGGCCCGCAGGCCCGGCCGGATCTGGTCGTCGATCGCAGCGAGCGCCTGCGCGATGTTCTGGCGCCGGCTCTCACCCTTGACCAGGGCGACCGCGGAATTCCGCTCGGCGGCGAGAGTCTGGGCCACCAGCGGCCGCAGCGCGGGCGCCAGGGCAGTCAACTGCAAAATCGTTCGGCGTGAAAAAGTAGCTGGCACAGGGCAACCTCCCCAATTAGAATAGGATTTTAGCATCTGCCAGTCTTGCGTCGCAGGAGGAATGATTCTCACATGCTGAAACTCATCCTCGGGGCCGGGATCCTCGCCTGGGGCCTCGAGGCCGCCGCTGCCCAAGGCCTTGCCCCCAGTTGCGCCCTGGTGCCGGGCTGGTCGCAGCGCGGCGAAGCCCGAAGCTATGTCGGCGATAACCTGTTCGAGTACATGGATGGCAACGCCGAAGGCTACCTGATTTACGGCTTCCAGAACATGCGCGGCGTCTCCTGTGCCAGGGGCGGCGTTACCCTGGTGATCGATATTTCCGATTTTGGCGACGCCGATTCTGCATACGGCATGTTCAGCGCCAACCGCGATCCGCGGCAGCCTTACTCGAATCTCGGGATGGGTAGCCAGATCGTCCCCCGCAGGGCCATCTTCGCCAAGGGCCAGTATTACGTCGAAGTGGCGGCCAATCAGGAGGGCGACCATACCGCCACGCTGAAGGAGTGGACCGCGGCGCTGGAGAAGGCCACGCCGGGCAGCAGTACTCCGCCCGCCGCTCTCTCCTGGTTTCCGGCGGAGAAGCAGCAATCCCTTCGCCTGGTGCCGGAGAGCGTCCTCGGCATCCGCTTGCTCCAGCGCGGGTATGCCGCCCAGTACGATTTCGGCAAGGCGTTTGTGGTGACGGAAGCTTCCGCGGAGTCGGCGGGCGCGCTCATCGAGAAACTGCGGGCGAGGTTCGGCGAAACCGCCGCCGCCCGCGCCGGCGACAGTGCTTTCCAGGCCAATGACAAGTACCTGGGGCGGCTGTGCTTCTTCCGCAAAGGACGTTATATCGGCGGATATGCCAATGTAGCGGAAGGCCAGGACCCCGTAGCCCTGGCTGCCGCCCTGGCGGCGAAACTGCCCTAACCGCCCGCGCCCTCAGTACGGCGTCTTGTGGGGCTTGCTGGCCCACTCCTCGAAGGGGCGCGTGGCGTGCTGGTCCGCCACCCGGATCATAGGGATAACTCGTTGCGAACGAGGCACTTCCATCTGGCGGTAGATGAAGGAATCGTCGAAACCGGCGGCGGTGGCCGGCTCCCGCTTTTCCCCATACTGTGGCACTGTACGTAACAGTACTAATGTTACAATAGAAGAGGTAAGCGTTACGGGGACACTTCTCATCCGGGGGGCGCGCCAACTGCTCACCTTGCGCGGCCCGGCACAACCGCGCCGCGGGGCGGCGCTCAATGATCTCGGCATTATCCACGACGGCTCGCTGCTGATTCGTGACGGCATCGTCGAAGAGGTGGGGACAACCCGCCGCGTCGAGAACCTGGCGGGGGCGCGCGATGCCATGGAAATCAACGCCGCCGGGCAGGTGGTCATGCCGGGCTTCGTCGACAGCCACACTCACCTCGTTTTTCCGCCGCCGGGCGGGGCCGATCCGGATGAACACACCGCCGCGCAGGTGATTTGTTCCAGCACACACCAGAGGCTGGAGGCGCGCGCACGCTCTCATCTGGAAGCCATGGCGCGCCACGGCACCACCACCGTGGAAGCCAAGAGCGGCTGCGGCGTTGATGAGAGCGCCGAGATGAAGGTGCTTCGTGTCCTTTCGGCCTTGAAACGCGACCCGCTTGACGTGGTCACCACGTTCCTGCTTCGCCTGCCGCCCGGCCGGAGCGGTGAAGAGGTCCGCCAGGCCGCGGTCGAGTCGGTCTTTGCGGAGTTGCTGCCCAAGATTCGCCGGCGCCGCCTGGCGCGCTTCGCCGACCTGGTCTGGGACAGCGATGGCGCTTCTTCGGAGTGCTTCGCGCGCTATCTCAGACGCGCTCGCGGTCTGGGCTTCGCCTGCAAGATCCACGCCGAGCAGCCGTCTCTCACCGCCGCCATCGCCATGGCAGTCGAGCACCTGGTCGTGAGCATCGATCATCTCGAGCACGCCACCGCGGCCGACGCCCTGCTCCTGGCCGGCTCGTCCACCATGGCGACGCTGCTGCCCGGTGCTTCCTTCCATGACGGCGGTCGCCACGCGCCGGCACGCGCGCTCGTGGATGCGGGCGCCGCCGTGGCGCTCGCCACCAACTTTAACCCGCGCCACACCCCCATGCTGAGCATGCAGGCCGTGGTCGCCCTGGCGTGCTTGCGAATGGGCCTGACCGCCGCCGAAGCCATTTCAGCCGCCACTATCAACGGCGCGCATGCCCTGGGTTGCGCCGACCGCGTGGGGTCGCTCGAGCCCGGAAAATCGGCGGATCTTCTGCTCCTCCACGTCTCCGACTATCGCGAGCTCACCCGCCAGTTCGGCGCCAACCTGGTTCGTCTCACCATGAAACGCGGCAAGCTGATCTATAGGGCGGGCGAAGTGGCTCGCCGGCTCCCTCGCGAGCTTTGCCCGGTCTGATCGTCGGCTCCGTCAGGCGCTACCCGTAAAATGCGACAATAGTCACGTGAGGCTGCCGGACGGGCAGTCGCTCCCGGGGTGCCCTTTGGGCCCCGGGGGAGGAAAGTCCGGTCTCTACAGGGCAGCGTGCCGGCTAACGGCCGGGGTCCGAGAAATCGGATACGGAAAGTGCCACAGAAAAGATACCGCCTTGCCGCGAGGTGAGGTAAGGGTGAAATGGTGCGGTAAGAGCGCACCGCAGCGGGAGTAATTCCGCCGGCAGGGCAAACCCCACGCGGAGCAAGACCAAATAGGGGAGGAGGGGTTGCCCGCCCCGCCCGACTCCCGGGTAGGTCGCTAGAGCCGTACAGCAATGTGCGGCCCAGAGGAATGACTGCCGCCCGCAAGGGCACAGAAACCGGCTTATACTCCGGCAGCCCGCATCGGATCCTTCTGCCGCGTACCCGGGCCGTCTACTTTATAGCCGCCAAAGCCTTCGACGCCTCTGGATAACTCGGCTGTAGTTCGAGCGCCTTTTTGTAGGCCGCGGCGGCCTTGTCGTTCAACCCCTTGTTCTTTAAAGCCTCGCCGAGATGGAAATAGGCTTCGGGAGATGGCTTGTTGGCGATAGCCGCCTCGAAATCCGCGATAGCGCCGTCCACGTCCCCACCGAACCCGGGCGGAGCCGTTAACCGGCCGATGCCCCGGCCGAGATGCGCATCCGGGTTATTTGTGTCGAGCGCCAGGGCCTTTTCGAATTCCTGCATGGCGCCCATTCCATATTTCATTATGTCCAACGGATTCCCCTGGGCGAGGCTGCCCATGATGCGGCCTTTCCAGACATGGACGTCGGCCCTCTTCGGGTCCTTGGCGATTAGATCGTCCGCCATGGCCAGGGCATCAGCATACTTCTTGGCGTCGAAGAGTCTCTTCAGCTCGCCTAGCGACGCGTTCTTGGCTGAAGACGCGGTCGAAGCCGGCGTGGCCAGATTCCCCAGGTTCAGGCCGTTGACCATGACCGTCTTTCGTCCCGTCATTGCCGCGATCAGCGGCGCCAGGTCCTGAATCGTCCCGGGGGCATTTCCGATGTTCAGACCGTTCACCATGAACGTTACCTTCCTGTCCAGGATGGCCTTGATGATCTCCTGAAGAGAAGTGGTTTTTTCTTCTTGTTCCGGGAACAGTTCCGCGCGAACGTCGTCGCCCTCAACGATCAGGATTCCCAACGGGACGGTCGTCCCGCCCATGCCGCCGCCGAAACCCATCATCGCCTCGCCGCCGGCAAGCCCAAACTTGACCTTAGCAAAGGGAACGACCGCGGTATCGCCGACTCGAATGGGTTCTCCGACCACGCTGCTGATTTTCAGTTGCGAAACCAGCTTGTCGAAGTCCGCCAACGGCTTGGCCAAAGGAGCCTGGGCTTTCGCAAGCAGCCCCCAGAGAAGAAGGGAAGCTGCCAATAAGACACGTTTTCTCATCGCTTTCATGATGGCCTCCTCACTTGGCGGGCGTCTTGGCGACGCTAATGAAGCGGGTTCCTTTCTTGCTGATTGCGACAAACCCCAGAGGCCGGGCTTCGCCGCTCATGAAGAACCCATCAACCCCCATCGCCGGGTTTTGCGGCGCCGCAGCCGCCGGACTGCCCGGAGCAGCCATGCCTCCACCCCCGAAGCTGACATCAATCATCATGATCGGTATCAGAGTGAGCGAGCCGACTTTCACGGGCTCGCCAACCACCGTCTTCACATGAAGATCCTTGCTCAAACGCTGGGCCAGGGCATCGGCCAGCTCGTTGGCGGGCTGAACGGCGGGCGCCTGAGGCTTTTTCTCCGGTGGGTTCTGACCTGCCGCGAGGGACCCAAATGCCAGTCCGGCCGCGATGACTATTACCATTTTTCGATTCAACGGACACCTCCTGAACGGAATCTCGTGCAACGATCCCTCGCTGCAGCGCATCGATCGATTCGCCGCTACAATTATCCGATAACTGCCGTCCCAATTCGCTATCACCACATACCCAGCGCCTTCCACCACACCGGCCCGATACCCAGCCAGATCACCAGGTTCATCAGCGAAAGCAGCAGGCCCAGGCGCCACCACGTGCCCTGCGAGACGTAACCCGCTCCGAAAAAAACCGGCGCCGAGCCCGTGCCGTAATGCGTCATGGCGGCGTCCAGGCTCGAAAAGAACGCCAGCACCAGAGACATGCAAAGCGGCGGCGCGCCGGCAGCCACGCCCGCCGCCAGAAAACTCGGGTAGAGCGCCATGACATGCGCCGTCATGCTGGCGAAACCGTAGTGCAGGTACAAGTAGGCCACCGCCAGCGCCACCGCGGCCACCGGCCAGGACCAGCCGCGCATCCCATGGAAAAGCGCGCTCGAGAGAATGCCGATCACGCCACATTCGTTGAGCGCGTCGGCCATCATCACCAGCGGTCCAAACCAGATCAGTGCGTCCCACGCGCGACGCTCGCCCAGCAGCTCGTCCCAGGCCAGCACGCGGCAGAGCAGGATGGCGGAAACACCCCCCAGCGCCACAAAGGTGTTGTTGATGCCATGCCACGGAGATGTGACCCAGCCGCCCATCACGCCCAGGAAAATGAGGGACAGCGTGATCTCGCGCCGGCTCATGGGCCCCATGTGCGCCAGTTCTTCGGCGGCGTGCGTGCGCGCCTCTGGTGTATCGCGCACTTCCGGCGTATGAAGACGGTAAATGAGGTACGGCCCCAAAGCCAGCGTGATCAGCCCCGGAAGCGACGCCGCCAGCGCCCAACGCCCCCAGCTCAGCTCCACGTGCGCGATATTCCGCGCGAAGTCCGCGATCAGCGCATTCGAGGCCATCGCCGTCAGGAACATGGCCGACACGGTGTAGTTTGCGTGGAACGCGCTCAGCATCAGAAAGGCCCCCAGGCGGTTCGCCGTGGCGCCCGGTTCGGAGCCGAAGACCTGCGCCAGGCTGCGCGTGATGGGGAAGATGATCCCGCCCCCGCGCGCCGTATCGGAGGGCACGAACGGGGCCACCACCAGGTTGGCGCCCGCCACCGAATACCCCAGGGTCAGCGCGCTCCGGCCGAACCGTTCGATAAAGAGATAGGCCACGCGCAATCCCAGACCCGTGGCCGTCACCGCGCGCGCGAACAGGAAGGCGGTGAAGATCAGCCACACCGTCGGGTTGGCGAAGCCGGTCAGCACTTGGGGGCCCGGCAAAGTGCGGGTGAGCGCCAGCGTGGTCATCGCCACCACCACCGAGACGCCCATGGGAACCGGTTGCGCGGCCAGCGAGATGATGGTGGCGGCAAAGATCGCCAGCAGATGGCGCTGCGCCTCATTCAGCCCCGGCGCCGGCAGGAAATACAGCAACGCGCCCGGAATCAGCACGGCCGCCCATCGCCAGCCGGTGCGTGGTCCTGTCATCGCAAAGCTCAAACAAATTTAACACACCCCCAGTGGTAAGCTCTGCCTGTGGTTCGTTCCCGCTTCCCTTGCTACTTTCTGCCGCCGCCTGGGCGCAAACCGCGCCCCCGCCGGTAGAAGGCGGCTGGTCCCGCGCGGCGATCCAGTAGCGGCCCGGCCTCGGAACAACGCCTCCATTCTTCCGTGCGAAGTGGTAGACTCTTGCCTGAAGGAGGCCGGCTATGCTTCCGCCCCAAGACGTTTCGATTTATCTGAACAATGCGCTGAAGCCGACGCACACGCTTGCCGAACTGGACCTGGATACGTCGTTGCCCCCGACGGTGGGTCAAATGCCTGAGCAGGTCGCTGGACGGTTTGTGAGTCTCGATTCGCCTGTGGCCCATGAAGTGGAAGGCGCATGGAAACGGGTCATGATTCTGAACGAGACGCAAGTGCTCTACACCTTCACTTACGACCCGGCGACGGCCGCTTTCACAGCTCGTAAACGCTGAGGCGTAGAGCGGGCCTCCGGTGCCGCCGATGTCTTCCGGGCACAGGCCCATAATCCGTCCATAAGGGCGCGAATCTTCCACCGCCGAGCTATCGGTTGCGGGACGAAGCACAACCGTTGCGCTGCCAAGTTTCCCGCAGTCTGGGCACGCCGCGATGGCCTGCTCGTCGGCTTGTATGCCGGGCTGGGGCGGTAAGACGGAGAGCGGAGGCGGAACAGGTTTTAGTCGAAATCTACAATCGTCCAGCATCGTGGCGGTGCGATGCCTATTTTGCGTCGGAGGCCGCTTTCCGCTCCGCGGCCGCGGGGATGTTCTCCAGCACCCAAAGCTCATTCGGCACCCCGCTGCGGTTGCCGCTGTCGAAGGCGATGCGCCGGCCGTCCGGATGAACTGCCACGTGGAGCATGCCTTCCATGGACAGCCCCGTCCGTTGGGGCTCGCCTCCGGCGATGGGAATTCGCCAGACTTCCGGAATGCCGTCCTTACCGGTGCGTCTCAGAGTCAGCACATTGCGCCCATCCGGAGACCACGCCATTTCATCGATGCCCACCGTCTCGGAGTGCCGGAGACGGCACAATTCACGCAGATCCCCTCCCGCGACCGGCACCAACCGCACAGCCGCCCACGACTCATCGACGGGCGTCCGGAACGCGAGATACTTGCCGTCTGGGGATACAGCCAGCCTCGTGTACTCATATCCGGCCACGAATGGCACCCTGGCGATTTCCCGCTCCTGTCCGGTCTGGATATCGCGCGAAATGACACCAAATCGGACCTTCGGCTCCGCTGGGGCATAGAAGAAGTGGGTCTTGCCGTCCGGGGACAAATCGGAAACTACAAAGCCGCGGCCGATGGAACTTCGAACCAGCCGGTGGTCCCCCGTTTCCGTGTCCACCCGGTAGAACGCACCCAGATCGCGCTTGGAACTCTCCCACGCGCCCACCAGGACCGACTTCCCGTCGGGGAACCAGCGGACAGAGTACGGGAGTTGGTCGAGCTTGACGGGAACATCCCTCGCTTCGCCGGTTTCGATGGAGAGGATCACGAGGGTCGGCGGTTTCTGATAGTCGCCTCGCCGGTAGTACGCCAGGCGGCGGCCGTCCGGTGACCAGGATGGCGCCCAGGTGGAGCCAACGAAACGAGGAGCGGCCGGCGCCGGCGGCCGCAGCATCTTGCCTTCCACCGGATCCAGCTCCGTGACGTACACCTCCCCGATGCCGGTACTGGTGTGGAAATAGAGATCGCCTCGCCGGGTGAAGCCGTTCATCTCGATCGAACCGAAAACGCCCGTCACTCCGTCTTTCAAGAGCTGTGGTATTCCCCGCGGTTTGCCCTCCACCACGTCGATGGCCCAGAAGCCTTTGGTCCCCGTGCGGTCACTGACGAACAGCACTCTGTCTCCCGTCGGCATCCAGACCGGAGCGGTGTCCTCGGCCGGGGACTGGACCAGGGGAACTTCCTGGCCTCCCTCAAGGGAAAGCAGAAAGATGTCACCAGGGCCATTTCCCTTCCACGCATCGTAGACCAGGAAGCGTCCGTCGGGAGAGAGACTCGCGGACCACCAGACCCTCGAGGGAGTCTTGAGGCATCGCACAGGCCCGCCGGCGACCGGAATGAGGGCCAACTTGCATTCTTCCGTCTTCGAGAGATGGGTGAGTATCTGTTTGCCGTCCGCGGTCCACTGGAACGGTTCAATGTAGGAGCCAGTCTCCTTGTCGCGGTATACAGTGTGCGGGTTGGACCCGTCAATCCCAATCACACGGAGCTCGTAGAACTTCTCTTTGTTGTACCAGGCATAGGCGATCTGCCTGCCGTCGCCCGAGATGACCGAGACGTGGGCGAATTCGTTGGAGTCTTTCCAGGTACCCTTGTTGGTGAGGCGGCGGTTCTGCCCGGTTACCAGGTCCCGCAAGGCGAGATCGCCGGTCTCCATGTCGCGAAAGGAGTGGTAGCGGCCATCCGGAGAGGGTGACCCTGTGAGCGAGACACTGTCTATGGCCCACACTTTGCGCAGCGTGATGCCGGTCGGATGGCTGAGGCCCCCGGCCCGCTCCAGCGCCGCCAGCCGCGTGCGCGCCGTCTCCGCGGGGTCTTTCTGATCTCCGAAGTCCCGCACTACGCGCTCGTAGGCTTTGCGGGCTTCGGCGTCGCCCAGCTTTTCGTAGCACTGGCCCATGCGCACCAGGGCCTTGGCCGCCACGGCGCGGTCCTTGCCTTGCGCCAACTTCTTGTAGGCCTCTATGGCGCCCTTGAGGTCGCCGTCCACCGACTCCTTCTTCATCGCCGCGTGCAGCGCCACCTCCGCCCGGTCCGCGCTCTGTCCCCACGCCGGCCCCGCCAGGGCCGCCGCTACCACCGCCGCCATCGTCAAGCTGAATCTCATGACTGCCTCCTCACCCACCACGCTACGGGCCGTTTGTGCGCCGGCAATCGCGCCAGTGTGCGGTTTCCGTGTGATTCAGCCATTGAACCGATATCCCATGCCGCGGACGCTGGACAGGTAGCGGGGCTCGGCCGGGTCCGGCTCGATCTTACGCCGCAGCGCCACGATGTGGTTGTCCACCACGCGGTCGGTGACGTGCGTGCCGAGGCCCCAGCCGGCGTCCAGCAACTGGTCGCGCGACAGCACCAGGCCGCGGCTGCGCACGAAGGCGGCCAGCAGCTTGACCTCGATGGCGGTGAGCTCGACCGTCCGTCCGGGGCGCCGAAACTCGCAACGGCCGAAATCCAGCTCGGCGTCGCCGAAGCGGTAGACCTGGGGCAGGGCCGCAGCATCGCCGGCGCGCCGTAGCACGGCCTTGATCCGCGCCCGCAGCTCGAGGGGACTGAACGGCTTGGTTACGTAGTCGTCGGCCCCGAGCTCGAGCCCCAGCACCTTCTCGGCCTCCTGGGCGCGCGCGGTCAGCATGATGATGGGGGTCTTCAGCCCGCCGCGCCGCAGTTCGCGGCACACCGCCAGGCCGTCCTTGCGCGGCAGCATCAGGTCGAGCACGATCAGGTCGAAAGCCTCCCCGCGCGCCGCACGGACCGCCTCCTCGCCGTCGCGCGCCACGACGACGTCATACCCCTCCAGGGTCAGGTCATCCTGCAAGCCCAGGGCGATGTTGGCTTCGTCTTCCACCACCAGAATCCGGCTCATGATTCTCCCGCCGGCAGCAGCAGCGTGAACGTGCTCCCGCGTCCCGGCTCGCTCTCCAGGCGAATTTCGCCCCGGTGACCCCGGGCGACGTGCCGGACGATGGCCAGGCCGACGCCGGTTCCCTTTTGGCCGGACGCGATCGCGCCCGCCCCGCGCTCGAACTTATGGAAGATCCGCTTCCGCTCCCGGCGCGGAATCCCCACGCCCTGGTCGCGCACCGCAATCGCCACCCGCGTTCCGTTGCGCGCCACCTCCACCCGCACCGTGGGGCACTCGGGCGAGTACTTGAAAGCGTTGTCCAGCAGGTTCCAGACGGCCAGCGACAGCGCGTCCCGGTCGCCTCGGACGGGACAAGGCGTTTCCGGCGCCGACAGTTCCACCCGGCCGCTGTCCAGTTGCCGCTCGAAATCGGCGGCCACCGAACGGACCACCTCCACCGCGTCCAGCGGATCGAGGCGGTAGCGCATGGCGCCCGTCTCCATCCGGCCGAAGTTCAACAGCTCCTCGACCAGGCGCTGCAGCCGGCCGCTGTCGGCCGCCATCGCCTCGTAGTAGCGCTGGCGGCGCTCTTCCTGCACTAGGCGGCCGGTGGCCAGCATCTCGGAAAACTGCCGCAACGAGGTGAGCGGCGTGCGGAACTCGTGCGACACCGCGGAAACAAAATCCGACTGCAACCTGGCCACGGCCAGCTCCCGGTAAATGCCCCGGAAGGTGAAGTACCCGCCGGCGAGCACCAGCAGCGAGGCCAGGGCGAATCCGGCCAGCAGGATCCGCCTGCGGCCCTGGAATTCCGGCGTCTCGACGCGCGGATGGACCAACGCGACGCTTAGGCTCCAGGGCAGGTTGGTGGCGGCCGCCTTGCGCGAGGCTTGCGCGCCAACGGCGCCGGCAAAGCGGCACAGGATGGGCCGGTCCCGCTCGTCGGTGAGGGCAAGCTGCATGCCGGTGGCTTGCGAGACCCGGAGGCACATGTCCTCGAGAAAGCCGTTGCCGGCCAGCACCGCCGAGAGCCGCTCCGGCGTCGCCGCCCATACGCTGAGCACCGGCTTGCCGCCGGGGCTCGAGAGGGCGTGTCCGGTGGCGGGCAGAGAGTGCCAGCGCTGCCACAACGCATCCGCGGCGGCCGAGGCGGAGATCGCGAACTCCAGAACCGGCGCGCAGACGGCCCCGGCGGGCAGCCAGTTCTGCGCTTCCTCCCGTAGGAAGAGCCAGGCGCCGCGCGAGACCTCCCACCGCCCCGCCTCGAGTTCCCGGCATAAATCTCCCGCTTCCCGCGCCAGCGATGCGCTTTGCCCTTGTTCCGACAGAATCGTGCAGCGCGCCTCGCGTCCCACCAGCGCGGCGGGCAGTCCCGCCGTGCGGACCGCGCCCAGGGCAGCGAGCTCGGCATACGACTGCATCGCCTCGCCCCACCGCTTCGCTTTGCGCAGCGTGCGGCCCAGGCGCAGCAGGGTGCCGGCACGTACGGCGGAATCGCGGGAAGCCGCCAGGCCGCGGTAGATGACGATGGCTTTCTCCGGGTCGTTTTCGCCGAATTCGGCGGATTCGCCGGCCCGGAAGGCATCGCCGGACGTCGCGCCGCTCTCCGGCCCCGCCGGGTAGTAGACGATGCCCCCGGGCGGCTGAACCCGCATGCCGCGGCGATCCGCGGTGAAGGCAACGGTGAACTCCGGCAACGAGGTGGCGGGCTCCGCCGAGAGGAATCTCTCCAGACCGGCGATCTCCCGCTGGAACATCGAGACGGCGCGGTCGGCGACATTCTCCAGGCTTTCCTGTACCCGCTGCGCGTCCAGGGCCTGCTCGCGCGCGAGCAGTTCCGACCCCAGCCAGGCCATGGCGCAGATCGCCGCCAGCGTGACCATCAGGGAAAGGGTCAGCACGTAGCGCGGCGGCCGCAGCCAGTCCAGAGCCGGCATCGATTCCTAATTATAGGCGGCAGTGTCGGGAATCGATGTGGGCACTGTGTGGATTTGGTATGGGGCTGTAATGACGGACGGCTCCACCTCCATACCCGCAGTCTGGCCGGGGGAGGCGACGTGTCGGTTGGCCATAATGCGCAAACCCGAGCTACAATGATCTTGCCGGGCGAAACGGAAGCGGGCACTGCGGGGACGCAACCGTGCCGAGGGATAGCTTGGCGGGCTCATCGAGACGATGAACGGCGGCGCGAGGACCACCTTCCTGCGCTGCCCCAAACCTTCATCGGATCGAAAGACCCCGATGCCTTGAAAATCCCCGCCCGAAGGGCGGAATACTCACTAACGGAGAGCGCCCTCTCTCCATTTCAGGCTGAACTAACACAAGGTGATTCACCGGTTCCCGCCTCCGTCAGGTTGGCGCGCCGAGCAAGCCGAGCACGCGGAGAACCGGTGGATCTGGATTTCTCAGCGTCTCGGCGTCTCGGCGGTAGTGTCTTATCGACGGATTACGGGCAGGCCCGCATGCGGCTTGTATCGCTATCGGAACGGTGATATCGTGCTTCTCCGGGGATTCCCACGACCGCCGTGTGTGCGGCCGATGGGGTTTCGTGTGAAGGGGTGAGAAATGATCAGAAAGGCTATGTTTTTTGTGACGGCCCTGGCAGTCGTGTCGTGGGTCGGTGTCTCCAGCCTCGCCTGGAGTCAGGATGCGAGAGCTACGCTCGGTGGCCGCGTCGTCGACGCCCAGGGCGGTGTCATTCCCGGCGCCCAGGTCGTCGTCACTTGCGATGACACTGGAGTGGAGCAAAAGACGACCACCAACGGGGTGGGTAGTTGGACGGTTCGATTCCTGATTCCTGGCCGCTACAGCTTCAGCGTGACCGCGCCCGGGTTCAAACAAGCCGAACGCCATGGCATCACTCTGCAAACGGCCGATATTAAGTCGGTCGACACCCAACTCGAACTCGGCTCCGCCACCACCCAGATTACCGTCACGGCCGAAGTGGCATTGATCGACACGACAGCCGCCACTTCCGGCACTGTCATCACACCCGAGGAAATCGCCGAGATGCCGACTTCCTCCCGTGTGTCCACGCTGCTGGCCACGCTTTCCCCGGGGGTGCTGGCGCAGGACCAGAACCAGAACGTCGCCCACTTGTGGTCGCATGATGCCGCTTCCCAATTCACGGTGGATGGGGGCCGGAATAACCAACGTTCCAACACCTTCGAGCTGGATGGCATGCCCAACCTCAAAACCGGCGGGCAGGTGGCCTTCATACCTCCGCCGGATGCCATTCAGGAATTCCGCGTGCAGATGAACGCCTACGACGCATCCATAGGCCGGCAGGCCGGCGGCACCGTACAAATGTCGTTCAAGAGCGGCACGTCGCAGTACCACGGCAACCTGTACGAGTTCAATCAGAACAATATCTTGAACGCCAACCTCTTCCAGACCAACCTGACTGGCGGAGACAAACCCCCGGTGCACTACAACGAGTATGGCGGCACCTTCGGCGGCCCTGTGTGGATACCGAAAATCTACAAAGGCAAGCAGAAGACTTTCTTCTTCGTCAACTGGGAAGGCATACGCAACCAGGACCCGCGGTTTCAAATCTTTTCGCTCCCCACACAACTGGAGCGCAAAGGCGACTTCAGCCAGTCCTTCACCACGCAACTCGTGAGTGGGCAGCGCATCCGGTATCCCATCCAGGTGTACGATCCGTCAACCGTGGATTCCAAAGGCGTTCGAACGCTGTTTCCCAACATGCTCATACCGGCCACCCGTCTGAGCAAAGTCGCGCAGAGCATCCTGACATATATTCCGCTTCCCAACACGCCCAGCGACGGCACCAGTACCGACGCCAACAATTTCGTCCCCTCCTCCACGCGGCAAAACAAGATGGCCGTGTTTATGGCGCGTGGCGACCAAGTCTGGAACAATTCCAATAAGACTTTCGCCAATGTCCGCTGGCATCACGAGGATGAGTTGAGCAATGACTATTTCAAAGACCCCGCCACCGGCGCCTATCAGCACCGCATGGCCAAGGGTATTGGATTGGACCATGTCTACACCGTGAGTTCCTCGAAGATATTGGATCTTCGCTGGAATCTGAGTCGTTATGAAGAGCCCTACAACGACAAAGGAGCGGGCTTCGATCCTACCGTGCTGGGCTTTCCATCCAGCTTCGTTGCGCAGATGGCGAATGTGTCCTTTCCCCGCATCAACGGTCTGTTCGGCGGCGATATCGGCACCAACAACGCCGGCCAGGTCACCAATACTTCGTACTACACCTGGGCCGCCACTTTGACCCAGGCGAAGGGCAACATGACGTTCAAGTATGGCGCCGAATACTGGGTTCTCCAGCAGGCCAATAAGGCTATCGGAAACCAGGGAGCGTTCACCTTTGACAACAGCAACTGGACCCGCCAAAACGCCACCGTAAGCGGGGGAACCGGCGTTGGGTCGAGTCTCGCTGCCTTCATTCTGGGCCTGCCCAACAGCGGCACCTTTCCACGAAATGCAGACGCGTTCTGGTCCCAGCATTTCTATGCCTTCTACGTGCAGAACGACTGGCGTGTCACCCCGCGGCTCACCATTAACATGGGCCTTCGCTGGGATTATGAGACGCCCGTCACCGAGCGCTACAACCGCATGACCACGGTCTTCGATCCGACCGCAGTCAACCCCGTCAGCGCTGCGGCGCAGGCCGCTTATGCCAAGATCCTGGCGAATCCCGCTAATGCGAACAACGTCGGCGTACAAATTCTTTCGCAGGTCCTGCCAGCCAGTTCCTTCCAGGTGATGGGCGCGCAGCTCTTCGCCGGCGTGAATGGCCAGAAGAGAGGCATCTACAACGGCGACTACACGGAGTTTCAGCCGCGGGTCGGATTTGCTTACAAGCTGGGGCCCAATACCGTGATCCGCGGAGGGTTCGGCCGCTTCGCGCAGGCTTCCTTCGATACCGGCGGGCAGAACGGTTTCAGCCGTTCCACCACTTTCAACCCAACGTCAGACAGCTACTTCACGCCGTACGACACGCTGGACAATCCGTTCAAGAATGGGATTCTCGATCCCACCGGCAACTCGCTTGGTCCTCTCACCAACCTGGGCCAGGGTGTGACCTGGAACTACCAGGACCAGCGCCGCTTCCAGTCCTGGGAGTACAGCCTCCACCTCCAACACCAGATCAAGGGCTGGCTCTTCGAAGCCGGCTACTCGCATAACAAGACCTACAACATTACCCAGGGCCTGAATATGAACATGCCCAGCTTCGACTTGTGGAAGAAGTATCTGGGGCCACAGAGCGTTTTCGATTCCAACGGCCGGCCGCTGGACACGCTGTTGTGGAACACGCTCGTTCCCAACCCCTTCTACCAGTTGCCGAACATGACCAGCACCCCCTCTACCAGTCAGAACGTTGCTATGAACCAGTTACTGAATCCCGTTAAATACATCGGCGGCATGACGCAAAACCTCTATCCGTGGGGCGAGAACCGGTTCGACTCGCTGCTGGTCAAGGTCGAACACCGTTTCACCAGTGGATTCAGTGTGATCAACTCGTTCAGTTGGTCCAAGCTGTTCGAGGACACCTCGTGGTTGAATCCCGAGATTTCCGGCCGCAGAGTCGAACATAAGCTGGGTGGCGAGGACCGCCCCTTCCACCTCTCCATCGCTCCCATCTGGAACATTCCCATCGGGCGCGGCAAGCAGGTCTGGAAGACCATGCCGAAAGTGGTGGACGCCGTCATCGGCGGATGGGAGCTGGCCGGCCAGTTCAATATCCAGTCCGGCGTGCCGGTGGTGTTCACCGCCACCGACTCGTTCTTCTTTTCCGGCAGGGATTTCGCTTTGCCGCGCGACAAGCAAACCCTCAGCCAATGGTTCGACACTTCCCAGTTCATCCGCTTCCCCGTCGCCAACACCGACATTTCCACCTACCCGGCCTGGACCGGCGTCCAGAGCCTTCCCGGTGCCAACTACAAGCCCGCGCCGGGTGACACCATTAAGAACGGCGTCTACCAGGATTTCGCCTCCTACATCCGCTACATCCCGACCCGCTGGAGCGATGTCCGTGCCAGCCGCGTCGACAACCTGGATCTCATCGTCTCCAAGAATTTCTATATCCGGGAGCGCATCAGGCTGCAATACCGCTTCGAAACCTACAACGCTTTTAACCACGTCCGTTTCGGCGCTCCCAACGCCGATCCAACGAGTTCCAGCTTCGGCAAGGTGGATCCGACCGAGCAGAATGGGGCGCGGCAGGTTCAGATGGCGCTGAAGTTGTACTTCTGATTGGGTGCTGACGCGGCGGCGCTGTCGTCCGCCGCCTACAGGTGCTTGGCTTTGGCGTCCGGCTTGGCGCGATCCATGTACTTCATGTTCTGTACATCCAGACGGATCGCATCGCCCGTCTTGACGAACTGCGGCACCATTACCGCGATGCCATCTCCCAGCTTGGCCGGCTTGAAGGCACTGTCCTGCTGCTGGTGGAGGGGCGGGGCCGTGTCCACGATTTTCACTTCCAGGACGTCCGGAAACAACACATTCACCGGCCGCCCTTCGAGGAACTCGATGCTCAGTCGCATGCCCGGCTCCAGCAGCCCGGCCTGTGGCTCTCCGACAGAGTCCCTCGCGATCTCGGTCTGCTCGTAGGTTTCCGGATTCATGAAGCAGCACTGGTCACCGTCGGCATACAGAAACTCGAGCGCCTGCTTCTCGAGCGCGATCTCCTCGAACTTCAGCTCCGACCGGAAACTGTGCTCCCAAAAAGTCCTGGTGTCCAAATTCTGCAGGCGGGCATGGGTGACGCCGCCCATCTTGCCCTGGCCGGGATGATACTCCGCGGCAACCACCTTGTATCTCTGTCCTTCGTACTTGATCGCCATTCCAGTGCGTAATTGCTGTGCCGTGACCATCGTTACCTCATTGTCTCCCAAATCGGCGCATCCCGCGAAATCGGCGCCAAGCCTTTTCCACTTGGCCGGAGCGGTCGGTTTGCTCAGTTTGCGGACGGAAGATCGCGCTGCTCCTGCCGTCTGGCACTGCCGCAAGCCGGGGGACCCTTTTTCGATCACCGCCCCTGCCGCGAAACAAGCCCTTCCTTTCCAATCAGTTGACCATGCCAATTTCAAATTCCAGCCCGTCCCTGTGGTATTGCTTGAAACGGAGGGACAATCGCATGCCGAACGCCGCTGCCATCCCGCCATCGAGGAGTTGGAACGGCTTGAGGCGCTACCCCAAGAATTACCAAACGAACCCATTCTTGAGGTCCAACCCGAACAAAATAAAACCAGTTGTACCCCTTCGGAACCGAACCGGTTTCCCCTCCCAAACCGGAACTCCCGCGGAAGCTTGTTATACTGGCATTTCCATGCTCAGAGTGCGTTTTGCGCCTTCTCCCACGGGCTTTCTGCACATCGGGAGCGCGCGAACCTTCATCTTCAACTGGCTCTATGCCCGCCGCCACGGCGGGGTCATGATCCTGCGGATCGACGACACCGACGTGGAGCGCAACAGCGAGGCCTCGCTCAGTTCCATCTTCGAGGGCCTGCGATGGCTCGATCTGGGCTGGGATGAGGAATACCGGCAGTCCGAGCGCCTGGCGCTGCACCGGGAGATGGCCCAGGCGATCTTCCAAAAGGGTTTCGCTTACCGCGATTTCACGCCCGCGCAAGCCGGCGAGATTGAAAAATCCGGCGCCCAGGGAACCTGGCTGTTCAACTCGGGGATGCGGGATCTCTCCCCGCAGGAGAGCGACCGCCGCGCCTCTTCCGGCGAGCCGTTCGCCCTCCGCTTCCGCGTGCCGCGCGATGCCCAGCGGCACGTCCGTTTCGACGACGCTGTCTACGGCCCGCAGTCCAAATCCACGGCCGACATCGAGGACTTCGCCCTGCTGCGCAGCGACGGCATGCCCACCTATCACCTGGCCTCCTGCGCCGACGACGCGGGCCTGCGCATCAGCCATATCATTCGCGGGCAGGACCATCTCACCAACACGTTCAAGCACGTCCTGATCTTCGAGGCCGCGGGGGTTGCCGCGCCGCGGTTCGCCCACCTCCCGTTGTTGGTGGCGCCCGATGGCACCAAACTCTCCAAGCGCCGCCATGGACCGGTGGTGAGTGTCACCACCTATCGCGACGCGGGATTTCTGCCGCACGCCTTCGTTAACTTTCTCTGCCTCCTCGGGTGGTCGCCCAAGGACGACCGCCAGCAGATGACCCGCCAGGAGATCGTCGCAGCGTTTTCCTTCGATGGCATCAATCGCGCTAACGCCGTGGTCAACTTCACCGAGGACGACCCTTTCGATCCCAAGGCGGTCTGGTTGAACGCGGAGCACATCCGCGCGCTGCCGGTGGAAGACCTGGCCGAACGGCTGCTGCCCGTGGTGCGCGCGGCCGGCTTCCCGGTGGACCACCGGAAAATGCTGGCCATCACCCCGCTGGTCCGGGAGCGCATGAAGCTGCTGCGCGATGTCCTCACCGTGGCGGACTTTTTCTTCGCCGAAGAGCTGCCGCCGTATGACACTTCCGAGCTGATTCCGAAAAAAGGAGATCCGGCCATGGCGCTGGCCGTCTTAGAGCGTGCCGTCCAGTCGCTGGCGGCGTCGGACTTCTCCCACGACGGCCTGGAGGCGGCGCTGCGTTCCGCCGCGCAAACCCTCGGGATCAAAGCCGGCCAGATGTTCGAGCCTGTGCGCGTGGCCGTGTGCGGCCGCAAGACCGCGCCGCCGCTGTTTGGAACGCTCGAGGTTCTTGGCCGGGACACCTGCCTCAGGCGCATCGGCCAGGCCATTGAAAAACTGAAGGAGTTATGAATCCGACAACCGGCCCTACTAATTTCGTCCGCGACATCATCATCGAAGACTTGAAGACCGGCAAGTTCGGCGGCCGTGTGCACACGCGCTTTCCGCCGGAGCCCAACGGCTACCTGCACATCGGCCACGCCAAGTCCATCTGCCTGAACTTTGGCCTGGCGGCCGAGTTTGGCGGCAAAACCAACCTGCGGTTCGACGATACCAATCCGTCGAAGGAAGAGACCGAGTACGTCGATTCCATCATCGACAACGTCCACTGGCTCGGTTTCGATTGGGAGGACCGGCTCTTCTACGCCTCCGACTATTTCGACCAGTTGTACGAGTGGGCCGTCCAGCTCATCAAGGCCGGCAAGGCATACGTCTGCGATTTGACCGCCGACGAAGTCCGCGAGTACCGCGGCAGCCTCACCGAACCAGGCAACGAGAGCCCCTATCGCAACCGCTCGGTGGAAGAGAACCTGGATCTGTTCGAACGCATGCGCGCCGGCGAGTTTCCGGACGGCGCCCGAACCCTGCGAGCCAAGATCGACATGGCGTCGGCGAACCTGAACCTGCGCGACCCGGTCGTATACCGTATCCTGCATGCCGAGCACCACCGGACCGGCGACAAGTGGTGCATCTATCCGATGTACGATTTTGCCCACGGGCAGTCGGATTCCATCGAGCGCATCACGCATTCGATCTGCACGCTGGAATTCGAGGACCACCGGCCGCTGTACGACTGGTACGTCGAAGCACTGGGCATTTACCACCCCCAGCAGATCGAGTTCGACCGCCTCAACCTCACTTACACACTCCTGAGCAAGCGTAAGCTGCTCACACTGGTGGAGAAGGGGTACGTGAGCGGATGGGACGATCCGCGCATGCCCACGCTTTCCGGGATCCGCAGGCGCGGTTACACGCCCGAGGCCATCCGCAATTTCTGCGGATCGGTGGGAGTCTCGAAGACCAACGGAACCACCGAGCTATCCCTCCTCGAGCACTACGTTCGGGAAGACTTGAACAAGCGCGCGCCGCGGGTGATGGCTGTCTTGCGGCCTCTGCGCGTGGTCATCGACAACTATCCCGAGCACTTGGTGGAAGAGATGGAGGCGGTCAACAACCCCGAAGACGCCGCCATGGGCACGCGCAAGGTGCCGTTTTCGCGCGTGCTCTACATCGAGCGGGAGGATTTTCGGGAGCATCCCCCCAAGCAGTATTTCCGGCTCTCTCCCGGCCGCGAAGTCCGCCTGCGCTACGGCTACTTCGTCACCTGCACCGGCGTGGTCAAGGATGAAAAGACGGGCGAAGTCCTGGAGGTGCATTGCGCCTACGATCCGGCCACGAGGGGTGGCGACGCGCCCGACGGGCGTCGAGTGAAATCCACCATCCACTGGGTCTCGGCCGCGCATGCCATTG
The DNA here is from genome assembly GCA_049510555.1 of Bryobacteraceae bacterium. Classification (GTDB taxonomy): domain Bacteria; phylum Acidobacteriota; class Terriglobia; order Bryobacterales; family Bryobacteraceae; genus Fen-178. The sequence goes on from JBEKYW010000003.1 coordinate 100,760, forward strand.
ATGCCGAGGCGCGCCTGTACGACAACCTGTTCACGCGCGAGAACCCCGATGAAGTGCCCGAGGGCCAGGATTTCACCGCCAACCTCAACCCGCATTCGCTGGAGGTAGTGACCGGTTGCAAGCTCGAACCGAGCCTGCGCGCCGCCGCGCCCGGCAGCCGTTACCAGTTCGAGCGCTTAGGATATTTCTGTGTCGATCCGGACTCCACCTCCGCAAACCTGGTCTTCAACCGCACCGCCGCGCTGCGCGACACCTGGGCCAAGATCGAAAAGCGAGCGCGCACCGACCTGCGACCGTGAGTATCCGCATCATGGAATTCTCCTTAAATCGCCTTCCACCGTCGCAACGGCCGGCCGCGCCAGCCCCTATTCCCTCTGCCCCCTCTGCGCTCTCAGGTTTTGACTTTGATTTTCTTCTGCGTGTTTTTCCTCCGCGTCCTCTGCGCCTCTGCGGTAAATATTGGTCTTGGGAGCGGCACGCCACATGATCATTCTCGGCATCGGCGGAATTCTTGGTGACGCCGCCAGCGCCATCCTCAAAGACGGCGCCCTCGTCGCCGCCGTCGAAGAATCCAAGCTCGTGCGCCGCCGAACGCACTGGGGCGGGCACGGCGAAATGCCCGAGCATTCCATCGCCACGTGCCTGGAATTGGCGGGCGTCACCCCGCAACAGGTGGATGCGGTGGCCGTCGTGCGCCCCATCCCGGAATCCGATTTTCATCTGAAGCTTCGCGCTCGGTTCCCTGAGAGCCGCATCGTGGTGCTCGATCACCACCTGGCGCATGCGGCCTCGGCCTACTACCCTTCGCCATTCGAGGAAGCCACGGTCCTCACGCTTGACCGCGGCAGCGACCTGCGATGCGGCTCCCGCTGGCAGGCGCGCGGCGCGCGGATGACGCTCGAGCACGAACAGTATTCCCCCGACTCCCTCGGCGACCTCTACGGCCGCGTCACCGAGCTGCTGGGCTTCGACGCCAATGTGGACGAGCACAAGGTGCAGTGGCTTTCCGTGGGCGGCGACGGCCGTTATCGCGATCTCTTCCTCGAGATCCTGTGCCTCTCAGATGCGGGACCGCGCCTCGACCGCTCCTTCTTCAGCACCGAGCGGCTGAAGCACGGCGGCTTCAGCGCGCGATTCTACGAGCGGCTCGGATTGAAGGACGGCGAACCGATCTCCGAGGGCCTGCGCCCCCACGTCGCCGCGGGCATCCAGAAGGCGGTGGAAGCGGCCGTGATTCGCATGGCCGGCAAAGGACGCAACCTGTGCCTGGCGGGCGGTCTGGGGCTGAACGCGCTGCTGGTTTCAGCGCTCGAGAACCGCTCCGGGTACCACAACGTGTTTGTGCAGCCCGCCGCGGGCAATGCCGGGACGGCCGTCGGCGCGGTTCTCGAAACCTGGCACGGCGCCTGCCGCCAGGACCAGCGCGTGGCGCTCGATACGCTCTGCCTGGGGCCGGCCTACACCGCGCCCGAAATCAAGCAGGTGCTCGAGAACTGCAAGCTGCGGTTCCGCTACATGCTCACCATGGACGAATTGATCGGAACCGCGGTGGCGCAGTTGAACGACAACAAGATCGTGGCCTGGATGCACGGCCGGATGGAGTTCGGCGCGCGCGCGCTCGGCAACCGCAGCATCCTGGCTTCTCCGCTCGATCCCTATTCCACCGAGAACCTGAACATCTTCATCAAGCACCGCGAGCCGTTCCGCAAGTTCGCCGCATCCGTTCCGGCCGAGCTGTGCGGCCGGTATTTCGAGGTGGGGACCAACGCGCGCTTTCTCTCCACCATCGGGCGCGTCAGGCCGGAGCACCGCGACAGACTCGCGGCGGCCGTTCTGGCGGAAGACCTGGTGCGCGTCCACACCGTGGATCGCGACGAGAACCCCCTCTACTGGCAACTGCTCCACGCCGCTGGAAAGGCCACCGGGCTTCCGGTGCTCTACAACACTTCCTTCAATCTCTTCGGCGAGCCGCTGGTCTGCACCCCGCGCGACGCCGTGCGCAGCTTCTACTCCTCCGGCATCGACGCCATGTTCGTGGGCAACTTCTTCTTGCAGAAGTAGGACAGACGATCGGTTTGAGTCGTCTGTCAAGCCGTCAGATGTACTGACGTCGTCTTCACCACGGCGCACATGTCATCGCCGGGTTTCAGTTGAAGCTCGCTGGCCGATTCGGCGGTGATCACCGCCACCAGCGGCACGCCGCAATCGAGTTCCACGCGCGCCAGCGGGCCTTCCAGAATCACGGAACGCACGCGGCCCGGTAGCCGGTTCCTGACGCTTGAAACTTGGGACGAGTCGCGCGTGAGCGCCACATCCTCCGCGCGAATGCACGCGAAGACCGGACCGGTTTCGCCCGAATCCACGCACTGCAATTGCGCCGCTCCCACCGCGACGGTGAGCAGGCCGGAGTGATGTGACACGATCTGGGCCGGCAGAACATTCTCGACTCCCACCGACTCGGCCACCTGCGCATCCGCCGGGTGACGGAATACCTCTTGCACGGGCCCGGCTTGCCGCATACGGCCTTCCACCATCACCGCCATCCAATCACCCAGCGCCACTGCCTCCATGCGGTCGTGCGTGACGATGATGCTGGGCACGCCCCCATTGAGCAGCATTCGCCGCAATTCGTGACGCATGCGGCCGCGCGCCGCGGCGTCCAGCGCCGAAAGCGGCTCATCCAACAGCAACAGCGCCGGCTCCGCGGCCAGCGCGCGCGCCACCGCCACGCGCTGCTGCTGCCCGCCGGACAGCGCGCGCGGAAAGCGATCGGCCAACTCCGCCAAACCGAACACATCCATGAGTCTGCGCGCCGTTTCCCGACGCGCCGCGAACTCCACGTTGGCCGCCACGGTCAAATGTGGGAACAGCGCGGAGTCCTGAAACAGGAACCCCGCGCGCCTCTGTTGCGGAGCGAGGCAGATGCCTCGTGACCCGTCGTACCAGGCTTGATCGCGGAAGGCGATGACGCCGTTGTCCGGGCGCTCGAGGCCGGCCAGCAGCCGCAACAAGGTGGTCTTGCCCGAGCCGGACGGGCCGAACAGCACCGTCACAGGAGATTCGTCGAGCGGCACCGACAGGCTCGCATCCAGTTCGAAACCGGAGGCCAGGCGCTTCCGGCAGTCACAGGTCAGCTCATTGGCCATATAGCCCAAACCCGGCGTTGCAGAGCATAGGTGAGCGCCAGCACGGTGAACGAGACGGCCAGCAGAACCAGCGAGGTCTCCGCCGCCGCGCCGTAGTTCAATCCCTGCACCTGGTCGTAGATGGAAATCGAAACCGTGCGCGTCACCCCCGCGATGTTGCCGCCCACCATCAGGACCACGCCGAATTCGCCCATGGTGTGGGCGAAGCTCAAGATGGCGCCGGTGGCGATACCGGGCAGCGCCAGCGGTACGATGACGCGGCGAAACGTCGAAATCCGCGAGACTCCCAGGCACCAGGACGCTTCCAGAAGTTTGCGGTCCACCGCCGCGAATGCTGCGGCCACAGGCTGCACCGTGAACGGCAGGCTGTAAAGCACCGATGCCACCAGCAGGCCTTGAAACGAAAACGGCAGCATGCCGCCGGTGAGCCTGGCATAAAGCGCGCCCACCGGACTGCGCGGGCCGATGGCCAGCAGCACGTAAAACCCCAGGACCGTCGGCGGCAAGACCAGCGGCAGCGCCACCACCGCTTCCACCAAAAACTTCCACCGGCGCGGCGAGAACGCCAGCCAGTACGACAGCGGCATTCCCACCGCGAGCAGAATCAGGGTGGTCGAGGCCGCCAGCCGCACGCTCAGCCAGATAGCTTGCCAATCCATATCACTCTCCCGGCAGAGAGAAGCCGTATTCCTTCAAGATGCGCCGCCCGCCGGCGCCCAGAAGAAACGACCGGAACTCCCGGGCAGCCTTCGAGTCTTTCAAGATGACGCCACCCTGCTCGATCTTCGGGTAAGCCGCACCAGGCACCTCCCAGTAGCGCCCTTGGCCCCGCACCGGCGGCGCCAGCGCCAGCGAGAGGGCCACGATTCCCACGTCCGCCGCGCCGCTCTGGACGAATTCGAGCGTCTGCGCGATGTTCTCACCGAGCACCAGTTTCCTCTCGACGCTGTCATAGACGCCCAGCGAGCGCAGGGCCGCTTCCGCCGCCCGGCCGTAAGGAGCGTGCTGCGGATTGGCAATGGCCACGTGCCTCACCGAAGCCGCTCGAAGAGCCGTTGCGGGATCCAGCGGCGAACCGGCGGGCACCCATACCACGATGCGGCCCACCGCATACACAAACAGCGAGTCGCGCGCGCCGATCCCCTCCTGAACCAGCTTGCGCGGATACTCGACGTCCGCGGAGAGAAAGATATCGAAGGGGGCCTGGTTACGGATCTGCGCGTAAAAATTGCCGGACGAGCCATAAGCCATCTGGAGGTCCACATCGGAATGCGTCGCCCGAAATTCCCGCGAGATCTCCTCCAGCGCAAAGTTCAGGTCCGCGGCCGCGGCAATGGTCACCTTCTGCGGCTCCGCCCGCCGCGCGCACCCAACCGGGACGAGCCAAAGGAACAGGAGCGCCGCTGCTCCCAGATTTTGTTTCCGTGACACTTTTGCAGGATAACAGTACATTCCCTTCAAAGAGAAGGCATCGGGTTGCCATCAGGCGTTGGAGATGTCAAACTCCGGATCAGGACATGCCGATGAAGAAGAAGCCGGAAGATCTGGCATCTGAGATACGGGCCTATTGCGCCGCGCACCAGGACCCCGGGAAGGCTGGCAAGTGGGCGCGCTACTTCCGTGAGGGCTACGACGCGTGGGGCCTGCTGGACAAGGACCATCCCATCTGGAACGAGAAACAGAAGGAGTGGCTGAATAGCTACGGTGGTTTGGGCGTGCGCGGTTTCCTGAAAGCCGGCCGGTTATTGCTTCAGAGCGGGAAGTACGAAGAAGGCGCCCTGGCCATTCGTTTTCTCAAGGAGAGGCGCGATCAGCTTGATGCCAGTTCCCTCGGCGAGCTCGCCAAATGGTTCGAGGCGGGAATTCGGAACTGGGCGCACACCGACGTGCTCTGCGGAGAGGTGATCGCACCGCTGCTCGAGAGCGGCCGGATCGATCTCGCCGTGCTGGCGGGCTGGCGTGAATCTGAGTTCAAGTACCAGCGCAGGGCCGTGCCGGTGTCGATGCTCAGCCTGATCAAGACGCGAGCCAGCATCTCGTCTCTGCTGGATTTCGTACGTCCACTCATGCTGGACCAGGAGCGGGTTGTGCACCAGGGCCTGGGTTGGTTGCTGCGCGAGGCGTGGAAAAAGGATCCCAAGCCGGTGGAGGCATTTCTGCTGGAGTGGAAGGAAACCGCGCCCCGGCTGATCTTTCAGTACGCTACCGAGAAGATGCCTCCAGCGTCGCGCGCCCGTTTCCGCCGCGGCAAGTAAGTCCCAAATCACTCTTTCAGGCCTAGCTCGGCGCGGAGGCGGGCGATCTCGTAGAACGGTTCGCCGGCTTGGCGTTTGTGCTCCTCGTTGTTCTCGAAATTCCGCAGGAGGGCCGAGAGCTTGCGCCTGCCGTCAGCGGTCTTTGCGGCCTGGCGCGGAGTGTTGCCGTCGAGCGCGGGAAGCGCTGTGTCGGGCCACTTGGCGTAGTGCTTCTCCAAGACCTCCGTCATCAGTTTGTGGCGCACTTCGGGCGGGATTTCCTCCCGTCCAGGTTCGGCGGCGCGAGGGTTATCGAGAGTCCGGCGCTTCATCTCCCTCTGGGTGGTGAACTCATCGCGTAGGTGCCGCAACGCCGGGCCGGCAAGATCGGCGAGCATCTGCTTTCCTCGCTGGAGGCGCTCTTTCGAGTTGCACTCGAACACCAACTCCGCGCCCTCGACCCGTATGGAGCCCAGCACCGTTCGTCCTTCCTCCTCGGCGGGTCCCCTCAACCAGGTGTAGCGCGTTCCCTCAGCGTCTTCGTTGATCTCATGGCAGCTTCGAAGACCTGCGGTGAGCGTCTCTTCGTCCACCACCCGGTACACGGCTTTCGAGAACAGCAGTTCTTCGCCATCGGTATTGGACAACCGAAGCGATTCGATCCATTCCGTGTGGAGTTCGGCCGGGCGCCGGCGGATGCGGGGCAAGTTGGCCTTCAGGTACTCGGGCCAGGGCATGCCGGTCCGGCGCCGGTCCTCCTCCATCCAAGCGCGCATGGCTTCCAGTTGATTGCGCGGGACGGTGACGCCCACGCCGCTGAACTCGCGCCCGCGTTCGCCTGAAACCACGCGCGCCAGCAAACCGTCCCAGCGCACCAGCCGTTTCGACATCTTGACATCGTGCACGAAGAAGACTTCGCCGGTGACGAAATCCTCCACCTCGACGCCAGTTCCAACCTTGACCTCCCGCACTTCGTACAGCCCGACAAAGCTCCGCGACCAGGATTCGACCGTCTCGCGCTCCCGCGGCGTAAGACGCGCGCCGTGCTGGCGCAGGTACTCCTGCATGACGGTGCGGCCCAGACTCGGCGGAACCCAGTCGTGCATCATCCAGTCGATGAGGGCATGAGTCTCGTCTTCCTCCGCCGGGCCGCCGCCGAAAAACTCCTCCTTGGCCACACGGCTCTCGCGGTGTGGAACCGCTTCCGTGAGGAATTTGCCCAGCCGGGAGCGCAATTCGTCGAATTCGCCGCGAGTGGCAGGCGCCTCGCTTTCGGGCCTCTCATCGGCATCCAAGTGGCATTTCTTGTACTTCTTACCGCTGCCGCACCAGCATGGATCGTTGCGGCCGGGAGTGTACTTTCGCCGCACCGGCTCAGGCGGCTGGAAATCCTCCTCCTCTTCCTTGTCCTCCTCGTCTTCTTCCTCTTCCCAAATGGCCTTGCCGGAGCAGATGTCGTACACGGTCCAGGGGGATGGTTTCGCAGGCAGCGGAGGAAGAGTCCCACCAGGGCCAAGGGCTTCAATCAGATCTTCGCACTCCCGGCGAGTCTTCTTCGGCAGCAAAGCGGCGTTCCGCTTCAGGACCGCGCGGGCAAGCTCGACACCCGCGCGGCCTTGCGCCGCGATCATGGCGCTCACCAGCAGAGGGAAAAAGAGATGGTAATCCCGCCTGGGGATACGGTCGAGATTCTCGCCCAGTCGCGCGATCAATTCTCCCGTGGCGTCCAGCCCGGGATGGCGAAGCAATCTCTCCACCACCGCCATTCGCTCGGTTGCGCCGAGGCCGGAAGCGATCTCGCCGATCACGCGCGCCGCCTGCTCAGGATGCAATTCAATGATGCGGTCGAACGCCCAACCCGCGGCACCGGATAAGTCCTGATCGTCCAGGACGCCGAACTCCAGCAGATGTGGGATCACGCCGGCATCACCGATCTCGCCCAGCAGGGCGAGTGTGTTCTCCACGACCCACGCGTCGTCCTCGGGCAGGAAATCCTGCGCCCAACCACGCAGCACTCCCACCAGCAGAGGAGCGATGGACGCTCCTTCCCGGACCAGCGCGTCGACGAGCTGCGCATCGAGGTCTTCGGCTTCCTGCAATTGGTGGACGAGCCGGTACGGCCGCAGGCGGGCGGTCACAGCCGCGGGTTCGAGGTCGCGCCGCCGGCGCAATGCTTCGACTACCAGCTCGATCTGCTCATGCTTGCTCAGATCGTCATACCCCTCGATGCCTTTCATGCCGAATGGAATCGGCTCCGGCCCCACGGCGTCGAGACCCTCGTCGTCGAGCAACAGTTTGCTGAGAGCGAGTTCGGCCAGCCCCTGGGAAAGGGCCGCCTGCTGGGGCTGCTCGGAAAAGAGGTGGCACAGCGCCAGGTACGGGGGCCACGTGCAGGGCTGGGCTTCGATGGCGCGCCAGAAGTAGTCCTCAGCGCCGGGAAGGTCGCCCGCATCCCGCCGCAACTGGCCGAATCCCATCATCGCGATGTGGTCCGCGGGATCCAAGTCCAGCATCCGCTTATGTGCCTCCTCCGCGGTGATTCTGCCGTGGTCGAGGTCGCCCAACAGGCGGGACCGGGATTCGAAGATCGATTCAGAAAGAAAAAGCATGGGAGAGCTTCTCATTCTAGCGTCTGTATGCGCCAGTGCGCTGCCGCCCAAACGGTTGTAACCCATTTGTAACCTTGCTATATTCTGTGTGGGTTGTGTGGGAGCATTGTTTCCAGAGGTAATGTGAGGTAGCCGGGCACTTCGGCTCCTTTGAAATATGTTCGATACAGTCGAAGCTTTTTATCGGCCTGGCACAGTCGGCGAAGCACTTCGTCTGCTTCAAAGCGGGAAGGGCCGGGCGCGGGTTGTGGCGGGGGGCACGGACCTCGTGGTCGAGGCGGACCGTTCCATACGCTTCTTGATCGATATCACGCACGCGGGCTTGAGCTATGTCCGCCGCAGGGGTAATGCCTGCGTCGTAGGCGCGACCACCACCATGGCGGCCCTGGAAAGCTCGCCCGCTATCCGCGCGCTGGCCAGCGGTATCCTGGCGCAAGCGGCATCCAACTGCGGATCGGTGCAGATCCGCAATATGGCCACGCTGGGCGGCAACCTGGCGAACGGCTCACCGGCGGCGGATACCGCCACGCCGCTGCTGGCGCTGGATGCCGAAGTAGTATTGGCGGACGCGCGGGGCCGGCGCAAGATTCCCCTGCCCGCTTTCTATTCGGGGCAGCGGAAGACCGCGTCGAGCAAGGTGCTGCTGGTCGAAATTGTGATACCGGCGCCGCCGCGCGGCGGGCGCTGGTCTTTCCAAAAACTGGGACGCACGGAAAGCGATATCTCCCTGGTGAATGCGGCGGCCGGTCTTCAGTTGGATTCTCAAGGACGCGTGAAATGGGCGCGCATTGCGCTGGGGGCGGTGGCGCCCACGCCTATTCGCGCTGTCAATGCGGAAAACCTTTTGGTGGGACGCAAGGCGGATAAGGCCGCCCTCGCAGCAGCCTGCGACGAAGTGGCGCGCGAGGTGAAACCCATTACCGACGTGCGCGCTTCGGCGGAATACCGCCGCGAGATGAGCCGCGTGCTGGCGAGACGGGCGCTCGAAGAATGCGCCGCCTTAACGGGGTGCTCCCTATGAAAACCATGGAAGTTCGTCTCAACGTGAACGGGGAACCGAAGCACTGGATCATAGCCCCCGGCGATCTGCTGCTGGATGTGCTGCGGCGCGAGGGCTACTTCGGCGTGAAGCGCGGCTGCGAATCGGGCGAGTGCGGCGCCTGCACGGTTCTGGTAGACGGCAAGCCCATCAATTCGTGCTTGATGTTCGCCGCTAAGGCGGAAGGGGCGGACGTGCTGACCATCGAGGGCCTGGCCCGCGGCGGCGTGCTTCATCCCATCCAGGAGGCGTTCCTGGATCATGGCGCGGCGCAGTGCGGGTTCTGCACTCCCGGAATGATTCTGAACGCCAAGGCGCTGCTGGACCGCAAGCCGAATCCCACCGAGGAAGAGGTGCGCGAGGTGCTGGCGGGGACCCTCTGCCGTTGCACTGGGTACCGCAAGCCGGTTGAGGCGGTGCTGGCGGCGGCCGGCCGCGCCGGCCGGAAGCCTGCCCCGCGGGAGGCGACGCGATGAATTCCCAGCGCAACGTGGTCGGCAAGAACGTCTGGAAAGTGGACGGAGTCAAACTGGTAACGGGCGGCCCGTCCTTCACCGACGATATTCATCTCCCCGGCATGCTGTACGGCAAGATTCTGCCCAGCCCATACGCGCACGCCCGCATCAAACGGATCGACACCAGGAAAGCCAAGGCGCTGGCTGGTGTGCACGCGGTCCTGACCTACAAAGACGTTCCGCGCGTGCCGCACACCACCGCCGGACAGGCCTGGCCGGAGCCGTCGCCTTACGACACCTACCTGCTCGACAGCAAGGTGCGGTTCGTGGGCGACCGCGTGGCGGCGGTCGCGGCGGAAAGCCGCGCCATCGCCGAGAAAGCGCTGCGGCTGATCGAAGTGGAGTACGAAGTCCTGCCCGCCGTGCTGGATATGGAACAGGCCATGGCGCCCGGCGCCGCCGTAATTCACGATGAGCCGGATTCCAAGGGGATCCACGACGCCGCGCGTAACATCGCAGGCTACATTCTGCGGGAGATCGGCAACGTGGAGGAAGGCTTCCGCGAGTCCGACCGCATTTACGAGCGGGAATACCGCACCCAGCGGCAGCAACACTGCATCCTCGAGCCGCACGTCACCATCAGTTGGCTGGACGCCGACGGCCGCCTGGTGATTCGCTCCAGCACCCAGGTGCCGTATCACTCGCGGCGGCAGGTCGCCATGATTCTCCAGATTCCGGTGAGCCGCATTCATGTGATCAAGCCGCGCATTGGCGGAGGATTCGGCGGCAAGCAGGAAATGCTGCTCGAGGACATTTGCGGGGCGCTGGCTCTGGCGGCGCGCCGGCCCGTCAAGATCGAATACACCCGACAAGAAGAGTTCTACATGGCGCGCACGCGCCATCCGCAAATCCTGAAGATGAAAATAGGGGTCAAGCGCGACGGAACCATTGTCGCCAGCCAGTTGACTGTGCTGGCCACCACGGGCGCGTATGGAAGCCATTCGACCACGGTTCAGGGAAACACTGGCAGCAAGGTTCTGCCGCTCTACCGCGCGCCGCACATGCGCTTCGAGTGCCACGTGGTCTACACCAACGCGCCGGTGGCGGGGGCGTTTCGCGGCTACGGCTGCCCGCAAGGGTTCTTCGCGCAGGAAACCCTGGTGGACGAAATCGCCTATGACCTGGGGATGGACCCCGTTGAGTTCCACCGCCAGAACGTGATCCGGCTGGGCGACATGGACCTGCTCTCCGCGCAACTCGGGGAAGGGAAGGAGGGGCTGCCGCGGCACATCCGCAGTTGCGGCCTGCCGGAATGCCTGGATCGCGGCGCCGCCGCCATCGATTGGGCGCGCAAGCGCAAAGCCTCGGGCCCAGAGGGCACCCCGCCGGCCAGCCACTTGAAGCGCGGCGTGGGCATGGCCTGCACCATGCAAGGCAGCGGGATCGCGGGAATCGACTGGGCCTCGGCTTTCCTGAAGATGAATGAGGACGGCTCGTTCTTTCTTCAGGTGGGCGCTTCCGACGTGGGCGGCGGCGCCGATACCGTGCTCGCGCAGATCGCCGCGGAAACGCTGGGTGTGAGCCTCGACAAGATCGTCATCACCTCCGGCGACACGGACACGACGCCTTTCGACGTGGGCGCCTACGCATCCAGCACCACCATCATTTCCGGCGGCGCGGTCAAGAAGGCCGCGGAGAAAGTGCGCGAACAGGTGCTGCGCATGGCCGCCAGAATGCTCGACACTTCTCCCGACAAGCTGGCCTGCGGCGACAACCAGGTGTCCACGATTGGCGAGTCCACCAGGTCCGTGACCATGACCCAGATCGCTCTCCACTCCATGTACAAAGAGAAGACCCAGATCATGGATGGCGCGTCGCACTTCAACACCGACAGCCCGCCGCCTTTCTGCGCCACGTTCGCCGAGGTGGAAGTCGATACCCAGACCGGCCGCATCCGCGTGCCGCACCTGGTGACCGCCGTGGACCCTGGCACGGCCATCAACCCCATGCAGGCGGAAGGGCAAGTGGAGGGCGCGGTGACTCAGGGCCTGGGCTACGCGCTGACCGAGGAGCTGGTGCTCGACGACGCCGGCCGGCCGGTGAATCCAAATTTTCTCGACTACAAGATTTTCGGCGCGAAAGACATGCCCAAGCTCACCACCATCCTGGTCCAGACCGACGAGCCGCTGGGGCCTTACGGCGCCAAGTCGATTTCCGAAGTGCCTATTAACGGGCCCGCTCCGGCGATCGCCAACGCCATTTTCCACGCCATCGGAGTGCGCTTCCGCAAGCTTCCGATCCGGCCCGAAGACGTGCTGCGCGCGCTGCGCGAGAAAGAAACCGCTACTGATGATCAATGCCTCTGAGGACACAAACCGCTCTCTTACGTTCGCGGCTCAGATTGCCGCCGCCGCCCAGTCGTATGAAGCGGACATCGTTGGTTTTCTCCGCGACCTGATCGCCATCCCCGCCGAAAGCTCTCACGAAGGCCCGGTCATTCAACGCATCCGCCAGGAGATGGAGAAGGCCGGTTTCGATGAAATCCGCATCGACGCCATGGGCAACATCCTGGGCCGGATCGGCTCCGGGAAAACTGTCATCATGATGGATTCCCATACCGACACGGTGGGAGTCGGCGACCCCAAGGAATGGACCTGGGACCCTTACAAGGGCAAGGTCGAGGACGGCTACGTTTATGGCCGCGGCTCTTGCGACCAGCGCGCCGGCATGGCCAGCATGGTCTACGCCGGGAAGATCATCAAAGACCTGGGACTCACCGGCGACTACACCCTCTACGTGGTCGGCTCGGTGCAGGAAGAAGACTGCGACGGCTTGCCATGGCTTTACATCCTCAAAGAGGACGGCATCCGCGCGGATTGCGTGGTCATCACCGAGCCGAGCAGCCTGCGCATTTACCGCGGGCACCGCGGGCGCATGGAGATCGAAGTGCATCTGCGCGGCCGCTCGTGCCACGCCAGCGCTCCGGAGCGCGGCGATAATCCCATCTACAAAATGAGCCGCCTGGTTCAAGAGGTCGAAAAGCTGAACGCGCGCCTGCGCCACGATGCATTTCTGGGCAAAGGCACGATTGCCGTCACCGAGATCCGCTCGCTTTCGCCCTCGCTGTGCGCGGTGCCCGGCGCTTGCTCCATTCACCTGGACCGCCGCCTGACCGCCGGCGAAACCAAGCAAAGCGCGGTGGCCGAGGTGAAGGCGCTCGCCGGCGCCGAAGACGCCGAGGTGGAGATCCTGAACTACGAGACGCCCAGCTACACCGGCCTGCGCTACCCGATGGAGAAATACTATCCCACCTGGGTGCTCGACGAGGCGCACCCGCTGGCGCAGGCGGCCATCGCCACCTACCAGGCGCTGTGGCGGAAGGCGCCCGTGGTGGACAAGTGGACGTTCAGCACCAATGGCGTGGGCTCGATGGGGCTGATGGGCGTGCCGACCATCGGCTTCGGTCCCGGCGAGGAGGACGTGGCGCACAGTGTCGTCGAGCGTGTGCCCATCCGCCACCTGGTGGAGGCGGCCCAGTTCTACGCGGCGTTTCCGCTGACGTACGTCGATACCGTGAAGAAGGGAGCGTCGTGAAATAGCTATGCCGAGTAAGCGGCTGTCAGCGGCGGGCTATTCCAATTCATTACAGTCGCATGTTTCGTATCAGGGCACGGCTTTAGCTGTGCTGCACGAGGCCACCAACTCTCGGGCTTCAGCCCCTGCTTCCCGAGCGCAGGGGCTAAAGCCCAGCTTCTTCCACGAATCTGCGGCACGGCTAAAGCCATGCCCTGATACAAGACCATTCCCGGCCGGATTGGCCCCTCGGAAGAGCCATGGCTGAGCTGGTTCCGCTTCCGCTGCCTCTTTTGTTGCGGCGTGCTTTTCTCGAATACCAGCGGGAAGGCAAAATCTTCGACCTTCCCAAGAGCAAGTTCTTTCGCGGCATTCCGGGCATCGATTTCTCCGTCGATTTTCACGGCCATCGCGCCGCGACTCCCTTGGGGCCGGCCGCCGGGCCGCACGGCCAACTGGCGCAGAACATCGTGCTCTCCTGGCTGGGCGGCTCGCGCATCATCGAATTGAAAACCGTCCAGATCCTGGATGAGCTGAAGATTCCGCGCCCGTGCATAGACATCGCCAACGTCGGCTACAACGTGGAATGGTCGCAGGAACTCAAGCTCGAACAATCGCTCGGCGAGTACGTGGGCGCGGCCATGTTCCTCGAAATCTTGAAGGCGTCCAAGCTGCTCGGCGGGGGTTTTTCGCCTGGAGACACCGTCTTCGACATGAGCGTCGGCTACAACCTGGAGGGCATTCGCTCCTCTCGCGTGCGCTCGTGGATCGAATCGATGAAGGACGCGAGCGCGGTCATCGACGAGCTGCGCGCCGGGCTAACCGGCCCGTGGGCGCGCTACCGGGATCTGCCGTTCCCCGAACGCATCAGCGACACCATCAGCCTTTCCACGTTCCACGGCTGTCCGGCGGCGGAGATTGAAGGCATTGTCACCTTCCTGCTGACGGAATTGGCCTGCAATGTCTGCATCAAGATGAATCCCACCCTGCTGGGGCGGGCCGAGGTGGAACACCTGTTGCACGACGTGCTGGGCTATCGCGAGATCCAGACCAGCCCCGAGGCCTTCGAAAAAGATCTGCAGTTCGACGAAGCGCTCGATCTGGTGCCCCGGCTTCAGCGCGTGGCGCAAGCCCATGGGAAGAGCCTGGCGGTGAAATTCAGCAACACGCTGGTGGTGAAGAATCACAAGTCGTTCTTCAGCGACGAGTCCATGTACATGTCCGGCCCGCCGCTGCATGTGATCACCATGAACCTGGTGAAGAAGTTTCGAGAAAACCTGAAGACCAGCGTCCCGATTTCTTTTTCGGCGGGCCTGGACGCGCACAACATCGCCATCGCCGTGGCTATGAACATGGTCCCGGTGACTACCTGCACGGACCTGCTCCGGCCGGGCGGCTACGGGCGGCTGATCCGCTACCTGGAGAACCTGGGAACGAAGATGCGCGAGGTGGGCGCGAGCACGATCCCCGACTACGTGAAGCACTATGCGGGCCAGGAGGCGGCGCTGGTGGCGGCAACCACGGCCAACCCGCGTTACTCGTGGGAGCGCAACAAGGGCGTGCCGCGCAAGATCGGTTCCAAGCTCTGGCTTTACGACTGCATCAACTGCGATAAGTGCGTTCCGGTCTGTCCCAACGATGCCAACTTCGTGTACCAGACCTCCGCGACGGCGATTTCGTACGATAATTTCGAGATGCTGCCCGGGGGTGTCAGGCGCGTGCCCGGCGGCGTGCTCCAGTTGGCCACGGTGCACCAGTTGGCCAATTATGCCGACGCGTGCAACGATTGTGGCAACTGCGATGTCTTCTGCCCCGAGGACGGAGGGCCGTACGTGGAAAAGCCGCGCTTCTTTGGCAGCCTCGAGACGTATCGAAAGTACGCAGGGGCGAACGGATTCTATATCGATTTCACGCCGGCGGGGCAGGGACCGCTCTCTAACGTTCGCGGCTCTGATCGGAGCCGCGACCGTCAGGGAGCGGTTTGTGCGATCTACGGAACGATTGCGGGCGAAGCCTACACGCTCACGCTCGACCCGCCCGCGGACCGCGCGCGCTTCGAGACGCAAGACGCGGAGATCGAAATCCGTCTCAGCGACAATCAGGCTCTGAGCTGGAAACCGAAGCCCGGCGCTGCCCCGTCCGGAATCATCGACATGCTTCCCTATCTCAAGCTCAAGTTGCTGGCCGAATCGGTCGGCGATCCGCGGCGCGTGCATTTCGCCAACGTCGCGGGACTTCAGGAGGATATCAGTGGCCATCAAGAAAGCGCTCTATAAGGGCAGAGACTGGATCACCACTCAGGAATGGACCGAAGCCGAGCTCGACGTCATGCTGGACGTCGCTTCCGACCTCAAACGGAAATTCAAGGGACGCATTCCCCATCGCTACCTTCCCGACCAGACCATCTTCCTGATGTTCTTCGACAAGTCTACGCGCACGCGAAACTCGTTCGAGGCCGGGATGACGCAGCTCGGCGGCCACGCCCACTTCCTCACCGCCGACGTGATGCAGGTGTCGCACGGCGAGAGCGCCAAGGACACCGGCATCATTCTCTCGAGTTACGGGCACGGCATCGCCATCCGGCACGACCTCATCCCCGGCGAAGGCAACGCCTACATGCGCGAAGTGGCGAAATGGGCGAGCGCGCCGGTCATCAACATGCAGTGCGATGTGGACCATCCCTGCCAGACGCTGGCGGACCTGATGACCATCCGCGAGCAACGCGGCCAGGACCTTCGCGGCCTCAAGATCGCCGTGAGCTGGGCCTACGCGCCCAGTTACGCCAAGCCGCTTTCGGTGCCGCAGGGGCTGATCATGCTGATGCCGCGCTTCGGCATGGACGTGGTGCTGGCCCATCCGCCGGAATATGGGCTGATGCCCGAGACCATGCAGGCGGCCCGCGACAATGCCCGGCGCGGCGGCAAGTTTACCATGGTGGACAGCATGGACGAAGCTTTCCGCGACGCCGACGTGGTCATCCCCAAGAGCTGGGGCTGCCTGGACACCATGGGCGCCAGGCCCGAGGAATCGCTGCGCATCGCCAAACAGTACACCCACTGGATCTGCAACGCGGAGCGGATGAAACTGGCTAAGCCGGACGTCCTCTACATGCATCCGCTGCCGGCCGACCGCGGCAACGAAGTGACCGACGAGGTCATCGACGGGCCGAACTCGGTGGTCTACCCCGAAGCGGAAAACCGCCTGCATACGGCCAAAGCGATCATGGCCCTTACCATGGCCGATCGGGAAATCGAGTACGAGGAGCAGCGATATGCCTGAGACTCTGGTGATCGCACTGGGCGGCAACGCCATCACACGGCCCGGAGAACCCGGCACCATTCCCCAGCAGTTCGCGCACACCGCAGAGACCCTGGAGCACCTCATGCCGCTGTTTCACAGCGATTCCAACCTGGTGATCACCCACGGCAACGGCCCGCAGATCGGCAACATCCTGATCCGCGTGGAAGAAGGAGAGCGGCGAGTGCCGCGCCTTCCGCTGGACACCTGCGTCTCCGATTCGCAAGGCGGGATGGGCTACATGATCCAGCGGATCGCCTGTGAGTTGTTCCGCCGGGAAGGCATCAGCCGCGGCGCCGCCACCGTCATTACGCAGGTGCTGGTGCACGAAAACGACCCCGAAATGACCCATCCGTCGAAGCCCATCGGGTCGTTCTACACCCAGGACGAAGTGCGGCGCATTCAACAGGAGAAACCGTACTGGATCGTGCGGGAAATCGAGCCTGGCCGGTTTCGCCGCGTGGTAGCCTCGCCGCGGCCCATCCGCATCCTCGAGGAGGCGGCCATCGCCAGGTTGGTGAATGCGGGTGTCGTCACCATTGCCTGCGGCGGCGGCGGAATCGCGGTTGCGTGGGAAGGCGATCATCTTGTGGGCGTGGAAGGAGTGATCGACAAGGATTTCGCCTCCAGCCTTCTGGCTCGCGATCTCCACGCGCACAAGCTGATCATCGTGACGTCCGTGGAGCAGGCGGCCATTCGCTTTGGACGCCCCGATCAGCAGTGGCTGGGCACCGTCACGCTCCAGCAGGCGCGCGAGTATCTGGCCGCCGGCGAGTTTCCGCCCGGCTCGATGGGACCCAAGATTGAAGCCGGCATCGACTTCGTGGCGCACGGCGGCGGAGAGTGCATCATTACTTCGACCGAGCATGTCGCTCGCGCCGTACGGGGCGAGACCGGCACTCACATCGTGGCATCATGACTATCACCAACGCCCGCATTTTGACCTTCGACTCAGCCAATCGCGTGCTGGATTCCGGCAGCGTCGAGATTCGTCCCGACGGCACAATCGGTTCCGTCAGTAGCGGGCATCGCCGGGCCCAGAGGGCACCCCGCCGCGTCATCGACGCCCGTGGCAAGCTGCTCATGCCCGCGCTGATCAACTGCCACACCCACCTCTACAGCACGATGGCCCGCGGAATTTCGCTCCCCGGCCGCGCGCCGAAGAATTTTCCCGAGATCCTCAAGAAGCTCTGGTGGCGGCTGGATCGCGCGTTGAACCAGGAAGACGTGTACTACAGCGCGCTGGTGGGCCTCATCGACGCCGCCAAGTGCGGCGTGGGCACGCTGGTAGACCACCATTCCAGCCCGAACGCCTGCGCGGGAAGCCTGGACCGCATCGAGCAGGCGTTTCGGGAAGTCGGCCTGCGCGGCGTGCTGTGCTACGAGACTTCCGACCGCAACGGCCCTATGCAGGCTTTGGAGGGCATTCGAGAGAACATCCGCTTCATCGATCGTGTCCGCGGCGGCGGCCTGGTAGCCGCCACCTTCGGCCTGCACGCCTCTTTCACCCTCACCGATCAGACGCTCCGCCGCTGCGTGGAAGTAAACCAATCGCTGCGCGCGGGTTTCCACATCCACGTGGCGGAGGATGGCTGCGACGCAGGGGCGGTGAAGCGCCTGCACGACCTTGGCGTCCTCGACGATCAGTGCCTGGCGGCGCATTGTGTGCACGTCAGCTCAGCCGACATCACCACCCTCGCGAGGCGACAGGTTAACGTCATTCACAACCCGCAATCCAACTGCAATAACGCGGTGGGCGCCGCCCGCCTGCTGGAACTCTTCCGCCGCGGAGTGCTGGTGGGGCTGGGTTCCGATGGCTATTCCCCGCGCATGTTCGACGAGTTCAAGACCGCTTTCCACGTGCAGAAGTTGCAGGCGCGCGACCCCCGCGTGGCGTACGCCGAGGCCTATGCCGCGGCGCTCTTGAATAACCGCTCCATCGTCAAGAAGGTTTGGGGCATGGAGATTGGCCGCATTGAGAAGGGCGCCAGGGCCGACCTCATGCTGGTGGACTACTACCCACCCACGCCGCTTGATAGCGGCAATCTGTTTGGCCACATTTTGTTTGGCATTGCCAACGCGCCCGTGGATTCCCTGATCGTCGACGGACGTTACGTTCTCCGCGACAAGCAGTGCGTCAACGTGGACGAACGCCGTATCGCGGAGAAAGCCGCCGCTCGCGCCCGAGCCTTGTGGGAGAGATTCTAGGATCCAGGAGACCCATGACAACCACCATTCCCGGCCCCACCTACCAGGAGATGCTGCACCCGGAGCTGTTGCCGCCGGCCATTCGCGCCCAGGCGCTGGCGGCGTGCTCCCATGAGATGGACCCCATCAACCTGTTCAACATCACCTGGCGCGGCCCCGACAACCGCATCCGCCACCTCGTGCTTCCGAAAGAGCTGACCGGCGTCGAGGCCAATATCATCGTCCTCATCGGACGGTATTTTCCCTCGGGCAGCCACAAGGTCGGCCCGGCTTACACCACTCTCATGGAGGGCGAGCTGGCCGGCGAAATCCAGCCCGGTGAGATCACCATGATCGGCCCATCCACCGGCAACTTCGGCATTGGTGTGGCGTACATCTCGCGCCTCAAGGGCTATCCGGCAATCGTCATCATGCCGGAGGAGATGAGCGACGAACGGTACCAGCGCATCCGGCAATACGGCGGCCAATTGGACCTGACGCCCGGCTCGGAGAGCGACGTCATCCTGGTTCTGGAGCGCACTCAGCACTACAAGAAGGACCCCAGGAACAAGATTCTGGCCCAATTCGAGCTGCTTCCCAATTACCGCTTCCACCGCTACGTAACGGGCCGCAGCGCCCTGGAAGCGGCCGCGCGGTACGGGAACGGCGAGGTGGCGATGTTCGTTTCGGCGCCGGGCTCGGCCGGCACTTTGGCCGCTGGCGACGAAATCAAGGCCCGCTATCCGGAATGCGCGATCTGCGCGCTCGAGCCCAAAGAGTGCTCGACGCTGTTCAACAACGGACGCGGCACGCACCGCATCGAAGGCATCGGCGACAAGATGGTGACCCTGATCCACAACGTGCTCACCACCGACTACGTGGCCCTGATCCACGATGACGATTGCGTGATGGGCCTGGAGCTTCTGGAACGCCGCCGGAGCCTGGTGGAGCGGATGCTTGGCCGGCCGCGGGGATACCTGGATTCGCTCGAAGGCATGTTCGGAATCTCGAGCATCTGCAACATCATCGGCGCCATTCGCATGGCGCGATACCTGGGCCTTGGCCCGGAAGATAACGTGGTGACCATCGCCACTGACGGCATGGACCGCTATCCCTCCGTGCTGGCCAATCTCGAAAAGCGCCGGGGCCCGCTCGATGATGCCAAACTCAGCGCCAGTTTCGAAGAGATCTTCCGCGGCGACGCGCGAGATATTCTGGACGTGCGCCCGCGGGAACAGAAGGAGCGTTTGTTCGGCTACAAGGAGCAGGTGTGGACCTCGTTCGGTTACTCCCGCGCCTATTTGGAGAGCATGAAGGCGCAGTCTTTCTGGGACGGGGAGTTCGACAAGATCCCGGCGATTGACCAGGCGCTTCTCAAGGCGCGGAAGTTCTAATCAGAGCTGAAGTAGTTTGGATCGTCCGGCGCGGAAGCCGCATCATACAATTGTTGGGAAGGAGAAGATAACTGTGAGTCAAGCTGTAACCTATGTCATCGATCCCAGCCACTCGAGAGCGGGCTTTCGCGTCCGCCACTTGATGGTCGCCAATGTTCGCGGCGAGTTTTCCGGCATCGCCGGAACGGTGGTATTGGATGCGCAGAATCCAGCGAATTCCAAAATCGAGGCCGCCATCGACGTCACTACCATTGAGACGCGCGATAACCAGCGCGACCAGCACCTGAAGAGCGCGGACTTCTTCGACGTGGAGAAGTTCCCGAAGATCACCTTCGTTTCGAAAAAGGTGGCGCCGGCTGGCCAGGGCGAGTGGAAGGTGACCGGGGATCTGAGCATCCACGGTGTTACCCGGGAAGTGGTGCTCGATGTCGAAGGCCCCACGCCGGAAGTAAAAGACCCCTGGGGCAACCTCAAGATCGGCGCGTCGGCCGCCACCAAGGCGAATCGCCGCGATTTCGGCCTCGTTTGGAACGTGGCGCTGGAGGCCGGGGGCGTCCTGGTGGGCGACGAAGTGGCCATTGATCTGGAAGTTGAGATGGCCAGGCAAACCTAAAGCGCGGCGACATATGCTGAGAGTATGCACGTCCGGGAAATCGACACGCCCGCCCTGGTTGTAGACCTGGACATTCTCGACCGTAATCTCCATCGTGTGGCCGGGTATGCCAGGCAGCACGGGCTCAGGCTCCGTCCCCACACCAAGACCCACAAATCGATTCGCATCGCAAGGCGCCAACTGGAGTCGGGCGCCATCGGGCTGACCGTCGCCAAGGTCTCGGAAGCGGAGGTCATGCTGGGCGCCGAGCCCGCGGACCTTCTGGTAGCCTACCCCATCATCGGCCGCGCCAAGCTCGAGCGCCTCATGGAGGTGGCGCGCCAGACGCGTGTCACTGTGGCGCTGGACAGCGTTTTCGCCGCGCGCCAGCTCTCCGACGCCGCGCGCGCGGCACAACTCGAGATCGGTGTGCTCGCCGAAGTCGACGCCGGGCTGGGCCGCGTCGGTGTTGCCCCCGGCGAAGCCCTGGTCCAACTGGCCCAGTCCATTTCGAAGTTTCCCCACCTCCGCTTTGAGGGAATGGCCTTCTATCCCGGGCACATCAAAGAGACGGACGAAGCCGGCCAACGGGCTTTGGCGCAGTTGGCCGAGCTGTTGCGATCGATTCTGTCGGACTTCCGGCGCGCGGGAATCGAGGTCGGGATCGTGAGCGGCGGATCGACCCCCACCTTGTTCCATTCCCACCAACTGGACAGTTTGACGGAGATCCGCCCGGGCACATACGTCTTCAACGACATGAATACCGTGCGCAGCGGCGCCTGCGCCATGGAGGATTGCGCCGCCGCCGTTTTGGCGACGGTCGTCTCCACCGCGCGTGCCGGACAGATGATCGTCGATGGCGGCTCGAAGACCTTCTCGTCGGACCGGCTGGTGAATTCGCCCGAACCGACTTTCGGCCACGTGGTGGAGGCTCCTGGCGCAAGATTCCACAAGATGAACGAAGAGCACGGGTACATCGACGTGACGCGCGCCGAGCGCGAGTTTTCGGTCGGGGACCGCGTTCATGTGATCCCCAATCATATTTGCACCGCCGTGAACCTGCACGAGCAGGTCTATGGGGTCCGCGGCGAAGTCGTGGAGGAAATCTGGAAAGTGGACGCCCGAGGCAAGCTCCAGTAGCGCGCGCCAACCCGAAGGAATTTACGAATCCGCCTCCATGCAGTTAGAATGTGGGCAGCAGTGAGAAATCCGCAAGGAGTCCATTCATGCTTCGAAGATGTTTCCTAAGGTCGCTGGCCGTGGCTCCGGCTGCCGGCCTGGTGCATGTCCCTCTGGTGCTGACACCGGAGGCGATCGCGCAGCAGCGTGGCGGCATGGCCCCGGCCGAACCCTTCAAGCCCAGCGATGAGGCCAACAGCCCCATGGGCGCCGGGAAGGGAATCTACGCGGGCAGAGTGGCGTGGGTCCGCGACGCCAACGCGACCAGTTGGGACGGGGCGACGGGCCACTGGTGGGACGATGCCTCGACCGACCAGAAGGTGGTGCACAACATGACCTCCCGGCTGGTCCAGGACCTGACGGGCCGGAAGAACGACAAGCAGGCGTGGGACGCGCTGTTCCGGAACTTCAATGAAGTTCGCAGGCTGGGCAGCACGGGATACCGTCCTGGGGAGAAGATCGCCATCAAGGTCAACTGCAACCAGGACCGGTCCCCTGAGTGGGGCGCGATGGCGTCTTTTCCCGGCGGCGGGCCGCGGGGCGGCGGGCCTCCGGACGCGGCTCGGGGCGGGGGAGAGCGGGGTGGCCCACCTCCCGCGGGCGCTCGCGGCGGCGGGTTTTCCAGGGGACCGCAGAATGGCCTGCCGAGCCCGCACGCCGTGGCGGCGCTGGTGACGCAACTGATCGAAGCAGCCGGTGTGCGCGGCGAAGACATCATCCTCTATGACGTCGCGGGCACGCGCAATGTGGGCCAGCCCATCTACACCAGGATCAGGGCCAATTCCAATCCCCAATTCCAGGCGGTGAAGTTCCTGGTGGGCGCCGATTATAACCTGGGCGGGCGGATGTTTGCCGCGCCGGACATGGCCAACCCGATCCAATTCTCCAAAGCGGAAGTGCCGGTGGCTTATCTGGCGCAGCAGGTGACGGCGGCGAAGTACATGATCAACATGGCGCTGCTGCGGCCGCACAGTCTGGCGGGCGTGACGCTGATCGGCAAGAACCACTTCGGCTCGATCCATTTCCCGAACAATGGCGGCTGGTCGCCCGCGGCGCTGCACAGCTACGTAAGCCGAAACTTGCCCATGGGTTCCTACAACCCCCTGGTGGACCTGATGGGGCACCGGCACCTGGGCGGAAAGACCATGCTCTACGTGCTGGATGGCCTGTATACCGCCGAGCACAATGAAGGCAGTGTCTTCAAGTGGGCCTCCTTCGGCGACCACTGGGCTTCCAGCATGCTGATGTCGCAGGACCCGGTAGCGATCGACTCGGTGGGAGTGGACATGCTGCGGAGCGAGCCGCGCGCGACGCAGCTCCGGGGCAACGCCGACAACTACCTGCACGAAGCGGCGCAGGCGGCCAAGCCGCCGTCCGGGACGGTGTACAATCCCGACAAGAGCGGCGTGCTAATCAGCCTCGGGGTGCACGAGCACTGGAACAACTCGACCGACCGGAAGTACTCGCGCAACCTGAGCCGGAAGGAAGGCATCGAGCTGATCGCCTCGGTTTAGATTCGCCGCTCGGCGGGTCTCTCCAGGGTCACTTCGTGCTCCGTTTGGGCCATACCACGCCCTGGTCTTTCGTGGTGACCGGGGCCAGCCCTTTGTAAACGAACTTCTGCACGCGTTGCCCCCGGTACGTTTCCGTCGTATAAATGTTGCCCTGCGAATCGGTGGCGATGCTATGCACTCCGTAGAACTGGCCAGGCTGGCGTCCGCCGTCGCCGAAACTGGTCAGAACCTCGAGTGACTGGCGGTCGAGAATGTGGACCTGGTTGTTCTCCCCGTCGGCGACATACATATACTTCTGCTGCGGATCCTGCGAGAAGGCGATGTCAAACACCGACCCGGAGCCTAAGGTCTCCTTTTCGATGAAGACTTCCTTTACGAAAGTGCCGTCCGGTTTGAAAACCTGAATGCGATCGTTCCCCCGGTCGCAGACATACAGCAAGCCGTCGTTCGACAGTTGAACACAGTGCACCGGATTGCGAAACTGCTGGGCTGGCGGATCACCTGGCTTGTAGGGGAGGATGGTGTCGTCGGGTTTGTGGCCGTAGGCGCCCCAATGCCGCTTGTATTTGCCGGTGTCGGCGTCGAACACGATCACGCGATGGTTGGCGTAGCCGTCGGCGACGTAGAGTTCATTGGTCTGGGGGTCGACGAAGGTCTTGGCCGGCAGCCGAAGATTTTCCGTGTCATTGCTGCCCTGGCTGTGATACGGCTTCCCGATCTGCATCAGGAATTTCCCGTCGCGCGTGAATTTCAGCAGCATGTCGTCATGTAGGCTGTCGGCGGCGCTGGACGCCGCGCCTGGAGCGCCCCGGCCGTTGCCGCCGATCCAGACGTTACCCTTGTAATCGACGGTGATTCCGTGGTTCGACTCCGGCCAATCGTAGCCGTTGCCCGGGCCGCCCCAGTGCCCCACCAGGTTGCCCGCTTGGTCGAATTCGAGAACGGGCGGAGCCGGAGCGCAGCAGTGCGCCATGGGCGGGTTCGTGGTGGCGTGTACTTCGTTGGCTTCCAGGGAGTTCGGACGATGAATGATCCAAATATGGCCCTGCGCGTCCACGGACACGCCAATGGTCGCGCCGATGACCCAATGGTTTGGCAGCGGCTTCGGCCACATCGGGTCCACTTCGAACCTGGGCGCCATCACCGTGGCGGCCTGAACCGCGGTTCGCTTCCCGGGCGCCGCGGGTCCCACCACCAGCGCGCCGAGAACTACCAGTAGAATTACGCCTGCCAAGAGATGGCGCCTCATACACCGATCCTCCTTGCTGAAATCCAAAAAGCCACTATACGCTATATTCATGGACGTGAGAAGATTCACGGGATCCCGAGGTGTTACGGCATGAAGACCGCTGCTAAGGCGTTTCTCTTTCCACTCCTGGCCGGAGCGTTGCTCGCGCAGCGCCCATGGCAACGGATTACGGTTCCATCGGTGCGCGAGGCAGCGGCGAATTTCAAGACGCCGCCACGCGAGTACGGGGCCATCCATTGGGCCATCTGGGGCGGCGAGCTGACCAAAGAGAGGATCGTCCAGGAGTTCGATGCGCTGGCGGCGAACGGCGTGTATGTCGTGAACTTCGGGCCGGCGCAGCGCATGAACCCCAAGTATCTGTCGCCGGAGCACCTGGCCCTCACCAAGTTCGCCGTCGAGGAGGCGGCAAAACGCGGCATGAAGGTCTGGCTCGCCGATGAAGGCAGCTATCCCAGCGGCTTCGCGGGCGGCAGGATCAGCGAGGAATACCCACAACTGTGCATGCAGGGGATCGTCGCCGATGTGCGCATCCATGTGGTTCCGGGCCAAACGCTCTCGATGCCAGCGCCGCCCGGTACGCTGGGCGCGTTTTTCATCGACCCCGCGACGGGAACCGCGCAGATTGTGGCCATTCGCGAAGGGCAGCTCAAGTGGACGCCGCCGCCGCCGACCGGGCCGGTGGCGACGCCGCGGCCCTTGGATCTGGTGCTCGTCCGGCACGTTTTCCGCAGCTCCCCAACCCGCTATATCAACCGCGCGGACGGCACCACCGCCAAGGACGCCCTCTATTCCCTCATCGACTACCTGGACGCGGACGCCACGCGCGCCTTCCTCAAGACCACGCACGAGGTTTACCGGGGGCTGTTCGGCAGCGAGTTCGGCAAGACCGTCCTCGGTTTCTTCGGCGACGAGCCCGACTACACCGGCTTCATACCCTGGACGCCCAAGCTGCTGGACGAGTTCCGGCAACAGAAAGGCTATGACCTCCAGCCCTACCTGCCGCTGTTCTTCGCGCCCAAGATGACCGACGAGGCCTGGCGCGCCAAGGCGGATTACTACGACGTATGGAGCGGAATCTTCCGCGATACTTTCTTCGGCGTGCAGGCCGAGTGGTGCGCGCGGAACAACCTGGAATACCTTGTCCACCTCAACCACGAAGAATGGATGCTGCGGCTGGCCTCGCCCGAAGACCTGATCCGCAATGAAGGCGATTACTTCCGCGACAACCGCTACGTGCAGGTGCCCGGAGTCGATAACCTCAACCAGCTTGTGCCGAACGCGGTTCACACGCCGGATGGGACGTGGGATGTCAACAACAACTTCCCCAAGCTGGCCTCTTCGGCGGCGCACCTGTTCGGCAAGCCCAAGGTCTGGACCGAGTCCGGCGGCGGACCGGGCATCGATGGCAAATTCCAGTTGGATTACCAACTGGTGCGCGGGCTGAATGCCATGCAGATCCGCATTCCCGTGGGCCGGGGAGGCGGTGGGGGCAACGCGGCCGGGCCAGCGCCCGCCATGCCGCCGCAGGCGTCCATGCTGGCGTGGTACACCAACCGGGCCGGCTATCTGATGGCTATCGGACGCCCGGCCGCGCAGGTGGGTCTTTACCATCCCGCCAACAGCATGTGGATGGGAGACGAAGAGGCCGACCGCAGCACCACCAAGCTCGGCTGGCAATTATTCGAACACCAGGTGGACTGGGATTACTTCGACGAGCAATCGCTCAGCTCGGTGGCGGCCATCGAGAACGGCGGATTCAAGAACCTCAGCGGACAGGTGTACCGGGCCATCGTGGTTCCGTCCTCAACGGTGATTTCGCGGACCGGCCTCGAACGCTTTCAGGCCTTCACCAAGGCGGGCGGCAAGGTGATTTTCGTGGGTAAGACGCCGAAGCTGGTGGTGGACAAGAGCTTTTTGAACGCCAAGGACGAGCCCGACCTGAGCTTCGCCACGTTGATCGAGCCCTCCGGCGACATTACGGCTCGGGTGATCGCCGCGCTGCCCAAGCCGGATGTGGCGCTCGACAGCCCGTGCCCGAGACTGACCTACACGCACCGGAACTGGCGTGACGCCGAGTTGTACTTCTTCTTCAATGAGAGCAACCAGGAACAGTCGCGCACGGCGACCGTGGCCGGCCGCGGACAGGCGCAGGTGTGGGACCTGGGAACGGGGACGATTCACCGCATGGCCGCGGCCACGGCGGAGGGCGATTCGGTGCGCTTTCCGCTGGTGCTCGGACCCTACGAAGCGAAAGTCGTCGTGGTGGGACCGCTTCCCGGCGAAGTCGGCGCACCGGAGCCATCCTTAGCGTCCGGCAATACTGTTGCCGAGCTGGGTGGAGACTGGACGCTGGAGCTGAGCGGGAAGCAGATAACCACGCCCTTGAAACCGTGGGAGGACCTGGGCACGCCGTCCTTTGCCGGGCCGGCCACCTACCGCAAGCAGTTCACGGCTTCCGCCGGGCCGGCGGGCCTGCGGCTGTTCCTGGAAATCGCCGACGCGCGGGACTATGCGCGCGTCAAGTTAAACGGGAAGGAGTTGGAGGCGCGCGGCTGGCAGCCTTACCGTTGGGAGGTTACCAACATCGTGAAACCGGGTCCCAACGAGCTGGAAGTGGAAGTGCGCGCGACGGCGGGCGGCCGCGGGGCGCCCTCTGGGCCCCGCGGCGGGACGACGCCGACGGTTTCGGGTTTGCTCGGGCCGGTTCGGCTGGTGGCGCGTTAGGCAGGTTGCTGAAAAAGGCCTGGAAGAGACTAACGGGCAGGAGGATCGCCTGCCCCACCGACGCAGGATCAAAGGTTTACAGGCCGCGGTGGGGCAGGCATTCAGCCTGCCAGGGCCTTGTTCAGCAATCTGCCAGGCAGGGGCGCGGTGCGTGCCTGGATGGCGACCCATCAGGCGTCTACGTGGTGGCGGAAGAACTCTACCAGGGCGGTCTTGTTGCGGGTGGAAAGCGCGCTCGCGAGTCGCTGCATCTCGGCCTTGGATAGCGGCTGGAAGGCCTTCGCCAGACGGATGTTCTCTTCCAAGTGCTGGATGGTGGGGTGCCCCACCACGGCAGTGGCGATGGGCAGCGTGAGCGCATAGTAGATCAGGTTGCGGGCCGTGGCCTCGGGCTGGCCGGCGAGCGCGTCCCGGGCGAAGACTTTCATCGCTATCACGCCCATGTTCTTACGCTGGGCCACGGGAAGCGCCAGCGCCTCGAAGCTGTGGTCGCCGGCGGTTACGGGCCTGGTGGTGCCGATCATGTCGGCCATGGCGGCGTTGAGAGCCATCTGGCAGCAATCGAAATCGTGGCGCTCGAGAGCGAGCTTCATGCCCGCGGGGCTGTCATGGCTGGTGATGCCGATAAAGCGCGTGAGCTTCTGGTCACGAGCCTTGAGGAGGGCCTCGAGCACGCCGCCTTTGGCCTCGATACGCGCCAGATCGTCCTCGTTCTCGAGGGAGTGAATGTGGATGAGATCGACCTGGTCCACTTGCAGGTTGGCCAGGCTTCGCTCGATGGAGGCCTGAGCCGTGGCACCGTCGCGGGAACTGATCTTGGCGGCCAGGAAAAGGCCCTGCTTGCCTCCACGGGCCTTGAGGCCCCGGCCGATCAATTGTTCACTGCGACCCCGGCCGTAGGTTTCGGAGGTATCGAAGTACGTGATGCCCGCCTCGGCGGCCTGGGCGACGAAGCGGATGGCATCCTCGTCATTGCGGGTCTGGTAGAAGCGCTGACCGCCGCCGAACGCCAGGATGGAAACCCGCTCCCCGGTTTTCCCCAGCGGACGCGTGGGCAGCTTCGGCTCCGCGCCGGACAGCGATTTCGCGATACCGGCCAAAGCGGCCGTGCTTTGAAGGAACTCACGTCGGGAAGTGGCCATAGCAGCATCCTCGCTTTAGGTTGAGGATAGCATGGCGGCGGGGCGCGGGCCGGGGCCGGGCGTGCCCGGCCCCTACGGGTCGCGCGTGTTATGCGCGGAGATGGGGCTTCATGAAGTCGTTCCAGGCGTCACGGATGGCTTGCTTGCCGGCTTCGTCGAGGGGCGCTCCGGCTCCACGACCGGCGCGGCCGGGCCCAGAGGGCACCCCGCCCGCGCCGCGAGTCCTGGTGTCTTCCTTGAACATGCCGCGCAGCACCATCAGGTAGCCGGATGCTCCCGTGATGGTGTTGAAGGCCTGGATCCGGCCGAACATGTCAAAAGCTTCGCGGCGCTTGCCGGCGTGCCACAGGTCGAAGGCGGCGGCGTAGAAGTCGGAGAGGACGGTGGTGGGGCAGTGGCCCGAAAAGCCCAGGCGCATCTCGTCGATCATGGTGCGCACGCCGTTGCCCGAGAAGACCGGCAGCTTGTCGTTGGTGCGCTCGCGAATCTGGGTGATGCGCGCGAGGGGATTGCCGGCCTCGTCCTTGACGCACTTCATGGTGGGGATTTCCCGGAACATCCTGACAATCAGGTCGACGCTCATGTCGCCCTGGGTTTGCACGATGAGCGGGAGGTCGGTGGCCTTGCCGATGGTCTTGTAGTACTCGACCATGGCGTCGTCGCCGGCCTTCTCGGGTGGGAGCGAGATGATGGCGCCGGCGCCGTTCTTGGCAGCGTGTTTGGCGAACATGACCGACTGATCGAGGTTGTTGCCCTGCGCCTGGACGCCGATGACGAGCACGGTCTTGCCGCCCTTGCCGGCGGAGAGAATGGCCTCGGCGCCCTCGAGCCGCTCCTGCTGGGAGAGAGTGGTCCAGCCGCTGGCGATCTGAGGCCATGCGAAGCCGTGCACCTGGTAGCGATTGCAGAATCTCACTTGGTTCTGAAGGCACTCGAGGTCGAGCTTATCGGCGGGCGTAAAGGGCGTCTGCCCGATGGGGAAAACGCCGCGCAATGGTTTGGTCTCGGCGGACTGGCCCGCGCCAGAGAACGCCAGGCCTAGAGCGCCGGCTCCGAGGGTCCGCAGGAATGCTCTCCTGGGGGCTCCCATAGAATCTCTATTCATCGGCTTGGCTCCTTCCATTAACGATCGATTCTCCTGGTCATCTTATCCAAGGCGTCGCGGTCGAGCGGATAGCCCAAGCCAGGCTCAGTAGGTGCGAGCACATACGAATCCTTGTCAATGCGGAACTTATCCTTGTGATAGGGCCGGTCGACGTAGCTGGCGGGGTGCGGCATTTCGAACCAGACGGCGTTGGGGAGCGCCAGCTCGAGGTGAAAATGCACCGCCAGGTCCATGGGATTGCCCCAGTTGTGAGGGGTGCATTCCATGTTGAAGGCATCGGCCAGCATGCCGACGCGCATGGAGCCGCTAAGGCCACCCACGTTGTCGGCGATCAGGCGGGCGACGTCGAGCGCCCCGGCCTTGATATACTCCGCGAAATCGGCGATGGAGAACAGGAACTCACCCACGTGCAAGGGCAGGTCGAGGGCCTTGTTCAACTCGACGAGGCCCGCCATGTCGGTGGTGCGGATGGGATCTTCGAACCAGGCGTAATCAAGCTCATCGAGCAAGCGGCCCACCTTGAGCGCTTCGTAGACGTTATAGGCCTGCACGGGATCGTGGGCCAGCATGAAGCCGTCGCCCACGGCCTTGCGGCATTCCCTGATCTCTTCCATGTGCCCGACGTATCGCGGAATGGGGCCGCCGTCCTTGTGCTGGCCGCCGCCGGGGTGGATCTTGTATCCCTTGTAACCCTCTTGCTTGGCCTTGAGGACATCGGGGACGTAATCCTCGATGGTGGGCAGGTGCTGCGAGCTGGCGTAAGCCATCATGCGATCCTTGGCGCCGCCGAGGATCTTGTAGATGGGGCGATTGACGGCCTTGCCGAGGATGTCCCACATGGCGATTTCGGCGGCAGCGGTGTAGTAGTTGGGCCAGGCGCCACCGCCGCGGGCGACGTTACCGCCGGGCCCAAAGGGCACCGCGCCGCGACCGCCCTGTCCGATGCCGCCACGTCCGCCCGCGCCCGCGGCTGTTGCCCCGCGACTTCCCCCGCCAAAACCGTAGCTGGCTTTGAGACCCGAGGTGGCGGTGATGGTGGGCAACAGGTCGATGACGTTCTTGCCCACCAGCACCGGCTTGGCCCATTCGAGCCATCCGGCCGTCACGTTGCGGTTGCCGAGGGTGTAGTTGCCTTCATGGCCGCTGTTGGTGACGATGGAGATGATTTCTCCGGTCTCGCTCCCGTTGAGACGGCGAAGGTTCCCCAAGTCGCTGACATAGACTTTCACTTCCTTGATGGTGAGGTCGGGCAGATCTCCGCGCCTGGCTCCGACCGCCTGCGCCGCCGCCTGAGGCGGATCGGCCAGCGCCGCCGCTATTCCAGCCGTGCCGAATGTGGAGGCGCCCAGAAAATCACGCCTGGATTGCCGCTTCTTGGACATCGCTTCCTCCCTGGTTATCAGAGCATACTGCCGGTCTGGGCATCCACCGCTGCAAAAGCGCCGGTGGATTCGCTGTAGAATAGCACGCCGCCCGATGTGGAGAGCACGCCGCCATAGTTGGGCGCGAGAGCCTTCCCGGCACAACTGGCGGGTTGCCAACCCGCCGCAGGTTTCCAACCTGCGCCACGAACCCAGTTCACGCCGCGTTTCCCCAAAACGGTTAAGCACACATATGGTGTCGACATCATATGGATTAAAGACCATAATTGTAACAGGAAAGGAAGTGAGCATGGCGGTGAACGTGAATGACAAAATCAGGAAGCTGGGCCCCGTTCAGCGCAAGAAGGTGGAGGCCCGCGCCGCGGACCTGATTGAAGAGGAAATGACGTTGCGTGAGCTCCGGGCGGCACGGCAGCTCACGCAGGTCCGCATGGCCAAGGCGCTCGGGATCACCCAGGACAGCGTTTCCCGCCTCGAAAGGCGCAGCGATCTTCTGCTGTCCACACTACGGAAGACCGTTGAGGCGATGGGCGGGAATCTGTCTCTTGTCGCTGAATTCCCGGACCGCGCGCCGGTGGTGCTGTCCGGCATCGCCGACGACCATCCGCAACCCAACTTGGCCGGGCGCAAACACGCGCGTGGTTAACGGGCAGGTGAAAACAACCGAGCCTGGGACATCCTCGGCTCCGTTCAAATCGGTCATGCTAAACTGGAATTCTCAACGCGGAGAGGTGGCAGAGTGGTCGATCGCGCCCGCCTCGAAAGCGGGAGTACCTTTACGGGTACCGGGAGTTCGAATCTCCCCCTCTCCGCCAGCCATTATTTGCATTCCATAGCGTTGTTTGAACCCTGCATTCGCGCCGCCAGCCGCCGGTGGCGCGAGAGGATCGGGGCGAGCGAAATGGTTTTCAACTCGCCGTCCTCCACCACCACACGACCTTCCACTACCAGCGTGCTCACGCGCGTGGGCGCGCACAGCAGGAGAGCGGAAACGGCATCGCCGGCGCCGCTGTAACCCACGTCCCGCAGATCGAAGAGCGCCACATCGCCGCGCTTGCCGGCTTCCAGGGTTCCGATGTCGTCGCGGCCCAGGCAACGGGCGCCTTCGACTGTAGCCATGCGCAAGGTGTCGGCGACGTTGAGCGCGGCTGCGCCATGTATCAGGCGGTGCAGCAGCAGGGCCTGGCGGGCTTCGGCGAGCATGTGAGAACTGTCGTTGGAGGCGCTGCCATCCACGCCCAGGCCTACCGGGCAGCCGGCGCGGCGCAGGGCCAGCACCGGGGCACTGCCGGAGCCTAGTCGCATGTTCGAGGTGGGACAATGAGCGATCCCCACGCCGGCTCGCCCCAGACGCGCGACTTCACGGCGGTTGAAATAGATTCCGTGCGCCAGCCAGGTATTCGCGTTCAGCCAGCCGGCGTCTTCCAGAAGATCGAGGGGGCGCTTCCCGAAGCGGGTCAAGCAATAGGTCTCTTCGTCCCGAGTCTCGGCCAGGTGGGTGTGCAGACGAACCCTGAAACGGGCGGCCAGATCGGCGGTGTCGCGCATCAGCTCGGGGGACACGGAAAACGGGGAGCACGGGGCCAGCGCGATGCGCAGCATGGATCCCGGCGCGGGATCATGATACTGGCGGATCAACCGTTCGGAATCCGCCAGGATCCGGCTTTCGCGTTGCACCACCGAGTCGGGCGGCAGGCCGCCCTTGCTGCGGCCCACGCTCATGCTTCCGCGGGTGGGATGGAAACGGATGCCGATGCGGCGCGCGGCTTCGATTTCGGCGTCGATCAGGCGGTTGTGGCCGCGCGGGAAGAGGTAGTGGTGGTCGGTAGTGGTGGTGCAGCCGGAGAGCAGCAATTCCGCCATTCCGGTCAGCGCCGCTACGTGCACGGATTCTTCGTCCAGGCGGGCCCACCGCGGATAGAGCGTCCACAGCCAATCGAACAGCTCGGCATCGGCGGCTGCTGCACAGGCGCGCGTCAGGGTCTGGTAGAGATGATGGTGCGTGTTGACCAGACCGGGCACGGCGACACAGTGGCGACCGCTGATGGCGCGGTCGGCGCGCGGCAGCCTGGAGGGGCGGGCGCCCACCTGGCGGATCTCTCCATCTTCGATGTAAAGGTACGCGTCGCGGAGGACGGTGTTTCGCTGGTCCATGAGGACCAGGGTGTGGATATCGCGGATGAGCAGGGAGCGCGGCATTTTAGGAAATCAGGTTCTGTTGGCTGAGAATATCGGGCAAACTGCCTCCGTCGGGCGCAATGTCGAATGGCTGAGTGACCGCGGAGCGCGCGGACTGGACGTCCTTCAGGCCATTTCCCGTGATCACAGCCACCAGGCTGGCGCGGCGCCCGACGATGTTCTCGGCCACTGCCCGGCGCAAACCGGCGACAGCCGTGGCAGCCGCGGGTTCGGCGAAAATGCCGGTCAGGCGGCCGGTGTAACGCATGGCGTCGAGAATCTCATCGTCGCTCACATTGAGCATGGCGCCGCCGGATTCGGCCACCGCCAGCACCGCCTTCTTCCAATTCCGCGGGACGCCCACGGCGATGCTGTCGGCGAGCGTCCGAGGCTCAATGGGCCGCAGCGGTTGGCCGGTGCGAAAAGCCGTGGTGATGGGGGCGGCGCCTTCCGCCTGCACGCCCAGCATCCGGGGAGCGCGCTCGATCAGGCCTAGGGTTTTCATTTCGCGGAAGGCTTTCCAGACTCCGGCGATGGTGCAGCCGTCGCCCACCGACACGGCCACCCAATCGGTGGGTTGCCACCCGAGTTGCTCGCCGATTTCGAGGCCCACGGTCTTCTTGCCTTCCACCAGGTAAGGATTAATGCCCGAGTTGCGGTTGTACCAGCCCCACCGCTCGCAAGCCTGCTGGCACAACTGGAAGGCCTGCTCGTAACTGCCGCGCACGCGAAAAACGGTTGCGCCAAAGATTAACAACTGCGTGATCTTAGGCTCCGGGGCGCGTTCCGGCACGAAGATGACGCTGCGCAGCCCCGCGGAAGCGGCCATGCCTGCGCACGATGAGGCTGCATTCCCGGTGCTGGCGCAGGCGATAATCTGGTTGCGCTTTTCCCGAGCCTTGACCACGCCCACCGAGCTGGCGCGATCCTTCAGCGAGCCGGTGGCATTGCGGCCATCGTCCTTCAGAAAGAGAGTGCGCACGCCCAAGTGACGCGCCAGGGACGCGGCCGGCGTCAGCGGCGTCCACCCGACCGAAAGAGCCGGCAGCGAGGCATGCTCGCCGATGGGTAACAGCTCGCGGTATCTCCAGTGGGACTGTTCGGAACGGCCGGCCAAGCGGCGACGCGTGAGGCGGCGGGCGATGGCCGCGTAGTCGTATTGCACGTCGAGAATCCCGGAGATGCCGCAACGCGTGCAGGTATAGGGCACGCGCGTCGAATGAACCGTCCCACAGAATACGCACTTGAGGCCGGTGACGAAGTTCACGCTTCAAGAGTATCATTCCGCTCGACGGGGGTTGACGGCGGCCGCCGGCGCGCCGGCTATGCGCGCCGCCTGATCTTTTCCTCCCGGTCCAGACCCTTACGCAACAGTAGCTTCATGTAGGTCTGATATGGCAGCCCCTCGCGTTCGGCCAGATGGCGCGCGCGATCGAGGTCATCCGCCGGAATGCGCAACATGACCTTCTGCGATGGCGGCTTCACGACGCCACCCGTGCTCTTTGAGACGGTGATACCGATGCTTTTGCCGCCGATACGCAACGTGCCTTTCCTCCCGGCCTCCTCAAAGAGCTTCAGGAGTCGATCCTGATTCTTTTCGAACCAGAGCGCCTCTGCGGCCTCGCTTCGAGCACTCGCCAGTCCCTTCTTAGGCATCGGTCTCTCCTTCCTTCAGCCGGCACCAAAGCGCCCGCCATTTTCGGTTGGCTGGAAACGCGGTCACGACTCGAATCTTCCGGCGCCTCCAAGTCCACGCCACAATCAGCAACCGCCCTTTGGCCGTCGCACCTAACTCGGCATGCCTCTCTTCACCGGCCCGCTCCTCGGCCTCCAGCGGCAGTGACGCACCGGAAACAACCTCCTCCGCTTCAGCCGGCGTTACGGCATGGCGGGCAATATGGGCTATGTTGGCGCCGTCCCAATCGAATACCAGCTTTCTCGATTCCGCCATCCATTTTTGAGTGTATACCCGTTGTCCATACGACACAAACGGGAACCCCGTGGAGTCCTCCGCTCCCTTACGGTCGCGGCTCTGTGAGAGGCTTCACACTGAGCCGCGACCGTCAGGGAGCGGAGGGCCGCGTGCTACCCTCGGATCTTATGGCCCACGATAACTTCAATCTGGTGGCGGCAGCCCGTCAGGAAATGATCGAGCACGGCTTTTCGCCGGATTTCCCGGCCGAAGCTGAGCGGCAGCTCGAGACCATCCACTCGCAAACCGATGGCAACTTGCGCGATTTGACATCGCTCGCGTGGTCTTCCATCGATAACGACGATTCGCGCGATCTGGATCAAATCGAGTGGGCCGAGCGGGTGGCCGGCGGCATTCGCGTCCTGGTGGGCGTCGCCGATGTCGATTCGGCGGTCGCCAAGGGCACGCCCATCGATGGCCACGCGGCTCGGGAAGCCACCACGGTTTACGCCGGCGTCGAGACCTTCCCCATGTTGCCCGAGCGGCTCTCGACCGACCTCACCTCGCTTTCCGAAAACCAGGACCGCGCGGGAATTGTAATCGACATGGTGGTGGCGGCGGACGGCTCCATCGCATCGAGCAGCGTCTATCGGGCGCGGCTGCGCAACCGCGCGCAACTGGCGTACAGCACGGTCGGCCCCTGGCTCGAAGGAACGGCCGCGGCGCCGCCGAAAGTCGCGGCTTCCGCGGATCTTCAGGCGCAGCTCAAGCTCCAGGACGAGGCCGCGCAGGCGCTTCGCGAGGGCCGCCACCGGCTGGGCGCACTCACCTTCGACCGCATGGAAGCGCAGCCGGTCATCATCGGCGGCGAGGTGCGGGATATGACCGCCCGCGGCCACAATCGCGCCGGACAATTGATCGAAGACTTCATGATTGGCGCCAACGAAGTGATGGCCCGAACACTGCGCGGCGCCGGCGTTTCCTCTATCCGCCGCGTGGTAAAAGCTCCCGAGCGCTGGCCGCGCATCATGGAACTGGCGGCGCAGTATGGCGAGAAACTGCCCGAGGATCCCGATCCCGGGGCGCTGAACGCCTTTCTCGTGCGGCGCAAACAGGCGGATGCCGTACACTACGCCGATGTTTCCCTGGCGGTTCTCAAACTGATGGGCCCCGGCGAGTACGTTTTGATGCGTCCGGGCGACGCCGAGCAGGGCCACTTCGGCCTGGCGGCGCACGACTACACGCACTCCACGGCGCCCAACCGCAGGTTCGCGGACCTGGTGACGCAGCGCCTGCTGAAGTCGCTGGCGGCCGGCGCCTCGCCGCCTTACACGGATGGCGAACTGGATTCCATCGCGAGCAACTGCACGCTGAAAGAGGACAACGCGCGAAAAGTGGAGCGCGCCATGACCAAGCGCATGGCCGCGGTGGCGCTGCGCCATCGCGTGGGGCAGTCGTTCTCCGGGGTGGTCACGGGCGTCACCCCCAAAGGCGTGTTCGTGCGGGTGTTCGATCCGCCGGTGGAAGGCCGGCTGGTGCGCGGCGATCACGGCCTGGATGTGGGCGACCGGCTGCGCGTCACGCTGCTCAGCACCGACCCGCAACGCGGCTACATCGATTTTGGAAGGTAGCCATGGAACGCGCTCCCGGTCATGGCGCGGCCGACAGAGTCTTGACCAGCTCGTAGAGGAAGGTCTGCCCCTCGTAGAAGGACCGCACCATCATGCGCTCATCGCGGCCGTGAGCGCGAGTGTCGTCACGCTCGCTGAAAAATCCCTGCACGCCGTAGGTGGGGATGCCCGCCGCCCGCAAAGCGCGGCCATCGGTGGCGCCGGTGCTCATGGTCGGAAGCACGATGACGCCGGGCCACATGGCGTCGGTGATGCGGGACATGGCGCGTACGATCTCTGGCCGCAGGGGCGAGGCCGGGGAATTCTCCTCCTGATTCGTGATCGAAATGACCACCTGATCGTCGGCAATCACCTTCTTGAGCGTATCGACGACGTACTGGAGCGAATCGCCGGGCTCGACGCGGCAGTTCACATTGGCGGCGGCAAGCTGCGGCAGCGCATTGGGGGCGTGCCCGCCCTCGAGCATGGTGGCGACGCAGGTGGTGCGCAGCATGGAGTTCCAGGCGGGGGAAGCCTCGGCGATCCGTCTCATGGCGGGCAGATCGTTCTGCTCCACCCTGGCGAGGTCGGCGCGGGCTTGGGTGGTGTCAATCTTCGCCATCCCGGCGAAGTAGGCGCGGGTGGCTTGGTTGATCTTGAGCGGGAAGCCGAACTGGCAGAGGCGCACCAGCGCGTTGGCCAGATGATAGATGGCGTTGTCGGGCACGGG
Organism: Bryobacteraceae bacterium; assembly: GCA_049510555.1. Taxonomy (GTDB): domain Bacteria; phylum Acidobacteriota; class Terriglobia; order Bryobacterales; family Bryobacteraceae; genus Fen-178. The sequence goes on from JBEKYW010000003.1 coordinate 138,011, forward strand.
CAGCGAACTGTGCCCGCCCTTGTTGCGCACCTCGAGGCGCAGGTCCAGATACCACTTCTCGGCTGCCTGGATATCGTTTGAGACACGCTGGCCGTTGACCATCTGACCCCTGCCGCCCTCATTCAGGCAGAACTCGGCATCGATGAGCTCGCGGTGGTTCTTGAGAAGCCAGTCGACGCCATTGTAGGGGCCGCCGCCTTCCTCGTCGGCGGTGAGCGCGACGATGATATCGCGGTCCGGCTTGAAGCCTTCGCGCTGGTAGCGAATCAGGTTGGCGATCCAGACGGCGGCCTGCGCTTTATCGTCAGCGGTGCCGCGGCCGTAGAAATAGCCGTCCTTTTCGGTGAACACGAAGGGGTCCATGCTCCAGTCTTCGCGCCGGGCTTCGACCACAGCGGTGTGGGCCAGAAGCAGAATCGGTTTGAGCCTGCCGGCGCCGTGGAACCGCACGACGAGATTGGCCTTGGTGGCGATGGCCCCGCCGATGAAGATGTCGGACTCGGGAAACCCGGCGGCGCGGAGACGCCTGGCGATGGCCTGGACGACGGGCGTGGTGGCGCCGGTGGTGAAACCGGATTTGATTTCGACGATCTCTTTGTAAATGTCGTGAGCGAGGCGCTGGTCGGCTTCGGGCGGCATGGTGGATGCGCCGAAGCAGGCAAGCGGGGCGATCCAGAGCAGGACCCTGGGAAACATGGGGCCTATTATGACATGACCGGTTGGCAGGCGGCACCGCCTGCCCCACCTACCCACTTACGGCAGCAGCACCATGGGGGCGCGCCAGAAAGCGAACTTGCTGGCGGTGGGGTCCAGCACGCTCACCTGGCAGGTGTAGCGGCCGGGCTGGAGCTTGGCCAGCGGGACGCTGAATCTGACCGGCAACGCCTTGGAAGTCTTGTTCAGACCTTCGGTCACTTGAAGCGGAGCGGTCTCGAAAGCTTTCGCCTTGCCGCGATAAAAACTCACGGTCGCCACCAAGGGCCGGGTGGTCTCGGCGGCGGGCTCGTAGGCTTCCAGGTAGACGTACATGTCCTGGTCCTTCCTGAAGACGCGCGTCACGCTGGGAATCAGCCGCAGGCCGTCCTGAACCAGCGGGTCGGAAGTGAACAGCCTCCGGTCCCTTTCGGCCGTGGCGATGGCCGCATCCAATTTCTCGCGCTGGTTGCTCAATACGACCGAGCTGATGGGCAGGAACCTTTGTTCCGTGGTCAGGTCGGGGATGGCGAACTTGGTTTCGAAGGTTCCCATCTTGCCGGTTTCGTTGTCGCGCGCCAGGAACTTGAGGGTGTAAGCCCCGGGAGCCAGTGTGAATCCAGTGTCGTAGGTCAAGGTGCGTTTGGACAACTGGCTGGCGGTTTCGCCTTTCAGCTTGACCTCGATATAGTCGCGGACGTTGCCGGCGATGGCACCCTTGGCGTCCTTCACCTGGCCGATGAAGTCGAGGCGCGTGCTCTCGGCCCCGCCGTGCTTGGCGAGCTCGATATCGCTTCCCGGGATCTTGACGGCCACCGGGACGAAATAGCGATCGCGGGCCAGGCGGAAGTAGTCGACCTCCATGGCGATGGAAAGGTCCGTGATGGGATCTCCCAGCAGCAGCGCTTCGGCAAGCTGGCGCTCGCGGTCCGAGGAGTTGAACTGCTTGAACTCCTTGGAAGCGAAGTAGCCGGTGCGGTAATCCAGCGGCTTTCCAAGCCTGGAGGCGATGGCGGGGTTGAGTTGTACCTTGATGCGGCGGTAGTGGCCGTCGAGCGCCTCATTGGTGCTGTAGTAGCCGACGATGTAGTAGCTGGAGATATCCTTCTGCGCCTGCACAATGCCCAGCCCCAGGTCGTTGTTGTCCAGCAGCGCCTTGCCGCCGGTGTCGGCGGCCAGGGTGTAGAGCGTCTCCTGCTGGCCCTGGAAGCTGCTCTGGGCCGAACGCGAGGAACTGCCGGAATACATGCCCTGGCCGCCCGGCGACCCCTTGGTGGCATCGCCCAGCGGAGCTTGCGCTACCAGGCCGCGCGCGTCGATGGGATAGAACGCCACGTTGCTGCGGATAGCGGCGTTGATGGTGGCGCGCAATTGCGCCTCGTTGTCCAGGCCGGTCTTGGCCATGCCACTGGCGAAGTACACCAGGGCTTTCTTTTCGGAGAGCGAACCCAGCATCCGGACGGCGGTTTCCAGCGCGGCCAGTTGGCGGTCGGTATTGAAGATGTTGAATTCGGTGTCATCCGCGGAGTAGGCGGCGCCGGTGTCCTCGGCGCTGTCGTCGCTGACGGCGCCAGCGATGTCGCTGCCCTCGCCGACGGACAGGCCCTTGATGTCCTTGGCGAGGAGGTCGCGGTCGTCGGTGAAGTCTTCCACAACCTTGAAATCGCTGGAGAAGGTCATGATGGCCATGAGGTCCGAGGGCGACATCTGGCTCTGGAGAAACTTCGAGGCGGCGTTCTGAGCGCGCATCTGGTCCTGGATGGGCATTCCCGTCAGGTCGAAGAACATCACCAGCAGGCGGCGGTCCTTGTACTTGATCTCGCCCGGCTTGGCGGGCGCGATTTGGGTACCGACCACCGGTTTGACTACGGTGGCTTCCAGCGCTTTGGCCGGGGCGGTCGCGGGGGCCAGGGGCCGGGGGCCGGGGGTCGGGGGGGCGGGTGCGGGCGTCGCGGTCTCTTCCAGCTCCTGGTATTCGAAGACCTTGATGGTCTGCGGCTTGCCGTCTTCGGTGACAGTGAAATCGGCCGGCTTCAGGCCTTTGATGGGGTTGCCATCTTTGTCCTTGGCCGATAGGTTGACGACCACCAACTGGGCGGTGGCTTCAAACTTGAAGCCGCCTCTGGGGGCATTTTGTGCGGGCTGATTGGGCGCGGCCGCATTCTGTCTGGGCGAAGCCGGCCGCGGCGGGTTTTGTGCCGAGGCTACCAGCAGCGCGGTGAGCAATGTGAGAACTGTAGCTCGCATAGTTTAGAACCTGAATCGAAGATTGACGGTCATTCTGCGCATGGCCGCGGCGTTGGTCGGCAGCCCGAAGGTCGAGTTGTTGAGGGTGGTGCCCCAACTGGTAATGGTCACGTGGTTGAGGGCGTTGGTGGTATCGAAGCGGAGGTCGATGCTGCGCCGCTCCCCAATGCGGAAGACACGGCTCAAAGAACCGTTGAGGGAAAAGACGATGGGCCCGGGAATGGTATCCCGGCCCGCATCTCCCCACAGGCCCGCGGCCGGGGCGGCGAAGGCGGCGAGATTGAAGCCATCGCCGGGAGTGGCGGGGAACAGGGGCAGGCCGGTGGCATCCGCCCGGACGCTGCCGGTGATGCCGGTTCCCGTGGTGGTGGCGCGGTTGCCGCCGGTGATGGCGGTGAGGGGCGAGCCGGTGCGCAGGGTAATGCTGTTCTGGAAGGTCCAGTCCTTGAGCAGGGCGCCTTTAAAGCCGTTCACCAGGGTTCCGCCGCGGGTGCCCACGGCGGTGCTGTACTGCCACTGCGCGTTCAGCGAGTGGCGCGCATCGAACGGGGAAAGGCCGCGCTCGGCCGTCAGAAGCTGCCAGTTCTGCGCCACTACTGCGCCGCCCTGGGTGGAGGCATCGTCGATGGATTTCGAGAAGCTGTACGCGATGTTGGCCGAAATCCCGCTGCGGAACCGGCGCTGCAACTGGAAGTCAACCGCATTCATGGTGGAATTGCCGTTCGACTGCTCGTAAGTGTAGCCGGCGGGACCGGTGGCGATGACGCGCGATCCGGGCGGTAGGGAGTTCGGCAAGAACTGCTGATCGAGCCGCGTGCCCTTGGTGCGGCGCAGGGTGATGGTTCCCACCAAGGCATGTCCGAGGTCGTTCTGAAGCGAGAGCTGCCAGATCTGCGGGTAGCCGATGCGGTAGTTCGGGTCAATGGCCCTGGTGTTGGTGATGGTGTTGGGCGGGAAGACGAAACCGTTCTGGAGCGTCAGCGGGTTGGCGGGGGAGGAAGCCACCGATAACGTCTGGGCGAACGGCGGCTGCGCCGCCATGTTGTTGGCGATCGCGCCGTAGACCGAAGTGTTGTAGTAGATGCCGTATCCGCCGCGAATCACGGTGGAATGTTTGGGGAAAGGCCGCCAGGCGAACCCGATGCGCGGCGCAACGTTGTTCCGGTCGGGATTTACCAGCGAGGTGCGGTATGCCGCGCCCGTCAGCCTACCTGTCTGGCCGGGCAAGACGGGCGCGATGGCCGTGAAGCCGGGCGCGATGTCCAGGTTGACGATGCGGTTGTACAGTTCGGTGATGGGCGTGGTGTAGTCCCAACGGATTCCCATGTTTAGGCTCAACTTCGTGCTCAGGCGCCAGTCGTCGGTCATGTAGACGTCGTACGCGTTGGCGCGGAAATACTTATCGGGGTTGCCGTACTGCAGGGAGCTGGTGTCCGGGCGGCCCAGCAGGAAGTCGGCGAAATCGAAGCCGGTTCCGGCCGCGGCCACGCCGTTGAGGATCTGGCTGGTGGTCTGGCCGGTGAAGGTGAAGGCGCCGCGGGCGTTGGAGTCGGAAAGAGGATTGATCTGCTGCCGGCGGAAATCGCCGCCGAAGGTGAAGTTGTGCTGGCCGTGTACGAAGATAACGCTCTCGCCCACGGCGCTGGTCTGGTTGCGGCCGAGAGTGGCGGCGCCGTCGGAAAGCCCGCTGATGCCGCTGGTGAAGGAAAGGTTGGGCGGTCCCCAATTGATGGGTGCGGTGGAGGCGCCGGTGATGCCGAGTTCGCCCTCCACGTTCTCCTTGTAAGAGAAGAAAGGCGACGAAAGGCTGCGAGACCGGCTGAAAGTGTAACGCAGGTTGCTGATCAGGTGGGTGTTGAGGTTGTGCGTCCAGCCGATATTGGCATTGATGCCGCGGCTCGTCCCGGTGTCGACGAAACCGAAAAGGTTGGGCGACGTGCTATTGCTGCCTTGATATCCCATGCCGCCCGTAAGCCGGTCCTTTTTGGTCAAGGCGATGTTCATCAGGCGCGCATTGATGTTATCGGAGTTGTTCACCCGGTTTATGGGGGCCGAATAGTTTCGAGTGAAACCGGGGGCGTTAGGCAGCGGGAAATACTTCACCAGGCCCAAAGCGGCGGGGTTGATGCGGTTGGCCGGAATCACATTGCCGGGGAAGGCCGCACCGTTCAGGGGATCGTAGATGGTGACCGGCCCTTGCGCGAAAGCCTGGGAAAAATCTCCGGAGCGCTCAGCCGCGGTGGGCATGGTGCCCACCTGAGTGGTTCCGTTGCGGCTGCGCCTCAACTGGTAGTTGATGGTGAACATTCCGTTATTGCCGCTGAGCAGCTTGGGAATCTTGAGAGGGCCGCCGAACATGACGCTGGCGCTCGAGTTGGCGTAGGCCGGTTTCTGCACCTGCTGGCCGTTCAAGGAGTAAGTTTGCGCATCCCAGACGGAATTATCGAGGGTGAAGTTGGCATTGCCGTTGTACTGCATCTGGCGATTTCTGCGGGCATTTCCGAAGGCCGCGATGCCGGCCCCGCCGCCGGGTCCGCCGCGGCCGCCACGACCGCCGCCGCCGAAACCGCCACGGCCACCGAAACCGCCACCGCCGCCGGGTCCGCCCATACCGCGGCCACCGCCACCGGGACCGCCGCCGGGTCCACCCATACCGCGGCCGCCACCGGGTCCGCCGCCGAGACCGCCTGCTCCGGAAGCGCCGCCGGGGTTATCGCCGCCGGGCCCAGAGGGCACCCCGCCGGGGCCACCCATGCCCATCATGCCGGGGCCGCCGGGCCCAAGGGCACCCCCCATTCCGCCGGGGCCGCCGAACCAGTCATTCTGTTGCGGCATGTCCAGGCCGCGGCTCACGCTGCCGTTCACCAGGAACGAGTCGGCGGCGCTCTGGTTGAGATCGGCCGAGGCCAGGTCGTTGCCCATTCCGCTCTCCGCTCCCATGCCCGCGCCGCCCTCGGCTGCGTTCACGTCCACGCGCTGGAATCCGGCCATGGCCTGGGCCAGCGACGGACGGCCCCCATTGGCTGCCTGGGCGCCTCTCGCGGAGGTCTGATTGTTCCGCGACTGCGCCGTGGCGGGCGGCGCGGCTTTCTGTGCGGCGTTGGCGGCGGGGGGCCCGCTAACAGGCGCTTTGGTTTCAGGAGCGGCCGCCGAAGCCGCGGGGTGCCCGCTGGGCCCGGCCGGCGCGGGCGCATTTGGCGCCGGAGCCGCAGGGGCCGGCGGAGCGGGCGCAGCCGGCGTGCCGGTAAGGTCCGCGCCCGGCGGGAGAAGTTTCAGGTTCCACTCGGCGAGAGGCGCATCGAAGGCGATGCCCACCTCGCGGGTGGCCTTGGCGAACCCCAGCATCTCGACTTCGATCGTCCATGTGCCGTCGGCCAGCTCGGGGAACGAATAGGCACCCTGGTCGTCGGTGGTGGTGACGATCTTCTTGTCGCCTTGCGTGGCGGTTATGGTGGCGCCGGGGATGGGTAATCCTCCGGATCTGACAATGCCGTGGTGTTCCGCGGCATTCAAGCCGGTCACGGCGACCCAGACGAGCATGAGGCGCCCGAGGTGTTTAGAAAGGAGATTCGCAGCCATGTGTTAACAATATAAAGGCGATAGGGGTGAGGGGAATGTTACCGCCCGGTGGGGACCCCGAGGCCAAAACACCCTGGAAAATGAGTGGAACTCGCAGGCGCCTGCGACGCCAACATCGACAAAAACGTGTCGATGTTGAGAAGTCAGAAGGCAGGAGACAGAAGCCAGAATCACCCCGGGGGTGGGTTGTGCGTTTCGGCTTCTGACTTCCTCGACTCCTGACTCCCATGGCCCCGCAGGGGCCACTTTTTCGCGGCGCAGTCCGCGAAAAATGTTACCGTCGCATTAAAGGATTAGCCATGACTTCATCACGTCTCCCGCTTCTCGCACTGGCAGTGCTGCTGGTTTACCCGGCCGTGGCCCTCGACCGGCCCGGCACCACCTTCAAGATTTTCCAGTTTCCGCCCAACATGATCCCGCGAATCGACGGAAACGCCGACGACTGGGCCATGGTGCCGGAGGATTACGTGATCGGCATCGATCAGCTTGTGGACGACTCCGGCAAGTATAAAGCGCCCGATAAGAAGAACCTCGATGTGCGGGTGAAGGTGGGGTGGGTCAAGGGTCTGAACCGCCTGTACTTCTTATATGAAGCCTACGACAACTACTGGGACTTCGCTCGTCCCGACCTGCACAACGACACCTTCGAGGTGGTGGTGGACGGAGACCTCTCGGGTGGGCCGCTGATCGAGCAGTTCCAGCCGACCAAGGAACTGGATCAATGGGACGCGCACTTTTCCATGCACGGCGTCCAGGCGCAGAACTACCACATCATGACGCCGGCCGTGGGCAAGGACTGGGCGCTGGCCTGGGGCTGCAACTCCTATGTGAAGGAGCTTCCCTACGCCAACGCCGCATACAACTACAACTTCAAGCCGGGTGAAGCGGGGAAGCTCACGCTGGAGTTCTGGATCACGCCGTTCGATTACGCCGGTTGCGAAGGCCCCCAGCGGGCCGTGGAATCGGTGCTGACCGAGAACAAGCTGATCGGGCTTTCGTGGGCGGTTATGGATTACGACGACGTGAACAGCAACGAGCATGCGTTCTGGAACCTGTCGCGCAAGCACACCATGTACGGGAAGGCCGACGAGCTGGTGGCGTTCCGGCTGATGCCGCTCGAGCCGCAGTTCCAGAAGGCCATCGAAGCGCAATGGTCATTCCGGGTTGTGGACATGAACCGGCGCCTGGTGGCGTTTCAGGACCTGTCGGCAGGCAAGATCACTTCGTGGAAATGGGATTTCGGCGACGGGACGGTTTCCACCGAACAGCACCCGATTCACGCGTATCAGAAGGCTGGAGAATACGTTGTGGTGCTGAACGTGGAGGGGCCGGCGGGGAGCTCGCGGAGGTCGAAGATCTGGGACGTCGTGGTGAAGTAGCGCCGGCGGGTTTACTGCGGCGTGGTGTCTCGGGTTGACCCGGCGCGCCGCGGGTGTGTAAACTGAATATCAGAAATTCAAATTGCATGAGCGCGAAATGATCCCCCGTACTCTGGCGGCCAGTCTCCGCAAAGCAGCCAGCGGCTTTCCCGTCGTCACTGTCACCGGTCCGCGCCAGTCGGGCAAAACCACGCTGGTGCGTTCGGAATTCAGAGACTATGCCTACGTGTCACTGGAACTCCCCGATCAGCGAGCGTTCGCAATGGAGGATCCACGGGGGTTCCTCGCCCAGTTCAACGGCCCTGTGATCCTGGACGAAGCGCAGCGGGCCCCGGATCTCTTTTCGTACCTACAGGCCGAGGTGGACGAGAAGCAGGTGCCGGGGCAGTTTATCCTGACCGGCTCCCAGAACTTTCTACTGTTGGAGCGCATTTCGCAGTCGCTGGCCGGCCGCTGCGCGGTGCTTCATCTCCTGCCATTTTCGCTGGCGGAATTAACGGGACGCGCGCCGGTTTCACTCGATGGTTTCGGCGCCTGGGCAGCGCGAAAGCTGCATACACCACCGTTCGGTCTTTTCGAGCTGTTGCATGCGGGCCTGTATCCGCGGATTCACGACCAGCACTTGGCGCCTCGGGAGTGGCTTGCGGCCTACTACCAGACCTATGTGGAGCGGGACGTCCGCAACGTGCTCCACGTGGGCGACCTGGAGACGTTCGGCCGATTCGTCCGCCTCTGCGCGGGCCGTTCCGGGCAGTTACTGAATCTGTCCGGGCTCGCCGCCGACTGCGGCGTGACTCACACGACCGCCAGGCGGTGGCTGTCGGTGCTGGAGGCCAGCTTCGTAATTCTTCTGCTGCGGCCGCACCACGAGAATTTCGGCAAGCGGTTGATCAAGACTCCCAAGCTGCATTTTCTCGACACCGGGCTGCTGTGTTTTCTGCTGGGCATCCGGACCGCGGCCGAGATCGAAGTCCATTCCTCGCGGGGAGCGGTGTTCGAGAGCTTCGTGGTCTCCGAGCTGTACAAGAACTTCCTTCACCGTGGCGAGCAACCAGGCCTTTATTTCTGGCGAAGCGCCGCCGGGCATGAGGTCGATGTGCTCGTGGAGTTGGGCAGTCGCCGTATTCCTGTAGAGATCAAGTCCGCTCAGACGGTCGCCGGCGACTTCCTGGCTGGACTGAGCTATTGGCGCGACCTGGCAGGAGACCAGAGCGGACGTGCCGCGCTCGTCTATGGCGGAGACCGGTATTTCCGGCAGGGCGGAGCCGTGGTCTATCCTTGGTTCGCGCTGTAGGAGGCTAGTCGCCGAAGCTGCCGACTTCCTCGCGCTCTTCCACGGGCCGGGTGTTGCCGATCTGCACCAACTCCGGGCCGGGCTGCTCCTTTAGCACGTGCTCGCGGTAGAGCTTCATCATGCGTGCGTGCTCCTGCTGCTCCTTGAGCCTGGCGTCGCGCGCGCGGATCTTTTCTTCGCGGGCGTTCTTGGCGATGCCCAGGCGGTCCAAGTCGTGTTGCTCTTCAGTAGTGACAATCTCCTGGCGCAGCACCAGAGAGTGCTCCAGGCTGTTCAGCGGGACGGCCTTGCCGCCGGCAAAGATTTCGTGGCGGCCGTGCTCCTCGTACCACTTGGTCAGCGTGGCGGTCATGTGCATTTTCTCGATGATGTTGCGCCAGCCGACGCCGGTGTTGTAAGCGCAGAAAGAAATCTCGCCCTCTTGGGTGGCGTACGGAATAATGCACTGCTCGGTGCGGCGGAAATCGTAGTTGAACAGGTCCTGGAACCACATGCCGGCGATGAACAGGAAGTTCCAGCGGTCGCGGCGGCGCTGTTCGATGTCGTCGAAGGTGCGGTCTTTGCCCACGTTGCCGTAGTTCTTGCCGGTAGCGCCGAAGGTCTTGTCGAATTTCTTCAGCATGTCGCCGAGCCTGAAGTGAGTGGGCGCCTGAAAGGGGTCGTAATTGCGCGCCACGGCCAGCGCCATGCCCACCAGCGAGAGCCACTTGCCGCGCGCGGCGTCGTTGATGCGGGCGACATCGCGGGCCAGGCGGTCGGCGTTCAGAAACGCGGTCACGGGCGCGGACTCTTTGGTTTCCTTGTCCACCATCACGGCCATGCCGACACCGCAGTTGGGGTGGCAGCCGCAGCTCAACTGGCCCCAATCGGCCTGCGGGCCGTGCACCAGGTCGCTCCAGTCGGAGAAGGTGGAGATGAAGGAAATGGGGAACCAGTCGCGGGCAGGCTCGCCCAGGCCGGTCTGGTTCTTCACATCGTGCGCCAGGTGGGAGAGCGTGTAGCGCTGGGCGGCGCGGCGCTCGTCGGTGACGGCTTCATCGCGGCCGGTGAAAGAGACTGGCTGGAAGGAAAGGAACGGAATCTTCTTGGGATTATCCAGCGCGAACTGAACGATGCGGCCCACCTGCTCATTGTTGATGCCATTGACAATGGTGATGACCGGGATGATATCGACGCCGTTGGCGTAAAGGTTTTCGATGGCCCGCAGCTTCACGTCGAAAAGGTTGCCGACCTTGCGGTGCTGATTGGCGGCGTTGCCGATGCCGTCGAACTGGAGGTAGGCGTAGCGGAGCCCGGCCTCGGCGGCCTGGCGGCAGAACTCGGGGCTCTTGGCGAACTCGATGCCATTGGTGGCCGCCTGCACGGAGGTGTAGCCCACCTCGCGGGCGTAGCGGACGGCGTCCAGAAAGTAGGGCGAGAGCGTGGGTTCGCCGCCCGAGAACTGCACCGACATCTGGCGCTTGGGCTTGATGGTGATGGCATTGTCGAGCAGTGTCCGGATATCTTCCCAGCTCAGCTCATGCACGAAGCCGACCTGGTTGGCGTCCATGAAGCAGGGGTCGCACATCATGTTGCAGCGGTTGGTGAGGTCGATGGTAAGGACCGAGCCGCGGCCGTGAGTGATGGTGCTCGATCCGTGTTTGTGGAGTGTCGCATCGTTGTGCGCGCGGATGTCGCGGCCGGGGAAGACCTGCTCGATGTGGCGGTAGAACGCCGTGTCGATCGACATCACGTCTTCGAAGCGGCCGTGGATGGGGCACTCCTTAACCATTAGGACCTTGCCGTCGCGCTCGATGATCCGCGCCTTGATCTCGCCCGGCTTATCGGTGTAGAGGACTTCGAGGGGCGCGTTGCCGTCGAGGATCTGCCGGCGGATTTCGGGGACGCAGCGGGGGCAGAGGGAATCGGTCTCGCGCGGCCAGCCCAGCGGGGGCTTCGACTTTTCCCACGATTTCAGCAGCGGCTTATCCGACCATTTCGGCACGAAGCCCGGGTTCTGATGCATCCGATTGAGTTTATCGAAGACAAACCAAGCCGCGCCGGCGGCGTATGTCAGGGCTTTCTCAGCATACTTAACAGGCTTGTGCATCTCGTTTGAACTCCTTGAGTGACTTTCACATCGACTACCCAGCGATATCCCAGTGCGCTTGAAGAAAGTATAGGAAAGAAGCCAGGCGAAGCGGTATGAATTGCCATCAAAACGTTGAATTTATTGGTTGTACGGCGAGAGAAAGGGTTGAACGGAGGATTTGCCGCGGCGAGCGGGGAAGCGCTCCAGCCGCATGAAAGGGAACGGGTTACAGAAGCAGTCCGCTTTCAGAGAACCTTCTTGACAATGATCTCGGAGCTCCAACTGCCGTCATCCAGGCCCATAGTGAAACGGATCTCGCTCTCCGAGACTTGGCCCTTGAAGACCAACTTCAGGGGCTGGCCCTGGTATTCCCCCATGGCCCAGAAGGACACGGTGTCGCCCTGAACGTTGCCGTCTTTGATCTCGCTAGCCTGTTCCTTCAGGCCGCTGACAGCGCCGGTGAGGGTGTCGCCAGTGGCTTTGAGGTCGAAGGTCAGCTCGTGGATGGCGCCGCCCGCGTCGAGGGTTCCTTTCCACTTGCCGGTGGCGTCGGCGGAGAAGAGCAGGGAGGCCAGCATCAGGCACAATCCCGTGAGAGTGGCAATGCGTGTCATGAAGCGCATTGTAACACTGCCTGCCGCGCTATTATGAGTAAATGTCGAGCGCTCTTCCCCCCGCCGTGGATCACACCGCCCAGGCGACGATGGACCTGGAGCGGGAATATGTGCTGCAAAACTACGCCCGTTATCCGCTGGTTATCACGCGCGGAAAGGGCTGCCATGTTTACGATGCGGAAGGCCGCCGCTACCTGGATTTCATCGCCGGTATTGGCGTGAATGCGCTGGGACACGCGCATCCACGAATTGTCGCGGTGATTCGCGAGCAAGCCGGGCTGCTGATCCACTCCTCGAACCTTTATTACCACCAGTATCAGGGGCCGCTGGCGAAGCGCCTGGCGGAAATCAGCGGCCTGCAACGCACCTTCTTCGCCAATACAGGCACCGAGGCGATGGAGGGAGCGCTCAAGATGGCGCGCGCACACGGGCGCGCTATCCAACCCGAGAAGTACGAGATCATCTCGCTGGAGAATTCCTTCCACGGGCGCACGCTGGGGGCGCTTTCGATCACCGGGCAGGCGAAGTACCGGCTGGATTTCGAGCCGCTGATCCCGGGCGTGAAATTCGTCCCGGTGAACGATATCGCGGCTCTGGAGGCGGCCTTCGACGAGCGCACCGCGGGCATGGTGCTGGAGATGATCCAGGGCGAGGGCGGGATTTGTCCGCTGACCCACGAATTCGTGGCCAAGGCGCGCGAGCTGGCGGACCGTTACAACGCTCTGCTGATCGCGGATGAGATCCAGTGCGGCGTGGGCCGGCCGGGAACGCACTTCGCCTATCAGCGCTCGCACCCGGTGATTCTGCCGGACGTCGTGGCGGCGGCCAAGCCGCTGGCCTGCGGAATCCCGCTGGGGGTGATCGTGGCGAATGAGAAAGCCGCGGCGGCGATCAAGCTGGGAATGCACGGCAGCACCTTCGGCGGCGGCGCTCTGGCGTGCCGCGTGGCGCTGGAGTTTCTCGACATTCTGGACGAGCTGCTGCCTTCCATTCAGAGAGTGGGCGGGTATTTCCACGTGGTGCTGAACGAGCTGGCGCGGAAACACACCGTCGTGAAAGAAGTGCGCGGGTTCGGCCTGATGCTGGGGATGGAGCTGGCAGTTCCCGGCAAACAGATGGTGCTGGACGCGATGGCCGAGGGGCTGCTCATCAACTGCACGCACGAAACCGTGCTGCGCTTCCTGCCGCCCTACATCGTGACGGAGAGGGAAGTCGACCAGGCAGCAAAGGTCCTGGGAAAGCTTCTCGCCAAAGTGAAGCCATAGGGGCCGGGCATGCGGTACGCACGCAACGTGCTCGGCCGCTGAAGTTCCTACATTTTCCGATGAGAATTGTGAGCTTGGCGGCGCACTCTTCAAATCAAGAGCCCGGCAGCCGCGTTTCAAGCCCGAAGGGCGAAAGACAGTAGCCCACGGCGCAAGCCGTCGGGAACGGATGCCAGGTTAGCGTAGCCCCGGAGAGGGGCGTAAGATCATGCCGCGCGCTGGGTGCACGAGCAGTTTCCGGAACAAAAGCACTTCGGCTGGCAAGCCGGATACGGCGCTTTCACCGTGAGCGGCTCGCGGTTGGACGACGTGAGGAACTACATCGCCTCGCGGAAAGCGCACCATCGCAAGGTGTCCTTCCAGGAGGAGTTTCTCACGCTCTTGAGAAAGCACGGGCTGAAATACGATGTGAGGGACCTCTAGGGATAAGCACTCTTACGCCCCTGTCCGGGGCTAGGCCAACTGTGCATTCTGCGCCCAACGGCTTGCGCCGTGGGCTACTATCTGCCGCCCTTCGGGCTGGGAGCAGGCCCTGTCAAAATGCAGAAACTCGCGGGGCATGCCCGGCCCCTACATACCCCACTCTACGTGCAGGCGCAGCGCGCCGATCCATACGGGACCGCGGTTGCGGTTGAAGGCTGGGTTGTTAACGTGCTGGAGGTCGATGGTGGCGAAGACACCGGGGATCACGCGGGCGCTGTAATAGTTTTCGGAGACGCACTCGGCCCCGTAGCGAAGCGCGCCGTCGCCGATCAGGAAATCCAGGCCGCCGCGCGCGAGGTACTGGGCGTGCACAGCCGATAAGCCGCTCACGGTCAGCGCGGAGGCGACCGTGTCGTGGGGCCGCTTCCAGCGCCCGCCATTTACCGATACCCCGGCGCTGGCCAGCCGGTCGATGGCGGTGAAGACGAAACTTTCGGTCTTTCCGTCGTTCCACCCCAGCCGGGCGAACACACCGATATCCTTTGCCAGTTCCTGCTCCGCGCTGATGCCGAAGCCGTATTTTAGGGTGCCCGGGCGTTGTGTAGCGGTCACGTCGGGCTTCGCGCCGGTCTGTTCGGCCAGGTGAATAGCATCCGCATAGGTTCCCATCCGGGCGTGGTTCTGGTAGCTCAGAACGCGGACGGCGCCATCGTGGCCGCGGGGCTTCATGCGCACCTCGCCCTCGAAAACATCGCCACGGTCACGCAGCGGGCGGCGGTCGAAGCGCAGGCCGTTGGCGACCAGTGGCATGGCCGCGCTGCCGTATCGCAGCGACCAGCGCCGCGCATGGAACTCGTGCACCCAGCCCCAGGTGTAGCCGCGGGTATCGGCCGGATAGTCCCACGCGCCGTTGTACATGATGGCCCAGCCCATGAACTGCGTCCGCGGGTCGTGGGTATACCGGTTGTTGTCGAAGAAGTCGGTCACGGTGAACCGGCCGATGGTCACCGCGTAGCGGGTCATGGGCCGGCTGCCGGCAAGCTGATTCTCGTCGCTCGAAAAGGATTCGCGCGCGTCGCCGAATCCGAAATCCTGGGTCACGTACAGCCGCGCCAGGTACGGTTTGGGAGTCGCGGTGGCCACGCGCGGCATCTCGCCGTTGGGGAAGTTGGCGATTCCGTTGGTGCCGCTAAAGCCCCGGCCGCCGGCCAGCTCGGGGTCGAAATAGAATTGCGTGTTGCGCGCCAGGCGGAATCCGAAGAACAGCGTGGAGGTGAGGGAAGCCTCGGCCTCGGGATGGCCCTGCAAGCTGAAAGCGCCCGCGTACGGAGAGTTGAGGCCGCCGTGATACTGGCCGATGGAGGTAGCCTGAACATGCAGGTTCCATTTCTCGGGCTGCCCGGGGTCCTGCGCGGATAGCCGCAGACTAGCCGCAAGAACCAGGATGACGCAGACTCGCATGCCTTTCTCATGTTGACAGATTTTCCGCCGGACACGGCTATCATGGTAAGGATATGAAACTCCTCTGGTGCGCCGCGCTGGCTGCCGCTTCGCTCTCCGCACAGACTTTCGCCGGCGCGCCGGCGCTCGATGAGACCATCAACCAGGCCATCCAACAGGACCGCCTGCCGGGCGCCGTCCTCGTCGTGGGACACAACGGCCAGATTGTGTACCGGAAGGCCTACGGCAAGCGCGCGCTGGTTCCTCAGCCCGAGAGCATGACGGTGGATACCATCTTCGACTGCGCCTCTCTTACCAAGGTCATCGCCACCACGTCGTCCCTGATGAAGCTCTTCGAACAGGGAAAGTTCCGGCTGAACGACAAGGTCACCGACTACATCCCCGAATTCCAGGGCGGCAAGCGTGACATCACGCTGCGCAACCTGTTCACACATTTTTCCGGCCTTCAGCCCGACGTGCCGCTCACTCCGCCATGGAGCGGCTACGATACCGGCATCCGCCTGGCCTGCACCACCAAGCCAGCCGGCCCGCCGGGCGTGCGCTTTGTCTATAGCGACATCAACTTCATCCTGCTGGGCGAAATCGTCCACCGGCTGAGCGGGCAGATGCTTTCCGATTACGCGCGGCAGAACATTTTCCTGCCGCTGGGCATGCAGGAGACCATGTTCCAGCCACCCGCCTCGCTGGCGCCGCGCATTGCGCCCACGGAGCGGGTCGACAAGACCGGCCCGCCGTTGCGGGGCGTGGTGCACGACCCCTCCACGCGCAATATGGGCGGCGTGGCGGGACACGCCGGGATGTTTTCCACCGCCGATGATCTGGCGCGCTTCGCCCAAATGATGCTTAACGGAGGAGAACTGGATGGTGTGCGCCTCTTCAGCCCGCTCACGGTGGCGAAGTTCACCGGGCCGCAAAGCCCGCCCGACCAGCCCATCCTGCGGGGGTTGGGGTGGGACATCGACTCGCCCTACTCGGGCAACCGCGGCGAGCTGTTTCCCATCGGCTCGTACGGCCACACGGGCTTCACCGGCACTGCCATCTGGATCGACCCGTCGAGCAAGAGCTACGTGATCCTGCTGGCCAACAGCGTGCATCCCGAGCAGCGGCCCGCGCTTACGCCGCTGCGCGGGAAGGTCGCGACCATCGCAGCCGCGGCGCTCGGCATCGGCGCGCAGGGCGTCACGGTCACAGGTTACAACGAGACGCTGGCCGGGGCGGGCGCGCGCCGGCAAATCAGCCGCACCGGATCGACGCTCACGGGTCTGGATGTGCTGGTGGCGCGGAAGTTTCAGCCGCTCCAGGGCAAGCGCGTGGGCCTGATCACCAACCATACCGGCGTGGATCGCGAAGGCCGCCGCAACGTGGACCTGATGCGGCAGGCGGGCATTCAAGTGGCCGCGCTGTTTTCACCCGAGCACGGCTTCGAGGGCGGGGAAGACCGTCCCGGCCTTCCCGACACCACCGATCCCGCGTCCGGTGTCAAGGTTTACAGCCTCTTTGGCAAGACGCTGCGGCCGGCGCCGGAGATGCTGCGCGGCCTGGACGCGCTGGTCTTCGATATCCAGGATGCCGGCGTGCGCTTCTACACTTACGAGACCACCATGGCATACGCCATGGAAGCGGCGGCCAAAGCCGGCATTCAGTACTACGTGCTCGACCGGCCGAACCCCATCACCGGAACGCACGTGGAAGGCCCGCTGCTGGACGCCGCCAACACGTCGTTCGTCGGCTATTTTCCCGGCTTGCCGGTGCGCCACGGTATGACAATGGGCGAACTGGCGCGCCTGTTCAACGCCGAAAACAAGGTCGGCGCCGCGCTCCACGTCATCGAGATGCAGGACTGGAACCGCGGCGACTGGTTCGACGATACGGGCCTCGCGTGGATCAACCCCTCACCCAACCTGCGCAGCCTGAATGCCGCGACGCTGTACCCCGGCTTGTGCCTGCTGGAGTTTTCGAAGGGATACTCGGTGGGGCGGGGAACCGATTCGCCGTTTGAACACATCGGGGCCGATTTCATCGGCGGGCGCGAGCTGGCGGCGTATTTGAATCGCCGCGAGATCCCCGGAGTGCGGGCATATCCGACGCGCGTGGGCGCGGTGGAAGGTGTGCGATTCGTCATCGTCAACCGCGAGGCGCTGGATGCCACGCGCCTGGGCCTGGAAGTGGCCGCGGCCATTGCCAAGCTGTATCCGGGGAAGATCGACTTTTCGCTGAACAAGCGGCTGATCGGCAGCGACGAGGTAATCGGCAAGCTTCAGGCAGGCGATGACGCGCGCAACATCCAGCAGGGTTTCCAGGAAGCCGTGGCGGCGTTCGTCAAGCTGCGGGAGCAGTACCTGCTCTACCGCTAGATCATCCTCCGGAAGAATCGTGCTGGCCGGTGCCGCCCATGTCCTCGACCTTGGTTCCGCGGCGGTCGATTCGCTGCGGGATAGTGTCGCGGGCGTCCACCTGGTCTTCGGTGGCGCCGATTCCGGATAGCTTCCGGTCGTGGCTTTTCACTACCGTTTCGGCCTGCGGTACTGCTGGCATGGCTGCCTCTCAATCGCTAGCTGATTATGGGAGCAGGCGGCGGCGGAAGTCAATGGGTAGGCGGAGCCGCGAACGTAAGACAGCGGTACGTCAGCTCGTGCGGGCAGCCGCTCTCTTAGGTTCGCGGCTCCGAACCGCTACACCCGCTTGGCGACGACTAACGTGATGTCGTCGGCCTGGGGGGCGCCGGCGGCGAATTCTCCAAGCGCGCCGGTGACCGCGGCCACAATGTCGGCGGCGGGCTGGTGGCGATGCTGCTTCAGGACTTCGATGAAGCGGTCTTCGCCAAATTCGTCGAAGCTGGCGTTGTTGGCCTCGGTCACGCCGTCGCTGTAGAGCACCAGCAGGTCGCCCGGGCCGAGACGCTCGCGCTGCTCGGCGTAGGGCGCAGCCGGCAGGATGCCCAGCACGGGGCCGCCACCCTCGAGCATCTGCGATTCGCCCGAAGCGCGGACCAGAATCGGCGGATTGTGCCCGGCATTGGCGAACGCCAGCTCGCCGGTGGCCGCGTCCAGCACCGAGAAGAAGAACGTGATGAAGCGGTTGGAGGGGCACTTGGCGCAGGTGGCCTTGTTCAGCCGCGTCATGAAGGCCGCCAGGTCCCCGGGGTCTTCGGCCAGCACCTGCACACGCGCATGCAGGGCCATCATCATGAGGGAGGCCGGCAGACCTTTGCCGGAGACGTCGCCCAGCGCCAGGGCGACGCGGCCATCGGGGTAGGGGAAGAAGTCGTAGTAGTCGCCGCCCACGGTGCGGCACGCGGCGTTGAAGCCGGCCAGGTCGGCGCCGGTCACTCGCGGCGCATCGCGGGGCAGCATGCCGCGCTGGATCTCGGCGGCCTGGCCGAGTTCGCGCTTCATGATGCGCTCGCCCTCCTCGATCTCGGCCAGCCGCGCGTTTTCGATGCGGATGGCAGCCACGTTGGCCATCACGGTGAGGAGGCTCAGATCGTCCTGGGTGAATTCGCGGAGGACGAAGGGAGAGTCGAGGTAGATCAGGCCGATGATGCGCTCCTTGGTCTGGAGCGGCACCGCCATCATGGTGTGGACCTTCTGCTCCACGATGCTCATGCGGCCCTTGAAGGCGTCGTCGAGCTGCGCGTCGCGCACCAGGATGGAGGATTTTTCGTGGAGCACGCGGTCGCGAACAGCGGTGCTGATGCGGAAGCCTTCGCCTTGGTGCGCCCGGGGAACGAGCGTATCGCCCTCCAGGATCAGAAGCACGCCGCGTTGCGCGTTAACCGCCTGGACGGCGAGGTCGAGGATCACGGGGAAGAGTTCCGCGAGCGGCCGGTTCTCGGCCAGCTCCTGGCCGGCGCGAATGAGCGCCTGCATGGGCGCGGAGGCCTTGGGCCCGCCGCGTTCGATGGCCATGGTCTGGTTGGAGAGCGCGCCTTCCAGGCTGGTGACCAGGGTGGAGGTGGTGGGGGAAGAGGTCTCGCCACCCTCGAAAACCACCACATTGGAGGCGGCGGCGACGGAATCGGGCGAATAGACGATGACGAGATGGCCGGCGGTGACGCGGTCGCCCGGCTTGAGGATGAGCCGGCCTTTGAGCGGGATGTTGTTGACGAAGGTGCCGTTCTTGCTACCAAGATCCTGCACCGTCCACTCATCGCCTTGGGCCTCGAAGGCGAAGTGCTGGCGCGAAAGGCCGGCGTCCTCCGGAAAGCACAGCTCAGCGGCGCTGGAGCGGCCTATGGAAAGCCGCTCGCCGCTGAGCGGAATAGTCTTCATCGAGCCATCGGGACACTGAATGAGGAGTTCGCAAGCCATGGCGATGGATCAATTGTAGAACGTTTGGGGGGCTGCTTTGTGCGCGGTGCGCAATTGCAACTACTCTTCCTTGGACTTCGGTCTCCAGAATTGCCGGTCCCCTTCGGCAAAGTCGTCGGACACATAACTCAAGCGTGGTTCGACTCGGAGCAGCAAGTGCTCGCGACTGATTTCGGTTTCGGTGGATACCTTGCTGTCGGCCTTGGCGCGGGCCGCCGCAATGGCTTCGGCATAGACGGGCATGGCAGTCACACCTTCGTCCATGGTCTTGAGCGAGAGCAGCGGGGCAAGGAAGACAAAAGTTCCGGAGGGAGCGCCCGAAATGACCTGGTAGGCGAGATCGGGCCGGTCCAGGTTAACGCTGTCGGCGCTGACCCGCCTGAGCTTCACCAGTTCACCGAGATCGGCCTCGAAGCCTGGCCGGATGCGGTAAATCGTGATATGGAAATAGCGCGCCCGCGGGAACATCCGGATGGCCTGGTCGGCCCGGTAGCTCCAGCTTGGCCGGTAGAACGCGATCAAAGTCCTGGGAGGAGCAAGCAGGTCCTCTTGAGATTGATCGGAGGAGCCGCCAGGGGCCCCGGCAAGGGCGGCCGAGCTGACGGCCTTGTCGAGGTCCTCAATGCCGGCGAACGACTGGTGTGATTCGATCAGCCACGTTTCCGGCAGGCCGGTAATCGAAACCATGCCCAGAACATCGACTGCCGCTTTGGAATCGGCATACGGCCGGATGGGGGCGACGGCAGTTCCCGGCCGACGGATCAGTTGGAGAATGGGGGGCGGTTCCGTGGGCGCCTGCGCCGCTGCGCTGGCTGCGAGAATCCCCGCGAGCAGTATAGTTCTCATGGCTCTGCCACTATTCTAGACGGAGCGGGCCACGATAGCGTGGATGAAAAAGTGGCTTCAGACCGGCGCCGCCCGGTGTTACTATAGGCAGCACCGAAAGGAAAGTCCAGACATGTTTTGGATCGTGTTGATGTTGGCTCAGGCCGCCGTTACGCAGCAGGTCGACCGGGGTGAGGCTCTCTTCTTTGGAACTGCGAACGGGTGTTCGAGCTGCCACTTGTTGAAAGGGCGCGGTGCGGCCGTGGGGCCGGACCTGAAAGGCATCGGACGTCTGACACCGGCAGCGATTGTGATGGCCATTCATTCCACCGCCACGCAGTACGTGCAGGACGTCAGACTGAAGTCAAAGGAGACATTTCCGGCGATGCCGGGCGCGAAGGACGAGAAAATTATCCAGCTTTACGATCTCTCGAAAACGCCACCGGAACTGCGTAAAACGGACCTGGCTGATATTGAATCGATGACAAATACCAGTCATTGGAAGCACCCGCCGGCGGTCAACAAGCACACCGCCGAGCAACTGGCCGACATCGTCGCCTATGTCCGCTATGCAGCCACGGGCACCAGGAAAGCCGTGGATCCTTCGGAAGTCCAATAGGCTTCGCCTGGGAGCGTTGCGGCTCTAAGCACGCGGTGAGGCACGCGTTGACGGCCGAATCGGAAGCCATAGCAGCCAGAAGAGCGCCAGCCCCGCTGCCGCGCCCCCGGCCAGGTACAGGGGCCACGGACCCAGCGCATCGAGCAGAGATGCGTTCCGCGGCTTGCGGCACAGGTACATATAATTGGTCCCAAAGATTGCGTTGAAGGCGCCCACCGCCGCCGTATAGGCCAGCAGCAGACGAAACGCGCGCCACATTGCGCCGCGCCGGAGCGGCGCGATTCCACCGAAGGCCAGAACCGCGCACGCCACCACGATCCCGCCGTGCACCACGAAGAAATAAATCGCCGGATAGGAAGGCCATGGAGTCCAGAGGTCCGGTGTGAGCAGTGCCATCCCCGATCCCGCCAATCCCGCGAAGTAGGCAAATTCGACGATGGTTGGAACCAGCGTGACGCACGCCAGCGCTGCCGCCCACAGCGTGATGTCGCAGAGCTGAAGCGGCAGGTTCACCAGGTGGACACCCTCGTGCGAATAGCGGAAAACCCACCAGACCAGCTCGTTCACGGCGAGACCGTACCCCAGCGCGAACCGCGCTGTTCGTCCCGAGACCCGCCCCCGCCGGCACAGCGCCGGGAGTAAAACGGCCGCGGCCGCGATGCCCATCAGCAACGAGATGTGAGTGGCGCCGAACAGGGGCACAGCTTCGATTCTATAGGAGACCCGCCCGGCTCAATCAAACCGGCTCGGCGCGGAACGCGCTGCGCAGCTTCCCCCAAGCGATTTCGAGGTCCTCGGGGACCACGCGCGTCTCGCCCACCACGGTGATGAAGCTGGTGTCGCCGGTCCAGCGGGGCAGCACGTGCAGATGCACGTGCCCGGCGACGCCGGCGCCAGCGCTGCGGCCGAGGTTCATTCCCAGATTCAGGCCTTCCGGATGATAGACCGTCCGCAGATGCTTCTCGCTG
Source organism: Bryobacteraceae bacterium (assembly GCA_049510555.1). Lineage (GTDB taxonomy): Bacteria > Acidobacteriota > Terriglobia > Bryobacterales > Bryobacteraceae > Fen-178. The sequence goes on from JBEKYW010000003.1 coordinate 159,759, forward strand.
GCGCGCGCCAGACGGATCAATTCCACCAGGGTTTCGTCGGGAAGCTCCTCCAGCGTGGCGACGTGCTCGTAGGGCACGATCATCAGATGGCCGCTGGTGTAAGGGAACCGGTTGAGGATGACAAAATTGCGCGGGGCGCGGTACACCACCAGGCGCTCCTGGTCGTCGGACGCCCGGGCAGCGGCGCAGAAGATGCACTCGCCCGGATCCCCCGTCGTGGTGACGTATTGATACCGCCAGGGGGTCCAGAGATAGTCCATGCTATTCCGGGGCCAAGCCGGTTACGGGTTCGGGACCTGCTCGGACGCGGGGGGAGGCACGACCAGAGCGCCCGGCGGGGAGCCGGGCGGGACGCCCGCTGGGCCCGGCGCGGCCGAATTGTTGACCACGTCCTTCAGTTCCTTGCTGGGCTTGAAATAAGGAATCTTCTTCGCGGGGACTTCGACCCGCGCGCCGGTCTTCGGGTTGCGGCCGATCCGGGGTTGTCTCTGGCGCGTGCGGAAACTACCGAATCCGCGGATCTCAATCTTATCGCCGGAGCGCAGGGAACGAACGATACTGTCGAAAATCGCCTCCACGATGACCTCGGATTCCTTCCGGGTCATTTCCACCACCCGGGAGACTTCTTCAATCAGATCGGCCTTCGTCATCACATTCTCCTTGGTGTTAATCCGTTACGAAACCGCAGTATCGCTTGAATAAGGGAAATTTGCAAGCTATTCTAAGTTGCGGTCCTTCAGGCTCATGACCTCTTCAATGGTCGTGGTAGCGGCGGCGGCCTGGCGCTGGTAGTCTTCCAGGCGGGTTTTTTCCTCGTCTTCCGTCACGGCGCGGAGACTCAGCCCGATTTTCTTCTCCGCTTCGCTCATCTTGATCACTTTGAAATCGAACTCCTGGCCCACCGCCAGGGGTGGCTCCTCCGATCCGCGCCGGCCCGAATAGCCCGGCACTTCGGAGAAATGGCACAAGCCTTCCACGCCGTCGGCCAACTCGACGAAAGCGCCAAAGCTGGCCAGGCGGCAGACGCGGCCATGCACCGTATCGCCCACCTGGTGATTCTGGAAATAGCTTTCCCAGGCGTCCGGCTGGAGCTGTTTGATGCCCAGGGAAAGCCGGTGAGCGGATGAATCGATATTGAGAATCACCGCTTGGACGATCTGGCCCTTCTTCAAGACCTCGGAAGGGTGCTTGACGCGCTTGGTCCAGGACAGGTCGGAAACATGCACCAGGCCGTCGATGCCTTCCTCGATTTCGATGAAGGCTCCAAAATCGGTCATGTTGCGTACCCGGCCCTGCACCACCGAGCCGACGCTATAGCGGGTGTCGATGGTGGACCACGGGTTGGGCTCGAGCTGCTTCAGGCCGAGCGAGATGCGCCGGTCCCGGGAATGCACCTCGAGGACGACGGCTTCCACCTGATCGCCGGGCTTGACCACTTTGGATGGATGTTTCATGCGGCGCGACCAAGTCATCTCGCTGATGTGGATGAGACCCTCGACGCCGGGCTCCAACTCGACGAAAGCGCCGTAATCGGTGACGTTGACCACGCGGCCGATCACCCGGCTATGAACGGGGTAGCGCGCGGAGACGGTGTCCCAGGGGTCGGGCTCAAGCTGTTTCATGCCCAGCGAGACGCGCTCCCTGGCGCGATCGAACTTGAGGATCTTGACAGCGGTTTCCTGACCGACGTGCAGCAGCTCGGAAGGGTGCGTGACGCGGCCGTAGGACATGTCGGTGACGTGCAGCAGGCCGTCAATGCCGCCAAGGTCGATGAAGGCCCCGTAATCGGTGAGGTTCTTGACCACGCCGGTGACAACGGCGCCTTCGGCAAGGTGGTCCAGCGTGGCCGTCTTGCGGACGTTAATCTCTTCCTCCACCGCCACTTTGCGCGAGACCACAACGTTGCCGCGGCGGCGGTTGAGCTTGATGATCTTGACCGGGATGTCCTGTCCGATCAGGGAATCCAGATTATGAACCGGGCGCGGATCGGCCTGCGATCCGGGCATGAAGGCCTTGATGCCGACATCCACGGCGAGCCCGCCCTTGACCCGGCCGAGCACGCGCCCGGAGATCATGAGCTGCTCCTGGTAAGCCTTTTCGAGGTTGTCCCAGATGCGCAGACGCGCGGCCCGCGTGTGGGAGAGCAGCACGTACCCTTCTGGCTGCTCGCCGTGCTCGATCATCACATCGACGAGGTCGCCGGGCCGTACCGTGATCTCACCGCCGGGAGTCTGGAATTGCTCGATGGGCACGAGGCCTTCGGACTTGTACCCGAAATCGACGATGACATCCTTGGCGGTGACGCTCAGAACGGTGCCCTGCAAAACCTCGTCGGCGGCGGGAGGGGCGAAGTGGCTGTAATCGTCGAGAAGATTCTCGTAGCTTTCGGGGACCTCCTGGTCCACCTGCCCGTTGTCCTCGTCTACGGCCATTACGCCTCCGCCGATCACTGAGTCACCAATGATTGCAGGCACTGGATCGGCCGCGGCAGGCAGCGGGCACGGGAAAGTACGCGCGCTTCGTTATCACCGAGCACCATCGTAGACGAGACCATGGGCCAATTACCAGCAAACCACTGAGAGATCAGTATGTTAGCAAATATACGCCGAGTTATTGGGGGTTGTCAACGGGCGGTAGCGGGCTACTTTGAGATTCCGCTACCCCAAGCCGCCCCATCAGACGTGCCGCGCTGCCGGCACGCCGCTCGCGAGCTTCCGGCTCAGGTATAATCGGCGGAAGCCCCCAATGTAGGACTCGAGACATGAAACGACTTCACTGCCTGGTGCTTGGTCTCGTTTTCTGCGCGTGCGGTCAGAAGCACGCGCGCACGATTGGCCCGTTTCAGACGACCTTTAACCAGTCCATCGATGTGGCTGGGAAGCCGGACAAGCGGCCCGGTTCCTGGGGTCTTTCGCAAGCGGTCCCAATCAGGCTGAAGGTAACCGCTCCAACCGGCTGCCGCGTCCGCATCCTCCGCGTAGCCGGTGATCTGGTGGCGTGGCCAAAGGCGGGGACCATGACCGGCGCGCAATACGCGGAGGTTGGATGGGGCCTGAACACATCGCTCCACGACGGCAGCAAGTACGCCTCCTACCAGGACGATCCGTCTGCTTTGGCTTTTGATAATTCCTGCGCGTGGGTTCAGGACTCACTCACGGCTACCCATGGCTCATCGCGTATTTCATTCGACCGCGACATCTCGGCATGCGGGCTTCTGAACGACGGTACGTTCATCTCTCAGCCGTTCGTGGCACTCAACACATCCGGTCTTGTGATCCACCTCGAACCCACGTTTACGGTCACATACCAGTTTGAAGAGAATTCCCAGTAGCCGGCTGCCCCACGGGCCAATAGACGGAGAGAGCACGGTTTTCGGCCGGCTAGAGCCTCTTCCCGATGATGGCGTAATCGAGGCCCCCGAAGAAAGCGTCGCGAAATTCCGCGGGCAGGGGGCCAAGCGAAGGCATTGATTCCACGGCGGGGGAGAGTTTGCGGACCTCCATGACTCCTACACCGAACTCCTCCAGATAGAAGGCCAGAAGCCGGGCCGGGACCGGGCGCACGTGGGTGGGGTCGAGGTAGAAGTACGTGGCGAAAATGGCGAGGCACTCGGGGTTGGGTGTTTCGAAGGCAATGATGCCGTCGCGCGTCAGGCGGCCCGCGCAAAGCCGGATCATCTCCGGCAGGCGCTCGGGCGGAAGATGCTCCACTACGTGAGCGCAGAAGATGCCGTCCAGCGACTCCTCCGGAAGACCGGCCAGGTATGCGAACAAGTCCGCGGTCTCCGCCTGGAGCCCCTTCAGGCGGCAGGTCGCGACGGACTCCTGGCTGAGATCGATGCCCACCGCGGGAATATTCGCCGCGCGCATGATCTCCAGGAACTCGCCCCGGCCGCAGCCGATGTCCAGGACGCTCTGGCATCCCTCAAAGTCCAGAAGATAAAGGTGTTGCTGTGTCTTCACGTGCTCTTCGGAGCCGCGGAAATGCTCCGTGAAACGGACCCAGTCGAGGATGGCTGGAGCAGAGCCTGGAATGGTCCCTGGAACGGGCAGGACAGGGGGACCAGAGGGCACCCCGCCGGCTGCCAGTAACTGCAGGCGCTGCCGGATGACGCGGAGCTCGGTGTGAATCAGGCGCTCCAGTTCGGGACGAAGCTGCTTCTGGAGCTGCTTCTGGATATCGACGGCGCTGCGCTCCAGCGCGGCGGTGAAATCGGCGTGCTGCGCGAGAACCGTCTCGCGGTAGCTCGTGTCCATCAGGGTGGCGCGGTGCTGAAAAGCGCCTTGCAGATCGGCCACGCCGCGCAAGAACTGGATCTCGTTCTGGGCCAGCTTGTACTCCCATCCGGCGCGCCACTCGGCCCAATGCTTGCGGATGTCCGCCAGCTCCTGGCCAAGGCCGTCCTGAACCAGCCGGATCTCCTGGCCGTGGGCTGCCTGGATGTCCCGGCCGAGGCTTTCCTGAGCCGCGATGATGTCCCGGCCAAGGCTTTCCTGCGCCGCCTTGATATCCCGGCCGAGGCTTTCCTGGGCGGCCCGGAGATTCTCTTGCACCGCTTCCATCCGATTGCCCAACTCGACCAAAGCGCGGCTGTCCTCATTAAACGCTTCGATGGCGGCATCGATGTACGCGACCACCTGCCGGTTGAACTCCACCTGCTCTCTGACGTGCCAATCGAGGACGCGGGAGAGCAGCCCTTTCCAGGCCTGGATCAGGGAGTTGACCAAGCCGCCGGGGCGCGGGTTCACCGTGCCGATAGCGGCCACCTTGCCGAGCGCTGAGTCGCGCGCGTGCACCAGCGGCAGGAGGTCGGGCAAGGGAATGCCCGCCGGGCCCAAAGGGCACCCCGCGGAGGCCTCCGGGCGTTGCGCGCGGACGCGCTCGCGGACCTCCCGCAGAATGGCGATCAGCTCAGCGCTTTGCACGGGGCGCCCTCCGGGGTGCCTTCCGGGCCCGGCTCCAGGTTGCGGTGATCACGGTGCTCAGCCCGCCGCGCGGCGTGAAGTCGCCGATCACGGTAGCGGTGATGGGGTCGGCGGCTTTCACCACGTCGCGGAGCACGCGGTTGACCACGTTCTCCTGAAAGATTCCGAGATGGCGGTAGGCCAGCAGGTACATCTTGTAAGACTTCAGCTCCAGGCAGCGTTTGCCAGGCACATAGCGCAGCACGATGCTGCCGAAATCGGGGAGACCGGTTTTGGGGCAAACGGCGGTGAATTCCGGCATGACGATTTCGATCTCGTAGCCGGCGTATTGGTTGGGCCAGGTCTCAATCTGGGGCAGCGCGGCGTCGATGCCGGAGCGCGAATGTTTATCGGTATAGGCGCGTTTCATGCTAAGCCTTCAGTGGGGCGGCCTTCGAAAGCAGATCCAGGAACAGGCCGACGTCGGCTACCACGCCCACAGCCTGCCCCGTGCCGCGGTCGCTGACCTTGGTGGCCACCGCCGGGTTGATATCCACGCACACGATCTTGACCCAGCTTGGCAGCATGTTTCCGGTGGCGATGGAGTGCAGCATGGTGCCGAGGCAGAGCACCAGGCCCGCGCCTCTCAGCTCGGCGGCATAAGCGTCCTGTGCGGCGTTCATGTCGGTGATGGTCTCGGGCAGCGGGCCGTCGTCGCGGAGGCTCCCGGCCAGCACGAAAGGAACGCCGGCCTGGACGCACTCGTAGAGAATGCCCGAGCGCAAGCGGCCGGATTCGACGGCTTGCCGGACCGAGCCAGCGCGATAGATGGCGTTTATGGCGCGCATGTGATTGCGATGGCCGTGCTCTTCCTGGCGCCCGTCGGACAGGCGCACGCCCAGCGAGGTGCCGAACAGCGCGGCCTCGGCGTCGTGCACACCCAGCGCGTTGCCGCTGAGCACGGCCTGCACCCAGCCGTTGCGGATGAGCGCGGCGAGGCCCGCCACGCCGCCCGTGTGCACCACCACGGGTCCCGCCACCACCACGACTTTCTGCTTCTGCTCGATGGCGTGGCGCACCAGCGCGGCGGTCTGGCGCACCGCGGTTTCCACCTGGCGCTCGGAGGAGATGCCGTTGGCCATGAAGGCGAACGCCAGGCGGTCGCGCTCCTTGGATTCGGGAATGACGCGGATGCCGCGCAGCCCCACTACGATCCGGTCGCCCCGCCGCAGATCGCGCAGACGGCGGCACACGGCGCGGCCCTCATGGACCACTACCATGGCATCCATTCGCTGGTTCTCAGCTTCGATCCATTTCTGGTGGTGGCGCACGAAAGTCCGGTGATTGGTGGTGGAGTAAAAATCCTCCGGCGCGCACCGGTCGCGCTCCACTTCGCGGAGCGCGGCGTCGCCTGTGTCGGCGGCAGCGCAGCCCAGCCCCAACAGCTCCTGCAACAGGCGCTCCATGGACGGCTCGTCGGGCGCCTCGACTTTCAGCCGCAGATAGGAAGGCTCGCTGTTGGTGCGGCCAATGCGGAACTGTTCCACCTCGAACCGGCCGCTATACTCCACGACCTTATCGAAGATGTTCTCCATGATGTGGGAGTCGATCAGGTGACCTTCGGCTTCGACCACTTCCTGGAATGGCATAGAGACTTCTATTGTAGCGAGGAAGGGCGCGCGCCGCGCCACGCGCTTGCGCTCCCTACTTCACCGCCAGCCACGCCAGGAAAAGCCCGTCGGGTTTCACGGCCCGGCGGACCGCTCTTCGCCGCTGGAACGGCGTAGAATCGAAGGTAGTCTAGACTGAAGAGAAGGAATGAGTCTGGTCCGCATTCAGGAAGTTAACCCAGTCGAGGATTACCGCGTTCGGCTCAAGCTGAGCGATGGCCGCATCGTTGAGCGAGATCTAGCACCGCTGCTGACCGGCCCGGTTTTTGACGATATCCGGAGCAGTCCGGCACGGTTCCGGGAAGTGCAGGTGGAAGCCGGCACGTTGGTTTGGCCGAATGGCGCGGATTTGTGTCCGGATGTCTTGATCTGGGGTGGGTTGCCTCCAGCGGACGTGGCCTCGGACGCCGCGTGATCCGTCACCAAACCCAATACTGTTCACTTTGGCGTTGAGCCCGATAGGGCGAAGGATCATAGCCCACGGCGCAAGCCGTGGGAAAGGGATGAACGGGCGGAAAGCCCCGGAACGGGGCGGAAGAGCTGGGCCAGGGTATCTTACGCCCCTCCGAGTCTGTGTGGCAACATCGAAATGGCTGCGTCCAGGCGCAACCTGTTGTGGTCCCTTTGCGCGGTCATCACAATAGGTGGCCTCAATCTGTAGTTGCCACACAAACAGCATTGCCGCTAATCCCGCTCTACTTCACCGCCAGCCACGCCAGGAAAAGCCCGTCGGGCGCGACGTCTTCCCAGTACGAGATGTACTGGCTCGACACCTGGCGGCAATGGCGGCCGAGCAACCGCTCCAGCTCCCTGCGGGTGAACCATCGCTCCCATTCGGGAGTCCTCAACTTTCCCCACTGCGTGGCGTTCTTGTCGATGATGGCGATGCGCCCGCCAGTCTTCACCACGCGGCAGATCTCGCTCACTGCCTTTTCGATTTCCACGGCATGCTCCAGGGACTCGGTGGCGTAGGCCGCATCGAAGAATCCGTCCCCGAACGGCAGTTCGGTCATGGAGCCGGCGCGCGTGTGAATGCCCTCGGGCACGAATCGCAGCATCTCCTCGGAAATGTCCAGGCCCCAGATTTCGGAGGCGGGCTCCTGCTCCTTCAACACGCGCGCGAATCGGCCCTTGCCGCAGCCGGCGTCCAGCACGCGCTTGCCGCGAAGATCGCCGAGGTGCTTGCGAATGAGCTGGACGTGGTAAATGCGGGGATCGATGGTGGAAGGGAAGTGCTCTTCGTCGCGCGCGGCTTCGTCGAACGAAGACTGAATCCGCGCGCGCAGCTCGGGAGTGAGCCGCGCGTGGCGGGACAGGCCGGCAGACCTGTCTCGAAGTCCGGAAAACAGCCGCTTCCAGTTCAAGCTTATGCCCGCGTCAGGAAGATCGGGAGACCGAGCTTGCGATCGTACGTCGGCCGGTAACGCTCGGTGTTGTACATGGTGGCCACGTCCACCTTGCGCGGGCCGAGCTTCGGATCGGGAATCGGCGCCATCGAGAAGCACCCGTCGCTGATGGCGGTCATCAGGCCATGCTTGCCCTCCTGAATGGCGTCCATGGCCAAGCCCGCGAAGGTGGCGGCCACCATGCGGTCGACGAAGTCCGGGTTACCGGAGCGCAACTCGTAGGTCAGGTCGCTGGCGATGGCATCCGCGCCCGTAGCCGCCCGGATTTCATTGGCGAGGTCTTCGGCCACGCTCATCTTCTTACGGTGCCCGAAAGCGTCCGGTTCGCCGTACTCCTTCACCGTGTAGCCCTCCCACTGGGCACCCTCGGAGAGGACGGCCAGCGAGTAATTGCTGGGGTTGTTTTCCTTGTCGGCGACGAGCAACCCGATGAGATGCTTTAGATTGACCTTATACTCCGGGATGCAGCAACGCACAGAGGTGACGTAGGCGGTGTAAAGCGCGGTGTAGCCGGCATCGCGTCCGAACACGCGGAAAAGGCCGATGCGCTCGTGCGAGCCCACCGTGGTCCGCTGCCGCTCGATGGCTTCCATGGCGCGCGTGATGGCGGTCGAGAAGCCAACACAGTACTCGGTATTGCGTACGTCGTTGTCCATGGTCTTCGGCACGGCGATGACATTCACGCCCTGGCGGTCCAGCTCCGCCGCGTAGCTGAGCGTATCGTCGCCGCCGATGGCGATGACGTAATCCAGGTCGAGCGTCTCGATGTTCTTCTTGACCGCCTTGGTCACGTCGAACACGCTGGTGGTGACGCCCTTCTTAGTGGATTCGGCCGTGGGGAACTCCCGACCCTCGAGAACGGGCGGGAGCTTCTTCATCTTGGAGGGGTTGGTGCGCGAGGTGTGCAGGAAGGTGCCGCCCGTGCGGTCGATGGTGCGGGTGTTCTCGCGGTCTAGAGGCAGGATGTACCGCGTGCGGCTGGCGGGATCCTCCAAGTCGACGTGAGTGAGCCCCTCCCAGCCGCGGCGGATTCCGATCACCTCGCAGCCGATCTCGCTTCCATGGTAGACCACCGTTTTGATCACCGAATTCAGCCCCGGCACGTCGCCGCCGCCCGTGAGTATACCGATACGCTTCACGCCCATGAACACTCCCTGAAAATGAAGGTCTCCCCTGGATTGGAAAATCTCATTATAGCCCTAAGCTCTCAGCGATCAGCTTTCAGTGAGCAGCTAAGGCCGCGCGCCGGTTTAGCTGATAGCTCAAGGCTGAAAGCTGACAGCTCCTTACACCCACCAGGCCGCGGCGGGCTGTTCTTTCATGACGATTCCGTTCAGGAACGCTGCCGCCTTGGTGAGGCCCTCTTCCGGCGAGAGAATGCTGTCCTCGTGCTCGATCGAGAGCACGTAGTCGTAGCCGAACATGCGCAGCGTGGAGGCGAATTCCTTCCACCACCCGGCGTCGTGGCCGTAGCCGCACGTGCGGAAAATCCACGCGCGGTTGCGCTCGTCGGTGTAGCTCTTGGTGTCGAGCACGCCCGTGAGCGGCAGGTTGCGGTCGTAGATCTGGGTATCTTTGGCGTGGACGTGGAAAATGGCGTCGCCGAGCACGCGGATGGCCGCGATGGGGTCGATCGCTTGCCAGAACATGTGGCTCGGGTCGTAGTTGCAGCCGATCGACGGCCCGGCGATGGAACGGAGCTTCAGCATGGTTTCCGGGCTGTAGACCACGAACCCCGGGTGCATCTCGATGGCGATTTTCACGCCGTGATTGGCGGCGAACTGCGCCTGCCTGGTCCAATACGGCGCCACCACCTTCTCCCATTGCCACTGGAGGATCTCGAGATAATCGGGCGGCCAGGGGCAGGTTACCCAGTTGGGCCATTTTGACCGGGCGGAATCGCCGGGGCAGCCGCTGAAATCCACCACCACTCCAACGCCCAGCTTCTCGGCCAGCCGGATGGTCTTGCGGCTTACTTCCTGGTCGTGTTTCGCGCGTGCTTTGTCGGGATGGAGCGGGTTCCCGTGGCAGCTCAACGCGCTGATCGTGAAGCCCTGATCGATCAGCTTCTGCTTGAATTCCCTGAGCTCGGTCCGGTTGTCGAGCATGGAAAGCTTGCAGTGGGGATCGCCGGGATAGTTTCCGGTACCGAGTTCCACGGTATCGATATGGAGGCTTGTCAGCTTCTTGAGAACGTTGTCGAGGGACAGTTGCGCCAGCAAGGCGGTGAATACGCCGACTCTCATGAGGTCACTCCTTTAGATAAGGTATGGTATCACCCGTAGCGCCGGCGGTCTTGCCGCCGGTGTTTTGCGCCATGTGGAGGAAACCGGCGGCAAGACCGCCGGCGCTACAGCTCGAAGTACGCTTGCGCCAGCTCGGGGTTCTCGCGGATGGCCCTGCGCCAGCAGGAGCGCGCCTCTTCCGCCTTGCCCGACGCCATCAGGATGTGACCAAGGTTCAAGAGGGCTTCGAGGCACTGCGGGTCCTCGGCCAGGGCCTGCTGGTAGAACTTCGCGGCATCACCGGTCCGGCCCAGTTTCTGGCAGACCAGGCCGGCGTTGTAGTAAAGCTCGCGGCCGTGCTCGCCCACTTGAATTAGCCGGCAATGCAGGGCATAGGCTTCCGCGTAATCCTGTTGCTCGAGGGCGAGCGCGGCAAGACCGCGCATGGCGTCCGAAGAATCCGGGCGGAGCATGAGCGCTTCCTGGAAGCATCGCCGCGCGGGCTCGGAGTTGCCCGAGCGCGCGTACGCGATGCCGGCGTTGAGATAACCTTCGGGCCAGTCCGGGCGCTTTCGCAGGCAGGCCTCGAACGCCTCGGCGCTGGCGGCGAAATCGCCGCGCAGCAGCCGCAGATAGCCGAGCCGGAAAGACCCGTCGCACCACTCCGGCGCATCGTCGGGAAGCATGGCATAGAGCTTCTCGGCCTGGTTCCGCTCGCCCTGCTGCTCCAGCACCAGCGCCAGGTTCCAGAGAACTGCGGGCTGGCGAGGGTCGATCTGAAGGGCCTTCTCGTAACAGGCGTGTGCGGCGGCCAGGCTGCTCAATTCCTGCCGCACCGATCCGAGATTCAGATATGCCTCGACGGAATCGGGCTTGAGCGCGGTGGCCTCGTTGTACGCGTGCGCGGCCTTCTCGTACTCGCCCAGCCTGTGATGGGCCACGCCGAGGTTGAACCAGTTTTCGAAACGGCCGGGAACCAGTTCGCACAGTTTGCTGCCGTAGCTCGCGGCGGTCGCATAGTCTCCATCCGCAAACGCGAACGCCGCCAGCGCTTCCATGGCCACGGGCGACTCCGGCTGCAGCTCGGCCAGCATCTCCGCATAGCGGCGCGCCGGCTGGGGGTCTTTCTTTTCGAGGTAGACGCTCACCAGGTTCGCCAGCGCTTCCTCGCACCGCGGGTTGCGCGCGAGCACCTTGCGGTACTGTTCCGCGGATTCGGCGAGCTGGCCGGTCTGCTGCAAGGCCACGGCCTTGCCGAACAGTGCCTGCTCGTCATTGGGGAAGAGATTGAGATACTTGTCGAGCGGTTGCATCGCCTCGGCCGGGCAGCCGCTGTGGATGAGGCAGATCCCCAGGCCGAGCAGAGCGTCCGAGCGGCTGGCGTCGGCTTCGGCCGCCTTCCGGAAAGATTCCGCGGCGGCTTCCCAATCTCGCAGATGGCCCCGGCAGATCGCCAGGTTGAAATGCGCGGCGCGGTGGAGCGGCTCCAGCTCCGCCAGTTGCTCGTAGATTGCGGCGGCCGATTCATAATCGCGCATCTCGCAGTGGATCTGCCCCAGCGCCGCGTACAGCGCGGGGTCCCGCTCGCCCGATTCGACAGCGCGGCTCAACATGGCGGCGGCGCCTTCGAGCTTGCCTTCCAGGTGCAGAAGTACCGCCTTGGCGAGCGTGCGGTCCGCGCGCTTCTGGCGCTTGAGGCGGTCGATCGGGGTCACGCCCGGAGGCAGCGATCGCACATTGTCCGGCTCTGTCCTCGCGGGAACCCCCATGATGGAATCCTCCGATTTCTGAAATCGTGCAGCTTGATTCCCGCCGCTGCCAACGCCATATTCTCGGGATGCCCCGGCGGCGCGCCTCCCGGCCCGGGCCGCGGCGTGTCCGCGGGAGACTCCATCCGCCACAATTGCGCGATGATCTGCGACCCGTCTTCGGATCTGCCGGAGAGGTAAGCGCAGATCCTCCCCAAGAAGTCGTTATTGGCTGCAAGCTTCATCCAGTAGAGCCGCGCTTGCTCCCCAGCCTCGCTGAAGAAGCCGACCCCTCCGGATGCCAGCGTGTCGTCGATCCATCGATCGACTTCCTGACCTTCGATGGAAGTGATCACGCGGTTGCCCTTGACCTCCACCGCCACATGGTATGGCGTGTCGTTGTGCACCATGACGGAAAGCGGCACTTCCACCGCCCGCCCCTTCTTGCCGCCGACCACCGGATAATGCACCATGGCGATGATGGGGCGCAGCCCCGGCTCCACAATCGTGAATTTCATGGCGTAGTAATTCTGCAAGTCGCGCGCGCGGATCGCCCAACCCATGCTCCGGCTCTCGATCTGGGCAAAGAATTCCAGCCGGTAGTCGGAATAGACCGCCGAGGGGTGGTACAGAGCCAGTTGGCCCGTGCGGACGTAACCGTCGGGATGGCGCGACCAGCCCTGGGCCCAGGTCTTGGGGGCGGCCCCCCAGGCCTCCATGCCGGAGTGGAACGTATCGGTGAGCTCGACGGCCGCGCGTCTGGAGACGGCGCCCCGAACCCAAGCCAGAGGCCCCTTCGCGGCGCGTGTCTGGGGCGCCGGATTCGCCGGCGCCGGCGCCGGCGCCGCCGCAGGCGCCGAAGCATCCGCGACAGACACGCTGGACGCCGCTTGGTTCACCGCCGCGATGTGCCTCGCAGTCCTTGCGGCGCCAACCCCGAACCACAAGCCCACCGCCACGAACAAGCCCGCGGCGATCGCTTCCACGCCTTGGTGCATGGAGGCGCTGCCGGGCCGGTCTCTGTTGGGCGCGGCCTTCCGCGGGACCAGCTCCTCCAGCCGGTCGAGCACCGGCCGCAGCGCAAACTGCGGCCGAACAGCAGCGATTTCCGGCGCATGCCATTGCAGACGATGGATCGCCGAGCCGCGCACATTTTGGCAGTGGAAGTCGAGCGGCATGAAACCGGGTTCGGGCATGGCCGGAGCCGGCCGCCCGGCGGCGCTGCTCCGTATGCTTTCCCAGGACGCAAGATACGGCAGGGCAGGCGGCGGGACGGCGTTCGCCGTAGCCGGCGCGGGCGCGCAGGCAACTGGCGCCCGCGCATCCACGACAGCCAGCCGAGCGCCCGCTGCCAGCCGCGGCCGCGCGGACACTCTGAATGGCCCAAGATCCGCGGGCTTCGACGGGGCGCTTCCACAAAGCGCATAGGCGACCGAGAGCCGCGCCTCCCTGGCCACCGCCTCCGCGGCCGGGCTTGGCATCCAACTCTCGCCAGCCTCCGGGAACGGCCGCGGCGCGGCCATCCGGTCCGGCGTTTTCCTCGGGCGCTGTCCGTATTTGCGGTGAGCGGCGCAGCATAATTCGCCGTCCTGAAACGACTCAAAGGCACCGATATCTTTGCCGCAATACAAGCAGGTCACGGCCGTCCTCGAACTATTCTGGCTTAATTATATCGTCAAATATCGCCAAAATTCAGGGTTATTTTTCAAACATTTCCCATAAATTTAGTTAGCGGTAGGCGGTTATCTTTGGTTAATTCCGGGGCTACCGCAGCCGCAGGCTGTTGCTCACCACCGTCACGCTCGAAAGCGCCATGGCGGCCGAGGCCACCATGGGCGACAGCAGGCCCAAAGCCGCGATGGGGATGCCCAGCGTATTGTAGGCGAAGGCCCAGAAGAGGTTTTGGCGGATGATCCGCATGGTCCGGCGCCCCAGTTCAATGGCTTCGGCCACGCCGTTCAGGTCGTCCCGCATGAGAGTGATATCGCCGGCCTGCATAGCAATATCGGCGCCCGATGCCAGGGCCAGCCCCAAATCGGCCTGCGCCAGCGCGGGCGCGTCATTGATGCCGTCGCCCACCATGGCCACACGCTTGCCCGCGCCCTGGAGCTTTTTCACTTCCGCGGCCTTCTGGTCTGGCAAAACTTCGGCCAGCACGCGATCGATGCCGGCCTCGCGCGCCATGGCTTCAGCGGTCTCGCGCTTATCGCCGGTGATCATCCAGACTTCCAGGCCCGCGTCGCGCAAGCGGCGCACGGCCTGGATAGCTTCGGGCTTGAGGGTGTCGGCGATTTCGATGACGCCGGCCGGCGTGCCGTCGATGGTCACACTAACACCCGGTGTGCCAATCGTCACTTCATGCCCCGCGACACGCGCGCGGACGCCATGGCCGGCCAGCGCCGAAAAGCCGCTGGCCTCCTCCAGCGCGAGGCCGCGCTCGGCGGCGGCTTCCACGATGGCCCTGCCCAGCGGGTGCTCGGAATAGCGCTCGGCCGAAGCCGCCAGCCGCAGCAATTCGCTTTCGGTGCAATCGGAAGCGGGGAACACGCCCGTTACCCGGGGTTTGCCGCGCGTCATGGTGCCGGTCTTATCGAGCACGATGGTATCGATGCGACACGCCATTTCCAGCGCTTCGCCGCTCTTGATCAGGATTCCCCGCTCGGCGCCCCGCCCCGTGCCCACCATAATGGCGGTGGGCGTGGCCAGGCCCAAGGCGCACGGGCAGGCGATGATCAGCACCGCCACCGCGTTGACCATGGCGGCCGCAAAGGGCGCGAAGAGCAGCCAGGCGCCGAACGTGAGCAACGCCGCCAGCAGAACGCCCACCGTGAAATAGCCGCTCACCACGTCGGCCAGCCTCGCCACGGGCGCGCGCGAGCCTTGCGCCTGCTTCACCAGCTCGATCATCTGCTGCAAGACGGTGCCGCGGCCGGCCTTCTTCACCTCAAATTGGAAGCTGCCGGAACAGTTGATGGTCCCCGCAAAGACCGGAGCGCCGGGCTGCTTGTCCACGGGCATGCTCTCACCGGTCAGCATGGATTCGTCCACGGCCGACTCGCCGCTGAGCAGCGTGCCATCCACGGGGATGCGCTCGCCGGGCCGCACCACCACCACATCGCCGGCGCGCACGTCTTCGACCGGCGTCTCCACTTCCACGCCCTCGCGAATCACGCGCGCGGCGGGTGGCTGCAGATCCATGAGACGGCGGATGGCCGCGCCGGCCCGGCTGCGCGCGCGCGCTTCCAGGGTGCGGCCCAGCAGGATCAGCGCGACGATCGCAGCCGCGGCTTCGTAGTAGACCTCGTGCCCGCCCCGGAGCGTTTCCCAGAGCGAGTAAAGAAATGCCGCGCCCGTGCCCAGCGCAATCAACGAGTTCATGTTCGCCGAGCGGTGGCGGAGCGCGCGGCCGGCCGCCAGATAGAAGGGCGCGCCGGAGTAGAAGATTACGGGCAACGTGAGCGCCAGTTGGAGCCACGGTGAGTAATGGGACATCCCCAGGACCAGCACGGGGGCCGCGAAGATTACGGCCACCAGCAATCGCCGCCGGTAGGCCGGCTCAGCCGCGTCGGGCCGCGTCTCGGACTTGGGCACGCCGTAGCCGAGGCCCTCGATGGCCGCGATGAAATCGGCAACCTGGACGCGGCTGGGGTGGTACTCGACGGTGGCGGTCGAGGTGGCGAGATTCACCCGCGCGCGCTCCACCCCGGCGGTGTTGGCGAGGGTCCGCTCGATGGTGCGGGCGCACGCGGCGCACGTCATGCCGGAAACCGGAAGATCGACTCGTTCAGGCCCTGCCGGGCTCATACCGGAACTTCGTAGCCGAGCGCGCGCACGGCGCTGGCCAGGGTTTCGGGTTGCACCACGTCCGCGTCGTATTCCACCGTGGCGCTGGCCGCCCGGAGATCCACGGCGGCCTTGGTTACACCGGGTGTGGCGGCAAGTCTGCGCTCCACGCTGCGCGCGCAGTTGCCACAGGTCATTCCCCGCACCGGGAGATTGAGAATTTGAATCGCCATACATATATGATGATTTCATGGTTTTCGCCGATGCGCTGCTGGCGCGGCGGATGGAAGCCGCTGAGGCGGCCAACGCCCGAGGGTGCAGCCCTCGTGGCGCCAGCATGCTCGAAGTGGCCGGCGGCTGCGCCATCTTCACGGGCGCGGATTCGCCGCTGACCCATGCCGTGGGAATCGGTCTGAACGGCCCGGTGAGCGAGGCGGAAATCAGCGCCATCGAAACGTTCTTTAGCAGCCGTGGCGCCAAGGCCGCAATCGACCTCTGCCCCCTGGCCGACCCCGGCCTGCTCCAGGCGCTGGGCGAGCGGGGCTACCACCCCGCGGAGTTTAACAACGTCCTGGTGAAGCCGCTGGCCGGATCGGAAATCGTGCTCACGCCGCGCGTGCGGCGCGCCGTGGCAGGCGAGGACGATCTGTGGTCCTACACGGTGGGCCGGGGCTTCTTCGACCAGCCGGAGCTCACCACCGAGGAGATGGACGTGGGCCGCGCCATATTCGCCATGCCCGGAGCGATGTGCTATCTGGGGGTTGCCGAGACCGGCGCCACCGCCGCGGGGGCTGCCTTGGCCATACGCGATGGCTTGGCGACGCTGTTTGCCGATAGCACGATCGCGCAGTTCCGCTGCCAGGGCCTGCATCGCGAGCTCATTGCCGCGCGCCTGAACGAAGCGGTGGCCCGGGGCTGCGATATGGCCACCGCTTCCACGCTGCCCGGCGGCGTATCGCAACGGAATTATGAGCACGCGGGCTTCCAAGTGGTCTATACCAAGGTGACCCTCGTAGCGCCGGGCCCAGAGGGCACCCCCTTGCCGCCGGTGTCCTTCGCATGACGTAAAGAACCGGCGGCAAGACCCGCATCGGGCGTTCCGCCGCCGGCGCTACGACCGTAAGCGTTTTTCTTTGAGATATTCCTTGTTCTTCCGGCACAACCTTAAATTAGGCAATCCCAAATCGTGTGGCTCGACCACTGGGTGGCGGCGTGTCTGGTCCCCCTGGCGGTATGGATCCTGCTGAGTGGACTGGATGACCTGTTTATCGACCTGGTCTTCTTCCTGACGGGGCGAAAACAGTTTCGGTGGCCGGCGGAATCGGAGCTGGATCAAGCTCCCCAGCGCCGGATCGCTATCTTTGTGCCCCTGTGGCGCGAACACCGCGTCATCGGGCAGATGCTGGAGCACAATCTCTCGGTTGTTCGTTACGAAAACTACGACATATTCGTCGGTGTCTACCCCAATGACGAACTCACCGCACGGGCGGTGAACGAAACAGCGCGCCGCTACCCACGGGTACACTTGGCCCCCTGCCCTCACCACGGGCCCACGTCCAAGGGCGACTGCCTGAACTGGATCTACCGCCGGATGACAGACTACGAAGCCCGCAACGGAGTGCGCTTCGATGTGGTGGTAACGCACGATGCCGAGGACCTGATCCACCGGGAATCCCTGCGGCTGATCAATTGGTTCTCGCAAAGCTACGACATGGTACAGATTCCGGTGCTGCCCCTCTCCACGGGGCTGGACGAATGCACTCACGGGATCTACTGCGATGAGTTCGCCGAATACCAGTCGAAAGACATACCGGTGCGGCGCCGGCTGGGCGGGTTTCTGCCTTCCAATGGAGTCGGAACCGGCTTTGGACGCGCCGCGCTGGAACGGCTGGGCGAAGCCTATCAGGGGCGCATCTTCGACCCGGACTGCCTGACCGAAGACTACGAAAACGGCTACCGGCTGCATGCTCTCGGCTATCGCCAGACGTTTGTTCCCATCCGGCTGGATGCCGCCGGCCCCGCGGCCACACGCGAGTACTTTCCACGAAACTTCCGATCGGCCGTTCGCCAGCGCAGCCGATGGGTAGCGGGCATTGCGCTCCAGGGCTGGCAGCGCCACGGCTGGCGCCCGTGGCGGCAGATCTACTGGCTATGGCGGGATCGCAAAGGGCTGGTGGGCAATCTGCTCTCGCCAGTTGGCAATCTGATTTTCCTGTACGGCATATCGAGCTACCTGCTGACTGGGCGCGGCCAGACATGGCACTTGGGCAGCCACATTCCGGCGTGGGTCACCCAGGCCTGCGCGATCACGTTCGGCATCTCGCTGCTGCAAGTTGCGGTGCGGATGCACTGCGGCGCGCGTATTTACGGATGGCGGCTGGCCGCGGCAGCGCCGCTGAGAGTTTTCTGGGGCAACCTGGTGAACTGCGCCGCCACCGTCGCCGCGCTGCGCCAGTTCCTGGCGGCGCACATGGAACACCGCACCCCGGCCTGGAACAAGACCGAACACGCTTACCCGGGACACCGCACCGCGGAACAGGGAAGGCCCCGGCTGGGTGAGGTTCTGACGCGTATGAACCGGGTATCGACCGGTGAACTGGAAGCGGCTCTGCGCAAGCTTCCCGACGGCCTCCGGCTTGGTGAATATCTCCTGCAATTACAGAAGATTTCCGAGGAACATCTCTACCAAGCCTTGAGCTTTCAAACGGGGATACCGCTGGGGTTGCCCGCGGATGCGGAGGTGAACCGGTCGGCCACCCGGGCGCTGCCCGCCGAAGCGGCGCGCCGGTGGAAGGTGATGCCGTACCGGGTGGATGCCGGCCAGCTTCACGTGTTCACCGCGGACGTGCCGTCGGAAGCCATGATTCGGGAACTGGAGCGCCTTTCCGAATTGCAGATCCGTTTTCACCTGATCCGGCCGAAAGAGTTCGAAGATCTGGCTAGAGAGTATCTGCCGGCGGAGCCCTCAGCCGGCCATGCCACCCATAGAAATTTTAGATTGGACTGGCCCGAAATGCGCCCCATACACTGAAAAAGGGACCGTTCGTCCACGGCCGCAACCGAGATACGGAAGGGAAGAAATTGTGGCGCCATCGGAGGCCAGGAGCCAGGTCGAGCTGCTGCACCAGATCAGCAATATCGTCAGCTCCAATCTGAGCCTGGAGCGGATGCTGCAGGAGCTGATCGGAATGGCCGTGAACGTGACGGGCTGCGACGCCTGCCTGGTCTACCTGGTGGACCACGCCAGCAACGAGATCGTGCTGCGCGCTTCGCAACTGCCGCATGCGCCGGAGATCGGCAACATCCGCATGAAGATGGGCGAAGGTATCACGGGATGGGTGGCCCAGCATCAGTCCGTGGTGGCGCTGGCGGCCAACGCGGCGGCCGACGCGCGGTTCAAGACCTTTCAGGCATTGCCGGAGGATACCTACCAGGCCTTTCTATCGGTGCCGCTGATCAGCAACGGAGAGTTGATCGGGGTCATCAACGTCCATCACAAGGCCAAGCACGGGCACACCCCCGAAGAGACCGCCCTGATCAGCTTCATCGGCGAGCAGATGGGCGGCGCCATCGCCAAGTCTAAACTGGAGGAGCGCTCGGAGAGCGCGGCCCGGCGCATGGAAGCGCTGGCGGGACTGGCGCAGACCATTTCGAAAGAGGATTATCTCGACCGCATTCTGCAGGCCATCTCGGAGATGGTGGCGGAGACGCTGGATTCGCCGGTGTGCTCCATCATGCTGGTGGATGAGAACCGCCGCGAGCTGGTGATTTCGGCGGCGCGGTGCTCCTCCCCCGACTATCTGCACAAGATGCCGCTCAAGATCGAGGACTCGGCGATTGGCCGCGTGGTGCGCGAAGGCCGCGTCATCATGATTCGCAACGTGTTGGAGGAGAAGCAGTTCCGCTACCCCGAATTGGCGCGCCGCACGGGCCTGGCTTCGCTGCTATCGGTGCCGTTGATGACGCGCGAGAAGGTCATCGGCACCATCAATATCTATACCCGCGAAGTCCGCCAGTTCACCGAGGACGAGATCGGTTTCGTCAAGGTGGTGGCGGGCCAGGCTGCCGTGGCCATCGAGAACGCCCGCCTGATGTCAGAAACCCTGGAGATGAAGCGCACGCTGGAGGCGCGCAAGCTCATGGAGCGGGCCAAAGGCATCCTGCAGCACAAGCACAACCTCACCGAAGAGGAGGCCTACTTGAGGCTGCGCAATGAGAGCCGCCGCCTGCGCCGGTCCATGCGCGACCTGGCCGAAGCCGTGATCCTGGCCGACGACTTCGAGCGCAAGAAGAGCCCCAAGGCGTGAGCCAGGGTCTTTGCGAGACCAGGGCGGATCGCGAAGACCACACCCTTGTTCCAGATACTCTTTGCGTGTACCCATCACCGGGTGATATGGTTTGGTAGTCGTCGCCATCGAGGTTCAAAAATGTCCAAAGTAGATAAGGCGGTCACCCTGTTCGAGAGGTTCAACTGCGCTCAATCCGTGTTCGCCGCCTGTGGCCCCTGCGAAGGGCTGAGCGAGCAGATGTGCCTCACCCTGGCTGGGCCGTTTGGGGGCGGCATGGGTCGCATGGGAGAAACCTGCGGCGCTGTGACGGGAGCCTTGCTGGTCTTGGGCATTCGGCACGGGCAGGAAATGGCCACCGATCCGGCGCAAGCGCGAGGACCTCTATACGAACGCGTTGTCGCCTTGGCGAAAGCCTTCCGGGAGCGCAACGGAGGCCTGACGTGCAGAGAGCTGACTGGTTGCGACCTGCGCACGCCCGAGGGGCAAGAGCAATTCAAGATCCGCGATGTTCACCACACGCTTTGCGAGAAGCTGGTGGCAAGCGCGGTGAAGTTGCTGGAAGAGCAGTAAGGCGGCGAACCTCCTCCCTTCCAACTATGGCCATGGGCAAGCTGTGCATCACGAACACGAGTCAGGCTCCCTTCAGCGTCATGGTCTCCGGATCCCACAAGCACATCCGTTGCTCGAAGTAGCTGATGTTCGACAGCAGCGCCGGGCCGGCCGCCCGGAATCCGAATACTGGGTCTTCCACCACCGGCCGGCGCGTGCGCACGGCATCCACGAAATTCCGGAAATGATCGAACGAGTCGCTGTACCCGCGCGGCGGCGTGAACTTTTCTTCGGCATGGAGCGAGGTCGCCGGAGTCGGCCTCCGCTTCGGGTACTTCTCGTGGTACTCCTTCAGGAATTGTTCCTGCACCGCCTTCGGAAAAGTGTCGATGGTGTAGCCGGGCTCGGTCTCGCGCGGCACGCGGGAGACCGTCACGCCGTCCTCGATGGTCAGGATTCCCTCGCTGCCGATGAACCGGAAACCCGAATTCTCGCTTCCTCCGTCCACGAAGTTCACCCGCAGCGCCAGGTTGAACGCGGGATGTCTGTCCGTGGCGGAATAGTCGTAGAGCCCCAGGAACACGTCCGGGACGTCCCGGCCGTCCTTCCAGAACCGCAGCCCGCCGGTGGCATACGCGCGCGCCGGCCCCGTGGCGCCCGTAACGAAATGCATGCCCGAGAACAAGTGCACGAACAGGTCGCCCGCCACGCCCGTGCCGTAGTCGCGATAGTTGCGCCAGCGGAACAGCCGCACCGGCTCGAAGGGCGTCTTGGGCGCGCGTCCCAGGAAGCGGTCCCAATCGATGGTGGCCAGCGAGGCATCCGGCGGAATGGAGTACTGCCAGGCGCCAATGGCCGAGTTGCGGTCCCACCACGCCTCCACCAGGTTCAGCTCGCCGATGGCGCCCGCGGCCAGCAGTTCCTTGGCCTTCTGATACACGATGGAGCTGACCCGCTGGCTGCCCACCTGCATGATGCGCCCGGTCCGCTCGTGCGTCTCGATCACCTCCTTGCCGTCTTCGAGGCGCTGCACCATGGGCTTTTCGCAGTAGACGTCCTTGCCGGCGTTCATGGCGTCCACGGCGATCTTCTGGTGCCAGTGGTCCGGGGTGCCGATGATGATAGCGTCAATGTCCTTCCGCGCCAGCACCTCGCGGTAATCGCGGGTGGTGAAGAGCTGATCGCCCCAGACCTCCCGGGCGCGCGTCAGGCGTCCGTCGTAAACATCGCTCACCGCGGCCAGCTCGACGCCGCCCACGTCCAGCGCGGTGCGCGCGTCGCCGCTTCCTTGTCCGCCGGCGCCGATCAGCGCGATGCGGACGCGGTCGTTGGGGGAGACGTTCGCGGCGGATTGCGTGGATTGCGCGGACAGCGCTCCGGCAAGTCCGGCGGCCGCGCCAAGAAAATGACGTCTGGTGGCTGACATGGAATGATTCCCCGCTCTTACTTTACTGCGTTGCCGCGCCGGGGGTCTATTCGAATGCGGCAGTCATGTTGGTACTGGGTTCCGGGTTCCTCCGTACCAGTCCTCTACAAGTACGTCTGGGACTGTACTTCCGCCGCGCACCGATGCACCATGGAACTGACGGGCCACGGGCCACCAGAAACGTCATCAAACGCCTTCTCTAGCGCCGGGATATCGCGTCCATCCCGGCGCTTCCTTTTTTTCGGGATCACGCCGAGAACCGGTAGCCCACCCCGCGAACCGTGTGGATGTGCCGTGGGGTTTGCGGGTTGTCTTCCAGCTTCTGGCGCAACCAGGCAACGTGCACATCGATGGTCCTCGATGACACGCCGGGCTGATACTCCCAGACGCCTTCCAACAGCTCATCGCGAGAGACCACTTTGCCGCGATGATCGATCAGGTAACGGAGCAGCTCGAGCTCCTTGGCGGCCAGGCCGACCGGCGCGCCGTTCTTGCGCGCATCGCCCTTTTCGAAATCGACGTCGACGTTCCCGAACTGGAACCGCGCCACCGGGGCCAGCTTTTCTCGATTCACGCGGCGCAGCAAGGCTTCGATTCTAGCCAGCAGCTCGGGCGGCTCGAACGGTTTTGCCAGGTAATCGTCGGCCCCCAGCTTCAGACCCACAACGCGATCGATGAGCTGTGTCTTGGCCGTCAGCATCAGGACAGCCACGTCTTTTCCTTGTTGCCGCAGCTCACGGCAGACTTCCAATCCGTTTTTCCCGGGCAGCATCACATCCAGGACGATCAAATCGAATTTTTCATTCACCGCCCTGGCCAAACCCGTGGGTCCGTCGGTGGCGCTCTCGACCGTGTAACCCTCCGCGCGGAGCAGGTCGGAGAGCGTGAGCACCAGGCCCGGTTCATCTTCCACCAGGAGAATGCGGGAGCTCATGCTGCTGCTCCGGACGGCGCCGCGGGAATCCGCACGATGAACTCGGTTCCCTTCAGCGGCTCGCTCCTCACACTTATGCTGCCCCCGTGGGCCTCCACAATCTTCTTCGCCAGGTTTAACCCCAGCCCGGTGCCGTGCACCTGGTCCGCCACCGCGCGCCGGCCGCGAAAGAACGGATCGAAAATGTGCGCCTGTTCGTCGGCCGGGATTCCAGGTCCGCGATCCGCCACTCGAATTTCCACCACCGCCCGCTCGGGATCGCCGGCCTTGGACGCAAAGACGCCAATCCAGTTGCTCCCTTCCGCTCCGTGCTTGGCCGCATTGGTGAGAAGGTTCTGAAGCGCCTGCTTGAGCGCCACGGGGTCGCCCAGAACGAGTGGAAGCCCGGGATCGATGCGGGTTTCCACCACGCACTGGGCCCCCTGGATAACGGCCTTGCTCGCCTCCATGGTTTCTTCAATGACGGTCTCGACCGACAACGGCTCGCGTTCCTGGATGACCCGGCCCGCCTTGGCGCTGGCAAATCGCAGGACCTGCTCGACCAGTTCCTTAAGCCGGCCGCTTTCCAGTTGAATCATCGCCCCATATTGTTCCACCTGCGCGGGGCTGCTGGCCACTTTGCCCCGCAGGTTGTAAGCCGCGGTGTAGATCACAGCCAGCGGCGTCCGCAACTCATGGGAAACCCCGGCGACGAAATCCATCTGTAGCTCAGCGAGTTTCTGCGCGCGCCGCGTAAAGCGAATCAAGGCCGCGACGCTCGCCACCATCAACAACAGTACGCCCGCGGTGACGGCGAGGTTGCGCCATCGGGCCTGGGCGACCACCGCTTCCAGCGATCCGGCGCGGTGCCGCACAAACATCTGCCACCGCCCCATATTGGGTCCCGGGCCTCGGCCCGGCCCGGGCCCGCGCCCGCCCGGCGGTCCCTCGGGGCGAAAGATCTGGTCGAACGAAACTTCGAAAAGACTGACCGATGCGTCCGCGGCAGCCGCTATCCGCTTCGGCGCATCGGGGTCCGATTGATAGATCACCGATGGCGGACTCGCTCTCGTGATGACTTCCACCTGGTAATCCGCGCTTCCAACAGCCCCGAGATGGCGCTGTAGCAGTTCCGGCAGGATGACATCGCGAACATACTGAAGGTTCAGTTCGAGGATCAAACTTTCCGCTTCTCTTCGGCCCGGCGGACCGCCGCGCGGGGGCATCGTGAACAGGCGCAGATCGAACACGGACCCTCCTTCTTCGGGAGGCGGGCCAGGCGGGTTACCTCTCGGCCCAGGCTCTGCCATGAGCCTGGATTCCAGCCGTTCTCTGATAGCTCTCCACTCCGTGGGCCACTCGGTGGTCTCGAAGACGCCTCTCTCCAGATCGAGGCTCCGTAATACCACGCCTTTCTTCTGTGGCGCGCCGAACGCGACGCGGCGGAAGATCTGGCCGTGGCGGGCGGTTTTCTTCCACTGCTCGTAGCGCGCCGCGATTTCCTCTTCCGTGGCTTGGGTGTCGCCTTGCGAATTGGCCGGCAGTAGCGCCCGGCAGTCAGTGACAACCTCAGAGTTGAAGTCCTGGCTCAACCGGTTCAGGCTCGCCTGCAAGCTTCCCCGCAGCCGCTCGCGCGCCGCCAGGCTGACCTCGCCGATCCAGCGGTATTGCAGGACGCCGAGAACCCCACAAAGAACAAACAGGGCGCCTACAGTGAGCCATGAAAGCATGGCCCGCCGCGTGTTCTTCTCCACCTTCATATGATAATTCGCGTGCGCCGAGGCGCTAGCGCTTCTTCAGGGTGATGCCCAGCCCCTCCCCCTCCATGTAGAACAGCGTCTCCAGCGCCGGGTTGGTTGTAACCAGCCTGTCGTAGTCGCCGACCATGCCGACGTTGTGGGCCAGAATCAAGCCGCCCGGCCGCACCAGTGGCAGCAGTTTGTTCAGGTAGTCGACGTAGCCCTCCTTGTCCGCGTCGATGAACAGAACGTCGATCGGCTCCTTGAGGCGGGCAATCGTCTGGTGGGCGTCGCCCTCGACAATGGTCACGAGTTGGTCGACGCCGGCTTTCTTAAAGTGCCCGCGCGCCGTGGCCGCCCGGCCGGAATCGTACTCGAAGGTGGTCAGCTTGCCGCCCGTCTCTTGAAGGGCGAGGCACAGCCACAAGCCGGAGAGGCCGGTGGACGTGCCGATTTCGACCACGTTCTTGGCGCCAGCCGCCTCCGTGAGCAATCGCAGCATTCTGCCGTCGGTAACCGGAACGTTCTGGAACATCGCCCCGGTCCTCTGCGCCTCGTCCAACACGCCCAGCACTCTCTTCTCGAGCTCTGAGTTGGCTACAGGCAAGCTTCCCGTTGAGTACCCGCCACGGAAGCCGCCCCGCGGGCCCCGCTGGTTGAAGGCCACAATGGACGTCGCCAGCATAAGGCCGGTGACTACCAGAATCTGTTTCATTTCCGCGTACCTCCTCTTCTATCGAAGCTTAAATCGCCACCAAACCACAGTAAAGGATGTGTTAAGGACGTTAAGCTTTCACCCTCGGAGGAAACAATCAACGGTGAAACTGCTTCTTTATGGGTGATGGCCTCGAAACGCATTGGTAGTTTTCTGGGGCGCCTGATGGCCGCCTGGATCGTCGTCTCCGGGCTGATGGCTTCCGAATACCACGGCACTGTCATGTCCCGTGGTCTCGCTTTCCCCGGCGCCACCGTGACCGCAATCCAGGGTGACACGAAGATCGTCACCACCACTGATCAGCAGGGCGTGTTCCATTTCCCGGAGCTGACCGATGGCATTTGGATGATCGAGGTGGAGGTGCTCGGGTTTGAGAAGCTCGCTCAACAGGTCGGCGTTGCGCCCGAGGCCCCCCCTCCGGAATGGGAACTGAAGTTTCTCACGGAGGCGGCGCTCCTGGCGAGCCTGGGTGAAGCGGAGAAACCGGCCCCACCCAAAGCCCTGCCGCAACCAGGCAGCTTCCAGCGCCTGGATGTAAGCCAATCGTCTGACACCGAGACACTCGGCGCCGAAGGCACAATCAGGACGGACGAGATTGCCGACCTCAGCCAGAAATCCGCCAACTCGTTCATAGTGCAAGGCAGCATGAGCAGCGCTTTGGGTATGCCGCAGCAGAACGACTGGGGGTTCGGACCGGGCGGCCTGGGCATGGGCGGCCCGGGCGGTCCCGGAATGATGGGCCTGGGGAGCCCGGGCATGAGCGGGCCCAATGCGGACGGCCCCGTTGGTGCGCAGGCCGGCGCGCGAGGTGTGGCCGCTGGATCCGGCGGACCGGGGGGCGGCGGGCCTTCACCGGGTGGAGGTCCCGGGGTGCCCCCTGGGCCCGGCGGATCGCCTCCCGGTGCAGGTCCCGGTGGTGGCGGACCGCCTTCCGACGGGGGCCCGGGAGGTCCCGGCGGCCCGCCCCCGGGTTGGCAAGCGCGTCCCAATGCCATGGCATTCGGCAATGGGCGCCGGGATCCGCGCAACATGTACATGGCCGGCGCCAACTTCAGCCTGGACAACTCCGTTTGGGATGCCCGGACCTTCTCCGTCACCGGCGCCGCCGTGGACAAGCCGGCTTACGCCAACGCGCGCGGCGGCGTGATGCTGGGCGGCCCGCTGCGGATTCCCAGGCTGGTCAGCGCGCAGAAGCACATCATGTTCACGTTCGATCTCCAGTTCCAGCGCAATCGCACCGGCACAACGTCGGAACCCGTCAACATGCCAACGGACTTGGAGCGCAGTGGAAACTTTTCGCAGACTCTCTTGCAAGGGGCGTCGGTGACTATCTACGATCCCACTTCCGGAACGCCGTTCCCCGGCAACCAGATTCCGGCCAGCCGCATCAGCGCCACGGCAACCGCCTTGCTAAAGTATTTCCCCGAGCCCAACCTTCCGTTTGCCGCGCGCAATTATCAGGCGTCCTGGAGCGGCCTAAACAATTCCCATAACGTGAATTCGCGGGTCTTGAATATAAAGATCGGCAGCAAAGACCGGCTGAACTTCGGGCTGGGTTACCAGGGCAGCAACAGCGTCTCGCCGAACCTGTTCCAGTTCATCGACACGGGTTCGGGAAGCGGCCTCAATGTCAATCTCGGTTGGTCGCGCAACATCACTGCACGGCTGACCAACAACCTTCAATCGAGCTTCAGCCGAATGCGCCAGGAGTCCTCGCCGTATTTTGCGAACCGCGAGAATATGGCCGCGGAGCTCAAGATTGCGGGCACTTCGCAAAACCCCATGAACTGGGGCCCTCCCGCCCTGAGCTTCACCAACTATGCCGGCCTCACCGACGGGAACTCCTCGCTCAACCGCAACCAGACCAGCTCGGTGGGCGACAACCTCGTATGGGTGCATGGCCAGCACAACTTCACCTTTGGCGGCGACTACCGCCGGCAGCAATTCAACCAGTTCGCCGATTCGAACGGACGCGGCACCTACACGTTCAATGGCTCCGCCACCAGCTTGCTGGTGAATGGCATCGCGCAAAGCGGCACCGGCTACGATCTGGCCGACCTCCTGCTGGGCATGCCGGCAACGAGTTCCATCCGCTACGGCAACCCCGACAAGTACTTCCGCGGCTCGGGCTATGACTTCTTTGTGAACGACGACTGGCGCATCGCTCCCCGGTTCAGTCTCATCCTGGGTGTTCGCTGGGACTACGCCACGCCCATGACGGAGTTGTACAACCGCCTGGTCAATCTGGATATCGCGCCCAGCTACTCGGCCGTCACGGCGGTCGAGCCCGGCGAGACGGCGCCCTATTCCGGCGATCTGCCGGATTCCCTGATCCGTCCGGACCGCAACAACATTTCGCCCCGGCTTGGTTTTGCCTGGCGGCCCTCGACGAAAGGGTCCCTGGTGGTCCGTGGCGGATACGGCGTCTACTACAACACCTCGGTCTACAACCTGGTCGCCAGCAATATGGCGCAGCAGCCGCCATTCGCCCAAGCCCTGAGTGTGTCCAGCTCCACCGCCAATCCGCTGAGCATCCAGAGCGGGTTCCTTTCGGCGGCGAGCCAGACGCTCACCAATACTTACGCCATCGATCCGAATTACCGGATCGGGTACGCGCAGACCTGGACCGTTTCCGTCCAGCACGATCTGCCTTTCTCCTTCTTCGGCACGGCCGGCTACCTCGGCACCAAAGGCACCCGGCTCGATCAGCAGTTCATACCAAACTCGGTGGCGCCCGGAGCGGCGGAGTCCGCGCTGCCACATAGCTTCACCTACGAGACTTCGGGCGGCAACTCCATCTACCATGCGGCGCAATTCCAACTGAACCGCCGCTTTCACAGCGGCATCATGGCGCATGCCGCGTACCAGTTCTCCAAATCCATCGACAACGCCGGGACCGGCGGGCGCGGCCAGGGCAATACGCCGGTGGCGCAAAACTGGCTCGACCTTTCCGCCGAGCGCGGGCTTTCCAGCTTCGATGCCCGGCACAACCTCTCCGTGCAGGTGCAGTACTCGACCGGCATGGGAATGGCCGGCGGCACGCTGGTGAACGGCTGGAGGGGCGCGCTCATGAAGGACTGGACCATCAGCGGGAATATCAGCCTGCGCTCGGGAACGCCTTTCACCGCCACTATCGGCGGGAACCGCTCGCAGGTCGGCGGAACGGCGGTCGGCAACACTGTCCGGGCCAGCGCGACGGGGCTGCCGGTGGAAGTCGCCGGCATGCTTTTCAATACCGCGGCTTTCACCGAGCCGTCCCCCGGCGAGTGGGGAAATGCGGGAAGAAACACGATCCCCGGCCCGACCACGTTTTCGCTCGACGCTTCGCTGGGACGCATCTTCCGGTTGGGCGAGCGGCGCAGCGCCGATCTCCAGTTCCAGGCCCAAAACCTTCTCAACCGGGTCACCATCACCAATTGGGGAACGGTGCTGGGATCGAGCACCTACGGCCTGGCCACCGGCGCCGCTGGCATGCGCAAGCTCACCATTAACTTGAGGTTTCGATTCTAATGCGATCAATCATAACCGCTTTTCTCATCGGGCAATTGGCTACGGCGGCGCAGCAGAACGCTGTGGTCACGCCGAAAACCACCGTTACATTTGAAGCCACCGCGCAATTGGTAGTCGTCAACATCTCGGCCAAGGACAAGAACGGCAACCCCATCGACGGGCTAAAGGCGTCGGACTTCACCGTCACGGAAGACGGCAAGCCGCAGCAAATCAGAGTCTTCGAATACCAGAGGCTGGAAGATACGGTGCTGGCGGCGCCCGGGCTGACTCCCCGCGGCCCGGAGAGCGCCCCGGCGCCCGCCGCGGTCAAGCCGGCGGTGACCGCTCAGATCGCTCCCGCCAAACCAGGCGAGGTCAAATACAAGGACCGCCGCCTGCTGGTCTTGTTCTTCGACCAGGCGGGCATGCCGGTCGCGGACCAAATCCGCGCGCAGCAAGCCGCGTTGAAATTCATCGACACTCGAATCACGCAATCCGACCTGGTGGCGGTCCTGGCGTACTCCACCGACCTGGCCGTCCTTCAGGACTTCACCAGCGATCGCGATCGCCTGGCGCACACGGTCAAGGGTCTGGTCATCGGCGAGACGGGGATGGCGAACGGCAGCATCGGCGCCGACAGCGAGGGCGATACCGGCTCGGCGTACACCCAGGACGACAACGAGTTCAACATCTTCAACACCGATCGCAAGCTGGCCGCGCTGGAATCGGCGGTCAAGATGTTAACGAGTCTTCCCGAGAAGAAGGCGCTGGTCTATTTCGCCAGCGGCATGAGCCGCACCGGCATTGACAACCAGGCGCAATTGCGCGCCACCATCAATGCCGCCATCCGCGGCAACGTGGCCTTCTACCCGGTGGATGCGCGCGGCCTGGTCGCCACCGCTCCATTGGGCGACGCCACACAGTCGTCGCCAGGCGGCCAAGGCATGTACTCCGGCAGTTCGCAGCGGACCGCCCAGGACAACTTCCAGGGCCAGCAGGAAACGCTGTACGCCCTGGCATCCGACACGGGCGGCAAGGCGCTGCTCGATCAGAACGACCTTGCGCTGGGCATCGTGCAGGCGCAGAAAGACATCTCGAGCTATTACATTCTCGGTTACTACAGCACCAACACCGCGCTCGACGGCCGCTATCGCCGCATCAAGGTGCAGATCAACGGGAATCCGATCGCGAAACTCGACTACCGCGGCGGCTACTTCGCCGGCAAGGAATTCAAGCAGTTCACCGCTTCCGACCGGGAGCGCCAGTTGGCGGAGGCGCTGATGCTGGGCGACCCCGTGACGGACCTCACCATGGCTTTGGAAGTGAATTACTTCCGCCTGGCAAAGGATCGCTACTTTGTTCCCGTGTCGGTGAAGATCCCCGGCAGCGACATT
The DNA here is from genome assembly GCA_049510555.1 of Bryobacteraceae bacterium. GTDB lineage: Bacteria > Acidobacteriota > Terriglobia > Bryobacterales > Bryobacteraceae > Fen-178. The sequence goes on from JBEKYW010000003.1 coordinate 190,009, forward strand.
GAGCTCGCCAGGAAAGGCGGCGCGGAAGCCACGCGGCTCGATTTCATCGGCGAAGTGAAAGACGCCAAGGGAGTCCTCCAGGGCAACGTCCGCGACGATATCACGGTCAAGCTCAAGGGCGAGACCGCCGGCCAGTTGTCCAGCCACAACCTGGAATACGACACCGGCTTCACGCTACAGCCCGGGACTTACTCTCTGAAATTCCTCGCCCGCGAAAACGAAACCGGGAAAATGGGAACCTTCGAAACCAAGTTCGTAATCCCGGACCTCACCACCGAGCAGAAATACCTGCCCATCAGTTCCGTGGTACTGAGCTATCAGCGCGAGAAACTCGATACGGCGGTGGCCAGCGCCGAACGCGACAAGAAGCTGATCGCCGCCAACCCGCTGGTTCAGGACAGCCGGAAATTGATTCCCAGCGTGACGCGGGTGTTCCGCAAAGATCAGGAAATGTACGTGTATCTGGAGGCCTATCAGCCGGCCGCGGAGAAAACGCAACTGATGGTGGCAACCGTGAGCTTCTATCGCGGCAGGGTGAAAGCGTTTGAAACCGCGCCGCTCAAGATCACCAATGGGCTGAACCCCAAATCGAAAGCGGTACCGCTGAGCTTCAGCGTCCCTCTCGCCAAGCTACAGCCGGGCAAGTATACCTGCCAGGTCAGCGTACTGGAACCTTCGGCGCAGAAGTTTGCGGTCTGGCGGTCGAACATGGTGCTGCTGCCGTAACGGCCCGAGTGTGCCCGAACGCCGTCACGTCTCCCAAAATTGGGCGCGACGTACCTGTTTGCCGGTCTGGCGGTAGACTGGAGAAGGGTCGACCAAGCTTTGCGGTTCAGCGAGTTGGTGCGTATGCTCGAAAGCCACGGATTTCGACTGCTCAAGGAGAGAGGTTCGGTCAGGTATTATTGGAAGCCGGGACACGACAGACTGATCCGCGTCGACTACCATGGCCCAAAAGAAATTCCGGCTGGCACATGCCATGCAATCCTGAAGGCCGCCGGAATCAAGCCGGGAGAAGATAATGATTGACTTGCGCTACTCGCTCGTGATCGAGGCAACCTCGGAGCCTGACTTTTTCTCTTTCTACTCTCCCGACCTGGAGGGCTTCAGTGGGGTGGGACATTCCGTCGAAGACTGTCTCTATCAGGCCAAGTGGGGCATGGCCGAGCACGTGCGTTTGCTGGAGGAGCAGGGCCTGCCCGTTCCACTCCCCAACGCACGGCCCCGCATCGTTGTCGAAAACGCCCCGGCGCTCAGGCGAACCTGCTGAGTCGGCGACGCGCGGGGGGTGCGTTCTCCATTTGGGAGCGGATCGCGGTCATCTGATTCATGCCGCTTCCTCAACGCCCACCACCAGACGCTTGCCGAGCACATCGAGCGCTTCCTTGATCCGCGGCAGTTTGGTGGGGTGCCTGGGATCGAGCATCCGCCGCACTTCCTTCTCATCGCAGCCAAGTTTTCGCGCCAGTTGCACGTTGGTCATTCCGGCCTCTCGCATCGCAAGATAGAGCGCGGCTTTCGCGGCCATCGGCGCTGGCACGGGAATCAGCCGTTCGCCCCGCGCCGCTCTGGACGGCTTCGGAATCTCCCGCCCGTCGGCAATTCTACCGGCGATAGCCTCCTCCAGGCAATCCGCCGCCTGCCAGATCGCATCCTTCTCTCCCGTGCCCTGCGTGATGGCCTCGGGCACATCCCGGAAGGTGATCACCAGGACTCCCGACTTGTCCCCACGCTCAAATCTGGCTGGATACACGAACGTCTGCACGGCTGCCTCCTCTACTCGAAGTCTTTCTCGCTCAGGCCAAGTTGCCGGAGCATCTTGTGAAAGGCGCGTTTGTCGACTTCATCTTTCAGGTTGCGCATGGTCGTCATGTTCGACCCGTAGTAGAGGAGTCCGTGGCTCCCCTTGCCTCGATGGGCGACCCAGCGGACCTCCACACCGCGCTCGTTGCCTAGATCCCGGATGCGCCGCACAAACTCGTTGCCTCTCACTGTCCCAGTGTCGGACAAAAATGTCCTAGTGGCAAGGGAAAAGGGGACAGGAAGCTGTGAAAAAATCGGTTGGTAGCCGAAAGCGCCTGCCCCACAAACAGAGAAGCCCTTGCGCACCAACGTGGGACAGACGCTTCCGTCTGTCAACCCCGCGAGCTCAGCGATTTTTTCACAGCTTCTTGTCCCCTTTACTCAGCTTTGTGGGACAGCCTTTCGAGGCTGCCGCCGGCCTTCCGGCCGGCGCCGGGCCGGATCGAAATCCGGCCCGCGGGCTGAAAAGCCCGCCCCACGTCTCGCAAATACGCCACTGTATTGTGCGGGGCTCAGTAGATCTTTGTCCGGACGCGCGGCAGGCCCTTACCGGTCGTCGCCGTCGTTGTCCGGGTCGGTTGGTTTCCGCTTGTCGCGCAGGAAGAAGGCGGCGCTCTTGTGGGCCCTGATGGTCTCGAAGGGACGCGGCGTCCGGCTGAAATCGTAGAAACCGGTCAGGTCGTTCTTGGCGCGCGCGTCGGCGAAATTCAGCGCCCCCTCCGTGATGCCAAAGTTATGCTCGATGAACCTCAAAATGCTGCCGAAATCGTGGCGCTCGTTATTGATGTAGCCCGCCGGCGTGTATGCCGAGACGAACACCAACGGGACTCGGAAACCGTACTGGTAATCGCCCTGCGGCCCAGCCATGAGGGTGGGCCGCTCATGATCGTACCAGCCTCCCCAATCGTCCCAGGTGATCAGAATTGCGGTGTTTTGCCAGTAACCGGCGCCGTTGTCGCACCTACTGCTGTTGCCAATGGCATTGACGATCGCCGATACCCATGAAGGTCCGCCTCCGTCGTTGGAGTTCGCATGATCGGAGTTCACGCCCGTAGGGATTACCCAACTGATGGAGCGTAAGTTGCATTTGTTGATATCAGTCAACACATCAGCCGGTGTTGTCTTGACATTGTTCGACCAATCCACTCCGGTGCACTTGCCGCCAGGACCGGTTGACAAGCAGATATGTTGAATCGCGTTTGGCGCCGTCCAGATAGATCCCGCGCTCGGCGTATAGTATCTCCACGTCACCGGCCCGGCGACCAGGTCCGCCATCGTGGTGTGCTCGAAACATGGATAAATCTTCTGGTGTTCGCCGGTGGGGTCGATCAGTTGAACGGTCGTCCCTGCCAGAGCCGTGCATCCCCCGACCTTGCTGGTGCCCTCCATGTTCTCCGAGGCGTATATCCCGGCGGCATCGGCGGCCGCGCTGGGCGCCGAGGTCCCCCCAAAAATAAACTGGTGGGCCGGGAAGCTGGGTCCCTGGTTGGTCTGAAACATGTAGTTCGCCCAGCCATATCGCGTGGCTAACTCTAGGTATGGCGTGACAACGCCGGTGGAGTTATCCACATATCGGAACTGCGGTTTCGCGGGGCACGTGCCGGAGCACTTGACACCACCGGAGCCATCCATCTTACAAGCGCCGGTCAGCGTATCCTTGTCGCACTGGGCGACGAACGCCGAGTGAGCATGGCTCAGGTCGTACTTGTTGGCCAGCGGCACCGTGGCTGGCTGGGTCACGCCCGTGGAGGAGTTCTTATCCAGCCAGTTCTTCGTCTGGATATTGTATTGCGACGAGGTCGGGGTCGTGCTGCACGAATCGGCTGAGCCGAACGGGGCGGAACACAGGCCCTGGAAAAGATTGTCGGGCGTGCGATTCTCCTGAAAGATCACCACCACGTGCTGAAACGTCGAGATCTGCGCACTGGCGGCGCAGGTTGCCAACCAAACCAGGAACAGGGTCTTACCCGTGAGATTCATTTGAATTCCTCCGCGGCGTTGGCCGCCGAATCGTTGTCCGCGGCCTGGAGGCGAAACTGCGGCGCCCCCAAAAGACTTATCGGCTAACTCGCCCCGGGGAGGGGGCCGCAAGAACGACTCGATGCCGATGATGCTCACGCACACCCTGATGAACCCCGCCGAGGTTTCAGAGTTGCGAGTATCCCCGCACTGCCGAGAGGGTAAGCAGTTGTGCCGTGTTGTCTAAGGTTAATGGTGGGCCCGTGGCGACTCGAACGCCAGACCTCTACCGTGTCAAGGTAGCGCTCTAACCAACTGAGCTACGGGCCCTCTGGGTGGGGCGTGAACACAAAAGTATAACACGCACCGCTGCGCTGCTCCGCGGCAAACGACGTGGCGGCCTGCCCTGCGCCGCTTCCCGGGCTATTGCCGCTCTCGCGGCGGCGCGTTGGGATTGACACCACGTCCCCCCCGAGCGGGAGGTTTCCAGCCGTCATTCGAGGGACCGTTCTGAAAGAACTTGGCATCCTTGCTGAGAGGATGTCCCGTGGCATATATCGCGTTGGCCTGCCCAAAGATCTTGCCGGCCCTGAGGGTGTCGTCATGAATCTTCGTGACCATCTGCTGGTACCGGTCGTCGTTCTGCGGGAATCCCGAAAACACGCTCAGGTCGTTGTTCCCGATGATGACCACATCCACGCCGGGCACCGAGGCAATGTCGTACGCATTGGCAACCCCGGTCGGCGTTTCGATCATGACCACCACCAGCATATTGTCATTGATGGTCTGGTGATAGTCGGGGCCCCAAATAGCCGCGGCCTGGCCCTGGCCCGTACTGCGCCGTGCGACCGGTGGGTACCGCGCCCACTTGGCGGCTTCCCGCGCCCGGTCCACATCATCGACCGTCGGCACGATAATGCCCAGCACGCCAATGTCGGTGGCATGCTGGATATGCCATTCCTGCGCGTCCGGCAGGCGGATCATGGGAATGGCGCCGGCGTGCGGGCACGCGGCGATCATTTTCTCTATGTCCGCGAATTCCAGTGTGCTGTGCTGCATTTCGAACCAGGCATAGTCGTAGTGCTTGGCCGCCTCGCAATAGCCTGGGATATCAAACGTCGATTGCGTGAAACTGAAGATCTGCTTGCCTTCCAGAAGCTTCTGCTTGGCGGTATTGTACAGTTTGGCTTTCGCGGCGCCCTGGCTCTGCTGCTGTGCGCCCGCCGCCATGCCGAATATGGCCATGGCCGCAAACGGAAGTAATCCTCTTGTAATCAAAGCCGATCGCATCGTTGACGTGTCCTCCTCGATAATCGTTCACCGGGCCACACATGCGCGTTTTCGGATCAGTAACCGCGCTGCTTGTCCACCACGTTCATCAGCGGCAAGCCGCTGGAGTAGCGCCGGACGTTCTCGGCCAGCAGCCCCACTAAACGGATCTGGCGTTGTGGCGCGAATCCAGCGGTGTGGCACGTGATGACCAGGTTCGGGCAGTCCCAGTACGGGTGACTGGACGGCAATGGCTCGGGGCGGGTCGCATCCAGCCCGGCGCCGGCGATCCAGCCCTCCTTCAGCGCCTGGACGAGCGCCTTCTCTTCCACCAGCGCTCCCCGGGAGATGTTGAGGAAGTACGCGGTCTTCTTCATCGCCCGGAATACCTTCTCGTTGAACATCCCTTCGGTTTCCTTGGTCCAGGGGGCCGCACTTACCAGCACGTCCACTTGCGGGACCATCTCCATGAGCCAGGCTGGCTCGCGCAGCGTGTCCACGAAGATCGGCTTGGCCAGGGGTTTCGCATCCGTGGCGAGGATCCGCATGTTAAAGCCGTAGTGCGCGCGCATAGCCGTTGCCGACCCCAAGCCGCCCATGCCGACGACCCCCATGGTCATACCATCCACCTCGACCAGGTTCCGCTCGGCATGCCACGTCCGCTTCTCGAACTGGGGAATGTAATACTTGTTGAGCCCGCGCGTCAGGCTCAAGAGCATGCCGATGGCCGTCTCCGAGATGGCCGGCGCGAACATCCGCGCCATGTTTGTCACCACCACATCGCTCTTAATCAGCTCCGGAAACAGCACCGTTTCCATTCCGGCTTCAGTGGCTTGCAGCCACCGCAAGTTCTTCGCCCTGGCCAGCATCTCCGCGCCGAGCGAGCCGAAGATGACGTCGGCTTCGGGCAGCAGCTTGTTCATTTCGGCGGCGTTGGCCGGCAACGTGATCTGAACGTCCTTGCCCTGGGACTGGATCTGTTTGATCTCCGCCGCCGTGTAGCGGGGCGGCGGGACTACGGATGAGGCCGTCGCCGTGATGATTCGGACCCGCTCGGGCGGCGGGTCGAATATCGCAATTCTGTCCGAGGCAAGCAGGACTGGCGCGGGCGGAGCGGCAGCTACGGCCGACAGGAATAACCGGCGGGATACCGGATGATCGGGCATGATCTTCTCCTTCTGGAATTCTCAAGGACGATTCTGCACCGTTCCTCGCACTAATTCAAGGCCCATCTTGCTCCCGGGCTTCGCTCGCAGGAATCAACCGTGTACCAGGTCCGACAGCGGACGCCTTGGGGCCGGCTCCGGTTCCTCGGCGGGATACCCGATGGGGAGGATCGCGACCGGCAGGAGGTTACGCGTGCCGAGCACATGCTCGACCGCAGCATCGTTGAAAGCTCCTACCCACACTGTGCCGAGACCCAGCGCGGTGGCGGCCAGCATGGCGAACGTGCACGCAATCGTGGCGTCCTGAATCGCGTACAGGCGGGCGCCCCGCTCCCCATACTTCCCCGCCGATCGTGCCGGGTTGGCACAAAACACCAGCACGACCGGCGCACTCTCAATGAAGAACTGGTCCAGAGCCGCCCGCGCCAGCATGGTGCGCTCCTTCTTACCGGCGACCCGGAAGATCTCATACCCTTGCAGGTTGCCGGCCGAAGGCGCCGCATTGGCAGCCTCGAGCACGCGCGTTACCTTCTCGACTTCCACCGGCCGCGGCGTAAACGCCCGCACCGAGTGTCGCCTTTCGATCACCTCGAAGAGTTCCATGGTGGGCCTGTCCTACGCCGCTTCCGGCGGCGGCGGAGGAGGGAACACGTCGGCGGCTTCCCCGACCGTCGGGCAAACCGTCACGATGGCGGTTACCTGCGCCGTCTTCAGGAGTTGCAGCACCCGGCCTTCGGGGGCCACCAGCACCAGCTCCCCGCCGGACTCCTTCAGTTTGCCGGCGGCCGCCGCGATCAGGCCGATCCCGGCGCTGTCCAGGTAATCTACCCGTGTCATGTCGAAGATCACCCGCAGCTCTCCCTTCCGGAACAACTCCCCTACCAGCGCCTCGAACCGTTGGCTCTCGCGGCCGAGCGCCAGTCTGCCGGCCAGCTCCACTACTGTGATGTCCGGCTCGATGCGTTTTTCCCGGATTTGCGGCAGCATATAAGGTTCGGCTTAGGATACCGCGCCGCTCACGGCTCCACAAGCCAGAGAAACAGCGTGGCCGCGCCGCCCGCCTGGCGAGTGGCAGTACTAGTACTTTACGGTCGTTCTAGGACTGTTTTGGACGCGGAAGTCTTGTATCTTTCGGACAATCAGGCCCCTTTCGTATTGTGCCTATGCGTGCCGGCGGCGCATACTCTCGGGTAGCCCTGCCTTTGACGGCAGGGCTGTGGAGATGTGTACATGCTCACGCGACTTGCGATCCTCGTAACCATCTTGGTTGTCTGCCTCCTCCCCGCAATGGCGAGTCCACTCTTACCCTACTACCTTGCCGGCTACCAAGGCAGTTGCTGCACCAACAACCGGATCGACATAGTGCTGCCCAACAATACGGTCATATCCACGGAGGATCACGGCGACGCCGAACATCACGCGTATACTGAGGCATTAATCGCGGTTTTCGGCGCCGTCCGGACCACGGGCGGGAACTACGGCTATACCGGCTACGAGTACGACGAGACCACCGGCGCGTATATGCCCGGCGACGTCTACACAAATGGCGCCACCTACCCCAACCCCGACGCCCCCCCCCCTCTCCTCTACGGCGACGGTATGACGGACGGGGCCACTAATGGCGCCACCAACTACTCGGTCGAGTGGGGGAGTGGCCGGATTTATACTTTCGGTCCCAATTGGGGCAGTGGGGTAGGCCACGTTCTGCCCGATCCAAACAACCCCGGTTACTTCCTCAACATCAACGCGTCGCTTTCAAGCGTTGCCTACGACTGGAAGAACCATGACCCGGGCTACATTTGGGTCCTTTCCACGGGCGGCAATCTTTGGCATGTCAACACGGGCAACTGGACGGTTTCAGGCCCTACCCTGCTGTCGGCGGACGACCTCGACCACCATGGTGGCTTTTGGCAGGCCAACGGACTGGCCATGGACATCGATGGATCGTTCTGGTTTGTGGATGACTGGTGGGTCAGGAGCGGCGACCTGTTTCACTACGATCCAAACGCGTTACCCGGCCATCAAATGTCGATCACGCATATCGCGGACCTGGAAGGTTTTGTCGCCTATGGCGGCGACATCGACCTGAGCGGCCGCGGCGGCGCTGGCGGCGAGGAGGTTCCCGAGCCGGGAACACTCGGCGTGATGGGACTGGCTCTACTGGCTCTGTGGGGGATCCGGCGGCGGCGGTAAATCGCCGGCTTAGGGCTCCACAAGCGACAGAATCGTCAGCGGGGCGTTTCCTTCCAGCCGGTTGTTCACAAACAGGAAAAGAAACTGCTTGTTCTCGCGCGCCCGGCCGATGAGCACGCGCATAGAGTCGCGTGCCTCGGGGTTAGGGTCTTTCACCTCGGTGTACGGGGCAAACATTGCCACGGCGTCCTCGTAGGGCCGGCCGCGGCGCAGCAGGGCGCGGCACACCAGAAAATCCGCCGTCGCGGAATCGGGAATCGCCAGTTGGCGCCCTAGTTCCGGCATCCTTGACCACGCGTTATACACGTGCGCCACACGGTGCGCACGCAGGCAGGCGAAGTAATCCCGGGCCAGGAATTCGGGATTGCGGATCTCGATGGCGTAGCGGAACTCGGGCGGCAGGCTCGCCAGAAAGGGGTCCAGCCGGTCGAGAAACTCGCTCAGATCGGGGAAGCTGCTCCGGCCGAACGCGCCGAACTCGAAAATCAGCAGCGCGGTCTTTTCCCGGTGCGGCAGCAAGGGGCGCAGGAACATTTCCTGTAACGCCCGCGCGTCCAGGAACGTTTCGTTGGGCTTGCCCGCCTGCGCTCCGTAACGCGCGCGCGCCGGAAACACCTTGCAGGTGATCTGTTCCGGCACTTTGAACGCGAAGCGGAAACTCTCCGGCGCCTGGCGGAACAGCTTGCGCCAGAAATCTTCCGTGGGGAACTGGTAGAACGCGAAATCGCCGCACACCGTGGGGAAGGTCTCGGCGTATTCGCGCAGACACTCGGTTTCGAAGAGCCGCTTGGAAAACCGGCCGTGCGAAAGGTAGCGGCTGCGCGTGTACACTTGGCCGAGCCAGCCCTCGTATTTCCAGGAGCTGCCGCCAATGTAGATGTTCTCGGATGCCGCCAACCGCAGCTTCACGGCCAGAGCCCCGCGGTCGAAGCCGCCCGGCTCCTCGAACAGCGGCCCTACCACGCTTGCGCCGACCGGTAGTAGAAGGGGTCCGCTCCGGCTTCGAGCATGCCATCCGGGCGCAGGCGGATGAGCACGGGCGCGGCGCCGCTGGCGTACCGGGTGCGCATTTCCACCTTGTGGCCGCGGCTTTTCAGCTCGTCCACCACCGCGGCGGCCGTGCGGTCGTCCAGCAACAGGGTGCCGGGACTCATGGCGTGGTTGTCGAAGCTCGAGACCAGGTGCTCGGTCTGGAAGCGGGGCGCCTCCACCGCGGCCTGGGCGGTCATGCCGAATTCCACGGCGTAGAACAGCACCTGGAGCAAGGCCTGATCCTGGTTATCGCCGCCGGGGGTGGAGAGCGTGACCACCGACCGGTCGGGATAGACCACCAGCGTCGGACTGAGCGTCACGCGCGGCCGCTTGCCGCCAGCCAGCTCGTTGGGATGTCCGGGCACCAGCAGGAAACTCTGGGCCCGCTGGGTGAGCGGAATGCCGGTATCGCCCGCGATGTAGGTGGGCATCCACGCGCCCGAGGGCGTGGCCGAGAACGCCACGCCGTCCTTGTCGATAGCGTCCACGCAGGTGGTGTCCTTGGCCATCAGCGCGTCGTCGATCTTGTAGCGGGCGATTTCCGCATAATACGGATGCTGGGGCGGCTTGTCGCCGGCCTTGCCGGGACGGAACTCGAGCGAAGCCTTGTCCGTAATCAGCTTCCGGCGCTCCGCTCCGTACTCCTTCGAAAGCAGGCGGCCGGCGGGAATCTGGTTGAATTTCGGGTCTCCATAATAGGTGTCGCGGTCCGCGTAGGCCAGCTTGAGGGCCTCCGTCAGCGTGTGGATGTAATCCGCCGAATTCAGCTTCAGATCGGCCAGGTTGAAGCCCTCGAGAATGTTCAGCGTCTCGATCATGTCGGGTCCCTGGCTCCAGAAACCGGGCTTGTAAACCGTATAGCCGTGGAAGGTGGTGGAGACGGGGGCCTCCGGCTCCAGATGGAACGCCGCCATGTCTTCATAGCGCAGCAGCCCGCCGTTCTGCTTGGAGAACTCGTCGATGCGGCGCGCAATTTCGCCGCGATAAAAGAAGTCGCGAACGGCATCGATGGCCATGGCGCGGCTGGCGCCCCCGGCCAGCGCCTTCTTCTCCACCTCGGCCATGGCGCGTAGGGTGCGCGCCAGGTCGGCCTGCCGGAAGATATCGCCGGGCTTGGGAACCTGGCCGCCGGGAAGGAAGATGCGCTTGGAATACGGCCAGGCCTCCAGGTACTTTCGGCTGCGCTCGATGGAAATGCACCGCAGCTCGTCGACGGGGAAGCCGTCAGCCAGCTCGATGGCCGGCTCGACGGCTTCGGCGAACGATTTCGTGCCGAACTCCCGCAGCGTGACCAGTGCCGCCTCCGCCACCGCCGGAACCAGCGCCGGCAGGATGCCCGCCACTGGCACCCAGGCCTTCAAGCCGCCGTCGCCGGGCGGCGTGACGATTTCCTCCGGCGTCAGTTTGTGCTGGCGGAAGAAATCCGCCGTAGCCATTTTGGGCATGGTGCCCACGCCCGCGACGGCGTACACTATGCCGCTCCGCGCGCGCACCAGGATGGGCGCTTCGCCGCCCAGCCCGAAGTGCGAGAACTCGACCACGGTTGCGGCCAGCATGCTGGCCACGCCGGCATCCACCGCGTTGCCGCCGGTGAGGTACATCCGCATGCCGGCTTCCGTGGCGAACTCGGTTCCCGCCGCCACCGCGCCGCGCGTGCCTCGGGAGGAGAGCCGCACGGGACGTTCCGTGGGTCTGCGAACCTGCGCCGGCGCCGCCGTCAAGAGGGCCGCCAGTAAGACCGCCAGTTTGAGTTTCATAAAAGGTGATTTCATTGTAGCGCCGGCGGCGTTTCCATCAGCAGCGCTGCGCGGATTACCATGGAGTTCATTACCATGTCCGACATACCAGCGCTATTGGAACGATTCCGCCGCGGCCCGGAGCTGCTGGCCGTGGTCCTGACCGGCGCTTTTGGCGAGGAAGAGGATTTCGTGATCACCTCCGGGAAGTGGAGCATCCGGCAGATTGTCGCGCACGTCGCCGACTCCGAGCTGGTGGGCGCGCATCGCTTCCGCCAAGTGATCGCCGAAGACAACCCCACGCTGGTGGCCTTCGACCAAGATGCGTGGGCGCGCAACCTGGATTACGCGCGCCGCAAGCCGAAACAATCGCTGGAAACCTTCCGGCGCGTTCGCGCGGAGAATTACGATCTGCTGAAAGGTCTCCCCGACGCCGCCTTCGAGCGCGCCGGCAACCACACCCAAAACGGGCCGATGACCTTGCGGCGCTTGCTCGAAGGCTACGCCAACCACGCCGAGACCCACGCCCGCCAGTTGCAGGAAATCCGCGACGAGTTCAGGCGGGTGAAGGGGAAGCGGTAACGGGGCGTCCACGGCTCCTCTATACCTACGTTAAACGTACGTTAACGACTGTTTTATACGTCCAATTCCAGAGAAAAAGGTTGCAATAACCTGAAACGCAGAATACAATGCTCTCCAGGGTCGATTAGTATTTTTCGCTAACGCTACTGGCTTTGGCGTTAAATTTGCAGCCCGCGACGCGGTGGGGTGACCGCGTGCGCGATGAGACTCCCCTGATCACGGGAGCTGCGGCTCAAAGTCAGATCGATTTAGATAACGAGGTTTATTATGAACAACTTGACTAGGAAACTGGCCTTCGCGGCAGCGCTCCTCTGCGCCACTGCCTTGGTCTGGGCTCAAACGGTTACGGGCGTCATTTCCGGTACCGTAACCGATCCCTCGGGGCAGGCAATCCCCGGGGCCACCATAACCCTGATCAACGAAAGCACGGCCGACCTGCGATCCGCGGCCACGGACACCGCCGGCAGCTTTGTGTTTCCCTCTGTCCTGCCTGGAGCTTACACGGTCAAAGTGGAATCCAAAGGGTTTCAGACGTTGGAGAGGAAGGGAAACCAGGTGACGCCAAGCGGGCGGCTCGCGCTGGGCAACCTGCAACTGGCCATCGGGTCGGTGTCCGAGACAGTGACGGTCGCGGCGCAGGGGACCAACGTGCAGACGGCCAGCGCCGAAGGTTCGGCCCTGCTGACCACCCACCAACTGGACACCCTGGCGCAAAAGGGCCGTGATGTGGTGGGAATGCTGAACCTGCTGCCCGGCGTCGAGACCCGCGACCCGGCGGAGTCGGTCGGCGGGAACTACTCGAACGTCGGCACGCCGCGCATCGGCGGCATGCAAAGCAGCACCAATACCGTTACGATCGATGGACTCCCGGGCACCGACTTGGGCAGCGCCGGATCGCACGTGGTTTACACCGCCTTCGATACGGCCAACGAAGTAACCGTCCTGCTCAACAATTACCAGGCGGAGTACGGGCGGGCTGGCGGAGCAATCGTCAACATCGTTACCAAGAACGGCTCCAAAGACTTTCATGGAACCGTGTTTTGGTACAAGCGTCACGAGATGTTCAACGCCAACACCTGGTGGAACAACCGGAGCGGCGCCGCCAAAGCCAAGTACCGTTATTTGACGGAGGGCCTTTCCATTGGCGGGCCGGTGACCATCCCGAAACTGTTCAACCGGAACCGCGAAAAGCTGTTCTTCTTCTACTCGGTAGAGCGGGACCCGGCGAAGATGCCGCTCAGCATGGCGACGCTCACCATGCCCACCGCATTGGAACGGAACGGGGATTTCTCGCAGTCTATGGACACCAGCAACAAGCTTGAGGTCATCAACGACCCCACCAACAACAAGGTGGCCTTTCCCGGCAACGTCATTCCGGCCAGCCGCATCAACAAGAGCGGCCAGGCGCTGTTGAACGTGTTTGTGCAGCCCAACCAGCTCAACCGGGCCCTCACGGGCGGAACCTACAACTACCAGTTTCAGGAGAGCCTGGACCAATCCAAGCTGACGCATAACTTCCGGTTCGACTACTCGCCCACCGAAAAAGACACGGTCTTTTTCCATGGCATGACGTGGGGGAATACGGAGCACGGCTGGAACGGGTCGGGCGGCTCGGCGCCATGGCCCATGGTGCAGGACAACCTGGAGTTTCTAGTGCGGACCGCGGTGCTGGGTTACACCCGGATTCTCACCGCCAGTATCGTCAATGAGTTCCACGGCACGGCCCGCAGGAATTTCCTGAATCACCTGCTGGCTCCGCCGGACGAGTTGGCCAAGATCCAGCGTGCCAAGATCGGGTTCACGGTGGGACAGTTCTACCCCCAGATCAACCCGGACAACATCATCCCGCAAGCTTCCTTTAGCGGAGTCATCAGCAACGCCCCCAGCTTTGGCGGTTATTGGTCCGACCGGTACCCGGCGCATCGCATCGATAGCGTGTACACACTCGCCGACGGCGTTACCGTGAACCGCCGCGGGCATACTTTCAAGGCGGGGCTTTACTTTGAGCGCGCCGTGATCCTCTCGGTTCCCGGCTTCGGCCAGACGTGGATGGGCAACTTCGCCTTCAACCGCGACACCAATAACCCGTTGGACGCGAATCATCCCTTCGCCAATGCGGTACTGGGGAACTTCGACACCTACCAGGAGCCGAACTCTAGGCTCCAGCCCAAGGCGGACGCCTACGTTGTCGATTGGTACCTGCAGGATTCCTGGAAAGTGTCGCGGCGGCTCACGCTGGAGCTCGGGCTGCGCGTATCGCACGCCACTATGTACCGGGAGCTGGACGGTAACACCGCGTCGTTTTCGCTGGCGCGGTACAGCCCCACCCAAGCCCCTGTGCTCTACCAGCCGGTCATGGTGGGCAGTACCCGCATGGCCCTTAATCCCCTGACGGGGCAGACCACCTACGCGGCTCTGATCGGGGGCTATGTGCCGGGATCGGGCAACACCGCCAACGGCATGGTGACCTCGAGGGATCCGAATTATCCCGTGGCCTTTGTGAACGGTCCCGGCGAGGCGCTGCAACCTCGGTTCGGGCTGGCCTGGGACCCGTTCGGAACCGGCAAGACGGCCGTGCGGCTCGGTTTCGGCATGTTCAATGCGGTGGTGCGGAACGAGCCGCAGTCCAACCAGCCCCCGATTTCATACACCCCCACAATTTACTACGGGAGTTTCAATACTCTTCTGAACGCGTCGGGGATCTTGTTCCCGGGTTCGACGAGCGGGTGGGACCTGAACTCCAAACAGCCGGGATCTTACAATCTGACGTTCGGCATCCAGCAGCAGATTGGTTTCGCGACGGTTGTGGAGGCGAAATACGTGGGGACCTTAGGGAAGCACCTGGCCGTCAGCCAGAATCTGAACACGCTGCCGTACGGCATCCGGTTCCTTTCCAAAAGCATCGATCCGACCACCGGTAAGGCGTACGCGGATAGTTTCCTCGAAGCGGTTCCAGGCTACACGACGGTGACTTACAACGAGGACGCGGGCAGCTCGAACTACCACTCGCTACAGGTCAACGCCAGCCGCCGGTTCGCGCAGAGGCTCGAATTCACGGCGGGTTGGACTTGGGCCAAGTGGCTGGACTACAGCAGCCTCCCGATGTGGCGGCCGTGGCGAGTATGGAGCTACGGGTTGGACGGCGGCGATCAGACCCACAAGCTGATCCTGACCTACACCTACAACATTCCGGGGCTAAGCCGGCTTTTGCCGGGCAAAGCCACGCGGTTCGCGCTGGATAACTGGCAGATCTCCGGCATTACCATGTTCGCCAGCGGCCAGCCGAGCGGCGTAGGTTTTTCCACCTCCGATGGGACCGACCAGACGGGCGGCGGCGACGGGCAGCGAATCAACCTCACCTGCAACCCGAACCTGCCTTACGGAAGCCGCGTCTGGAACGCGATGTTCAACACCGCGTGCTTCGCGCGCCCGGGGATGAACGATCCCGGCAACGCTCCCATCACCTTCCTCCGCGGACCGGGCCGCAACAATTGGGACGCAACCGTGTTCAAGAACTTCCCAATCGCCGGTGAAGGACGTGTGCTGCAATTCCGTTGGGAGTTGTACAACATTTTGAACCATACCCAGTATTCGGGCGTCAACACCTCCGCCACGTTTAATCCGGCCGGCCAGCAGACCAACAGTCTGTTCGGCCAGGCTAGTGGTTCCCGGGCCGCCAGGATCATGCAGGTGTCCCTGCGGTTCCGATTCTGACCAGACCTTTGGCCTCCGCTCCCTGACGGTCGCGGCTCTGTGACAAGGCGTTCCCACTGAGCCGCGACCGGGGTACCCTCTGGGTCGGGAGCGGAGGCTTAGGAGACCTCTTATGCACATCCGAATGATTCTCGCAGTGCTTGCCGCGTCCTACCTCTCCGTGCCCGCTGGGGCGGCGGATGAGGTCACAGTTGCCAGCCCGGACGGCCGTGTTCAGTTCCGGCTGTCATCGGACGCCAAAGGCAATCTCGCGTACACCGTCACATTGGCCCAAAAGCCGGTGATCGAGCTTTCGGCGATGGGCATCATTGTGGATCAGGCCAACCTTGCCGAAGGCGTCGAATTCGGCAAGGCCGAGCCCTATAAGGTGAACCAGACCTACCCCTGGAACGGCGCACATTCCACTGCCACGGACAACTGCAATGGCGTGAAGGTGGCATTGACCCACCGCCAGTCCCGTACGGCGTACACGCTGGAGATCCGCGCCTATAACGACGGCATCGCCTTCCGCCACGTGGTGCCGGGCGAAGGCCCGCGCACGCCGGATGAGGCCACGGCCTTCCGGCTGCCCGAAGGAAGCACGCTCTGGTATCACGACCTGGAGGACCACTACGAAGGCACGTATGTGAGGAAAGGGCTGCGGGCCGTTCCGCCCGGCGGCTGGCTGGCGCCTCCCGTGACCTTCCAGTTGCCGCAGGGGGCGGGTTACGCTTCCATTGCCGAGGGAGCGCTTCGCAATTACAGCGGCATGGGCCTCCAAGCCGACGGCGCCGGCATGTTATATGCGCGGCTCGCGCATTCGATCCCCGCCAGTTACCCGTTCCGGCTCCGCTATGCGCAGGACGTCGAGCGCCTGAAAAAGCCGGCGGCCATCACCGGAACCATCACCACGCCCTGGAGGGTCGTCATGATCGGCGCCGACCTGAATGCGCTGGTGAACTGCGATATTGTACACAATGTCGCGGCGCCGCCGGACCCCAAGCTGTTTCCGGACGGCCTCAAAACCAAGTGGGTGAGAACCGGCCGCGCGCTGTGGAGCTACCTCGATGGCGGCAACAACACCCCCGATGGCATGAAGGAGTTTGCCAGGATGGCGTCCGCGCTCGGCTTCGAATACAACCTGCTCGAGGGCTTCTGGTCCAGTTGGCCCGAGAGCACGTTGAAGGAGCTGGTGGACTACTCGCGCGAGCGCGGCGTCGGAGTCGTCATCTGGAGGCACAGCAACCAGCTTCGGACCCCCGAAAGCCGCCGCGAGTTCTTCGCCATGTGCCACCGCACCGGCGTCGCGGGTGCCAAGATCGACTTCTTCGACCACGAGCACAAAGATTTGATCGATCTCTATGAGGAGCTGCTGAAGCTGGCCGCGGAAAACCAGATGGTGATCGACTTCCACGGCTGCAACAAGCCTACAGGCAACGAGCGCACCTGGCCGAACCTGATCGGCATGGAAGGGATTCGCGGCATGGAGAGCCGGCCGCCGTGGGCTTTGCAGGAAGTCACGCTGCCTTTCGCCCGCATGCTGGCCGGGCTGGCCGATTACACTCCCATGCACTTCGGGGGCGTCAAGCTCGGCGATACCACCTGGCCGCACCAGATTGCCAACGCCATCCTGCTTCAGGCGCCGTTCCTCGTCTTCGCCGCGCATCCCGCCAACATCCTGGCAAACCCCGCGGTGGACGTCATCAAGAGCATTCCCAGCACCTGGGATGAGACCGTGGTACTGCCGGTTTCGCAAATCGGCGACGTGGCCGCTTTTGCCCGGCGTAAGGGCGACACGTGGTTCCTGGCGGTCAATAATGGCCCGGTCGGCAAAACGGTGCGCGTGGATCTCACATTCCTCAAGCAGGGGTCCTGGGTATCCACGCTCGTTCGGGACCAGCCGGAAGCAGACAGCGTCAAGATCGAACACCTGACGCTGCGCCCGGCGGACTCGCTCTACATCTCGATGCGTTCCGGCGGCGGTTTCGTGGGCCGCTTCACCCGGTAGAGTCGGATCGCGCACCGAGCTTCCGCAGCCCTTGACCGGGCCCGCGCCGCTGGGCCACGGCCTGGGACGATCATTCGCGCTACCGGCCGAACGAAAAGCAGCCCCCCAGGGAGCTGGGGCGAATGAGCCCGTGCTGTGGACCTCGTGATGGTAAAATCAGGACATTCAATGCCCAAATCCATAGAAGAACTTCAAGCTATCTGTAAACGTGTTCGCCGCGAAATTGTCGAGATGACCGGCGCTGCCAAATCGGGGCACCCCGGGGGCTCGCTCTCGGCCGTCGAAATCGTGGTGGAACTGTATTTCGACTACATGCGTATCGATCCGAAGAACCCCAAATGGCCGGATCGCGACCGCTTCATTCTCTCCAAGGGCCACGGCGCGCCGGTGCTGTATGCCGTCATGGCGGAGGCCGGCTTTTCCGACACCCCGATCGGCCAGTTGAACACCTTGCGGAAACTCGGCTCGATGTACCAGGGGCATCCGGACGTGCGGTTCATTCCCAGTCTGGAGGCTTCCGCCGGCTCGCTGGGCGAGGGCCTCTCGCTGGGGCTTGGAATGGGGCTGGCGGCGCGCCTCGACGGCCGCTCCTCGCGCACCTACGTTCTGCTGGGCGACGGGGAAATCCAGGAAGGCCAGATCTGGGAAGCCGCCATGGCCGGCGCGTTCCACAAGGTCGATAGCGTGGTTGCCATCGTCGATTACAACCGCATCCAGCTCGACGGCTTCATCAAGGACATCATGGAAATCGCGCCTGTGGCCGATAAGTGGCGCGCCTTCGGCTGGCACACGCTGGAGATCGACGGCCACGATATCCCCGCCATCCAGAAGGCGCTTCGGGAAGCCCAGGCCACCAAAGGCCGGCCTACCTGTATCGTGGCGCACACCATCAAGGGCAAAGGCGTCTCCTTCATGGAGAACAACCCCAAGTTTCACGGCGTGGCCCCCACCCCGGCCGAAGTTGAACTGGCCTTACAGGAGCTCAAATAATCATGCCTGCCAAGACCAAATTCGAAGTGAAACTGGGACCGGCCACCCGCGAAGCCTTCGGGCGCACCCTGGTGGAGTTGGGCCGCGAGAACCGGGACATTGTGGTTTGCGACGCGGACCTGTCGAAATCCACCATGACCACCTATTTCGCCAAGGAGTTTCCCGACCGGTTCTTTTCCTGCGGCATTGCCGAGGCCAACATGGTGGGGATCGGCGCCGGGCTGGCCAGCGCGGGAAAGATCCCGTTTGTCTCCAGCTTCTCGGCCTTCGTCATGAATAAGGGCTTCGAGCAGCTTCGCGTCTGCGCGGCGTACCCCAAGGTTAACCTCAAGGTGGTGGGAACGCACAGCGGAATCTCGATTGGCGAAGACGGTCCCTCGCAGATGAGCGTCGAAGAGACCGCGCTGGCCTGCGCGCTGGTTGGTTTCGTGGTGATCTCGCCGGCCGATGAAGCCGCCACCAAGGCGCTGGTGCGGCAGGCCGCGGCGCACGTGGGGCCGGTATTCATCCGCACCGGCCGGGTCAAGGCGCCTATCGTTTACAACGGCGATCGGAAGTTCGAAATCGGCAAGGCCATCGAGGTGGTGGAAGGTTCGGACGTCACCATCATCGCCAACGGCCTGCTGGTGGCCCAGGCCATTCTGGCGTCGGACGCGCTGGAAAGCGAGGGCATCTCGGCGCGCGTGATCGACATGCATACCGTGAAGCCGCTCGACCGCGAAGCCATTCGGCGCGCGGCCGCCGAGACCGGCGCTATCGTGGTGGCCGAGGAGCACCTCGTGGATGGCGGGTTGGGCGTGCGGGTGGCCCAGGCGGTAGCCGAGATCGAGCCGTGTCCCATGGAATTCGTGGGCATCCACGATACCTACGCCGAATCGGGCCAGCCGGATGAGTTGTTGGACAAGTACGGCCTGGTGGCCCGCGATGTCGCCGCCGCCGTTCGCAAGGTAGTTGCACGCAAATGCTAACGAGGCTCCGCCTCAGACCGGCAAGCAATGCTCGACGCGGAGACGCCAAGACGCGGAGAAAAACACGGAGAAAGACTTGGAGAAAGAAGGACTGATGCGTGGGTCGACGTTGCGCGCCGCTACCGGAGGTTCGAACGCGGAGCCAGCGGAGGATTCGGCGCGGGACGCGGCCTTAGGTGGGGCAGCGGGCCTCAAAAGAATCGCGCATCATTACGCGGATCCCTCGCTGACACCGCGGGTCTCCGCTCCCTCCGCGTTCGAACCCGGGGAAGAGGAAACTCTGGATCTCTCATCCTCTCCGCGTTTTTCTCCGCGTCTTGGCGTCTCCGCGTCAAAATGGAATTTGACTCATGCGCAGCAAATTCGCGGTTCCGAGTACTCTAGCGGCCCCCATGCCTGACGCCGGATGCCTGGCCGAAGCCTTTCTGGAACAGAGCTCGGCATGTCACTGGATAGTGACCGCCGCGGGCGTCTTCCACTGCATCTATGGAGACCCCGCCTCCATCTTCGGGAGACCCGCTTCCGAGTTGGTGGGACGCCCGGCCGCCGAAGCCCTCGATCCGGGGCTTGCCAGCGTGTGGCGGGACCGCTTCGCCCGCGCCCTGGAAGGCGAAACCCTGATCCTCCGCGAGCGCCGGGGCAACGCCATCTGGGACCTCACCGTGTTTCCCATCCGCTTCGGCGAGGAGATTCGCTACGCCGGCGGGATGGCCCGCGAAGTCACCCCCTGGAGCATTGCCGAACAGGAATTGCGCTACACGGTGCTGGGCGCGCTCAAAGCCCAGGAGTTCGAGCGCAACATGGTTGCAAAGTTTCTCCACGACACGGTGGGCCAGAACCTGACGGCGCTGGGACTGCAACTGGATCTGATCCGCATGGACCTGGAGAGCGTCTCGCCGGAGACCTGCGCGCGGGTAGTGGAAATCCAGCAGACTCTGGAAACCATGATGCAGGGCGTGCGCGAGTACAGCTACGAGTTGAATCCCTCGACGGTGGAGCGAGCCGGCTTGCGTTCCGCCCTGGACCGGTTCAGCGGGCGCATCCGCGGGCGTTTCGGGGGCTCGCTGCGGGTGAATGTGGATCCCTCGTTGAAGATCGATCCCAAGATCGCCTCCGCCATGTGCCAGATCGCTCAGGAGGCGGTGGAGAACGCCGTGCAGCATGCCAGTTGCTCCGCCATCGAAATCGCGATAAAGTCCTCTCGTACGGCTATCGTTTTGGAGATTCGGGACAACGGAAAAGGGTTCGACACTTCGGATCTGCTTCGCGGATGCCGGGGGCTGGGACTGCTGAGCATGGAGCATTATGCCGCGCAGGCGGGGCTGGACCTGTCCATCATCAGCAACCGGGGGATGGGAACGACTGTGCGGGCCGCGGCTCCGGAAGCCGCCTGAGGGATAAATTATGCCACTCGACATTGTTCTTGTGGATGATCACAAACTGGTGCGCGATGGAGTCAAAACGATCCTCGAGCGTGGGGCTGAGTTTCGCGTCGTGGGGGAGGCCGACAACGGCACGGAAGCGGTGCACCTGTGCAGGAAGGCCCCGCCGCACATCGTCGTGATGGATATCGGCCTGCCTGGAATGAACGGCATCGAAGCCACCACGGAGCTGCTCCGGCACTGTCCCGGCGTGAAGGTGGTGATTCTCTCGATGTATGACGACGAGAATTCCGTGGTCAGCGCCATCCGCAGCGGCGCGCGCGCATTTGTTCTGAAAAAGGCTTCCTCGGGCGAGCTGTTGGAGGCGCTGCGCACGGTGGCGCGCGGAGGCTCCTACCTCAGCTCGCAGGTTTCCGACAGGCTGCTGGCCCGCATCCAGCGCGGCGAGCTCGACACCCGCGCCAACAGCCCGCTGGAATCGCTCTCCCCCCGTGAGTTGCAGGTGCTTCGGCTGGTGGCCGAGGGCAAGACCAGCAAGGATATCGCGGTGATGCTTGACCTTGGCCTGCAAACCGTGCGCAGCTACCGCAAGACCATGATGAAGAAGCTCGGAGTGAACAACGTGGCCGGCCTGACACAGCTTGCGCTGGCCGCGGGAATCACCCATTGGAACAAGCCGGATACAAACCCCTTGGGGTGATATCGCCGTTTCCGGCGGGCGCCTGATGCGCGGCGAAAACCTCCACAGGATTTTCACAGAATTCTGAGAGCTTTTGAACAGCCGCTGCACTACTCTCCTTCATGCGATTTAGGCTCCGGTCCCCCCTCCGGCATCCGTTCTATCCTGGCTTGACGGTGACTCCCGCTGTGGAGTGCAAAGGCCTGTGCGCCGGCCTGTCCGGCACTTTTAACGAGCTGACTCGGGCGGCCACCGCCGGCGCTCGTGCCCGCCGTATGATATTCGCGCTGCATTATCCAGGTACTCCGTTTCTCAGCGAAGCCGAGCGGGATCAGTTGTGGCACGCGTTTCAGGTTCCAGTATTCGCAGTACTACTGGACCGCGACGGGCAGCTCCTGGCCTATGAGTGTGAGGCCCAGTCGGGGCTGCACGTCGAGCCTGACGCTCCGTGGAGCGCCCGTGTGCTGGAAACCGCGCCGTGCGAGTGCGGCCGCCCGGGGCCGCGGCTCCTGCTGGCTTCCTTGCCCCCGCGGCGCATCAGGCCGCGGCGCGCAGAGCCTGTTCCGCCGCCGCGCCGCTATCTCCGGTCGGCTTGAATCCCTGTTGTCGAAGGGCGTCTTCCAGCGCTCTCAGAATCAACAGCACGTTCTCGCCGGTGGATCCGTAGCCCATCAGGCCGACGCGGAAGACTCTGCCCGCCAGCGGGCCGAAGCCGCCGGCGATTTCAATCCCGCGCTCTTCGAGCAGGAATTTCCGCACCTGGGCGTCGTCCACGCCGTCCGGCACGCGCGGCGTATTGAGCGTCCATAAACGATCGGAGGAATTCCGGACGTGCATCTCCAGGCCCATGGCTTGGATGCCGGCGACGAACGCCAGGTGGTTGCGGCGGTGGCGTTCCCAGCGGTTCTCGAGGCCCTCCTCGGCCACCATCGCCAGGCCCTCGCGCAACGCGTAGAACAGGGTCGCCGAAGCCGTGTGATGATACTTGTGCCCGGAGTAATAGGTATCCAGCAACAGCAGGTCCAGATACCACGACTGCACCGGCGAGGTGCGCGCCTTGAGCCGTTCCAGCGCCCGCGGCGACACCGTCATGGGCGCCAGGCCCGGCGGGCAGCCCAGGCCCTTCTGTGTGCAACTGTAGGCGATGTCGATGCCGTTCTCGTCCACCAGCACGGGCATGCCGCCCAGAGAGGTGACGCAATCGGCGATCACCAGCGCGTCTACCTCGTGCGCGGCCTCGCAAATGGGCTTCGCATGGTTGAACATGCCGGTGGATGTCTCGGCCTGCACAAAGGCCGCCATGCGGGGCCGCTCGCGCCGCATGAATTCGCGGACCTCCTGTGGGTCGTAAGGCTCTCCCCATCCCTTGGCAAGGCGCACCACCTCGGCGCCCTGGCGGCGCGCCATCTCGCCGATGCGATCGGCGAAAAAGCCGTTGGTGAGCAGCGCGAATTTCTGCCCCGGCTCGGCAAAGTTGGCCACCGCCGCCTCCATGCCGGAGCTTCCGGTCCCGGAGATCGCCAGGTTGAATTGGTTCTTCGTGGAATAGGCGTAGCCCAGCAGCGACCGGATCTGGCCGGCCACCTCAAAGAAGAACGGATCCAGATGTCCGACCACGGTCTGCGACATGGCCCGGTAAACCCGCGGCGCCACCAGGCTGGGCCCCGGGCCGAAGAGCAGGCGCTTGGGCGCCTCGAGGGGAGGGTATGGTTGCGGCATAAAGGACCAGTTTACCGCCCGGTGGCGCTTGCCGCCTCACCGCTCCGATAGCGCTTGCTGCTTCCGGCCGAGCCGCGAACGTAAGAGAGCGGTACATCACGTCGAGTCTCTCGAGCTTTAATCTCGTGCCGACAACCGCCCTCGGGCAACCGCTCTCTTACGTTCGCGGCTCCGATGGCGCATTTCCCGGCGCTACCCCAGCAGCCGGGCCGCGGGCTTGGCGAAGTATGTGAGAATGATTCCCGCGCCGGCCCGGGCGATCGACGTCAGGCTTTCCATCATGGCCCGGTCGTGATCGATCCAGCCGTTGCGCGCGGCGGCCACGATCATCGAGTACTCACCGCTCACCTGGTAGGCCGCGATGGGCACGTCGAACCGCTGCCGCGCCTGGCTGATCAGGTCGAGATACGGCATGGCCGGTTTCACCATGATCACATCGGCGCCTTCCTCGAGGTCCAGCTCGATCTCGCGCATGGCCTCGCGCCCGTTGGCCGGGTCCATCTGGTAGCTGCGGCGGTCGCCGAACTGGGGGGCCGATTCCGCGGCCTCGCGGAACGGCCCATAGAACACCGAAGCGAACTTGGCGGCGTAAGCGAGGATGGGGGTTTTATCGAAGCCGTTGGCGTCCAGCGCCTGGCGGATGGCCCACACGCGGCCGTCCATCATATCGGAAGGCGCCACCATGTCGGCCCCGGCGCGCGCGTGGGAAAGCGCGGACTTGGCCAGCCACTGCAGCGTGGTGTCGTTATCCACGTCGCCGTCCTTGACGTAGCCGCAGTGCCCGTGGCTGGTGTATTCACAATTGCAAACGTCGGTCACCACCAGCAGCGTGGGCGTTTCCTTGCGGATGGCGCGAATGGCGCGCTGCACGATTCCGT
Source organism: Bryobacteraceae bacterium (assembly GCA_049510555.1). Lineage (GTDB taxonomy): Bacteria > Acidobacteriota > Terriglobia > Bryobacterales > Bryobacteraceae > Fen-178. Next base: position 214,066 of record JBEKYW010000003.1, read on the forward strand.
TTTCGTCATACGCGCCCGTCGCCATTTCGTCCTTGGATTCCGGCAGTCCGAAGAGGATGACGCCGCCGATGCCCAGCGACTCGACCTCGGCGCACTCCCCGACGAGCTCGTCGATGGACATCTGGTAATTCCCCGGCATGGCGCCGATTTCGCGGCGCACGCCTTCCCCCGGACAGACGAACAGGGGGAGGATAAATTGCGACGGATGCAGGCGCGTTTCGCGCACCAGGCTGCGCAGAGCCTCGGTGCGCCGGAGGCGGCGTAGGCGATGGATAGGGAAGGGCATTTACCTGGATTTTAACTCTTGGCCGAGGGGGACTTGACAACCCCACGCGCCCGGATAGAATAGGACTCATCTACGCGTTGTTTATGCAACCCGCTTGTGAGCATCCCCGCACCCAGATCATTGCCCGTCGAGACGGCGTGGACTACCTGGAATGTCTCGATTGCCATCAGATCTTCGAAGCCGAAGACCTGGAACCCGTGAAAGCCGACGAAGAAGAGGACTAGCCAAAACCGGGGCCGCACAAGTGTGTCCCCGGGCATTTAGCGATGGCATTCCGGCTCATGCCGGACTCGCGTGATCTCTCGCCACAACCAGGGCAAGGTTAATGCCCCACGCCCGCCCTCACCCCCTGCAACGACTCCGCCTTGCTGAACTTCGACCAGTTGAACCCGTAGACCGCCACGACCATAAAGCAGAACATCGGCACGACGAATCCGCGGGACATGTCCCACTTGTCGGCCACCGCGCCCATCAACTTGGGCAGAATCGCGCCGCCCATGATGGCCATCACGATGAATGCCGACGCCTTCTTGGCCCGCGCGCCCAGTCCGAAAATCCCCAGCGCAAAAATCGTCGGGAACATGATCGACATGAAAAAATAGCTCAGGAACACGCACACCACGCTCACCCAGCCGAGTTTGAAGAACACCAGCAGCGTCATGATCACGTTCATCAGACCGTACAGTCCGAGCATTTTGTGAGCCGAGAACCGTCGCAGCAAACCGGCCCCGGTGAACCGCCCGATCAGGAAGCAGACGAACGCCACCGACGCCAGGTTCGCTGCGCCCTTATCGCTCAGCGCCAGCATGCCCGCTTTGGTCGTCTCAAACCAGCCATACACCCAGCCGTTCAGGAACCCCGGCGCGCCCCACGACGCCGGAATCGCCGGTGTCTCCGCGGTCATGTAGTTGATGAAGAAGCTGAAAATGCCGGCCTGCGCCGCCACATAGAAAAACTGCGCCGCCACCGCCAGCACAAAGTGCGGGTGCAGCCAGATGGAATGCGACGCTCCGGGAGCCGCGTCGTCCAGGTGATAATCGTCCCCGGTCTTGATGTCCGGGACCCTGGCAAACGCGAAAACAGCCGACAGGACCAGCGCGACCACCGCCACCCCGACATACGGAATGTACAGCGTCTGGTTCCCCGTGCTGTGTCCCAGCGCGTCTTTCCCATAGAAAAAGACGCCGCCCAGCGGCGGCCCGAAAACCCAGCCGAGTCCATTGCACGATTGCGCCAGGTTGATGCGCGTCGCGGCGAATCTCTTGTCGCCCAGCACCGTGGTGTACGGATTGGCAATCGTCTCCAGAAACGTCAGGCCCGTGGCGATGGCGCAGACCCCAGCCAGGAAGCCGATGAACGCCGTCGCCGGCGTCACGCTTCCCGCACGCGACAGCGCGCTGATGTGCGTAGCCGGGATGAACCAGAATCCGCCCACCGCCACGATCAGCAGGCCGACGATGATCCCGCGCTTGTACCCCAGTCTGCTCGCCAGCCACCCTGCCGGTACCGACATCAAGAAGTAGCCAAGATAGTGCGCGAACTGCACCCACGCGGACTGCGCCTTGCTCAGGCCGAGCTCCTCCTGGAAGTGCTTGTCCATCACGTCGATCATCCCGTTGCACACTGCCCAGATGAAGAACAGGGAACTCACCAGCGCAAACGTGAACGCCAGGTTCTGGCCGTCGTCGGTTATGAAAAGGCCCTTCTTGTTTGTAGTCATGGCAACAGTTGGCGGTTCCTCGGCGATTCTCTTCGGCGTCTTAACGGGTGCTCCCGGTGGCGTCCAGCAACGGCGTCAGCACGCGGGTCAGCTCCTCGTCGGTCAGTTCAGCCGGCCTGACATCGCGGTAGAGACCCCATCGCTCGGCGTGCTCTACCGTCTTGCCGGGCGGCACCTTGGTCATCGGACCCAGTGTCTCAATTTCCAGAAACTCGTTGTTGGTGAAGGTTTCGAAGGAGCAGCCGAAGTCGGTGTAAGTAGCGGCCGGATCTGCGGCTGCGCGTTTCACGAAGGCTTCGCCGTTCAACAGGTATGCGGCCCAGGTGTCCGGATTGAACAGCCCTAACTTCTGCGCATCGCTGTTATTCGGGTCCTGGCGGAGCATCAGGTGCTTCTTCGTGAATTTCCAGCGAGGGTCGGAGAGATCGGTGTAGGCCCACATCACCAGCGGGTTGGTGGCTTCGAGGTTGATGGGATGCTTGCCGCGAGGAGGGAAGCCGGTGATGGCAATACCTCCCTGGGCCATCATGGTCAGTGTCCAGGGCGCGAACTCCAGCGGGAATAACGAACGGTTGGCGATGCGGTGATACACCGTCACCACCGGGCCGGAAGGCGCCATGCTGACCTCGATCTCCTTCTGTAGCTTGGTCAGCGGCTCTACCGGCGCGCGAGCGATGAGGCCGGCCGCTGTCAGCCGTATCTCGACCGGGACATTATCCGGGGCCCATGTTGCAACCGGATCCTCGGGCGCCTTCCAGACGCGGTCTCCTCCTCGTAACTGGAATTTCTCTTCGCCGCTCTTTCCGAGCTGCTCCGGGTATTCCTTGAACAGGTTCTGCCCTCCCACGAATCCGAAGCGAATCACCCGCGGGCCGACGTCTCCGGTCACCACGAGTTCGATCTCGCCGTTGCTGACACGATAACAGTTCGGCCAGCCCTTATACACGGTCTTTTCGACCTTTACCGCTGCGTTGAGTGTCATGGCGATGGTTGCACCAAGAACTGTCGCTAACCGAATCTTCCGAACGCTCATAGGACCTCCCCAATGCGCTTGCCTCGTCCGGCAACATTCTTCAATTCACTTCCAACTCATCCTTGGAAGGCAATTTCGGGAACGGCGCATGCGGCTCGGTCTGGTACCAATATGCGACAGATGCTATATCGTCCATCAGCGGCAGGTACCGCCGGCCGTCTCGCCACCCCAGCGCCTGGATGGTGACGCGCAGGTCGCTCTCGAAGCGAACCGGGTCCGGGATATGCCATCGGTAAAGACCAAACCGCTGCTGTGACTGATACAAACCGTCGGGCTTGATGACCTGGATCAGACCGGAGTAGGGCGATGTGAACTCCTCGTATTGCTTCTTCTCCCGGTTCTCGAAATTATAAGAGCCGCAAAAATAATCTTCCGTGCCGGTGCCGTTAATGGTGGGAAACTCCTTGTCTCCGTCGATATAGAATTTGATTTCGCCTTCGCCCCACCATCCATTGTTCTTCACGCCCCATGCGAGGTAAGTACCGACAAAGTGACCCTTGCCTTTGGCGCCATCGAGAATGGTGTACACCTGCTTATAAGGAAGCGGATTCACTCTTCTGAATTGCGCATGAAAGTAAGCCGCGTCATTCGGCACGCGGGTCTGGGTGTAATCGATCTGGTAATACAGCCTCATCGGCTCGTCGGCGATGTTCTCCATGGTGATCCGGGCTTTCTTCCGGAACGGCATGGGCCAATAGGAATTGAAGGCGCTGCCGGGGTTGACACACACGGCCAGCGATGAAATGGGGGCATATTTGCCCCATCCCATGGCAAAGAAATCACCGGCCGGCGCCTCCACCGACGGTTGCGTTTCCTCGTCCCAGTACATCCTCAGAATCGAGTAACGCCAGTTGCCGGTGGGAGTCATCCAGATGTGCTGGATTGCTCCCTGGCCACTGATCTCGGCGAGGGTGAACGTCTTGTGCGGCTCAATGACGACAAACGGATTGACCTTCCAGCCTTGCCCCAGGTCGCGGGCTGCTGGCGATGCCGACCCCTGGACGGCCATCCCGCCCTTCCCCTTCTCGCCCGTCGGATTCTCCGGGCTGATGGAGAAGGTCTTGCCGTTCGACAGCCGATACAGGCTGCTCAAACCGGACGCGAGGCCGTCGAAAGCATTTTCCTGGGCCAACCCGATGAAAGCGGCGCCAAGCAGTAAGCCTGGCATCAAGAGCTGCGTACGTGGCAACATGGCAATCTCCTCATTATGAATGAGCGGAATTCAATCAGTCTCCCTGGGCCGTCGCTCGATCTTTCCGATCCGGCGTTCCGGTCTCGGAGGCGATGGTCGAAAGGTTTCGAAGTGAACTACGGTAAGATCTCCCAGGACGATCATGGGACCCGCCTGCCGCATCGGTCTACGCCCCCAGCACGAGCCGATCGCCTTGCGAAATCTCCACCGCATCGTGCAAGGTGAAGATCGAGCGATTGTCTCGCTTGCGCAGGTCGTGCGCGAGTTGCTTCTGCCCCAGCGTGGCCGACGACTTCGCGCCGGCCGGGATGGCGATTGCCAGTTCCACGGAACGGCAGGGCAGCCTTCCTTCTAGCACCGAAAGCGTGAACCGCGGGCGCTCGCCCGTAGACTGGGTGAACACGCCCCATGCGGCGCCGGTCGACCAGAAGGATGAGAAATTCGCCGCCGTCAGCTTCGGAGCCGCGATAATGGCTTTTTCCTGTCCGCGGTAGCGGAACCCGCTTAACGCGACAATTCCCGACCAGGCGGACATGGCGCGCGCGTAATGATGGCCGCATTCCGGCTCGTCCCAGGGGTTGCGCCGTTCGCCGTCGAACCGCTGGCGCACATCTTCGAAGCAGCGTATGCCTTCAGGCGCCATCCCGGCCTGGATCAGTTGCGCGGCGAACGTATACTCGACGCCCGTCCAGGTCTCGGAAGAATACGGGAACGGAATCCTGGGACGTTTGCCTGCGGCGTAGTCGCAGATCAGGACCGCCGCCTCGTCGTTGAGGGCGTAAGTGCGCTCCACCGAATCATGGTGGATCAGGGAGCCGCGGTGGTTGTACTGGTATATGGTCGCAAGGGTTTTCAGAATGTGAGCCGGATCCAGGAGCGGGCCGAGACCGCCGATGTCAGCAAGGTACTGCCCGATGAGCTGGTCGGTGAGGCAGCCTTCGCCGAGCTGAAAATCGGGATGTTCGGGATCTTCGGCGCCACCCGACGAACGCAGCGGCCTGGCGATCCGGTCGCGGGAATAGCCTCGTACCTGCTGAATGTAATACTCGCCGTTGAATAGGTTTTGGTCGATCCACGCGCTTCCACTTGTGAACAGCCGGCGGCACTCGTCCGCGAACTGGGCGTCGCCCGCGGCTCGGGCCATCTCCTCGCAGGCGCGCAGTGCGCCGAGGTAATACACCCCACACATGGGATTGGGTCCGTAGAACTCGACGTCGTAGGTGTTGTGCTGTACGCCTTCCATGACGCCGTCGCGGTCGGCGTCCCAGCCGCCTTCGATCCAGGCGAACTCGAGGGCCTTTTTGATCTTGGGCCACATGCGCGCGAGCCAGTCGTGGTCGCCGGTCAACTGCCAGTCGAGACATGCCTTGATGATCTGGCCCATGGTTCCGTCGGCCGCCGTGACTCCGCTGGTTTGGCTGCCCTCGGGCAGCGCCAGACGGATCGGCAGCATGCCGTCCAAATGCTCCGCCAACTCGAATGCGGATTCACGCATGGATCGCGCTAGGTCGGGAAACAGGTGCTGGGTGGTGGTTTCGTAGTTCCAGACGTGCGTGCAGTTGCCGTAGCAGCAGCCGATGTCGTCGTTGATGCCTTCAAATCCGCGGAACTTGCCGTCGGCGGTGCGGAAGCACGTGGGCGTGGCCAGGGTGGAGAGGTTCGCCATGGCGGCCTCCTTCACTGCCGAAGGCAGCGTCGAATCCCGCATGGCTTTGAGGAACTGATGCATACGCCTTTCGAGCGGCGCGAGATTGGCGGCCGCGTGGCCGGCGGCCTCCCACGCGTCGCCGAACCGCTGCGAGTAGTAGTTGCCGACATTCCGGGTCTTGTCGGCCGTGCCCGTGCTCCCGGAGATGCTGCCGGTATTCGTCCATCCGCACCAGTTGGGCGTGCGGTTGGGGAAATGCCACGCCAGCAGGAACGTGTACTCGGCTTTCGCGCCGGCTGCGATTTCGCGCCGCAGGCAGATCGAGCCTACGCCGTTCCGCTCGCTCGCCTCGGGTCCGAGTTGGCCGTCGCTGGAGAAATCGTCCCAAAACAGCAGCGGGCTGGCCCACCACTTGGCGCGCGGCCAGCCGCGGAGATGAGTCACCTTGCCGTCTCCGGCGCCGAGCACCGAGAGAGCGAACGAGCCGGCCAGAGGATCGCCCGGAAGCAAGGCTGGGTTGGTCATGTACAGGCCCTGCATGGCCTCGCTGCCGCGGAACTCCGCGGTGCGTCCCGCGGAGGCGGCCGCGGTGTTCCGGGCGCCGCGCAAATCCACGCCCACCGGATTATCGAGCGAGAAGGCGATGGAAACCTTGGCGGTCTCCTTGGCCGAATTGGTGACCGTGTAGCGGAGGACGGCTATCGGCAGCCCGGACTCGTCGGCATCGAGCGGAATGATCGGCGTGAAGGCCTCGAGCGACACGTTCACCGGAAGGTCGCGATCGTGAAACGCGATCCTCGCCAGCGGATACTCACCCGTAAAAACCGCGTCTTCGAGGCGCGTCAGACCGGAAACCTGGTTGGGGCTCAACCCACCCGCCGACTCGTAGGGCGGCATGAGCCGGGCCTCCAACACTCGAGCCACCGGTTTGGAGTTGCCCGCCTGCGCCCAGATAGCGGGGAAGGCATAACTCACCGACTTTCCCTTGTCCGGGCGGTTGAAGATCTGCCAGTCGCGCAACTGCCCCCGGCCCCCGAGAGCGACGCCGCCCGCCGCGACACCGCCGAGCGGGAAGGCGATCATTGCAAGCTGGCGGCCGGTGAACGTTCTCGGATACTGCACGCTCGAAGGGGCAGCGGGCGCCTGCGGCTTGGTTTCGGGGGTGGGCTCCTGCGCCCGGCCGGGATTTGCCACTGCCTGTTGCGCTTGGACGCCCGGGAGTCCGCTGGCCGTTACCGCCAAGGCTTTCAGGAACCCGCGGCGTCCGCCACCGTGCGATTTCCGGATCTGGTCCATGGCATGCTCCAGCGACTTGGACGGCGGCGACCCAATCGCGTTATGCGTTGGCCCGGTTCCCGCCGTCCCTTGTGCAGGTTCGCTCAGTCAAAACAGCAGTCTAACTCAAAACAGGATCTTCAGCGCCAGTTGAGCAATCCGGGGGTCGTTGGCCCCTGGGATGCTCCCGAAGCCGGCGGCCGCGCCGGCCGTGCGTCACCGTGGACAGATCCGCTCCTGATCCGTCTGTAAGCTCCGAAACTCTTCACCGCCGGGACGCGTTGCCGTCGGAGGTTGACTCTTTTACGCCGCGTGTAGTACACTCCGCGTATAGTCGCTCTATGCCCAACGTCGATAGCAGACGGCGTACTAGCAGACCATGATTCGCTCCTGCCGGGATCGGGAAACAGAGAAGCTGCTGAACCGGCTTCCAACGAAGAAGTATCGGGCCGTGGAGCGGGCCGCGCGCATCAAATTGGAATTGCTCAATGCCGCCTCCGCACTACACGATTTGATGCTGCCGGGCCTGCATCTGGAGAAGTTGAAAGGTGATCGCAAAGGCCAGTACAGCATCAGGATCAACGCCCAATACCGGATCTGCTTTGGATGGACAAACCAGGGAGCGGAGAACGTTGAAATCACCGATTACCACTGAACAGGAACTCTCATATGTATAAAAAGCTGTCACCCATGCATCCAGGAGAAATCCTGAAGACTGTCCTTGACGATGCCGGCCTGAATGCCCACCAGACCGCCCTTGCGCTCCGGATCCCCGCCAATCGGCTGACTGCGATTCTCAACGGGAAGCGGGCGCTCAGCGCCGACACAGCCATGCGCCTGGGCCGGTTTTTTGGCACTTCGGCCGAAATGTGGATCAATCTTCAGGCAAGGTACGACCTGCACGTGGCCGAGGATGAGTTGTGGGAAAAGGTGGCCGAGGAAGTCAGGCCATTCAAAAGGGTCGCATAGGACATGCACGATCTCTCTTACTTCCGCGGCAACTTCGATCAGATCGCGCAGCGCCTGGCCGCGCGCGGCGGCGTTTCCGGTCTCGACCGGTTCCGCGAGCTCGACCAGAAGCGGCGCGCCGTCATTTCGCAATCCGAGCAGTTGAAGGCCCAGGTGAATGTCGAGAGTGACGCGATCGGACAACTGAGACGCTTGGGCGCCGACGCCAACCTACAGCGTGAACAAGTGCGCGCGAAGAAGGAGAGGATTGCATTCCTCGATGCGGAGGTCAAGTCGCTCGACGTGGCGTTCCGGGACCTTCTGGCCGGCATTCCCAATGTTCCGCATGAATCCGTTCCGGCCGGCAAGGATCCCGAGGACAACGTGGAAGTGCGGCGCGTGGGCCAGCCGCGCCAATTCGACTTCGAACCCAAGGCCCACTGGGACCTCGGCCCGGAGCTGGGCATCCTCGACCTGGAGCGCGCCGCCAAGATCACCGGCGCCCGCTTTGCCCTTTACTGGGGCCTGGGCGCCAGGCTCGAGCGCGCTCTCATCAACTTCATGCTGGATGTCCACACGCGTGAGCACGGCTATACCGAGGTGCTTCCGCCCTTCCTGGTGAACTCGGCGAGCCTTTTCGGCACCGGCCAGTTGCCCAAGTTCAAAGAGGACCTGTTCAAGTGCGAGGGGCACGATTTCTGGCTGATCCCCACGGCCGAGGTCCCCGTCACCAACATCTACCGCGACGAAACCCTGGAAGCCGATGCCTTGCCCATTCGGCTGTGCGCGTACACGCCCTGTTTCCGCAGCGAGGCCGGCTCTTACGGCCGTGACGTGCGCGGCATCATCCGCCAGCACCAGTTTCAAAAGGTGGAGCTGGTGAAGTTCACCCGGCCCGAGCAGAGCTACGGCGAGCTGGAGAAGCTCACCGCCGATGCCGAAGACATCCTTTGCCGGCTGGGCCTGCCGTTCCGCACCGTGGTATTGTGCGCGGGCGATATGGGGTTTTCGTCGGCCAAAACCTACGACATCGAGGTCTGGCTGCCCGGCCAGAACGCTTACAAGGAGATCTCCTCCTGCTCGAACTTTGAAGCCTTTCAGGCCCGCCGCGCGGGCATCCGCTTCAAGACCGGCAAGAAAGCGGAGTTCGCCCACACGCTCAACGGCAGCGGCCTGGCCGTGGGCCGTACCTGGGTGGCCATTATCGAGAACTGCCAGCAGAAGGACGGCAGCGTGCTGATTCCGGAACCGCTGCGCGCCTACCTCGGCGAAGAAGTGATCCGTCCGCTAAAATAACCCTTACCTCATGAACCTCGAGCTCATCGGACACTTGGTCCGGCTCCGCTACAAACTGCTGTGGGCTAAGACGCGCTCGCGCAACGGCCGCATCGCGCTTTTCATGGTCTGCTACCTTCTGCTGGTGCTGCTGATCGCGGTCCTCGCCGCGGGAGGATTCGGCGCCGCGCTGGTGGCCGTGCGCACCGGCAAGGCCGAGATGGTGGCGCGGGCGGTGCTCTCGGGTCTGTACGTGCAGGCCGTGATGGCCGCCGTGATTCTGGGCTTCGGTGTGAACGCCATCTTCTCGGAAGCCCAGCTCCGCCGCTATCCCCTCAAGGCGCATGAGCGGCGCGTGGCAAGGCACTTCATTGGCATCCTCGACCCCTTCTGGTTTCTGATCCTGGCCCTGGAATTGGGGCTGGTGGTGGGACTCTACGTCTCCGGTGCGGCGTCCTTCTGGTTGGGATTGATTGCGGTCCTGCTGCTGCTTCTTTCCAGTTACCTGTTCGCGCGCGTGGTGGCGCTGCTGGTGGAACGGTTGATGCAGCGAAAATTCGGCGCCGCCGTGCTCCTCGCGGCGGCCGTCAGCGTGGGCTTCCTGCCGGCTATCCTCCGGCCCGTGGTGGGACGCCATCGCGGTGCGATTGCGGCGTTTTCGAACGTTCTCGGCTATACGCCGCCTTTCGGCGCGGCGGCCACCATGACCCGCACCGATCTGGCAGCTCTCTACGGCCTGGCGTTGCAGGTGTGTTGGATACTGGGCCTGGCGGCCGCGCTGGTGGCGTTGGAGCGCCGGCCTCCGCAAAGACCGCGCGCGGCCCAAACTGTCACCATCTCCTGGGACACGCCTTACGACCGCCTGGCGGCGTTCTTCGGCCCGCGTCTGGGGCCGCTGATGGCTCACTGGCTCCGGTTCTACCTGCGTAACAACCGTTTTCGCACCATCTACGCGCTGGCCCTGCCCATAGCTGCCACGCTGATCGTCACGTTCGGAAGGCGCATGGGAACCAGGGGCCACCCCGGAATCCAGTTCGCGGGGGCCTTGAGCGCCTTCGCGGTCCTCGGCTGCATGGGAACCGCGCAGTTGGCCGTCAATCAGTTCGGCTATGTGGCCGGAGGTTTCCGCCGCTTCTTCCTCCTGCCCGCGCAGCCGGCCATCGTCCTGCGCGCCGGAAGCTACACCTTCCTGCTCATGAATTCGGCGTTGATTCTGGCGGGCACTCTGCTGTTTGTCCTTTTCTCGCCTCTTCGTTTCGACGCGCGCATGCTGATCATGCTCGTGGGAGGCGCCGTGACGAGCCTGTTTGTGTTTCTCGGCCTGGGGCTTTGGGCCACCTTGTTCGGTCCGCGCTGTAGCGATTATTACAGCAGCTTCGGAAACGACCTTTCGGCGGCCGGCAACGCCGTGGTCATCGGAGGAATTCTGATGGTGATGTTTGCGCCGCAGGTGCTGGCCCAAATCTGGCCGGCCGCGGTCGCGCCCGATAAATGGTGGGTGGCGGTCCCCATGGTGCTGCTGGCCGCGGCTTTTTACTTCTCCTCGCTGGAACGCGCGAGTGCGCTGCTCATGGCGCGGCGGGAAAAACTGCTCGCCGTCGTCGAAGGAAGGGGTTGATCGAATGGACGCCATACGGATTACCGGCCTGGTGAAGAAGTACGGCACGGTCACGGCCGTCGAAGGTTTGTCGCTGAGGGTGGCGCCGGGCACCATGTTCGGTTTCCTCGGTCCCAACGGCTCCGGCAAGAGCACCACCATCGGATGCCTGACCGGTCTGCTCGACCCCACCGCCGGTGAAATCGAAATCCTCGGCCGGCGCTTCGACACCGAGAGCGCTGCCATCAAGCGCCGCATGGGCGTGATGCCTGAGACTCTCGGTTTGTTCGACCCGCTCTATGCCCACGAGTTCCTGGCCTTCGTCGCGCGCATGTTCGGCCTGGACGAGGCCACCACGCGCCGGCGCGTGACGGAGTTGCTGGATGCCCTCGAGCTGACCGATACCTCCAAAACACTGCGCGATTACAGCACCGGGATGCGCAAACGCGTGGCCTTCGCCGCGGCCGTGATTCATTCGCCCGAGGTGCTCTTCCTGGACGAGCCATTCGAAAGCATCGACCCCGCCGGCGTGGCCTTGATGAAGCAATGGCTGCGGCGCTTCACCGAACAGGGCCGCACGGTCTTTATGACCAGCCACGTGCTGGAAACCGTGGAGCGCTTCTGCCACGAGGTGGCCATCATCACCACGCCCGGAAAGCTGGTCTGGCAGGGCGACGTCACGGTGCTGGCCAACGACGGCGCCATCAGCTACGACGGCCAGGAGTTCCGCGCCCTCGAGCCGCTTTTCCTGCACCTCACCGGCCAGCGCTACGCCGCGCTGGACTGGCTGTAGCGTCCACAGGGGGGGCAGACGGAACGGTAGCGTTTACAAGCCACCGCGATCCGCTACACTTGAAGTTCGGCCGGCCTTTCAGCGGCGAGGCGGACATTCTCGGGAGCTGAAATTGAAAACGAAGGAGCGCTGGTCTTATCTTTCACGAGCCCCGCGAATCGTGTGGGATCTTATCGCCCACGGCGAGCAGCGGTTCGACTTCGATTTCATGCCCGTCGTGGTGAAAGGAATGTCTTGGGCGCAGCGCTGGAACCTGCTTCGCGCCGGCTTAAACCTCGGATACCGCCGGACGGCGCCCTGGAACTGGCCGCTCCACATGCAAGTGGAGCTGACGAGCTTCTGCAGCTTGCGATGTCCCGTCTGCCCGGTGGGCAACGAAACTCTGACCCGCCCCGCACAGGCGATCGACGTCGACCTGTTCGGTCGCCTGATGGGCGAGGTGGGAGATTACCTGCTCACCTTGGCCCTGTGGGGATGGGGGGAACCGTTGCTGCATCCTCAGATCGAAAAGCTGCTCGCCATCGCCCGCCGCTACCCCGCCGCAGTTATGGTCTCGACGAACGGACAGAATCTAAACCGCCCCAAGGTTCAGCAGGCGCTTCGGAATGAGCCCCCCACGTTTCTGATCGTGGCTATCGATGGACTGACGGACGACACGAACTCGGTATTCCGAAGAGGCGCGAAGCTCGCTCCGGCCCTCGAGGGAGTGCGCGCACTTGCCGAATGGAAGGCGAAGAGCGGCTCGCGCCTGCCGGTGCTTCATTTCCGTTTCCTGGCGATGAGGCAGAACGAGCACGAGATTCCGCGTATCCGGGATTTCGCGTCGGAAAACGGATTCGACATGGTCTCTATCCGGGGCCTGTCCATCATCGATTCCCCGGAAGCGGCGCATCGCGACCTCATTCCGGCCGGGCAGTTGCTGAGGTCTTACGACTACGGAGAGCAGAGCCGCCTGCGGCGCACAGATTTCGTATGCCAGCACGCTTTCACCTATCCGACCGTTCTGGCCGACGGTACTGTGGTGGCCTGCGAGCAGGATTTCAACGGCCATCATCCGTATGGCGTGTTCTCGGCGGAAAGGTCTTTCGCGAGCATCTGGTTCGGCCGGGAGGCTGCCGGCGTCCGCCGGACTGTTCGCGACGACCCAGAGCAGTACAGCTCGTGTAAAAATTGCCCGTTTGCCGATCATAAGCTGAGCACCTGTAGCCTCGAGGGTTACACGCTCCGGCCTCTCGAAACCTGACCGGGGTCCGCTCCGTGCCGCCGCGGCACCCGTTTTCGCACCCAGGCTTCAGTGTTATATTGAACCTTACGGATCTGGTTCAACCTGAATGCTGTTCAGCGTCCTCATCGCGACTTTGGAGCGGAGGCGGCATCTATTTGCGCGCGTGTACGATCAACTCGTCCGGCAATCGAAGGCGGGTGGGTTGGACGAATTGATGGAGGTTCTCTATCTCCGGGATGACGGCGAACGCTCGATCGGGTGGAAGAGGAACCAGCTCATGGAACAGGCCCGCGGCGAGTTCGTCGCCTTCGTCGATGATGACGATCGCGTCAGCGACGATTACGCGCGTCTAATCTGCGATGCGATCCGGCGCCACCCCGATATCGACTGCATCGGAATCAGGGGCGTGATCACGTTTCGCGGCGAGCATCCACACGAGTTCATCAATTCGATCCGGCACGCCGATTACAGGTGTTCGGACGGAGTCTACCTGGGCCCCCCCATTCACTTCAACCCGATTCGCCGGTCTATCGCCTCGCGCTATCGCTTCGAGGACGTGTCTTACTCGGAGGATATCGACTGGTCGATGCGCATCGCGCGCGACGGCTTGCTGCGCACCGAATGTTTCATTGAGCCTGTTCTGTACTATTACGATTCACGGGGAAGTTGGGCATATCAATGGCTGATGGATCGGACCGAAAAGTGGCGTCACGCGCTCGGCCTGCGTCTGTACAACCGGCTCCGCCTGGAGCGCGGCGCGCGAGCCGTCCTTGCGAGAGCCCGAGGGGTGAGCTAAACCGAAGATGCCTGTTGCGATGGATCTCCGCGCTCCGTCTTTGAGCGTCATCATCCCGGTTTGTAACGGCGAGCAGTCCATCGGGGACTGCCTCGCCAGCGTATTCGCCTCGATTTATCGATCCTACGAAGTCATTGTGGTAGACGATGGGTCTTCGGACAGAACCAGCGAGATTCTGCAACGCTTTCCCGCCCGGATCATCCGTTTCGATCGGAATCTCGGTCCCGCCGCCGCCCGCAACGCGGGAGCGGCCGCGGCGAACGCTCCTCTCCTGTTGTTCCTGGATGCCGATATCATCGTGCCGCCGTCGTTCTTGGGCACCCTGGTCGAGCGGATCGGCGCCCGGTCCGAATTGGCGGCCCTGTTTTGTTGCTATACGAAGGAGACGCGGCCGGAGAACACCTGCTCCCGTTTCAAGAACCTCGTCCACCACTGGACTCACAAGCAGGCTTTGGAGGAGGCTGTCACTTTTTGCGGCGGCTTTGGGATCGTACGCCGTGAAGTATTCGTCGAACTCGGAGGGTTCGACGCCTCCTGCCGATATCTCGAAGATATCGACTTCGGCTATCGCATGCATCTGGCGGGGTATCGGATCGGCGTGGCGAAGGATTTGCAGGTTACCCACACGAAGCACTACAGTCTCGCCGGGCTGATTCGCTCCGATCTCTTCGCGCGAGCCGTTCCGTGGACGCGGCTCATGCTGAAGTACCGCATTTTCCGCAACGATCTGAACACCAGAATTCCGAACATCCTGAGCGTCGCGGTGGCGTGCCTCCTTCCCGTGTCGTTTGCCGCGGGACCAACGCCTCTCATGGGCGCGGCACTGTGCGCGATTCTGATCGCTCTGAACTGGAGGTTCCTGCGTTTTGCGGCCGCGGTCCACGGCTTGGCATTTGCGGTCCGCAGCGCCGTGCTGTGTTGGCTGATCTACCTGCTGAGCGCTGTCGGAGTCATTCTCGGGTTGTGCGAATGGGCAATGGAAAGGAGCGGCCTCACCAGGCGCGTCAAAGACGCGAATATCCTGATCCCAGCCGGCGCGGCTCGGAAGCCTTAGTCCGGAAGTAGCTGGTAGATCGAAAACGCGGCATCGCGATACACCGCCCGCGCTGCGCCGGAAAAGCCAAAACGCTGTCTTTCCCGGCTGGCATCTACATCTGCCGGAACGATCACGTATTGGCAAGCGCAGGCCGCGGCAGTTTGCATAATGTGCGGATCGGCGGCCTCGGTTGTGTAATATCTTCCCGGATTCGGAGCGTACGCCCGGGAGAAGTTGTCGACTGCGAGAATGTTCGAGTCCACGCGATTTCGGTCGAGCCAGGCCAGAGACCGGTACGCCGGCAGCGTCGACTTCAGATAAGTCTCCCAACCCGTGCGGCGCGAGAGCAGGCCCAACATGGGCGCGTTCAGCTCGATGATCGCCACGCCCAGGACCGCAAATAGGAGGACGCCCGCGAATGCCGCGTTCACGGAGACGCGGATCGCGCGATAGCCGGCTTCGTCGCGAAACTGCCTGGCCTTGCCCACAACCAGCAGGATGAGCAAGCTCGGAGGCAAAAGAGCGTAACGGAGAACACCCACCGCGACAACCCAATACGCGATGTAAGCCGCGGAAAACCACAAGCAGGCACGCCGTCCAGGGTTAGAACGCCGGGCGGTCAAGACGGCAAATGGCAGAAAGGCAAGCAGCGCTATGCCCGCGGGGTTCGGCAGTGGCGATTCCATGGTGTGCTGCCCCGCAAAGTGCGTTTGCCACAGGATCTCGCAGTAGCGTGCCATTCTTTCCAGCGGCGTTCTGCCTGGACGTGGAATACCCGATTCCACGCTTTGCCTGACCTGGGCCGGGTAAACCGGATTGCCCGTCAACAACCACTCGCGCGCTTGCCAGTACAGACCCGAACCGGCGAGTAGCAGGCCGAACACCACCGTCAGGCGCATACGGCGCCGGCTGCGCAGAATCGCGTAAAGGAAATACGAGCCGAGGGGAACCGCGGCGAAAAGGGCCACGTGCTTGATTCCGAACGCGGCTCCCAGGAACACCGCCCCGATCGGGATCCACACTCGCTCTCGCCTCTCGAGCCATTGCAGGAACGCGTACAGAGCGGCCGCCTCGAAAAAACACATGGCCATGTCGTTCTTCGCGTTGCTCCCGGTCCAGTGAGACACCGGCAACAGACCAGCGCAAACCACACCCGCAAAAGCCGCAACATTGTCCAGCTTGAGCGTCCGTGCAATCGCAAACAGCATCAGCAGAAATTGAGCGTAAAACAGCGGCGAAATCATCTGCGCCGCGGGCTGCCCCCCCAGTGACCACGCCAGGGACATCACCACCTCGAAACCTTGTGGGAAATACGAGTAATCGAGGGACGCCAAGGGCTCGAGTCGGTGCTGCTCGGCATACTGTCGCGCCGCCGGCAAGTGCATCCCGAGCGGATCGAACGCGATGCTCGGGGATAGCAGCACCGCCAGGCTGCACGCAAGCCCAAGGAAGGCGAACTGCACGGCGATGCCGGCCATCGGATGTCGCAGCGCCGGGCACCGGGCGGCGGCGCAGAATAGCCTCTTGAGCGCCGCCACGGCGGCGATCGCTTCCTGTCCGAACGCCAGGAGCGGCAGACCGATGAGCACAATAAAGATGGGCCGGAAGTACCAATGCGCGACTCCGAGCAGAAAAAGCGCGAGGATCAGCGCCGTCGATCCCAGTGCGAATCCCACTCCGATGGTCTCGATTTCGGATCGAAGCGGAACCCGGACAGCGCGCGCGATCCGGCACCCCGTTGCGATGCAGCTCAGAAACAGCAAAGCGGACACCACCGACGCCAGCGGCTGATAGAACAGCAAAGACGCACTCACGAACAGCACCAGGGCCGGCACCTCGAAGCGCCACCACCGCTTGCGTCGCAGGCGTAGGTACGCCGCGCAGCCGGCGACGTACACCGGTATCAGACAGACCAGCGCGATATGAAATTTGGGGCCAGGACTGTGGAAGTACTCGACCTCCCACCAGAAGTACGGTCCCAACACGCACACGATTAGCACCAGCCAGGCGAGCCAGACCATGCTCTTGAAACGCATCCATCCTGCCGCTGCCATACGCCTCAAGCTGATGGCTCCCCGACCTGCCCTATCCCAGCTTCTTTCTGGTGAACAGCCGCGCGTAGGCCCCGGGTGGATTGTGCGCGGTGGTGGTCGAGGCCTTGCGGTAATACTCCATGGCCTTCGCTTGGTCGCCCAGTTTCTCGTACGTCTGGCCGATCAGGCATTGAATGAACGGATCGTTCTGATTGGCCTTCTGGAAGTCCTCCAGCGCCGTCTTATAGTCGCCCGTGTAGAGCGCCACGTAGCCTGTCAGATACGGAAAGAACACCGCTTGCGCCTTGTCGATGACGCCCCGGTCGAGGACGGCCTTGGCCGCGGCCACGTGCTTCTGCGCCTCGGCCTTGTTCCCGCGCCGCGCCGCGATGCGCGCCTGCGCGTGCTCCCAGCGGAATTCCCACAGCTCTTTCCGGTCCGGCTTGATATCGGGCTCCTGCAAACCGAGGTCGTGGCCCTTCTTGTATAACTGATACGCCAGGTCCAGATCGCCCGATTCGATGCAGACGCGCGCGGCCTCGTTGGCCATCTCGCCCTGCTGGAAAAAGGCGTTTTGAGGCTCCGCGTTCTGCCTCGTGCCCCAGTAGTCCATCGCCTGCTGCTCGTACTTGGCCGTGTCTTGGCAGTCGCCCTCGAAGGCGTACGACATGGCCATATTCCTCTGGCCTTGTGTTTTGGCTTGCGGCGTGGGGGCCGCCTCGATGGCTTTCGCGAAGTACTTGCGCGCCTCCGCGCCTTTTCCCATCAGGTCGAGCACCTGGCCAGCGGCATTGTTGGCGGGCAGGGAATCGGGAGATGCCTGAAGTTCTTTACGATAAACGGCCAGGGCGTCCTCCAATTTCCCTTCGCGCTCCAGTTGGCGTCCCTGCCGGATGAACTCGGGTTGTGGTTGCGCGCCCGGCGGTTGTGCATAAACCGCGGCGGCGGAAATCAGGACCGCCGCGAATGCGTGGCAAATCGTGTGTGTTGGTGAGTGCATGGCAGCGATTATCGCACACTTGCCGGCGCAGTACCCTGTGTAGAGAGGTGACTATGAACCGAAGAAGCTTTCTCCGGAATGCTGTGGCGGGGGCCGTGACCGCGGCCGCCCAGCCCGCCAACCCAGCGCCCGCCGCGGCCAAGATGATCGGCATTCAGGTCGGCGCCGTGTCTTTCGTGGATGAAGGCGTCGAGAAGGTGCTGGACGTGTTCCAGCACGACGCGTTCATCAATACGCTATTCGTCGCCACCTTCACCTACGGTCGTGGAATCGCGGGACGGCAATTGCCCGACCAGCCCCTGCCCGATCACGGCAAACAGGAGTACGACACCAATACCTTCCACGGTGGCAGCTACACCAGAATCCGGCCCCAGTTTTACAGAGACACCGTCCTCCAGGACTTTCGCGCGCCCGAATTCGGCGACTACGACGTGCTCGAGGCGGTTCTGCCCTCGGCCCGCAAACGCGGCATGAAGACCATCTGCTGGTTTGAGGATGTCTTCCGCGACGACGTGCCGAACATCCGCCAGCTCCAGGAAAAGACCCTGGACGGCAGGAGCGCCGTCACCCTGTGCTTCAACAATCCCAACTATCGCAACTGGCTGCTGGGCGTGGTGGAAGACTACGCCCGCTCTTATGACATTGACGGCATCATGTGGGGATCCGAGCGCCAGGGCGCATTCGCCAATGCTCTCGGTTCCAGCCACGGCGGAGCCAGCCGCGATCCCGGCCGGGTCACCTGCTTCTGCGAGTTCTGCGAGCGCAAAGCCCGAGGGCGGGGCATCGATCCCGCGCGGGCCAGAGCGGGATTCCAGGCCTTGGCCGCCTTCCTCGGGGCCGCGCAGCAAGGCAAGCGGCCCGTCGATGGCTATTACGTGACGGTGTGGCGCTTGATGCTGCGCTATCCCGAACTGCTCGCCTGGGAAATGCTGTGGACCGACAGCCTTCGCGAGACCTACGCGGCGATGTACAGGAAGGTGAAGGAAGTCAAACCCTCCATTGGTGTCGGCTGGCATATCTGGCATAACAATTCCTTCAGTCCGATTTACCGCGCCGAGCAGGACCTCACGGAGGTTTCCAAATACTCCGATTTTTTGAAAATGGTGATGTACCACAACTGCGGCGGCGAGCGCCTGGCCGGCTATATCCGGAACGTGGGCGAAACCATCTATGGCGACGTTCCCCGGCAGGAGTTGCTGGATTTCCACTACCGCGTAATGGACTACCAGCACGAAAAAAGCCTGTCGGAGATCCCCCGAACCGGCCTGTCCGCCGATTATGTGTACCGGGAAGCCAAACGCGCCCGCGAAGCGCTGCATGGAACGAAAACGCAACTGTGGCCGGGCATCGACATCGACATCCCCACCAACGCCACTTCCAGCAAGTCCAGCCCCGGCGGCACCCGCGACGCCGTGATTGCGGCCTTCCGCGCTGGTTCCGACGGGGTGATCCTTTCCCGCAAGTACTCCGAGATGAGACTCGCCAACCTGGCGGGCGCCGGGGCCGCTATCCGTGAACTGGGACTGGCGTGAAAGATGTGTCTCCTGTGGTCTGCGGACCAAATGGTCCGGAGCCACGTTTCATCCTTGTTGAAAGGAAATGGGTTAGTGAAAACCCCGGACCAACTTGGTCCGGACCCGCTCTCCGGATGACACACAGGTTGGCAGGAGACCTGTCCAGCGGCCGGTTCCGGGGGCCATCGCTAGACGCCAGCGGCCACAACGTTGGCCCCCGGCCGATTCGACGTTTCGCTTGCGGCCAATTCCTCTCGGAATCGTACGTGCCGGAGTCGCGTCAGTTCGACTAGCGGTCGCCACGCGGCATGCACCAGATGGTGTTTAATGAGGAATCGCCAGAACCGGTTGGAGCGCTTGTACAGGTACGACATCGCCAGATACGGAGCAACGGCACGCCAATCCGCGGGCCGGCGTCGCCAGATCGAAGCGTGTGAGAAAAGGCGCTGGTACATCCAGGCATAACCTTGTTCCAGTTCCTTGGGTGACATGTTTCTCGGACGGAACACCGCATGCGCCGTGTCGTACAGAGCCCAATCGCGGTGCAACACGCGCCCCTCCGCTTCCATTTGCCGGAACAGCGGCGTCGCCGGGTAGGGGGTAAGAATATGAAACGTCGCACACTCCAGGCGGTTCTCCTCGATCCAGTCGGCTGTCCGGGTGAAAACGTCTTTCCGGTCGTGATCGAATCCCAAGACGAACGAACCATTCACCTGGATGCCGTTCTCGTGCAGCATACGGACTCGGCGCGCATAGTCGCCAGCCTTCGGCGTTTTCTTCCTTGCATCGGCGAGATTCTCATCCGTGAGTGACTCGAATCCCACGAATACGCCCGTACATCCGGCGAGGGCCATGATACGGACCAAAGTCGGATCGTCGGTGACATCGATGGAAAGTGCCGCGCTCCAGATCTTGTTCAGGGGTCGCAGCGCCTGACACAATTCGCGTAGATACGCTCGGTTGGACCCCAGATTGTTATCGATGAAGACACCGTAAGGTTGCCCATCCGCCACGAACTCCGCGGCTATCTGGTCGGGATCTCGCATTCGATACGGCATACGCAAGCCATCACTTGCCAGATAGCAAAACCCGCACCGGTTGTGACAACCGCGGGTGGCAATCAAACTGGTAGTAGTGAGAAAGCTCTTTCGCGGCAGAATCGATCGTCTTGGCGCGGGATCCTGGCGATAGTCACTCTCATAGGTTGCCGTGTATTTCGACCGCAGACAGCCCAACTCCACGTCCGCCAGAATCCGCGGCCAAAGCTGCACGCCATCGCCCACGGCAAGCGCGTCCGCATATGGTGCACACTCTGCGGGACACGACAGCACGTGCAGTCCGCCCAGCACGACCTTGCTTCCGCGGCTGCGGTACCATTGCGCAAGCTCGAACGCCCGGTTCGCAAACGTCAGGTGGACCGTGATCCCGACCACCTCGGGCATAGGTGCAAAAGGCGGCCGCCCGTCAAGCAGGTTTTCGTCCCAATACCGAAGCTGCCAATGTTCGGGTGTCGTCGCTGCGAAACTGGTCAAAGCGAGTGTCGGCGTAAGCACGTGCTTGCCGAAGCTCGCGTTTGGATCCTTCGGGTAGAACGGATTGATTAGGAGCGCATACCGCGTCTGTATCGGTCCTGCGGGGATCGCGGCATCCAGAAGTGGCGGCCGGGTCATTTCAGTCGGACACCATCGGCGCTTCGGAGATTGCACAATGGGCTGACACATAGCGCTCATTGAAGTACTTTACACATTAAAGTACTTCATGTCAAGAGAGGAGCTGGAAATCGCGTACTGGCAAAGGCACCGGGGCCGACTACTCCTGATCAGTCCTTTTGTCCACGTGTTGGACGCACCACCTGGCCGGGAAACGCCCAAACCTCAATTGTCGTGCTCGAAGTGTTAAACTTCCGGTCTTTCTGGAACGGCATCTCCGGGCTGACTCACCCGGTGCGCAACATCTCATCCCAGGTGACCTCGCGGTGGAGTTCGTAGGCCATGCGCCCCAGGATGGAGGTCAGGGTACTGATCCCGGCATCCTGCGACATGTTCCTCGGCTTGCCCTCGATGATGCTGGTGAAGAAGGCCTCCACCGCGTCGATCGTGATCTCGCGCTTGGAAGAAAACCTCTCGATCATGCTGGTGTCCTCCAGTTGATCGTCATTGGCCAGCCGGGACGCGGCCACCGGTCCGTGCAGCTTGTAGTAGGTGCGGGCGGTCTCCAGCACGCCCTTGGAGCCGAAGAACTGTTCCTTGACGTCGCGGAAGCCGCAGGCCGATCTGGCGCTGATCAGATAGCCTTCGGCGCCATTGGGGTAAGTGAAGATGATGTTGTAGTGATCGCTGGTGACGTTGCCGTAGAAGATGGGGTAGCGTAGACCCCCCTGGCCGACGGCCTTCACCGGGTGATCGCTCGCGAACCAGTTGAGGGTGTCCAGACCATGACAATCGCACTCGACGATATCGCCGCCCGATAGCTCCCTCCACCGGGTCCAGAGCCGGATGCGCCGCTCTTCCTCTGAGACGTTGGGGAACGGTGGAGTGACAGGCGGGGTTAGCCTCGGGGTCATCCCCAGGATCCAGAAGCTCATCATCATCTTGGGCTCGCCTAGGCGGTCGGCTGCCACCAGTTCGCGAGCCTTCAGGTACTCCGGGCTGAAGCGCTGTTGAAACCCGAACTGGATGACCTTGCCCGGGCCTGCCTTCTGGCCCGCCCGCATCAGGCGATTGACACCGGCCACGTCCATGCCAGCCGGCTTTTCGCAATAGACATGCTTGTTTGCCGCGACTGCCGCTTCGAACATCTCCGGGTGCAAGTAGACCGGCGTGGCGATCAGCACGGCATCCACGTTCTTGTCATCCAGGAGCTGCCTGTAGTCTTTGTGCACCTTGGCTTCGGCGGCCCCGGGCACAATCCTCTTGGCCTGCTCGATCCGATCGTCGAAGATGTCGCAGATGGCCGCCACTTTTGCGCGTCCATCTCGCGCCATGTGCCCGCCGACATAACGGCCGCGGGCCCCGGTTCCGATGATGCCCAGAGCGACAGTGGAATTGGCCTGCGCGCCAAAAACTGTCCCCGCCTGCAAGAGCGAGATCCCGGTAGCGCCAGCCACCGCTTCCCGCCTCGTTATTCTGCGCATGGTTTCTCCTTATATGGAAATGCCCGAATGCAGAAACAAAGAGATCGGGCGACGTATAAGAGGTAGATCAATCTTCGCATTTGCGTATCCCGCGAAACTCACGGCCGGCGTAGATGACCGTCGAAGTCCGGGACGCGGCGTAACCATCAGGCCGCCGGCTGGGAAGCCTGCCAGCCCATCACTTCAAGCTGCTCGACCAGAAATCCGCGCATCGCCACCACCGTGGCTCCGGCGCGCATCAGGGCGACTCCATCTTCGATGGAAGCCACGCCCCCGGAGGCCTTGATGCCGATCCCGGTCCCCACCGTCTCCTTGATGAGGCCAATGTCGTGCACGGTGGCGCGGCCCGGTCCGAAGCCGGTGCAGGTCTTGATGAAGTCGGCGCCGCTATCGAGCACCAGCTTGGCGGCCGTGACTTTCTCGGATTCCGTCAGCACGCCGATTTCAATGATGACCTTGAATGGCACCTGGAATGGCCGCGCCACGGCCAGCACCTCGGAGATGTCCCGCGCCACCCGGCCGTAGTCGCCGGCCTTGAAAGCGGCGATATTCATGACCATGTCCAGGTCGGTCGCGCCGCGCCGGAGTCCTTCTTCGGCCTCCAGGCACTTGACGCGCGTGGTGACGCCCCCGCAGGGGAAGGCAACCGGAATCTGCGCGCGCACTCCCGAATCCTTCAATTCATCCACCAGGGCGCCCAGGTACTGAGGAAAGGCCACCACCGCGCGAAAGCGGTAGTCCCTGGCTGCGCGGCAGGCCGCCCGCACATCTTCCTCGCTGGCCGTGATGGTAAGCACTTCCGAGTAATCGATTACCGCCACCAGGCGCCGAATCTCTTCTTCTGTGACTCCGTTCAGATGCATATAGGCCCGATCTTACACCCTTTTTCGGAGCCCCGCGGGCTTGACTTCGTTATCGCTAAAGATTAAACTTTCCGTCATGGATCACACCGCACCGCATCACTCGCGCCGGGCGTTCCTGACCACCGGACTCACGGCCACGGCCCTCGCCGCCGCCCCGCCGCCCGCTCAAACCGGCGGCTCTCCCTCCACGCTGCTCGACGTCGACTTCCGCAAGCTGGTCTCGCGCGCGGACCTGGTCTATGACAAGCCGGCATCGCGCAGCGAGGAAGGCATTCCCGTGGGCAACGGCCGCATGGGCAGCCTGGTTTGGACCACGCCCACCGAGTTGCGTTTCCAGGTGAACCGCGTCGATGTCTACGGGAACAACAGCGCCACCAACAGCTTCATCGAGCGCAACTACGACTACTGCGGCGGCTGCGCTTACGTGGATGTAGGCTTCGCCGGCTTTGGCGACGACCCCTTCCCCGAATCCGGCTTCGCGCAGCGCCTGTCGGTGTACGACGGCCTGCTCACGGTCAACGGCAGGGGCGTTACCAGCCGCATCCTGGCCTGGCCGGCGCAGGACGTGATGTCCGTCGAAGTCGAGGACGCGCGCCGCAATCCCGAGCCTATCGAGGTCAACCTGCGGATGCTGCGCCGCAATGCCAAGCACTTCGGCCAGCAATTGGAGACTTTCGCGCGCGATCACATCGAAATGTTGCAGACTCGCAGCCACACGGCCGCCTCTCAGCTCGTGATTCGCGGCAACCGGATCGCGCTCACGCAGGAGTTTCGCGAAGGCGATTATTGCTGCAAATCGGCGGTCGTCATCGGCATGGCCGGGCGCGATTCCAAGCCTCGGCTCCTCAATGAGACCGAGGTGCGGCTGGCAGCGGCGCCCAGCGCCGGAACATTTCAGGTCTTGATCGCTTCCGCCGCCAGCTTCGATCCGAAGGCGGACGTTCTCGCAGCCGCCCTGGGCCAGCTCGAAACCGCCGCCTCCGCGGGTTTCTCCGCTCTGGCGCGGGAAACCGCGGACTGGTGGCACGACTTCTGGTCGCGGGGTTTCCTCCACCTGCACAGCGAAGACGCCGTGGCCGATTTCGTCGAGCGGAACTACAACTATTTCCTCTATCTGATGGCCGCCAGCTCCCGCGGCAAGTTCCCACCCAAGTTCAACGGCATGATCTGGAACACCGGCGGCGACCTGCGCACCTGGGGCGCGCAGCACTGGTTTGCCAACCTGAGCTGTTACTACGAGGCCCTCTTCGCCACTAACCGGCTGGAGCTTCTGGACCCCATGTTCGACATGTACTTCGGCATGTTGGAGGCTTGCTCGACCGCCGCGCGCCAGCAGTGGGGCAGCCAGGGCATGTATATCCCCGAGACTGCTTATTTTGACGGCCTGGAGAAGCTGCCGGACGACATTGCCACCGAGATGGCCGACCTTTATCTTCTGCGCAAACCGTGGGAACAGCGCTCCCAGCGATTCCGCGAGTACTCCCAGTACAAGCACCCGCACTCCAGCCGCTGGAACTGGATCGCCAGAGGGGAATGGATCAACGGCCGGTTCGTCGAGACCGAGCGCGGCAACGGCCCCTATGGCAACGTGAGCCACATCCTCGGAAGCACCGCCAAGATCGCCTATCTGTATTGGCGCCGCTACGAGTACACGCTGGACCGGGAGTGGCTCCGCGCGCGCGCCTATCCCATGCTGAAGGCCGCGGCCGAGTTCTATCGCAATTTCCCCAACGTCCGCAAGGAGGCCGACGGCAAGTATCACATCCATCACGTGAACAGCAACGAATCCGTGTATGGCGCGCGCGACACCGACGAAGATCTCTCCGCCATGCGAGGCGCGGTCGCCGCGGCCGTCCGGGCTTCGGAAATTCTCAACCAGGACACGGCCTTGCGCTCCGCCTGGAAGGAGTTTCTGGCCAACCTGACCCCGCTTCCCACCAGCGACGACCCCGACGCGCTCAAGCCCGAGTCGTACGCGGGACCGCGTGTGTGGGCGCGCGGCCGGAAGCCGGCCGTCAAGGAAGGCCCTCTGCTGCCGGACGGCAACAGCTTGCCGGCCTGGTTCTTCGATCTGTGCAACCTCGAGTCGAAGGACACGCAGGCTCTGGAGATCGCCAATAACACTCTTACGCAGTCCCTCCGCGGCCAGCCGGGACCCGATACGCCGGTAGGGCTGCTCTCCAAGATCCCCATCGCCGCCGCCACGCTGGGCAGGACCGAGGCGGTTCGATTCCTGATTCCCAACCAACTGCGGGGCCTGCCCGGTCCGCGCGCCGCCAGTAACCGTGTGACCGCCAACCTGGCCAATCGCATGAGCCTGCGGGAAGGGTTCCAGGCCCTCGACGCTGAGGCTCTCGGCCGCGCTTCCGAAGCGCTGCACATGGCCTTGATGCAGAGCAATCCTCCGGCCCCCGCCGAAGATCCCGTAATCCGATTGGGACCCGCCTGGCCGAACGAGTGGGATGCCGATTTTGCTCTGCGCGCCCGCGGCGCGTTTCTGGTGACCTCTTCCATTCAGAAGGGACAAGTGGCCTTCGTGGAGATCGAATCCCAGGCCGGCGCGGGCTGCCAGTTGCGAAACCCCTGGGGCGAAGGCGCCGTCACCCTCTACCGCGACGGCAAGAAAGCCGAGAGCCTCCACGGATCGTTGCTCCAGTTCCCCACTCGCCAAGGAGAGAAGATCGTGGTCGTCCCTGGCGACGCCGCTCCCGCCCAGTTCAAGCGCACGGTGATGGCATAATCCAGTAGCCCCGGTGGTCTTGCCTCCGGCGCCTGGAGTTTCCACATTTTCGATCGACTCCTGGATTTCGATGCCGCAGGCCGCGGAGCCTTCCCTCGATGGTTGCGTGATACCAAAGCCCCGCAGGGGCGCGAGACAGTAGCCCAGGCGTCAGCCCTGCGGAACCGGCCAGGCCGCACGCCAGCCCCGGAGGGGCGCAAGAAAGCCGTTCCCTGCCGGGAAAACAAGCCACCGCTCGGAAGCGGTTCTTTCGCCCCTGGCGGGGCTGAATCGTTTGGGCGCCATTTCCCATGGCTCGCGCCATGGGCTACTGTCTCGCGCCCCTGCGGGGCTGATGTTCCGCGAAACTCGGCCCCAAAATGTAGAAGCTCCAGGCGCCGGCGGTCTTGCCACCGGCGCCTTTCGGCGAGAGACATGCTCCCGTTGCTCGTAATAGCGGTCATTTGCCGCGCCGTGAGCGACAATGGGAATCTCAGGGTGACCACTCTATGAAAGTCGTCGCATTCAACGGCAGCGCCCGCCGAGGCGGAAACACTGCCATTTTGCTCGGCCATGTGCTCGGCGAGCTGGCCAAGGAAGGCATTGAGACCGAACTGGTGGAGCTCAGCGGCGCCACCATCCACGGATGCCTGGCCTGCCGCAAGTGTTCGGTTAGAAAGGACCGCCGCTGCTCGCAGACCGGTGATATGGGCAACGTCTGTATCGACAAGATGGCCGCCGCGGACGGCATCCTCCTGGGCTCGCCCACTTACGTCGCCGACATCTCGCCGGAGATCAAGGCCCTGATCGACCGCGCCTGCCTGGTTGGGAGGGCCAACGGCGGCATGTTCCGCCGCAAGGTGGGCGCCGCCGTGGTGGCCGTGCGCCGGGCGGGGGCCATCCACGCCTTCGATGCGCTGAATCACTTTTTCCTGATCAGCGAAATGATCATCCCCGGCTCGTCCTATTGGAACATTGGCATTGGCCGCGAGCCCGGCGAAGTCGAAAAGGACGAAGAAGGCATCCAGACCATGCGAACCCTGGGCCGGAACATGGCGTGGCTGATGAAGAGAGTGGCTGCTGGCTAATCGCTCACGCTAACTCCGCAGCAGCTCCAGGAACACCCGCGTCGCGCGGTTGAATTTCTTGCGCTTGCGATGCACAATGCCCACCGGCCTGACCAGCTCCGGTGCGTGCAGGCGGACCGCCGCCAGCCGTCCCTGCGCGATCTCCGCCTGCATGGTGCGGGCCGGCAGGATGCTGATGCCCGATCCCAGCGCCACGGCTTCCTTGATCATCTGGATGTTGTCGAAATGCATGACCAGGCGCACTTCGATTCCCTGCGCGCGAAAAAACCGGTCCAGCTCCCGCCGGATCTTCAGGTCTTCGTCGAACCCGATGAAGTCCTGCCCGTTCAGGTCCGCCGGATACACCTCGGCGCGCGCCGCCAGGTGGTGCGAAGGCGGCGCCGCCACCTGCATTTCTTCTTCGCGCCACGGAATCACGGCGATCCCCCGTCCCGGCTCGGGGTAACTCACCAGTCCCAGGTCCGCCGTGCCGTCGAGCACCGCTTCGTAGATCTTGTCCGGCCGCATGTACTCCACTTGAAGCTGCAAGGTGGGATAGCGCGCCGCAAACTCCTCCTGCAAGCGGCTGATTTCGGAAAGCCCCACCGAGTAGATCGACGCCACCCGCACAGCGCCTTCTTCAGCCCCCTTCAAGGCTTCCAGCGCCAGCCCCAGCTCCTCTTCCCGGCGCAGGATGTCGCGGCAGAATCCGTGGTATCGGTGGCCCGCGGGCGTCAATTCCAGGGGCCGCTTGCTGCGGTCGAACAGAGTTACTCCCAGGCGGCGTTCCACCTCCTGAACGTGCTGGCTGGCGGCCGATTGGCTGACTCCACAGTGTGCCGCCCCCTTGCTCATGCTGCGAGTCGCAGCTATCTCTCTGAAAAGACGTTGCTCCCAGAATGGCACGACTATAGAATACCATAAGCTGTGCTAATTTTCATAGCATAATATTTTCAGCTTGCCTTATACTGAAAAGCCTGATACACTAGACTCTAAGGCTACCGCCGGTTGGAACGAAGCCGCGACCGGACTACCCTCCCAGGTCAGCGGGTTCCGGAAACCACATGACTGACTTCACTGTAAGTAACGGTCTACCCCCGGCGCAGGGCCTTTACGACCCGCGCCATGAACACGATGCCTGCGGAATCGGCTTTGTGGCGAATCTCAAGGGTCAGAAGTCGCACGACATCATCCTCAAGGGCATTCAGGTTTTGATCAACTTGACGCACCGCGGGGCCTGCGGCTGCGATCCCCAAACCGGCGACGGCGCCGGCGTCCTGATTCAGATCCCACACAAGTTCTTCGCGCGCGAGTGCGCCAAGCTCGGTTTCACCCTGCCGCCCGCGGGGGAATATGGCGTCGGCATGACCTTCCTTCCCGTGGAGCCGCACCCCCGCTTGCAGTGCGAAGGCATCATCGAGCGCATCGTCCGCGAGGAGGGTCTCACCGTGCTCGGCTGGCGCGACACTCCCATCGATGGCTCGGCCATCGGCCGCGTGGCGCGTGCTTCGCAACCCTACATCGAGCAGATCTTCGTCGGGCGCGCCAGAGGCATGGCGGAAGACCAGCTCGAACGCAAGCTTTATGTCATCCGCAAACGCGCCGAGGCCGAGATCGCCGCCTCCGACCTGCCCGAAAAGGGTTTCTTCTACATCCCCTCGTTCTCCGCGCGCACCATCGTTTACAAAGGCCTGCTCCTGGCGCCCCAGATCGCTCACTTTTACCCCGAGCTGAGCGATCCCGATGTCGTCAGCGCCCTGTGCCTGGTGCACCAACGCTTCTCCACCAACACCTTCCCCACCTGGCACCTCGCGCACCCCTACCGCTACATCGCGCACAACGGCGAAATCAACACGCTGCGCGGCAACGTGAACTGGATGCACGCGCGCCAATCCGTGCTGGCTTCCCCGCTGTTCGGCAACGACGTCAAGAAGCTGTTTCCCATTATCCAGCCGGGCGGCAGCGACTCCGCCGCCTTCGACAACGCGCTCGAGCTGCTGGTCATGTCCGGCCGCGGCATCGCCCACGCCATGGCCATGCTGATTCCCGAAGCGTGGGCCAAGAACCCGCACATGAACCCGCAGAAGCGGGCCTTCTACGAATACCACGCCTCTCTGATGGAGCCCTGGGATGGCCCCGCCGCCATCGCTTTCACCGACGGCCGCTCGATCGGCGCCACGCTCGATCGCAACGGCCTGCGCCCCGCCCGCTACCTGGTGACGCACGACGACCTGATCGTCATGGCCTCCGAGACCGGTGTGCTTCCCATCAAGCCCGAGGACGTCAAGCTCAAGGGCCGCCTCCAGCCCGGCAAGATGCTGCTGGTCGATACCGTGGAGGGCCGCATCATCTCCGACCGGGAGCTCAAAGCGAGGCTCTACGGCCGCAATCCTTACCAGCTCTGGCTGAAGGAGAACCAGATCACCCTCGAACAGCTTCCCGAGCCGCCGCGCGAGCATGGCACCGATCACGAGACCATCCTCAGCCGACAGCGGGCCTTTGGTTACACCGACGAGGACATCAAGATGATCCTCGGCCCCATGGCCGAAAAGGGCGAGGAGCCGATCGGCTCCATGGGAACCGATACGCCGCTGGCGTGCCTTTCCGATAAGCCGCAACCGCTGTTCCATTACTTCAAGCAGCTCTTCGCGCAGGTCACCAACCCGCCCATCGATCCCATCCGCGAAGAGATGGTGATGTCGCTCACCAGCTATATCGGCACCGAGCGCAACATATTGGCCGAGACCCCGCAACATTGCCACACCCTCAAGCTGCCGCAACCCATCCTGACCAACCGCGACCTCGAAAAGCTCCGGCGCGTCTCGCAGGGCGATTTCCTGGCCACCACGCTGCCCATGTTCTTTTCGGTGGAGGAGGGCGCCAAGGGCCTGGAGCGCGCCCTGGCGCAGCTCTGCCGCCGCGCCTCGCTCGCCATCCAGTCCGGCTACACCCTGCTGATCCTCTCCGACCGCGGCATCGACACGGATTATGCTCCCATTCCCAGCCTGCTGGCGCTCACCGCCGTGCACAACCACCTGGTGCGGGAGGAGACGCGCACTCAGGTGGCGCTCATCATCGAATCGGGCGAGCCCCGCGAGGTGATGCACTTCGCGCTGCTGATCGGCTACGGCGCCAGCGCCGTCAACCCTTACCTGGCCATCGAAACGCTCGAGGACCTGGTCAAGCGCGGCTACCTCGATACCCCCTTTGACAAGGCCGTAAAGAACTTCAAGAAATCCATTAACAAAGGTCTGCTAAAGACCTTCTCCAAAATGGGGATATCCACGCTCCAGAGCTACCGTGGAGCGCAGGTCTTCGAAGCCATCGGCCTCCACAAGAAGCTGGTGGACAAATACTTTACGGGAACGGTTTCGCGCATTGAAGGGGTGGATCTCGAGGTTCTCGCCAGGGAAGCCATCCTCAAGCATCAGCACGCCTTCCACCCGGTGGCCGATTTCGATACCGAGCTGGCCGTGGGCGGCAACTATCAGTACCGGGCGCGCGGCGAGTATCACCTGCTCAACCCCGAGACCATCGCCCGTCTCCAGCACGCCGTACGGCAGCAGAGCTTCCAGACGTTCCAGGAATACGCCAGCCTGCTCGACAACCAGAACCGCCAGCTCGCGACCCTGCGCGGCCTGCTTGAGATCCGGAAATCGGCGGATCCGGTTCCGCTCGAGGAAGTCGAGCCCTCGAGCGCGATCGTCAAGCGCTTCGCCACCGGCGCCATGTCGTTCGGCTCCATCTCGAAGGAAGCCCACGAGACCCTGGCCATCGCCATGAACCGCATCGGCGGCAAATCCAACACCGGCGAGGGCGGGGAAGACGAGGAGCGCTTCGGGACCGAGCGCCGCAGCGCGGTCAAGCAGGTGGCCTCCGGCCGCTTCGGCGTCACCACCAACTACCTGGTCAACGCCGACGAGTTGCAGATCAAGATGGCGCAGGGGGCCAAGCCCGGCGAAGGCGGCCAGCTTCCCGGCCACAAGGTGGATGAAACTATCGCGCGCGTGCGCCACTCCATCCCCGGGGTGGGCCTGGTTTCGCCGCCGCCGCACCATGATATTTACTCCATCGAGGACCTGGCGCAGCTCATCTACGATCTGAAGAACGTCAACCCGCGCGCGCGCATCTCGGTGAAACTGGTGGCCGAAGTGGGCGTGGGCACGGTGGCCGCGGGCGTGGCCAAGGCGCACGCCGACGCGGTGCTGATCTGCGGAGACAGCGGCGGCACCGGCGCCTCGCCGCTCAGTTCCATCAAGCACGCCGGCGCTCCCTGGGAGCTGGGCCTGGCCGAAACCCACCAGGTGCTGGTGATGAACGACCTGCGGGGCCGCATCCGCGTGCAGACCGATGGCAAGCTGCAAACCGGCCGCGACGTCGCCATCGCCGCGCTGCTGGGCGCCGAGGAGTTCGGCTTCTCCACCGCCCCGTTGGTGGCCATGGGCTGCATCATGATGCGCAAGTGCCACCTCAACACCTGTCCCGTGGGCATCGCCACCCAGGACCCGGCGCTGCGCGCCAAGTTCCGCGGCACGCCCGAGAACGTCATCAATTTTTTCTTCTTCATCGCCGAACAGGTGCGCCGGTACATGGCCCAAATGGGCTTCCGCACCTTCGACGAAATGGTGGGCCGCGTCGATATGCTCGACCCGCGCCAGGCCATCGGCCACTGGAAGGCCAAGGGCATCGACCTTTCCGCCATTCTGTACAGCCCGCAGGTGCCCAGCCGCATCCCGCGCCGATGCGTGCAGGCGCAAGACCACGGACTCGACCAGGCGCTCGACTACAAGCTGATCGACCACGCGCGCGAGGCCATCGAGAACCGCGCGCCCCTCGAGATCAAGCTGCCCATCCACAACGTTCATCGCACCGTGGGCGCCATGCTTTCCGGCGAGATCGCGCGCCGCTACGGTTCCGCCGGCCTGCCCGGCGACACCATCCGGTTCCACTTCACCGGCTCGGCCGGCCAGAGCTTCGGCGCGTTTCTCGCCAGGGGCGTGACGCTCGAGCTGGAAGGAGACGCCAACGACTACGTGGGCAAGGGCCTTTCCGGAGGCCGCCTCATCGTGTATCCGCCGCGCGCTTCCACCTTCCTGCCGGAAGAAAACATCCTCATCGGCAACGTGGCGCTCTACGGCGCCACCAGCGGCGAGGCATACTTCAACGGCATGGCGGGCGAGCGGTTCGCCGTCCGCAACTCCGGCGCCACGGCGGTGGTCGAGGGCCTCGGCGACCATGGCTGCGAATACATGACTCGCGGGGTGGTGGTGGTGCTCGGCAAGTGCGGGCGCAACTTCGCCGCCGGCATGAACGGCGGCATCGCCTACGTGCTTGACGAGCGCGGCGATTTCGCCGAGAAGCGCTGCAACACCTTCGGCGTGGACCTCGAGCCCGTCACGGATGAAGATATTCCGCTGCTCTACGACCTGATTTCAAAGCACGTCGAGGTCACCCAGAGCCCGCGCGCCAAATGGATTCTCGAAAGCTGGGAGCAGATGCTCCCCAAGTTCGTGAAAGTCTTCCCCCATGAATACAAGCGCGTGTTGAGCGCCGCGACCCACCGGGGCGCCGCGGTTGGGAGTGTGATCCATGGGTAAACCCACCGGCTTCCTCGAATACACCCGCGAAGTTCCCGAGCGCCGCCCTCCCTCCGAGCGCATCCGGGATTGGTTTGAGATTTACCTCCCGTTTCCCGGGGAAACCCTCCGCGCGCAGGGCGCGCGCTGCATGGATTGCGGCGTGCCCTTCTGCCACACCGGCTGCCCGCTGACCAACATCATCCCCGACTGGAACGATCTGGTGTACCGCGACCGCTGGCGGGAAGCCATCCGCCAGTTGCACGCCACCAACAATTTCCCCGAGTTCACCGGCCGCCTCTGTCCCGCTCCCTGCGAGGCCGCCTGCGTGCTGGGCATCAACGAGCCGCCCGTCACCATCAAGCAAATCGAGAAGAGCATCGTCGACCGCGCCTTCGAGGAAGGCTTCATCAAGCCCGAGCCGCCCGCCGTCCGCACCGGCAAGCGCGTCGCCATCGTCGGCTCCGGCCCCGCCGGCCTGGCCGCCGCCCAGCAACTGGCGCGCGCCGGCCACGACGTCACGGTGTTTGAGAAGAACGACCGCATCGGCGGCCTGCTGCGCTACGGCATTCCCAATTTCAAGATGGAAAAGCATCTCATCGACCGCCGCCTGGAGCAACTGCGAGCGGAAGGGGTGAAGTTCCAGACCAACGCCCACGTGGGCGCCAACGTTCCCGTCGAAGACCTCGTCAAGGAGTTCGACACCATCCTGATGGCCGGCGGCGCCGAGCAGCCGCGCGATCTGAAGGTCCCCGGCCGGGAACTACAGGGCATCCATTTCGCGATGGAGTTTCTGCCACAACAGAACCGCCGGTGCGAAGGCGATGCGGCGCCGGACGACCGGGCGATCCTGGCCACAGACAAGCGCGTGGTGATCATCGGCGGCGGCGACACCGGCGCCGATTGCCTGGGCACCTGCCACCGCCAGGGGGCGCTTTCGGTGACGCAATTCGAGCTGCTGCCGAAGCCGCCCGAGGAGCGCGCGCCGGAAACGCCGTGGCCACTGTGGCCCATGCAGTTGCGCGTGGAAAGCTCGCACGAAGAGGGGGGCATCCGCGACTGGAGCGTTTCCACCGTGGAGTTCACCGGCGATGAGCGTGGCCGCGTGCAACAATTGCGCGCCGTGCGCGTGGGCCCGGTGCCGGCGTTTCAGCCGCAACCGGGAACGGAATTCACCATGGACGCCGACCTGGTGCTGTTGGCGATGGGCTTCCTCGGCCCGGTGAAGAACGGGCCCATCGGGCAGCTCGGGGTGAAGCTCGACCGGCGCGGCAACGTCGCCACGGACGAGCACTACATGTCCTCGGTTCCCGGCGTCTTCGCCGCCGGCGACATGCGCCGGGGCCAGTCCCTGGTGGTGTGGGCGATTGCCGAAGGCCGCCAGGCCGCGCGCGGAATCGACCTCTACCTCATGGGCGAAAGCAAGCTGCCGTAACCGACCGCTCTCTTACGTTCGCGGCTCCGATGTGCTTTCCGAGCCGCGAACGTAAGAGAGCGGCTACCTTCGGTCCCAGTTCACCCGCAGGTGGTCGCGCCCGTCCGTGGCCTCGAGCGTAATGCTATTGACATTCTGGCGGTCATCCACCGAGATGTACATCGGCCCGTGCAGTCTTCGGTCCTCGGTCATGACGTCGGCTTTCAGCCGGCCGCCTTCCGATGCGATCACCGTGCCGGTGAACGAGAGCGGGCGGCCCCGCTCGCCGCGGAACGATACCAGGATCTTGCCGCCGCGATCGATATCGACGCTCACGCCGGAAAGCCGCTGCTCGCCGAAGTTGTTCAGCGCCGAGGAGCCGCGCCCCTGGCCACGGAAGTTGATGGTGTTGTTCCAACTGAAGCCCGGGCCCCCGCCGCGCCGCTCATCGGGCGGGGCGCCGAAACCGCGGCGCTCCTCCGGGGGGCCTCCGCCGAAACCGCGGCGCCCCTCTGGAGGGCCACCGCCGCCGATCACCCACGAAAGCCGGAAGTGGTAGCGGCCTTCGCCGCCCGAGCTGTCGCGGATGTGCACGATGGCCGTGAAGTCGTTGCGGCGCGACGGTTCCGCCAGCAGGCGGATCTCATTGCGGCTGTCCATGACCTCGTAGTTGAATCCCTCGAGATTGCGGTCCGGGAGCGGTGCGTTGCATTCCGACCCGTCGTCGCGGGCATCGCGGCCGGCGATGGTGTGAATCAAGACCATGTCGCGGCGCACCGAGACTTCCACTTCGTTGTCCACTTGAAGCCGGATGTCGCACTGGCCCTTGCCAGGGGGCACGTCGTTGCGGGTCATCCTGCGAATACGAAACTGGGTATCTGCCAGGGCCGGCAGGGCCGCACACAGGGCGAGGAGCGCCATCCCGGTACGACAAAGATTTCTATCACTCATTCCCTTTAGCATAGCGCCCTCACTTCTCGGGAATCATCGGCAGCAGGATGTGCGACGGATGTTTAGCATCGTGGTAGATCGCCTGCTTCGCCGGAACGAACTTGGTTTCGGTCTCGTTGTTCCCGCCGGTATTCAGGTTCCGTTCGAACATGGGGAAATCAGCCGACGCCACTTCGATACGCAGCCGGTGGCCCGGCTGAATCGTAAAGCCGGTGTGCCAGAGGTCGATGGTGTACGCGTAGATCCGGCCCGGCTTCGGAAATTCGGGCTTGCTGATGGAATTGCGGAAGCGCGCCCGCACCTTGCCGCAGCTCACCGCGATCAGCGGCCAGAACTTGCCCTTCTCGTCCACCTCCATCAGGTGCACGAACCAGTCCGTGTCGCGCGCCGAGCTGGAAGCGTAAATCACCGCGGAAACCGGCCCCGCGAAGGTGTATGGCTTCTCGAACGGCTCCGTCACGTAGACCAGGATGTCGGGGCGCGCCGCGGTGACCTTGTCGCGTTGTCCTTCGGCTTCTTTCTTCAACTCCTCCCGCGGACGCGCGATCTTCTCTTCCTCGGCGGTGCGCTCGAGGAACGCCGGATCGGGCGTCGGGTCACCGGGATCGTAGACGTACCGGTCCGGCGGCGCCGCGGCGGCCGGCGGAGTGAAGCTCAATTTGCCATCGCCCTTCGATGTGTTGGCGTGCCCTCCGCTGGTGAGGTACAGTTTCTCGAAGCGCGTCTCCGGCAGCGGGTACTTCGGCCCTTGCAGCCACTTGTTCGAGCCCATGGCGAAAATGCTCACCAGCGGCTCTTTCATGATGCCGTTGTCGATGCCCTTCAGCCAGTAGTCGAACCACCGCAGATAGTCGCGCTGCAGATCGATGATCGCCTGCGGCCCGAAATCGTGATCCCCGATCCGCCGCGAGGCCGAATCGCTGTGCGGCCACGGACCAATGGTCAGCTTCTGATTGCCGTGGCCGAGGCTGGCCATTTTCAGGTAGTTCATCTTGGTCCCGATGCCGTCGCCGTCGTACCAGCCGGATTGGTGAAACACCGGGATGTTGAGGTCCTTCAGCTTGTCCAGAAACATGGTGTCCGCCCAGTACTTGTCTTGCGGTGACGGATGGGTGATCCAGTTTCGCCAGTACCTGTTCTCTTTGCCCAGCACGGCTTTGTCGAGATCGATCACCGGCAGCGAGTTCATCAGTTTGCCGAACTTCTTGTCGAGCGCGTTCACCAGCGTGGCGCCGGAGATGTCCGCGGTGGCCTCGGTCTCCACCACGGTTGCCCACTGCAGGCTGCCGTAAAGAAACAGGACTCCGTTCTCATACGGGATATTGTGGAACGGGTCCGGCGGAGAGACGTTGGGAATCATAGTGGTCAGGTGCGGCGGATGCTGGCTGGCCGCCAGCCACTGCACCCATCCCAGGTACGACCCGCCGATCATCCCCACCTTGCCGTTGGACCATGGCTGCGTCGCCAGCCACTCGATGGTGTCGTAGCCGTCCTTGGCTTCGTTCACGAATGGCTCCCATTGTCCTTCGGAGCTGAAGCGCCCGCGCGTGTCCTGAATGGCGAAGGCGTAGCCGCGCCGCGCGTAATACCGGCCCTGAAGCTCGGACATCTCCTTCTTGTAAGGCGTGCGCACCAGGATGACCGGCGCTTTTTCGATGCCCACGGGAAGGTAGATATCGGTTGCCAGCTTCACGCCGTCGCGCATCGGCGTCTTGACGTTGTGCTCGACCCTGACTTCGTATTTCGCGGCCGACACCAGCGGATCTTCCACCGCGGGCTTGCGCAGCGCCTCGTATCCCTTGCGCGCGAAAGTGAGGTGTTGCACGGGGACCTCGCCGGAGTAGATGCGGCCGTCCTTGTCCGCGAGCACGATGACGTCGATGCCGGGAAGGGCGTACACCCACTCGGTGAGCGAAAGATCGCGCGCACCCACCGTGCGCTCCACGGCCTCCTTGCGCTCCACGGTCACCGTGACTCCACTGCCGCCCAAAATCAGGCAAGGGAACTCCTGCTTGCCGCCTTTGGCCGCGTCGTACCGACGCAGCGCCTGGCTGATAAGGGCCAGCGACGTGCCCTGGAACGTGAGCACATCCTCCTTCATATGGATGGTCGTTGGCTTGTCCCGGAGCGTCATGGTAACGTCCTTGCCGTCGCGCTTCATCACCAGCTTGCCGGCCCCGCTTGCTGCTACAGCCGTGAGCCAGCGGCCCTCCGCGTCCGGGGTGATTGTCAGGGTCGATTCGGCGGTCTGCCCCGCCACGGAGGTCACCGTCTTGCTCTCAAACGTGCCGTCGGTTTTCCACTGGAAGGTATGAGTGACGACGCGTTCTTCATTCAGGAAGAACACGAATGTTCCCTCGTCGGAGAACCCCGAAAGGGGAGCCGGTTGCGCCCAAGCCGGCGCCACCGAAAGTACTGCAATCGCGAGCCAAAGGAATGTGCGGTTCATGACTCCTATTATCCATTACAACCGCGCTTATTCACGGTCTAGTTAAACATGGCGTCTTTACTGTCTGCGGGGCAGCCGTTCGCTTACGCTCGCGGCTCAGTACGGCGCCTCATTCTGAGCCGCGACCGTAAGGGAGCGGATGATCCACGGACTTCAGCAGTGGACCGATGGCCAGGTCCTCGTCGAGCAGCGGCCAGTGGATTCCGCAACCGGACGAAGACAGTTCCGCGCGGCTTCGCTCGAGCCAACCTGCTCGGGCTAGCGCGGGGGAGCACTGCTCCCACGGGATGCGGTACGTGCCGCTCCCGGTTGTGATCGTGAGCGCATCTGGCGTCGGCACGATGGATCTGGCAAGGATCGGCATGGTCTTAGGGCTCTCGAGGAAATAACCCTGTCATTCCGGCGTGGCGCACGCACTCGTGCGTGCCGCGTCGGCACTCGTGCCGACGCGTGGTCTCCCGCGCGCAAGCAGGTGTCGAGAAGAGTCTCGACACGGCACGCACGAGTGCGTGCGCCACGCCACTATCAGCATAGTCGGCATTCTTCTGCACTGACATTATACTCTTCGGGCCCCTGCTAAACTGAAGAAAGCACAACCCCTATGGCCACACCTGGGGAGCGCCGGAAGGCGCTCGAAGACATCCTGGAGCAACGTGTACTGGTCCTCGACGGGGCCATGGGGACCATGCTGCAACAACAGCGGCTGACCGCCCAGGACTTTAGCGGGGCGGCGCTCGAAGGGTGCAACGAGAACTTGGTGCGCACCCGGCCGGATGTGGTGCTCGGTATCCATCGCGCCTACTTGGAAGCCGGCTCGGATGTGGTCGAGACCAATTCCTTCGGGGGCACCAAGCTGGTGCTCGCCGAGTATGGTTTGCAGGACGATGCCTACGAGCTGAACTTCACCGCTGCGAAACTCGCGCGGCAGGCGGCGGAAGAATTCTCCACGGCCGCCCGGCCGCGGTTTGTCGCCGGGTCCATGGGGCCGACCACCAAGGCAATCACGGTTACCGGCGGCGTCACGTTTCCGCAACTGGTCGAGAACTTTTACGAGCAAGCTAGGGCGCTGGTCGCGGGCGGAGCGGACATTCTGTTGGTGGAGACCTGCCAGGATACACGCAACGTCAAAGCGGCGCTGCTGGCCATCGAACGGCTGCGGCGCGAGCTCGGCCGGCGCATTCCCACCATGGCCTCGGGCACCATCGAGGCCATGGGCACTATGCTCGCGGGGCAGACCGCCGACGCGTTCTGCGCCTCGGTGGCGCACGCCGACCTGCTTTCCATCGGACTGAACTGCGCTACCGGGCCGGAGTTCATGACGGACCATCTCCGCACCATCAGTGAGATGGTCCCGGTGCGCGTCTCGTGCTATCCCAACGCGGGGCTGCCCAACGACGAAGCCCAGTATCTCGAAACTCCCACCTCGCTCGCGGCGCAGCTCGAACGGTTCATCGAGAACGGCTGGCTCAACATCGTGGGCGGCTGCTGCGGCACCACCGACGCGCACATCCGGGCCATCGCGCAGATGGCGGAGGGGAAGCGCCCGCGGCGGCTGCCCGCGCGCTCGCACCGCGCGTATTACTCGGGTATCGAGCTGGTGGAGGCCGAAGAGAGCAACCGGCCGCTGATCGTGGGCGAGCGCACCAACGTCATCGGGAGCCGGTTGTTCAAGAACATGGTGGCGGAGGAGAAATGGGAAGAGGCCACCGAGATCGCGCGCCGGCAGGTCCGTAACGGCGCGCACATCGTGGACGTGTGCCTGCAAAGCGCCGACCGCGACGAGATCCAGGACATTCCGCCGTTCTACGAGAAGCTCATCCGCAAGATCAAAGCGCCGCTCATGATCGACACCACCGATCCGAAAGCCGTCGAGCTGGCGCTCACGTATTGCCAGGGCAAGAGCATCATCAACTCGATCAACCTGGAGGACGGCGAGGAGAAGTTCGAGCGCATCTGCCCCCTCGCCAGGCGTTACGGCGCGGCCCTGATCGTGGGCTCGATCGATGAAGATAAGGTGCAGGCCCAGGCGTTCACGCGCGAGCGCAAGCTGGCGGTGGCGAAGCAGTCCACGAGGCTGCTCACCGAAAAATACGGCATGCCGCCCGAGGACATCATCATCGATCCGCTGGTCTTTCCCTGCGCCACGGGCGACGCCAACTACATCGGCGCGGCGGTGGAAACCATCGAAGGCGTGCGGCTGGTCAAGGAGAAGCTGCCTCATGTAAAAACGGTGCTGGGAATTTCCAACGTCTCTTTCGGACTGCCGGCGGCGGCGCGCGAAGTAGTGAACTCAGTCTTCCTGTATTACTGCACCAAGGCGGGGCTGGATCTCGCCATCGTCAACGCGGAGAAGCTGGAGCGCTTCGCGTCGATACCGGAAGAAGAGCGCCGCCTGGCGGAGAACCTTCTCTTCAATACGCCGCCGGTGGACACCGAGGACGAATCGCTACGCACCGCGCCCGAGGACTGGCGCGCGCAGACGGCGGAGCAGAAAGCCGCCATCAACCAATGGCATATCGCCGTCATCACCGAGCATTTTCGGAAGGCGGGCACGCGCGTCAAGCAACGCGCCGAGGACCTGCCGCTCGACCAGCGCCTGGCAAACTACATCATCGAAGGCACCAAGGACGGGCTTATAGCGGACCTCGACCGCAAACGGGCTGAGGGCTCCGCGCCCCTGGACATCGTCAACGGGCCGTTAATGGCTGGCATGACCGAGGTCGGGCGGCTGTTCAACAACAATGAGCTGATCGTGGCCGAGGTACTGCAATCGGCCGAAGCCATGAAGGCTGCGGTGAGCCACCTCGAGCAGTTCATGGAGAAAGCTGACACGGCCGCGCGCGGCAAGGTGATCCTGGCCACGGTGAAGGGCGACGTGCACGACATCGGCAAGAACCTGGTGGAGATTATCCTGGCCAACAACGGCTACCAGGTGATCAACTTGGGGATCAAGGTGCCGCCGGAGGTGCTGATCCGCGCATGCCAGGAGCACAAGCCGGATGCCATCGGGCTTTCCGGTCTGCTGGTGAAGAGCACCCAGCAGATGGCGATCACGGCGGGCGACTTCAAGGCCGCCGGCATCACCGCGCCGCTGCTGGTGGGTGGCGCGGCGCTGTC
Organism: Bryobacteraceae bacterium; assembly: GCA_049510555.1. Classification (GTDB taxonomy): domain Bacteria; phylum Acidobacteriota; class Terriglobia; order Bryobacterales; family Bryobacteraceae; genus Fen-178. The sequence continues at coordinate 254,726 of JBEKYW010000003.1, forward strand.
GGAGAAGTTCACCCGCACCAAGATCGCGCCGGCTTATGGCGAGGCCGTGTGTTACGCCAAAGACGCCATGACCGGGCTCAGCCTCATGAACGCCATCATGGACCCGGAGAAGCGCGCGGCGGTGCTGGAAAGCCATCGGTTCACCGAAGCGCCCGCCGCCGCGCCGGTTTCCCCAACGCCAGCGGCCGCGGCCACCGGGCGCAGCACCAAGGTGCGGACCGGCATCCCGATTCCGGCGGCGCCCTATCTCGAGCGCAAAGTGCGCGATGTTCCGCACCTGGCCGAAGTGTGGAGTTATGTCAATCCGTTCATGCTCTATGGCAAGCACCTGGGCTACAAGGGAAACTTCGAAAAGGCGCTGGTGGAGCACGAGGCCAAGGCGCTGGAGCTGTTCCACAACGTGGAAGCGGTGAAGCAAGAAGCCGCGCGGTTCATGAAGGTGAGAGCGGTGTGGCAGTTCTTCGAGGCCGAGCGCGACGGCAACGCCATCCAGCTTTTCGCGCCGGGCGGCGGCACACTGCTCCACACCTTCCGCTTGGGACGGCAGCCCCGCGAGAACGGGCTGTGCCTGAGCGATTACATTCTGGATGCCGAGGAGGGCCGCCGCGACCACCTGGCGCTGTTCGTAGTCACGGCCGGCGCGTCCATCCGGGAACGGTCCGAGGAATGGAAGCGGGCGGGCGAGTTCTTCAAAGCGCATGCCATTCAGGCGCTGGCCATCGAAACCGCCGAAGGCGCGGCGGAGTGGCTGCACCGGCGGATTCGCGAGGATTGGGGCTTCCCCGATCCCCCCACTCTCACCATGCACGACCGCTTCACGTCGAAATATCGCGGCAAGCGTTACAGCTTCGGTTATCCGGCCTGCCCCAACCTGGACGACCAGCAGGGCCTCTTCGCGCTGCTGCGCCCCGAAGACATCGGCGTGCGCCTCACCGAAGGCATGATGATGGACCCCGAAGCCAGCGTGAGCGCGCTGGTGTTTCACCACCCGGATTGCGCGTACTTCACGGCGGAAGACGGTGAATCGCCGCCGGCACAAGCTAAAAGAGCCGTCTAATGTGCTACTATTTCAAGGGGATACGCTCCGGCCGCGGAAGCACGTCCTTTCCCGAAGTGAACCACATTAAATGAATCTACGCTCTCTTTTCAGCCTGTTTTCTTCGGACCTTGCTATTGACCTGGGGACGGCCAACACCCTGGTCTTCGCCAAAGGCAAAGGGATCGTTGTGAACGAGCCCTCCATCGTCGCCATCAACAAGAATAACGGTCAGGTCGTGGCCGTTGGCAAGGAAGCCAAGGAAATGCTGGGGCGCACGCCCGGCAACATCGTGGCCATCAAGCCCATGAAAGACGGCGTCATCGCCGATTTCAAGGTCACCGAGCGCATGCTGAATTACTTCATTCAGAAGGCGCACGGCCGCAAGATGCTGGTCCATCCGCGCATCGTCATCGGGGTGCCGAGCGAAATCACGCAAGTGGAAAAGCGCGCGGTCATGGATTCGGCATACCGCGCCAAGGCCAGTGAAGTGCACCTCGTGGAACAGTCCATGGTGGCGGCCATCGGCGCCGGGCTGCCCATCACCGAGCCTTCCGGCAACATGGTGGTGGATATCGGTGGCGGCACCACGGACGTGGCGGTGATCTCGCTCTCCGGCATCGTCTACTCGCGCTCCGTGCGCGTGGCCGGGAACGAGATGGACGAGGCCATCATGCAGTACCTCAAGCGCAAGTATAACCTGCTGATCGGCGAACGGACGGCGGAGGCCATCAAGATCGAGATTGGCTCGGCCTTCCCGCTGGACAAGCCCCTCACTATGGAGATCAAAGGGCGCAACCTCATCGAGGGCGTGCCCCGCACCATTACCGTGCCCGACAGCGAGATTCGCGAAGCCCTTTCGGAGTGCGTGGCCACCATCGTGAACGCTATCCGCGTGGCGCTGGAGCGCACGCCGCCCGAGCTGAGCGCCGACATCAGCGACCGCGGAATCGTGCTCACCGGCGGCGGGGCGCTCCTGAAGAACCTGGATAAGCGCATTCGGGAAGAGACCGGCCTGCCGGTGTCCATCGCGGACGATCCGCTGGCTTCCGTGGTACTGGGGACCGGCCGTATGCTCAGCGATTTCCGGCTGCTCCGCATGATTTCGATAGACTAGGGACAGAAGGCGGCCCGGGTGTATGGAGTCGTTTCTCAACCGGTACCGGAGCATTACCGTCCTGCTGCTGGTGGTCCTCGCGCAGCTTGTCCTGATCGCCGTTCAGGTGAAGAACGATCAGGACGTGCGCATCATCCGCGTCTGGACGGTGACGGCGGTCACGCCCGTGGCGCGGATCGTGGAAGCTCTGCGCGGCGGCGGCTCGGCCCTGGTCCGCAACTACATTCTGCTGCGCGATGCGCATGAAGAGAACCGCCGGCTGCAAGCCGAACTCGACCGGCTCAAGTTGGACAACACTTATCTGAAGAACCAGATGAATCTGGCGGACCGCGCCAAAGCGCTGGCGGTGTTTCAGTCGCACACGCCCTCCAGGACGGTGGCGGCGACCATCATCGGAATGGGCGCCGGCTCCAGCTCCAAGGTGGTGTTCGTGGACCGCGGCACGGTTTCCGGCGTCGAGCGCGGCATGGCGGTGGTGACGCCGGACGGAATCGTCGGCAAGGTGATTGCGGCATACCCCACGGCGTCGGCGGTGCTGCTCATCACCGACCCGGATTTTGCGGCGGGCGTGATGTCGCAAAAAGGCCAGGTGCGCGGCACGCTCAAGGGGCAGGGAACGCCGATCTGCAAGGTAGACTACGTGCCTTTCGAAGAGAAGATCGAGCCTGGCGAGTGGTTGTATACATCCGGCGACGACCGTATTTTCCCGCGCGGGTTTCCCGCCGGCGTGGTGAAAGCGGTGCGCAGCGCGCAGCCGTTCAAGGAGATTCTGGTCGATCCGAGCGGCATGGCGCGCGGGCTGGAGGACGTCTTGATCCTGGTTGAAGGCGTACACCAGGCGATTCCGGACACGCCCCCAACCAACCAGCCGGTTTACATTGCGCCGCCGCCACCCGCCGATTCCGTGCCACCGCCGGATCAGCCTGGGACCCCCGTGGGGACGGAAGCGGACCGGTTGCGCGCGCAGTACAAGGCCATCGGCGATGCCCAGGGGCACAAGTTCGGAGAAGGAGTGCCTGGATCGAAGCCCCCGGATTTCAATTTGAAGCCGCCGGGCCCAGTGGGCACCCCGGCGGCGGGCTCGGGGACGGGCGCCGGAAGTCAGACGCCAGGGGCGCCTCCGGCGTCCAAGCCGGCCGCGCCGCCCGGAGGCGCATCCCGCTGATGAGCTACACCGGCGGCCACATTCTCCTCAGCAGCCAGCGCGAAGGCCAGGTGTCGCGGTTTCCCGCCTGGGTCATGTTGCTGGTGCCCCTGGCGGCCATTCTCTTCCAGGTGTACGTTCCGCTGTTCTTCCAGTTTCTGGGCTTTCTGGAGATGCCGCTGCTAGTGGTGGTGTACTTCGCGCTGATGCGGCGGAGCCAGGTCAGCGGCTTGCTGGTGGGCGCCCTGGTGGGATTGGCGCAGGATTCGCTTTCCAAGAATCCGCTCGGCATGCTGGGGATTGTGAAAACGCTGGTGGGTTACTTCGCCGCCTCGGTGGGCGTGCGCCTGGATGTGGACCACGTCCTGATCCGGCTGCCGCTGGCGTTTTTCTTTTTCCTCTTTCACCAGTTCTTTTATTGGGTGATGGCGCGGGCGCTGCTCGGACAGCAACTGGCGTTCGAGGCGCAGAGGACTTTGGTTCTGGGTCTGCTGAACGCCGTTGTAGGGGTGTCACTGTTCCACTTCCTGGACAAGCTGAGGAAGTCTTCGTGAACCGCGCGGAATCCGCTAGAATCATAGGTGAGCGTGGCTTCCGCGCACTTTTGTGATCCTGCCGCCAGCCGACCCGAATCTCGAAACGCGGTTCTCCGATAAGCCGCCCCTGCGCGACGATACGCGCTTCGCGGCCGGGAAGATCGCCGTGTTTCAGTACGTCGCCGTGGCCATCTTTCTGTTCCTGATCTCGGGCTTCTGGAGACTTCAGGTGCAGAACCCCGAGTTTTACGGCGAGCGGGCCCAGCAGAACAGTATCAAGTCGGTGCCCATCCTGGCGCCCCGCGGGCGCATCCTCGACCGCGACGGCCGCGTGATCGTCGATAACCATTCGTCGTTCAGTCTGCTGCTGGCCAGGGAGTCGCTGAAAGAAGAGCATCTGAGGCCCATCGCGCAAGGGCTCGACCTGGATTACGGCGACCTGTCGGCGCGCGTGCGCCGCTTTCGCAATCGGCCCAAGTACGAGCCCATAGTGCTCAAGGAAGAGATGACGCCGGCCGACCTGGCCTTCGTCGATTCGCACCACGATTTTTTCCCGGAGCTGGTCGTCATCCAGGCGCAACGCCGGCTCTATCCGCAGAACGGCATGCTGGCGCACGTCATCGGTTACACCGGTGAAATCAGCGAACCGGAACTGGACTTGCCGGAGTTCGCCCGGTACGAGCCCGGCGCCGTCATCGGCAAGTTCGGCATCGAGCGGCAGTATAACGGTTGGCTGATGGGCGTGGACGGCCAGCGGCAGGTGGTGGTGGATAACCGCGGGCAGGTGCGGCAGGTACTTGCCACCAAGCCGGCCATAGCGGGCAAGGACCTCCAGCTCACCCTCGACCTGGACCTGCAAGCCGTGGCCGAGCTGGTCATGGACGGGCGCAACGGCGCGGTAGTGGCTCTCGATCCGCGCGATGGAGAAGTGCTGGCCATGGTGAGCCGTCCCACTTTCGATCCCAATAAGTTCGCGGTGCGGATCAAGACCAGAGACTGGAAGGAGATCCGCGACAACCCCGACAACCCCATGCTCAACCGCGCGATTCAGGCCCAACAGGCGCCGGGATCGACCTTCAAACCCATCGTGGCGCTGGCCGCGCTCGAGACGGGCACCATCGATAATCGGTTCTCCGTGCATTGTTCGGGCGGCGTCACGCTGTACGGCCACTACTATCACTGCGTGGAGAAGCACGGGCACGGTACCCTGTCGCTGCATAACGCCATCGTGCGCTCCTGCGACGTGTACTTCTACACCATTGGGAGCAAGGTGGGAATCGACAACCTTTCCTTCTATGCCGACCTGGTGGGTTTCGGGCAGAAAACCGGCATCGACCTGCCGCACGAGGCCGAAGGGATCGTTCCCTCCGAGCAGTGGAAGCTGCGCAACTTCCGCACCAAATGGTACGCCGGTGAGACGCCTTCGGTGGCCATCGGGCAGGGCGCGCTGACCGTCACACCGCTGCAATTGGCCCACGCCTATGGCGGCATTGCGATGGGCGGCCACTGGCGCAAGCCGCGCCTGGTGAAGGCGCTGAACCAGACGGACCAGCCGGCGGAGTGGAGCTTCACCGCGGAGAACTGGAAGGATGTCATCGACGGGATGTACGGTGTGGTCAACGAAGGCGGCGGAACGGGCGTGCGCGCGCAACTGCCGCGCATGGAGGTCTGCGGCAAGACCGGCACGGCGCAGCTCGCATCTAACGATTTCCTCAAGGGCACGGCCGCCGGACAAAACCAAAACATGAAGGATAACGCCTGGTTCGTGGGCTTTGCGCCGCGGCAGGCGCCGGAAATCGTGGTGGTGGCGTTGTTCGAACACGGTGAGCACGGGCAGCTCGCCGCCCCGATTGTGCGCGATGTCTTGAAAGCGTATTTCGACAAAAAGGCCAGGCTGGCGGCCCTCCAGCAGCAGGAATCGGCTGCGACAGCGAAGATCGCCGCCCTGAGAACCTTAGGGTTGCCTGAACCAGCCGCCAGTCGGGGGCCAGGGGCCAGGGGCCAGGGGCCAGATGCCTTTCCCAGGCCCCCGGCCCCCGACCCCCGGCCCCAGGATTAGCACATGTCCCGCTATCTCTCGGAACGCGACATCGATTGGACGGTGCTCATCATCGCGTTGCTCATCTGCGCCGTCGGCGCTCTGCAAATCTACAGCGCCACCCGGGATACGGCGTTCGAAACTGCCTGGTGGAGGCAGATCGTCTATGTTCTCGGCGGGCTGCTGCTGATGTGGATCGTGATGGCGGTGGACTACCACACCGTCCTGCACTATGTCCCGGCCCTGTATCTCGCCTCGGTGCTGGCGCTGTCGGTTACATATTTAATCGGGGAGAAGGTCTACGGATCGCGACGCTGGATTCCCCTGGGAGGGGGAATTCATTTGGAGGTATCGGAATTTGTAAAACTGGTGATAATATTGTTGGTAGCCCGCTACTTGACGGATTTAAAAACAGACGTGTTGGAGATTCGGGAAGTGCTCAAGCTGGCGGGGCTGGTGGCGATTCCTACGGTCCTGGTTTTGAAGCAGCCGGACCTGGGAACCTCGGTAGCGTACCTCGCGGTTCTGATTGCGGGTGCGTTTCTGGCGGGACTGCGTTGGAAGTACGTCGCTGCCATAGCCGTAGTGGCAGTCATCGTGGTTCCGATCGGTTGGCAGCACTTCCTGACGAACTATCAGAAGGCGCGGTTGGTGAGTTTCATGGATCCCGAGCGGGACCCGCAGGGCACGGGCTACCAGTTGATTCAGTCCCAGATCGCAGTTGGCTCGGGCGGGATGTTCGGCAAGGGAGTCACCAAGGGAACTCAGACCCAGCTTCGCTTTCTGCCCGTGCCCCACAAGGATTTCATCTTCTCGGCCTTTGCCGAGGAGCATGGGTTTGCGGGCGTGGTGGTGTTGTTGGCGCTGTTTTTCGTGCTCATCATGCGCATTGTCCAGAATGCGCAGACGGCGCCCGATCGAGCCGGCATGTATATCTGCATGGGGGTTGCCTCCCTGTTGCTGTACCACGCGCTGGTGAACGTCGGGATGGTCGTGGGACTGATGCCGGTGACCGGCATCCCGCTTCCCTTCATGAGCTTCGGTGGTTCCAGTATCTGGACGGATTTCTTGGCTCTGGGGCTGGTGAATAATGTCCGCCTCAGAAGATTTGTAAATTAGCCGGGCGTGGGCCCAATGGGTGCCCCGTCCGGGAAAAGAAATTGTTCGGGAGCCTGTAGAGACCCTCGGGACGGTGGCGTGCAAACGCTCTCCCACAAGAGGAGGGGTTCCCGGCCGGACGGCGTCTGAGGAATGTGGCTCCGCCTCCGGCCAGCGTGAGCTTGTAACGGGTTTGACGTTCGTTCCCCGGTGACGCCGGGGGATTCGAGACCACGCAGGGCGCCCACCTTCCCGTGTACCCTCTCCACGCCCCCCTGGGAGGCATTCGATGTCAAAGGAATTAGTGATCTCAGCCACGCGCCATGAAACACGCGTGGCCATCCTCGAGGACGATCAGGTAGTCGAAGTTTATCATCAGCGCGAAAACGAGTATTCGCTGGCGGGAAGCATCCACAAGGGCAGGGTGACGCGGGTGCTGCCGGGCATGCAATCGGCATTCGTCGATATCGGCCTGGACCGCGATGCGTTTTTGTACGTTTCGGACTTCTTCGAGGACAACGAGGAGTACGACAAGATTGTGACCAGCGTGGAGGACAAGGTCCTCAAGCTGGACCGCGGTCCGCAGGGCGGAGCGCCCGGCGGGGCGCCGCCTGCGGGCGTCCCTGCCGCGACCGACGAGGAGGCCGAGGCCCCCGGCGCAGTGGTGGAGCTGGCCGCGCCGGCTGCGCCCCCGAGCGGGATTCCCATAGCGGACCCGCGTCGCGACGACCGCGACCAACACGGACGCCGACCGCGCCGGCGCCGCGGGCAAAAGGGCGGCGGCCGTGGCCTGCCGGAATCCAAGTTCTTTTCGCCGCGTCCAGGCGGGGCGCCGGGTCCACAGGGCATGCCCATGCCGCCCGAAGCCCCGGAACTGCCACGCGAGCCGCAACCGCCCGTAACCGCCCCCACGGAGGCGGAGGATTTCTTTGTGCTTCCAGGTGAAACCTTGGCCAAGCACCGGCGGCAAGCCTGGGAGGAAGCCGAACCCCCCGTCGAAGAGCAGATTGAGGAGGGGCAGGTCGAAGACCTGTCGCACGAACCCGACGTAGCGCCGACGGCGGAACGCCCGGTGCGGGTCTTGCCGCCGGTGTTTTTCACGTCGCAGGAACCGGCAGATATGGAGGCTCCGGCCGAGCCCGTGGCCGAAGCGGCCGTCGCGCCAGTCTCATGGGAGCCTGAGGTTGCCGATGAGCGCGCCCCGGAAAGTGAAACCGCCGAAGAGGTGGAGGCGGCGCCGGCGGATGAGTTGGAATCGGCGGAGGTCATCGAGCCGCCAGCCGAACCAGCGGAGCGTTTGGAAGCCGTCGAGCCCGAGACCATCGTCGAGGAAGAGGGGCCCGAGCCGGCCCGCATCCCCACCAGCCTCACCGCCAAGTTGCGCGAGCAGGGACCGCGCTATCTGCACCGCATTTCGCGGCGCACGCGGCGCAAAGGGCGGGATGGCCGCCCCCTGCCGGAAGGCCCCCGCGCTCCGCAATACGAGCCGCGGCCGCAAGAACGCGTCCCCGAGCAGCGCACCGCACCGGGTTCAGGCAGTGTTCCCTCCGGCGCCCCCGCTGGACGTCCGGAAAAAGCCCCCGGGCCATCCATCAGCGAACTGCTGAAAGAAGGCCAGGAAATCATCGTTCAGATCGCCAAGGAGCCGCTCGGACAGAAGGGCGCGCGCATCACTTCCCACATCGCCCTGCCCGGGCGTTTCCTGGTTTACATGCCTACCGTGGATCACATTGGCGTATCGCGCAAGATCCCCGGCGACGACGAGCGCGCCCGCTTGAAACGCATTCTCCAAAACAACCGCGCCGGAATCTCGGGCGGCTATATCGTCAGGACGGCGGGCGAAGGGCGCTCGGAAGAAGAACTTCGCGCCGACATGATGTTCCTTTACAACCTGTGGCTGGACATGCGGCAGAAAGCCGAACGCAGGCCCGCGCCCGCGCTGATCCACCACGACCTCAATGTCGTCGAGCGGGTTCTGCGCGACCAGCTCACCTCGGCTTTCAAGAGCATCTGGGTGGATAACGAGGAGGTCTACGAGAGCGTGCTGCGGTTCGTGCAGCGGTTCCAGCCGCCCCTGGTGAACCGCGTGAAACTGTACACGCGCTCCAACCCGATCTTCGAAGAGTTCGGCATTACGGCGGAGATGGAAAAGGCGCTGCGGCCCAAGGTGTGGCTGAAATCGGGCGGCTACATCGTCATCAACCAGACCGAAGCGCTGGTGGCCATCGACGTGAACACCGGCAAGTTCGTGGGCAAATCCCACCGGCTCGAAGACACCATCGTCAAGACCAACACCGACGCCATTAAGGAGATTGTGCGGCAGATCCGCCTGCGCGACCTGGGCGGCATCATCGTGGTGGACTTCATCGACATGGACGAGCGCAAGAACCGCCAGAAGGTGATGCAGGCCCTCGAAGAAGCCATGCGGGCCGACCGCGCGCCTTACAAGATCCTCCAGTTCAACGATTTCGGACTGGTGGCCATCACCCGCAAGCGGGTCAAGCAGAGCCTCGAGCGCACGCTCTGCACGCCGTGCCCCTACTGCGAAGGCGCGGGATACGTCAAGAACCCGCAGACGGTCGTGGGCGAGATCCTGCAAGAGGCGCACAAGATCGCCCGCTCCGTCGAGGGCAAGGACGTGCTGCTGCGGGTGGCCCCCGACGTGGCCAAACTGCTCAAGTCGAACCAGAACACCTATCTTCAGGAGTTGGAGGAGATCCTGGGCCGCAGCGTAATCGTCAAGAGCGACGCGCAACTGCACCAGGAGAAATTCGACCTGGCGTAAGGACCTGTCGCGAAACAACCTGTCCGACCGCAGCTGTTTCCGAGCCGCGACCGTTAGGGAGCGGTTTGTCTGTCCCACCTCTATTGGTGCGAGGAGTACTGTTGTTGCGGCGGGTTGAGCGTGATCTCGACGGTCTTTTCTGCTTCCTTCACGTCGAAGATCTGGCCAAAGGTTTGGTAGCCTTTGGCGATCACCTGGATGCGAATCTCGCCCTGTGGGATCGCCGGAATCTTGGCCTCGCCGTCCTGGTTGGTCCGCAATTCGTAGGTGGTGCGGACGGCCTTGCCGAGCTTGATGACGGAATGCCCTTGGATGAACCGGACCACCACGCTGGCGTGGTCAATCGGCCGCCCGGACACGGTTTTCACGACGATATTGAGCTTGGTCATCGGCGCCGCCGCGCAGGCCGTGAAGGCCCCTAGCAGCAGCGCGGGCACAAATAGCGAACGAACGCAGGCACCCCGCACACGCATGGTCCTATTATAAGACGTTGTGCTAGGATAAAGTCGTAGTACCCGCCAGGCGCTTTCGATTTTGGGGGCGTAACGGATTCGACGGGATTGAATCGTGGTGGGGAGGCGTGCCGGGTTCCGAGCTCCCGTAAAACGATCGGAAAACTAAAACTGCCAATACGCAGTTTGCATACGCTGCCTAAGTAATTAGGTGGCCGCTCCAGCCGCTGAGCCCGCGCGGCGGTGAGTGAGCGTCATCTTGCGGGATAGGCCAAAGGCTTCGGTCCGGAGCCGGCGGCTGAGATCCAATCGGGCTAGGCCTTCGCCGCCCTCGCCGGCTCTGAAGCGTTGGCCGACAATCAACGAGCCGGATACGCACGTAGTCTCTTCATGGCGAGCTTTCTCGGACGGGGGTTCAACTCCCCCCGCCTCCACCAACTCACTTGGGCGTCAACGACCCTTCCTCACGGTTCCTTGTTGGAAGGAGGTAATGATCGTATGATGGTAATGTCGATGACTAGCAAGATTACCAGTAAGGGCCAGACCACTCTTCCGAAGGAAATTCGCGACAAACTGGGGGTTCACTCCGGCGACACGCTAGTCTACCAAATAGAGGGGAACACGGTCCGGGTCCGCAAGGCAGAGCCATTCGACCTTGCCTGGCATCGGGCCATTTCGCCAACTCTAGCCGAGTGGGACTCCGCTAACGATCACGAGAATTTCGATGACCTGTGATGCGTTCGAGGTCGTCGTCGTGCCATTTCCATTCACCGACTCCGATCAAAGCGTAAAGCGCCCTGCCGCGGTGCTAAGCCGGCGCGCTTTCAACGCGGAGGGCCATACCGTGATGGCCATGATCACCGACGCACGCAATCAGCCATGGCCGCTGGATATTCCCATCGACCATCAATCCGCGGGATTAAAGATGCCGAGCGTCGTCCGCATGAAGTTCTTCACCCTGGATAACCGCCTCGTCATACGCAGCGTTGGCAGGTTGTGTCCCCAGGATCGGCGACATCTCTTGGATGGCCTGCGACAGCTTCTGCCACCACTCTGACTTCCCATCCCGGCGCAGCATTGCCGCGGGCGCACCCGATTTCACAGACGGAAATACGCATGATGTCGATATAGAACCGCGCCGGAGCCCCCACCTTCGAGGCGGTAAGCTTTGAGCAGGTGGTACCTCACCATAACGTAGGGAGCAGCCATGGACGTTAACCGCAGAAACTTTCTTTTGGCCGGGGGTGGAGCGCTGATGGCCCACGCCGCGGCGCCGTCGGACCAGGTCGTGTTGGGCGTAATCGGCAGCGGAAGCCGGGGCACATTCGTGATGACCGTCTTTCAGAAGGACCCGGCCTTGCGCGTCGGCGCGATCTGCGATGTGTACGAGCCCAACCTGGAACGCGCCTTGTCCACCGCGTCGAAGGCCCCCGCCACGCACCCCAAGGCCTATCGCAACTACCAGGAGTTGCTGGCGGACAAAGACATCCAGGCTGTGCTGATCGCGACACCCGAGCACTGGCACGCCCAGATGGTGCTGGATGCCCTGGCCGCGGGCAAGGACGTATACGTCGAAAAGCCGCTGTGCCACACCCCGGAGGAGGGCGCCAGGCTGGTGGAAGCCGAAAAGAAAACCAAGAGCATTATCCAGGTGGGCATGCAGCGGCGCAGTTACGACCTCTACATGGAGGGCAGGGATCTGGTGGCTTCCGGGAAGCTGGGCGCAGTGCGGATGGTGCGCTCCTGGTGGCTGAATAATTACCTCGCCGGCGGACCGGCCACCAGGCTCGACGGACCGCTCGATTGGGAACAGTGGCAAGGCCCGGCGCCGCGCCGTTCCTTCGACCCCAACCGTTTCCGCGAGTGGAGGTTCTACTCGGATTACGCCGGCGGCATCCTCGCCGACCAGGGCGCCCACGTTTTCGACGGCATCCACATGCTCATGGGCGCGGGCTTTCCACTGGCTGTGAACGCATCCGCGGGCAAGCCGCACAAAGCGGGTGTCGACCAGTCCGAGTCGGTCGTGGCCATCGCCGAGTACCCGGAGGACTTCATCAGCGTCTTCTCCATCAACTACGCGGCCATGCCGTACCGCGGCCGCAACGATCAGTTGAATCAGCTCGACGGGAACCAGGCCCGCATGGACATTGGCCGTGAAGATTTGAAGGTGTTCCTGAAAGGCGCGGAGGACGAGCCGGCCATCACCAAAAAATCGGCCAGGGGGTTCGGCTACGCCACCGACCTGCACGTCGAGAACTTCCTCGAGTGCGTCCGCACGCGCCAGACGCCCACCGCGCCCGTCAAGCTCGCCTTTCAGGCCGCGCTGGTGGTGCAAATGGCCAACCTGTCGTTAAAGCAGGGCCGGCGACTGAAGTGGAATGCCGCGCTGAATAAAGTCGAAGCTTAAATGCCCGACCGGAAGCCGGCTTTTCGATTTCTAGTCCATTCCCGGTTGACAGGTTCAGTCCGAGGCGGTACGGTTGAATTAGACATCGATTGATTGATCAATCAATAAGCACATACCATGACCCGCAAGATCACCGCCGTTACCGCCCGAACCCAGTTCGGGCAAATCTTGGACAGGGCCGTCGAGCACAACGAGCGTTTCCTCGTTGAGCGCAACGGCGAACCCGCTGTGCTCATCATGAGTGTGACCGATTTTGTGAAGACACTGGCCCCTCCCCCGGACTGGCTGCAAGAATCTTGGGCCAGCGCCAGGCGGCACGGCTTGGACAAACTCACCATGAAAGAGATCGACGCCGAGATTGCCGCCGCCCGCCTCGAACGGCGTGAACCTCAGCAATCAACCGGCCAATGATCCGGGTTGTCATCGATACCAACATTCTGGTTTCGGCCCTGCTCCAACCTGAGGGGCTGCCCGCGGCTATTCTCATGCTGGCTTTATCTCCACGGGTTCACATTTGCGTGTCCGACCCGGTCTATGCCGAGTACGAAGAAATCATACGCCGGCCTCACTTGAAACGCGATCCGGGAGTCATCGAAAAGACTCTCGCGGCCATCCGGGAAGGGAGCCACTGGGTCAAGCCCACGGCAACCGTTCAGGCGTGCAGCGACCCTGACGACAACATGTTTCTGGAGTGCGCCGAGGCCGCCGAGGCTCACTTTCTCGTGACTGGCAACCCGCGGGACTTCCCTCCCGGTTGGGGCCAGACCCGGGTCGTCACGACGCGGGAATTCGTCGCCGTGATCACTGACGCCGAGCGCAGTGAAACCCCTCCGCAGTAAAATCAGCGCTGCATTGCAGCACCTCTTGGCCGCGCTGCATGGACCTGACGGTTGCTCCGCTGGGCGACGGCTTCGCCGCGAAACGCGCCTCTGCATAGCCCCATCCCCATCAAAACACGCCAGATTCCGGTCTTGACAATAATCGCATATTGCAATATATTGATTGCTGTTTGCGATAGGCGGCCGGATCTCAAACTTCGCCGCCTGCGCCGACCCGAAGCCATGCTCCGATCCTTCCAGGGTGCCCGACATAAAAGTGAAGGCATGGCCGACTCCTCAGCAAGCGAGTGGAATCTGAGCGTAGCGCGCACGCTGGAGAAATCTCGCCGCCCGGCAGGGCGCAAGAGAGTAGCCCACGGCGCAAGCCGTGTGGTTCGCGTGCCCAACGCTCCCAGCCCTGGTAAGGGCGGAAGATCGAATGCCACTCTTACGCCCCGTTCCGGGGCTGGTCGCTCTTTCCGCCGTTCCCCATGGCTGCGCCATGGGCTACGATCTTTCGCCCTTCGGGCTGAACACGCGATCGTCAAAGTTCCCGAGCTGCCAATCAAAAGCGACCGCCTCCACTTCTATGTCGCGCGCCCATCCCTCGACCGCCCGCCCTGTGACCCGCCTCGTACCACTACAATAGATCTAATGGTCCGGGGCACAGTCCGCGGAATCACGGAACTCTGGCGCGCCGGAGCGCGTATCGATAAAGGACTCCATTCCCAATGCCTATGACAATCACAAACAGCCCAGAAGTGGGCCATATTCACGCGCTGTTGGCGGAGCGGGGTTATGCCGTCTCCGAAACGGCGCCCGACACTTTGAGAATCACGGAGGTGGAAAGCGGGGTTGCCGTCCAGGCGGTCCTGGCGGGCGATATCCTGTACCTCTCGCTCACGTGCACGGTAGTGCCGCGCGCCGCGGTCACGCCCGGCATCATGCAGCGCATGCTGGCGGCCGATAACGGCATCTCCACTTCGCACTTCCAGATCTATGACGCCGGCGCCGGCAAGGTCGCCGTCGCGTTGAGCAATTTCTGCAAACTCCAGGACATGGGGCCGGAGGACGAGGACGACATTCTCTCCTGCGTGCATTTCCTGCTGGTGGATGTCATCACTGCGCGGCGCCTCTTGGGCGACCTGCAATCGTAATGGAGGAGGAACCAAGAACATGGCATTTCTAACCGATCTGTTCGGCCGCCTGGGGCGCGTGGCCCGCGGCGAGGCCAATCAAGGGGTGGGCGCCCTCGAGGACGCCACCTTCGAGGCGACGGTCAACCAGACCGTGGCCGACATGAAAAACGAGTTGAACAACGTGGTCCGCGCTTCCGCCGTGGCCATGAGCAATTACAATCGGCTCGACGCCGAGTACCAGAAATACGTTCGGCAGGCCCAGGAGTGGAAAGACCGCGCCGGTACGGCGCTGGACGCCGGCAACGAAGACCTGGCGCGCAGAGCCCTCGCCAAGAAGGCCGAGAGCGATCAGCAGATCGCCTCCCTGAAGCAGGCCGTCGAGACCGCCCGCGAGACCAGCGACAAGCTCAAGCAACAGGTCCTCGAGCTGAAACGCAAGATCGAAGAAGGCGAGCGCACCGCCACCACCCTGGTGGCGCGCAAGAACGCCGCCGTGGCCCAGCGCAAGGTCTCCGAAGCCATGGCCGGCGTGGGCAACGCCGATAACGCCTTCTCCCAATTGAACCGCTTCGAGGAAAAGGTGGCGCGCGAAGAGGCCACCGCCAAGGCCTTCGACCAGCTCGCCTCCGCCGGCAAGGATGACGACCTCGAAGCCCAGTTCGCGCAACTCGGAGGTCACAGCGTGGATGCCGAGCTGGCGGCGCTCAAACAGGAGCGTCTCGCGGCCAAGCAGCCGCCTCCTCCCGAACTGCCCAAGGAACTGGGGCCCGGGCCCGCCGCCAGGTCATAACAGGGCCACATGATTACTCTTGTACTGGTGACCTTTCTTGGCGTCCTGCTGGTGATCGTCCTCATGCGACTCGCCAACCAGCCCGAGGCGCAGCGTCCTAAGGCTTCCCCCCCGCCCGCGCCGGCGCCCGATCTGGCGAACCTCAAAGTCACCGACGCCCGTGTCGGAGACGTGCTCTCGATCTCCGGCGCGGGCGACGACCTGTCCGACCTCGACTTCACCGCCGACCGTTGCGCGTGGTTCGAAGCCGGCCCGCGCCGCTGGTTCGAGCTCACCGGCGACTACCGTGAGCGCCGCGTCGCCCTGCGCGTCGCTACCGGCGATGACCTCGAGGTCGCCGTCGAGACCGGCCCCCGCAAGCTCACCGTAGAAGACCTGGGTGTGTCCGAAGACGACCTGGCTCAAATGGATGAGCGCCAGAACACCGCCGACAACTTCGAGTTCGACGGCAAGGTCTGGCTGTATCGCCTGAGCCGCGAGGCGCAAGCCCGCCGCAACGATCAGCCCGAACCCGCGAACTTCTACTACTGGGAATTTCAGGAACAGGGCGGCAAGGGCTTGCTCGCCATCCGCAAAGCGGAGGGTGAACCCTTCGCCGTGACGCTCGCCACCGCCATCTTTCCGGGCGATGTCACCGTCTACCGGGGTGGCCGCGCCTGAGGGCTTACCCATGAGACGATCCACTCTTCGATTTCTTGCCGTCGTCCTTACGGTTCTCATCGTCGTCGTGCTCTTCGCCGGCCTGGACAACCTGCCGCGCTCCGTGCGCGCGCAAATCGATTCCGACCGCGCCTCGCTGGCCTCCGCGCAAACTCGACTTCGCGCCACGCAGGATGAAGTCTCCCGCGAAAGCCAGGCGGAGCCCGATGTGTTCCGCGCCGTTTCCGCAAGCGGCCATTGGGCCGACCATTTCGGCAAGGCCGCCGGCTTGCTCCAATCCGCTGCCCGCGACATGGATGAGCTCTCGCGCCTCGAGAAGCTCAATCACCGCCAGGACCGCCAGCGCGCCGAGTCGCTCCTCTCCCATGAGCGCGATCTGCGCGCCCAGGCTTCCTCGGAGGCCTCGGGCGTCCAAAAGGAAGCCGCGCAGTGGGTGGATTGGAAGCGCCAGTTGCCCCAGACCCTCCAGCAAATGGAGCGGGACTTCCACGCCATCCACGCCCTCGACCTTGCTCCGCTGGCCGCCACCGTCCAGAAGGCGGAGACCGATTGGCCGGAAAAGAAGCCCGATCTCGAATCTCGCCTGGCCACCGTCCGCGGCAGCGTCACCCAGAGCGACAGCCTGTGGCAATCCACCGACGCGGCGCGCCGCCAGGTGGCGGCCGCCAATTACGCCGGCCTCGATTTCGCCGCCTGGTTAGCCGCCGCGGATTCCCTCAAGACCTCCACCGCCACCCTGCCCGCGAGAACCGGCGAGCTGAATTCGCTCAGCGCCCAGTTGTACGACTCCTGGGACAAGCTGCTGGTCGATATGGAGGTTCGCGGCATCGGCAGCGCCCGCGAGTACGACCAGAAAATCCGCACCGTGCGCACGCACCTCGCCGACGTCTCCGCCAAGACCGGAGCCACCACCTCCGAGGAGAAATGGGTCGACGTTTCGCGGCCCACTTACGAGGCCATGCGCAACGATCTCGGCATGGCCATCGAGCACAAGCCCGCCGGCAAGTACGATTCCGAATCCGAGCGCATCGCGCAGCCCGCGGGATTTGCCTATATGGCCCCGCTCGCCCAGGGTTCCAATCAGTACGGTCACTGGGAACACCGCGACGGGCGCGATTTCTGGGTCTTCTATGGCGAGTACGCGCTGATGCGCGACCTGCTCTTCAACCACAACTACCAGCCCATCGAGCGCGGCGAATGGGAGGGCTATCGCACCTATCAGAGCCGCGGCCAGTCCTACTACGGGCAGGACCCCGGCGCCAGTGCGCCCAAGTACGGCTCGCAGGGCACCGCCACGCAAAACCGCTACTCGGGGAGCACCTATGCGCAGAGCGGCGGCTTCCGCGATTCGCAATACGCCAACAAGCCCGGATCCTATCGCGACTCGAAGTACGCCTCCCCCATGGCCCGCGACCCCAACGCCGACCATAGCCCGAAACGTTTCGGAAGCTCCAGCCGTCCCGAAGAGCCGCACGCCGCCCCGCCCCCGCGGCCTAGCTACCGTCCAGCGCCGCGGCCGGCTCCTTCGAGGCCGCCGATGAGAAGCCCGGGGAGGAGCTTCGGGAGAAGGCATTAGAGGGCACGCTTGCTTCCGAAGTACTGGGAGCTTGACCGCGATGGAATGCCGAGCATCCACCATGGCGCGGAACGAGTCGGAGCTTGGTGGGGAATCCGTGGCGTTATTATGTGAGAGGTGAAGGTCAGAGATCTGATCCGTCTGCTGGAGTCGAACGGCTGGCGACTGAGGACGACCCGAGGAAGCCATCGCCAGTTCCTGCATCCGCAGGAGGGGAGGGTCGTCACGGTACCAGGCCAACTCGGTAAG
Organism: Bryobacteraceae bacterium; assembly: GCA_049510555.1. Classification (GTDB taxonomy): domain Bacteria; phylum Acidobacteriota; class Terriglobia; order Bryobacterales; family Bryobacteraceae; genus Fen-178. The sequence continues at coordinate 272,571 of JBEKYW010000003.1, forward strand.
GATGTGCCGGTCGGAACGCTGAAGGCTATTCTCCGAAGCTCCGGGTTGGAGAGGAAAGAGGAGGATTGATGACGTACACGGTCATTTACGAGAAAGGGCCCACCTCGTGGGGGGCGTACGTTCCCGACCTGCCTGGCGTTATCACTGTTGGCGATTCCCGAGCCGAGGTGGAGCGCCTCATCCAGGAAGCCATCGAGTTTCATCTTGAGGGTATGCGCGAGGAAGGACTCGCGATCCCCGCCCCGTCGAGCTTCGCAGGCCTGGTCAAAATCGATCCTGCCGCCTGAGGTGGCAACGACGGCGGATCGGTAGTTTGCGCGATTCGCAATACGGTGTAAGCAGGACTCTGAAGCGGGCCGGCAAGGGATTATCCAGCGCGCCGCCCGGCCAGCCGCTGTTTCAAGTAGTCCCTCAACGTGACCGACTTGCCCGAACGGTGCTCGCGTGCCGCAACGGTGAGACTCTTTCTGAACTCGGGATCGACTTGCTCCAGCATGTCGTCGAAATCCGAAATCGAAAGAAGCACGGCGGTCGGCTTGCCGCTCTTGGTGATCACAAAGCGCGTCCTGTTTTGGGCTGCCTCTTTGAGGAGCGCACCCAGTTGCGTACGCGCGATGTAAGCGGAAACGGTGGTCGCCATATGCGTACTTTGATTAATCAATTCATCTTCATCCTACAGGATCACCGGAAGAAGTCAAGGAGAGCGCGTGACGGATCTTGTGAAGGGAAGCCACCGCCAGTTCCTCCATCGGCAAGAGGGGAGGGTCGTCACCGAACCAGGCCAGCTCGGTAAGGGTGTGCCGCTCGGAACACTGAAGGCGCCAGCCATCCACGCGAGCAAAGCACGGTCAGCAGAACGGCCAAGCCCGCCAATGCGAACGGTCCTGGCTCCGGAACAATCTCGCTATTCGAAGTGAGGAAGCCGGTAACGAGGTAAGGCGAAGGATCGCCCAAACCCAGAGCTTCAAAGCTTGAAATCTCCATATCCAGTACGCCACCGCTCCCGGCTAGCACTTCCCGATAGAACGGCGAATCAACAGGGCCGCCGAGCGTTACGGCGCCGTAACCGGTCGTAGCGCCCGTGCTTGTGTTGATATTCAGGTCGAAGTGAACGTCGCTGGCAGTGGCGATCAGGGTGGCGGCGCTATAGACATCGAAGAACGAACCCGTGGTCCAACGCCATTGCTCGAAGCCCCAGCCATTGTTCGGGTCGACCAGGTTTCCCCATCCGAAACTCACCGTTCCGCTGAGATCGTTGTAGCCCGTTGCGGTCCCTGTCCCCCCGCCATTGTTTAGGAGGTCCAGGAAAGCATAAATGGCGTTGCCGGAGATATTGGCTATCTCACTCCCGCCGGCATTTGCCGCAGTAACCGTCATTGTGAAATCGATGCGGCCGGCGCTAGCGACGCTGCTCATGCCGAAGAGTAGCAACACCACGCCGGCCAGCAACCGGAGGGAAGCAGAATGTACAATCTGTTTCCGCCTCCTTTGGCTCTTGTGAATCATAAGGTCTCATCCAGGACTTTCGTCCTGGCCTCCTGGCCACCATCGATTGTACATCCAACTACCTCCGTTGGAACCGTGTTTCTCGTCCTCTCCATCTTCAGTGGTCAGTTCGGACACCAGCCGGCGGCAAAGCCGCCTGCTACCATGAAAAATGATGCGCAAAACCCGAGTTGCCCTCACATTGGTCTGTTGCCCGATCGCCATGGCGGTCTCCGTCTGGGCGCAGGAGAGAAAAGCCGGCCTCTGGGAACTGACCACATCCCAGACGTGGCAACAGTCTCCGCTCCCTCCGGGCATGGGCGGCGCCGCTCCCGGTGCCGCCGGCTCGCCCTTCGCCCCCAGCACCCACACCACGCGGGTTTGTTTCACTCGGGAGCAGATCGACAAGTACGGCGCCATCGTTCCGCAATCGCGCGGCTGCCAGGTGACCAACATCGTCAAGAAGGCCAACAGCATGACCGCCGACATGGTCTGCACCGGATCGATGAGCGGCAAGGGGACCATCGAGTCCTCTTGGACCGACAGCGAGCACGCCAAGGGCAAGGTCCACTTTGTCGGATCGATGCACATAGGACCGAACACCATGCCGGTGGAATGGACGACCGAGTCTTCGTCAGTCTTCAAAGGCGCGGACTGCGGCGATGTCAAACCTGCCCCCCTGCCGGACAAGTAAGTCGCCATCCATGATTCAGACAAGCCTCTCGCCTGTTTCTGCGTAGTGACGATTGTGCCAGCCTTCTGAGATCCGGGTGGAACGCTGCACACCGCTTCCAGAATCTTGAAAACCTGAATCGGGGTGGACTCGTCTCGCATGTCCAGAGTGCGCCGGCTCCTCGGAGTCGCTGGGTAGTGACAACCTCTTCCATTTAAATAACCCCTTCCTTTCCCACCACTTGCGTCTCCGCAATTGCAGACTCCAGCCCCTCCTCGTGGTATTCCTTAAAACGGAGGGACAATCGCATGCCGTACCCAGGCCGAACGCCGCTGCCGCCGTGCGCCGGAGGAATTCGGGAGGCTCAAGCCCCTCCCGACAAAATTACCGAACGAACCCATTTTGGAGGTCCAACGGGAAGAAAACGCAGACACTTGCACCCCTTCGAACCGGACCCGTTGCCGCCTCCTCGCCCCGCTGGTCGCGACCACCGCCATCGAGACTTCGAAATCGCCTCTCGCCCCGCTGAATTTTTTCGAAATTTTCCTCTTGACAACCATCGCAATATGCAATATAGTAATCACAGATTGCCATTATGCGGCTCGGCGAAAAAATGCGTTACCTCCGGGAAGTCGAGGGCACCCTCCGCGGCCTCCACCGCGAGCTCTCCCAACTCGAAATGGCCCGGCTCATTCAAAAGGAGCTCGGCAAGTCCATCAGCCAGAGCTACCTCTCGCAGATCGAGAGCGGCGCGCGGCCGCATCTCACCAACTCCACTCGCATGCTGCTGGCGCGCTTCTTCAAAGTGCATCCCGGCTACCTGGTGGATGATCCCGAGGGCTTCTCCAATGAATTGATTTCCGATATCGGCGCCCTCGAGGACAAGCTCGACCTCTGGCTCATCGGCGGGGCCGAGCGTTTCAGCCGCGATGCCGAGCTGCACCATGCCCTGCTCACCATCGCGCGCCATGCCGATTCGCGCATGTGCGTCGTGCTGCTGGGCGCCATTCTGGAGAATCCGGGGCTGGCTGAGCGCCTCATCGAAGTGCTGAAAACCCCGGCTCCATCGCCGGATCGCAAACCGAGGAGGCGTCCATGACCTGGTCTGATTTCTATCTGATTTGTTTCCTCGTCGGATTCGGCCTGAGCGCGCTGGCGTTTCTGGCCGGCAGCGTGCACTTGCATTTGCCGCACCTCCATTTTCATCACGGCGTTCATGTGCCTCACGCGCATGCGGGCGGGGTGGCCCGCGGAGGCCGCGCCGATCTGTCGTGGTTCAATTTCGGCACCATCGCCGCCTTCCTGGCCTGGTTCGGCGGCACCGGGTACCTGCTCGAGCATTACTACGGCGTCTGGTTCGTTCTGGCGCTGGGGATCGCCACACTCAGCGGCATTGGCGCCGCCGCCGTGGTGTTCTGGTTCCTCGCCAAGGTCTTGATGGCTCGCGAGGCCGCCCTCGACCCGGCCGATTACGACATGGTCGGGGTGCTCGGCCGCATCAGCATCCCCATCCGCGACGGCGGCACCGGCGAGCTGATCTACTCGCAGGAAGGCACGCGCCACGTCACCGGCGCGCGCAGCGAGGATGGCGTTGCCGTCCCTAAAGGCGCCGAGGTGATGGTGACGCGCTACGAGAAAGGAATTGCGTATGTCCGCCCCTGGGAAGATCCGGGGGGCGACCTGGAGCCAAAGAATTAACAGGAGATAGAGTTCAAATTTATGGAAAACACAACGTTTGTGATCGCCGGTCTGATGATCCTGGCGATCCTGTTTCTGATGGCCATGTTTGCCAAGCTGTTCCGCAAGGCGGGACCGCACGAGGCCATCATCGTCTATGGTTTCCGCGGCACTCGCGTCGTCAAGGGCCGTGGAACCGTCATCTTCCCCATGGTGGAAAGCGCCCGTGGGCTGTCGCTCGAGTTGATGTCGTTCGACGTCGCGCCGAAGCAGGACCTGTACACCCGGCAGGGCGTGGCGGTCACCGTGGAAGCCGTGGCGCAGATCAAAGTGAGGTCCGATCCCGAATCTATCCTCACCGCCGCCGAACAGTTCCTCACCAAACCGCCCGAGGAGCGCGAGGGCCTCATTCGCCTGGTGATGGAAGGCCACCTGCGCGGCATCATCGGCCAGCTCACCGTGGAAGAGATCGTCAAGCAGCCCGAAATGGTGGGCGAGCGCATGCGCTCCACCTGCGCCGACGACATGAACAAGATGGGTCTCGATGTGATTTCCTTCACCATCAAGGAAGTCCGCGACAAGAACGATTACATCACCAACATGGGCCGGCCGGACGTGGCGCGGATCAAGCGCGACGCCGACGTCGCCACCGCCGAGGCCGACCGCGATACCGCCATCCGGCGCGCCGTGGCCGCGCGCGAGTCTGCGGTCGCCAAGGCTCAGGCGGACCAGGAGCGGGTACAGGCCGAGACGCTTTCGCAGGCCAAGCAGGCGGAAGCCCAGCGCGACCTCGAGGTTAAGAAGGCCGCCTACCTCGAGATGGTGAAGAAGCAGCAGGCGCAGGCCGACAAGGCCTACGACATCCAGACCAACATCATGCTGCAGCAGGTGCGCGCCGAGGAAGTCACCATCCAGCAAGTGCAAAAAGAGCACGAGGTCAAGGTGCAGGACGCCGAAATTCAGCGCCGCGAACGCGAGCTCAATGCCACCGTGCTCAAGCCGGCCCAAGCCGAGCGCCAGCGCATCGAGACCCTGGCCGAAGCCGAGAAGCAGCGCCTCATCATGGAGGCCGAAGGCCATGCCTCGGCCATCCGCGCGCAGGGCGAGGCGGAAGCCGAAATCATCTTCAAGAAGGGCGAAGCCGAGGCCCGGGCCATGAACGTAAAGGCCGCGGCCTACCAGGAATACAACCAGGCGGCCGTCGTAGACCGGCTGTTCAGCAGCATGCCTGAGATCGTGAAGGCCCTGGCCGCGCCGCTCGCCAATGTGGACCGCATCACCGTGGTCTCCACCGGCGGCGACGCCGCGGGCCTCAATAAGGTCACCGGCGACCTGGCCAAGATGGCGGCGCAGGTCCCCGCGCTCTTCGAGACGCTCTCGGGCATACCCTTGAGCGACCTGTTCTCGAAGATACGGACGATCGGCGACAAGTCGCCCAAGCCGGATAACCCGGCCAAGGGCGCGGGACAGTAAGCAAGGAAAAAGGAGAACCCCATGGCACTCTTAGAGAGAGTCTCAACGTTGGTCCGGGCAAACCTCAACGACCTTGTCGACAAGGCCGAAGATCCGGAAAAAATGATCAAGCAGGTGATTCTGGACATGCAGAATCAGTTGCTCCAGGTCAAGACCCAGGTGGCCATCTCCATAGCCGACCAGCACGTGCTGGAGAAGAAGCTACAGGAGAA
>JBEKYW010000030.1:0-61870 GCA_049510555.1 Bryobacteraceae bacterium
GTAGCGAACCGAAACCACAGGCGGCCTCAACCGGCCGCCCAAACTCAAACCCGTGACCCCGTCGGCATTAGCTTATTGCGAGCAAAAAATGGTCTTGACAATGGGGTCCACTCTACAGAGATCATCAATCCTCTGGGTAGCCGCTTGTAAGCCGGCTTCTAGTCGGTTCCACTGGTCGTCAAGTGCGCCTTGGCGGCTGGCAAGTGCAGCCAGCGTCCCGTGCTGAAATGCCTTTACGCTTGCGCTGATTTCACTCGCTGGAAATTCTGAAGGTGTGGAACTCTGTGCCCGTGCGAATCCACGATTTTCAGCGGCGCGATGGGCTGCCGTCGCGAGTAGAGCCCATGCGACTAGCACCAAGAAAAACGCCGTAAGTGTCACTTGCTGCCATAGAGCCAGACCGTGGGTCACCGCCACAACGCCAGCCATAATCACACCTAGGATAAAGAGCAAAAGGCCGTACTTGACGTTACCCTTAATGTCGTCCCACTGCCGGAGAATCCATCGCATAGCGCAATCGCTCGCTTCTCTGCTTCTAAGGCTACGCCAGGAGTTCTGCGATTGTCCATACATGGCCTGAAGCCCCGCTTCCATCCCAGGCGTCACCTGCAGCGTCAGGCGGATCGAGGAGGTCTCGGCGGATTGCTCCCCGCAAGTCGGCATCAATCCACTGGTGCCCGTCGCGACCGCCAATTGGCCGCACCCGTCCGTCGTCCTATTCGGCTCGGCCGACTACCGAACGCTCATTGATCTGGGCGCAAGGCAGGTGGGCCGCTACTCAGAGGGGACGAGAGGCATCCGCAACCTGACGGACTGAGCCAGGCGCTATTATTGACGGTTCAGAAGCATGGAGAAGACAATCTCACCAGCCGACCGGCTCGCCGTACAGGTGCACGTCATCGAACGTCGCATCTACCTTGTCCGTGGCCAGCGCGTGATGCTCGACAGCGAGCTCGCGGAGCTTTACCAGGTTGAAACCCGCGCCCTCGTTCAGTCCGTCAAACGCAACATCGAGCGATTCCCCGAAGACTTCATGTTCCAGCTCACCACAGAGGAGGCCGGCGCCATGCGATCACAAACTGTGATCGCATCCAGAAGGAACATCCGCTATCAGCCCTACGCTTTCACCGAACACGGCGTAGCCATGCTCTCAGCCGTGCTGAAAAGCGATCGTGCCGTGCGGATGAGCATCTTGATCGTCCGGGCTTTCGTTCAACTCCGCGAACTGCTGGCCACCAACAAGGAACTGGCGCGCAAAGTCGAACAATTGGAAGCCGCCCAAAAGCAGCAGGCCCGTACCCAGCAACAACACGCTGCCATCCTGGTTTCCGTCGTTCAAGACGTCCAGAAATTGAAGAACCCGCCCGTCACCCGTGCCATAGGTTTCATTACGCGCAGCGCCAAGAAGAAGTGATCCCTCCCCCATCTTCATCGCCCATCCTCAAGCTCAGAGGCCGCGAGATTACTCCCGGCAAGTCCGCTTGTGGCATTGAACCCTGATCGACGGCATCGAAGACTAACTGACCCGCCGGATCTCCTCCCGAACGACGCGCCGAAGCGTTTCCTCCAGGGGATCGCGCGCGTGCGCGATGTGCCGTCGTAAGGCGTCGTTGATCAGGCTTTGGTAGTTGCCGCCACCCGCTTTCTCAACCAGGGTTCGGAACCAGGCAATCATGTCTTCGTCGAGCCGGATCGTAATCCGGGTTTTTCCCTTGGGAACCGGCATCACCGGGCCACGTTTCGCTTTCGAAAAATCATATTCACGCTTCATTGGCTTCCTCGTACCGGCGGCGTTCGTGCGCCGTCGCTTCCGCGCGGAGATCAGCCGCACGCTTTCGCCGAGCCAGGTGTAAACAAAGACGAGCAGCCGTCCCAAGGCATCCAGTCCCATCGTCACCCAACGTTCTTCCTCGTCAGAAAAGAGGATCGCGCATGGTCAGAGCCCCCTCGTCTTCAAGGGGAGCCACTCGATCGGCGAAAGAAACGCCGCGTTTCCACGGGCAGGCAGCAGTGCCATCGGGGCTGGCGGGGGCTACCGGCCCGGAGCGGCGATGCGGGAATTATAGGACGCAATCCTGGCCTTCAGGGCGTCGACAAGCTGCTGGTCGTTCTCTTCGCTAGCCACTGCCAACGCCCGGCGCGCGGTTTCGACAGCTTGCGCAAACCGGCCCAATTCAGCGTAAACGCCGGCAAGCCGGTCCAGGATCCTGGGATCCCGCCCGCCGGACAACTTCACGGCTTCCTCCAACTGAAGGATGGCTTCCGGGAACCTGGTTTTCGCGGCGAGAGCGCTCCCGAGATTCGATCGGTATTCCAGCGAGCGGCCGTTCAAGCTCACCGCCTTCTCGAAATCCGGAATCGCTTCGTCCAGCCGGCCCTTGGTGGCCAATGCAAAACCGAGATTATTGTGCGCGTCGGCGTTGTCCGGATGGGAATCGAGTCCCTTCTGAAGATGCTGGATCGCCTCATCGATTCTGCCCGATTGAACGAGCGCGACGCCGAAATTGATGTGGGCGCTGGCGTCCTCGGCATTCAAGTCCAGGGCTTTCTCGAAATGCTCGATCGCTTCGTCCAGCTTTCTGCTCCGGACCAGCGCGTTACCCAGATTATTGTGCGCCTCGGCATAGTCCGGGCTGAGTTCCAGCGCCTTTTCGAAACACGCGATGGCTTCCACTACTCTGTCCGTCTCCAACAACGAAACGCCGAGATTGTTGTGAACCACCGCCTCCGCGGAGCCAAGCTCGAGCGCCTTCCTCCACTCCGCAATGGCCTCTTCATATCGGCGCTGTTTCATGAACTCCTGCCCGTCGTCGACGAACCGGTAGTATTCGGTCACCGGGGCGGCGATCTCGAGCAGCCCGCCGGGAGCGACATTCACGAATTCGGGGATGTTCACCGCGCGGTTCGCCGCGGTCGCGTTCTCGATCAGGATCGCCGGGCTGTCGTTGCCCGCCTCGTCCAAGTGTGTGAGGAACATCTGCGTGTATGGCGAACGGCTCTTCGAGGAAAAGACCATCCAGCGCCCGTTGGGTGAGAAGCTGTGCCACGAATTCATCAGCTCCGTGTTGCACTGCATCCGACGCGCCGTGCCGCCTTCCGCGGGCACGATGTACAGCCGGCTGTCGGGACGCATCAACTGCCCGTTGCGCGCCTGCACGTAGACGATCCAGCGGCCGTCCGGCGAAACTTTGGGGAAGCTGTTGCTCATGCCGTTGCGTGAAGCGCCGGCGATGAGTTCCGGCCGGCCGCCCCTGCCGTCGTTGAACGGAATCCGATACAGGTCATACTGGATCTGCGTTTCATTCGGGTCGTTGGCGTACAAGGCTGGCCTCCCGTTTTCCGGATAGGCATCCTTGGCCTCTGCGCGGGCAAAGACCAGGTACTTGCCGTCGGGACTCCAGACGGCATCGGTGTGAACGTAACGCGGGTCGTCGGCGCCAGGCAGCGGCTGCAGGCGCCCCGTGGCTCGGCTGTACCAGGCCAGAATTCCCCGGGTCGGATAGAATACCTGCAGGAAGCGATAGTCCTTGAAATTGGCCACGTAGTAGTTGAGGACAAGGTCCTTGGGGAGTTTTCGGCGCTGGTACTCCGACTGTTCCTCTACGGAATCGTTGATCGTGGTCACGACGTACTGGCCGTCGGGAGATACCTGAGACATGAACCCGACCCTGAGCTTGCTGCCCAGCTTTCCCCGGAAGGTGCTCCATGCCACCACGTCTTCCTTACGGATCGACGACTGAGGCTTGATCGGAAAGATGGCGTACAGCCCCTTGTCGTTCTGCGGCCCATCGACGTCCATCCCCATGGTCTTGCCGTCGCGCGATACGGAGTGGCAGTTGGCGCAGCTATGGATTCCCGTCATGAGCAAGTGGCTTTGGGTCTCGCCTACATCGCGCAAACGCCAGGCAATCAACGGAACAGCTTTCACGGCCAGGGGTTTGATTACACCTTTCTCTGTCTCCGAGGGCATCAACGGCACGTCGCGATAGAAAATGGGCGCCCCTACCGGATCGGCCGAAATCCGGATGGTGACCTGGCCGCGCGAGACGGCCGCGTTCGGATTCCCGTCCCGATAGCCGGTGATGGTGACCGTGGACCGGGAGTGTTTCTTGATCGTCGTCCAAGTCTCGGCATCGGGCGTCCAGATCCGTGCGGCGGCCTGCCGGGTGGTCAGCTTGGGCGGCTCGTTGGTTGGGGCGACGCAGCGCGGATCGATTGTGCCGATGGCCATCCTCTCACCCCTCGATTTCGTTCGGATGGGCGTGGACCGGCCGGCAAACGCTACGTCGATCAACCAAGTCGTGGCGTTCGGATCCGGGTCGTGCCAAATGAAAGCCGGGGCCGGGAACTCCCGTGGAAAGATCGACCCCTCGACCGGATAATCGATGGTAATCGCGACCGGCTGCGAAGCTATCGGGCCGGCGGCCGCGCGCACGCCACGCCGCTCAGCTACCAGTGCGACCGCGGCCACAGCTAGGATGAGCGCCTGCACGGTCAGGGCGGCGGCCGGCCGCACAAAAGACCTGCGCTCCATCTCCATGGCCTGCAATGTAACACGCGGCGTCCGGCGTGGGCGCCATGCGGCAGATTCAGCTCGGGCTGCGCCTGAACTTCTGATCGCGAGACAGTGCCGGGGCGGCCGGACGGACCAGGAGGCCCGTCCCACTGATATACTATTACTTTCCCATTAGAAGACAGGAGTTTTCCAGAAATGTTCGATCTGTTTCGCAGCCGAGAAAAGTCCGTGCGCATCCTTCTGGGCGCACTGCTGCTGCTGGTGGCGTTGTCCATGCTGACGTACCTGGTCCCCAGCTATAACACGGGGACGAACGCATCGGACATGATCGTGGCGGAGATCGGCAAAGACGACGTGATTACCCTGCAGGAGGTGCAGAGGCTGATCCAGAACACCGTGAAAGGCCGGCAGTTGCCGCCGGAGGTCCTGCCCAACTACGTCCCGCAGATGGTGGACCAGATGGTGACGGACCACGCGCTGGCCTATGAAGCCGCGCAACTGGGGTTTCAGGTGACCGACGCGGACGTGGCGGATACGATCCGCCAATCGGTGCCCAGCCTGTTTCAGGACGGCAGGTTCGTGGGCAAGGACGCCTACGCCGCCATGCTCGCCCAGCAGAATATCACCATTGCGGAATTCGAGACCGATCTAAAGCGGCAGATCCTGATCACGCGGCTGCGCAACGTGGCGCTGGAAGGCACCATCGTCTCACCGCTTGAGATCGAGCAGGCGTACCGGAAGAAAAACGAGAAGATCAAGATCGAGTACGTCAAGATCCCCAACGACAAGTACCGCGCCGAAGTGCAGCCGACCGCCGAGGATATGCAGAACCATTTCAAAGCGAACAACGCGCGGTACCAGACACCCGAGAAGAAGAACCTGGTTATCCTGATTGCGGACTCGGTGAAGATGGAGCAGGCCGCGACCCCGACGGACGCCGATCTGAAGCGCATGTACAGCCAGAACCTGGACTCATTCCGCACGCCGGAGCGCGTCAAGGTGCGGCATATTCTGCTGAAGACCGAGGGCAAGCCAGCGTCGGAAGAGCCAAAGATCAAGGCCAAAGCCGAGGACCTGTTGAAGCAGATTCGGGGCGGGGCGGATATCGCGGCGCTGGCGAAGAAGAACTCTGAGGACCCGGGGTCGGCCGCCAATGGCGGCGAGTATCCGGGTTGGGTGACACGCGGCCAGACCGTGCCGGAGTTCGAAAAGGCGGCGTTCTCGCTCCAGCCCGGGCAGACCAGCGACCTGGTCAAGACGCAGTATGGGTACCACATCATCCAGGTGTTGCAACACGAGGACGCGCGGCTGCGGCCATTCGAGGAAGCCAAGAGCGAGCTGTCACCCCAGTGGAAGAAGCAGCGGGTGAATGATCTGATGAACCAGATTTCCGACAACGCCCAGACGTTGCTTCAGAAGGACCCGGCGCACCCGGAAAAGGTCGCCGCCGATCTGAACCTGCAACTGGAGCGCATGGACGGCTGGGTGGTGGGCCAGACTGTGAAGGTGATTGGTCCCAACTTCAACCCGGATTTCGACCAGGCCGTCGCCACCCTGAAAAAGGGCGAGGCCTCGCAGTTGCTCGCCTTGCCCGACAACAAGGTCGCCCTGGCGCTGGTGACGGATGTCATACCGCCACGGCCGCAGACATTCGAGGAAGTCCAGAGCCAGATTCGCGACTCGATTATCCAGAGCAGGCTGGCGGTGGCGGTGCAGGACCACGCCCGGCAACTGGTGGAGCAGGCGAAGTCGATGGGCGGCGACCTGGCGAAGGCGGCCAAGACCATAGGCCTGGAAGTGAAGACCTCGGGCGAAATCGACCGGTCGGGTTCGGTGGAAGGGATTGGCTCCGCCAACTACGTGCAGGAAGGTTTTGCGCGTCCCGACGGAACCGTGTTTGGCCCCATCTCCACGCCGGATGCCACGGTGGTGGCCAAGGTGATCCAGCACGTCGAACCGGACATGTCGAAACTGCCGGAGCAGCGGGTGGCCATTCGGGACGAGATCAAGAGCCAGAAGGCCCGCAACCGGAATTCGCTGTTCGAGGCCGGGCTGCGTAACGCGCTGATCAAGCAGGGCAAGATCAAGATTCACCAGGACGTGATCAACCGGCTGATTGCAGGCTACCGCGGCTAGTCCCGTGACCGCCTGATTGGGCCCCTTATGGAAGAGACTGTGCCACCAGGGAATCGCGACCGTTGCAGGAACCTTGGGAACTATCTCGAGCGGTCACGGGACTAGCGGGCCCAATGATCCAGACGATCATCGATTTTCTCCGGTCGCTGACCAACCCCGAACGGCTCATTCAACTGCTGAGCACGCTGCTGTCCGGGTGGCTGGGTTACGCGGCGCTGGGCGCGGTGGTGTTTTCCGAGACAGGTCTGCTGCTGGGTTTCTTTCTCCCGGGAGACTCGCTGCTGTTCACGGTCGGGGTAGTGGCTGGCGCGGGACAGTTGAACATCGTGCTGGTGAACGCGCTGCTGATGGCGGCGGCGATGACGGGCGATTCGACCAACTACTTTCTGGGCCGGAGAACCGGGCCGCGCATCTTCAGCCGTCCGGATTCGCGCCTGTTCAAACGGGAGTACGTAACTCGCACCCAGGCGTTCTATGGGCGGTACGGAGGCAAGACGATCGTGTTTGCCCGCTTCGTGCCGATTATCCGCACGTTCGCGCCATTTTTGGCCGGGGTGGGGGGGATGCGCTACCCGCGTTTCCTTTCCTTCAGCGTGTTCGGCAGCACGGGCTGGGTCTTGCTGATGACCATGCTGGGCTACGGGTTGGGCAACGTGCCATTCGTGCGGCGAAACTTCGACAAGGCGATTCTGACCATCATTTTTGTGTCGCTGCTGCCGACCTTCCATGAGATTTGGAAGGCGCGGCGAGCATCAGTTCGCGCGGCCGACCAGGCCGGCGGCGAATAGGCGGTCGTCGACGCGGCCCAGGCGCGGGACGAGCCGCCGCGGCAGGAGCGGCGTGTGGGCGATGCTGGTCAGGTACTCGGGCACCGCCCAGACGTCTTCCTCGGCCGTCATCCAGGGGAGGGAATCGAACCGGCGGAGGTTCACGGGCCGGGAATAGCGGCGCAAGGTCTTCTCTCTCCGCAGATTATAGTAGTGCTCGAAATAGGACATCGCCAGCTCGCGCAGCGTGCGGTAGACCGGCTCCCGGTAGCGGAGCCCGGAGTAGTTGGATTTGGCGATGGCGCCCCAATGGCCGCGGGAGCGGAAGATGGCCAGAACGTGATCGTCGTCGCGCACCGCCTCGAGGTCGAGCAGCAGCGGCGGGTGGCCGAGCATGCGCAGCGCGGCCGCGCCGAACAGCGCGCCTTCCATGCAATGTGCCGAGTGTTCCCGGAGGACGCGGCGGGGTGAGTGGCAGGTGGGGCCATCGCGCTCTTGGTTATAGGGAAGATCGTCGAGGAAGCGCTGGATCTTTTCGGCCGTGGCGAGACGGCGGAAAACGGCGCGCTCGGCGGCGGTGAACTCGTTGGGGAGCATTGCGTATCAGGTTAGCAGGCAGCCTGTAGCGCTGGCGGTCTTGCCGCCGGCTTGTTCCAGTCTGGACAACCCCACCGGCGGCAAAGACCGCCGGCGCTACGTCGCGCACCCGAACTATACTGGAAGGGAGTAAGATGCGGCAGTCGCCCTTACGGCCTCTTCATATGTATACCGAACTCTACTGGATTGAGGGACCGTGGCGCGGACGGCTGGCGATATCAGCACGTCCTCGGGGAGGGGATTGGCTCGAGGACGAGGTAAAAAACTGGCGTAGAGCCGGGCTTGATATTGTCGTTTCACTTCTGACGCCAGATGAGGAGGGATCTCTGGATCTTCAGCGCGAAGAGCAACTCTGCCGGGACAACGGACTCGACTTCCGCTCTTTCCCAATCGTTGACCGCAGCGTGCCGTCGCCCGAGGTGAAGGGGCTGCCCCTGATCGAGCAACTCGACCACGATCTGATCCAGGGGAAGAACATTGTCATACACTGCCGCCAGGGAATTGGACGTTCGGGAATGATTGCAGCGGGTATTCTGGTGGCGCGCGGAATTAAGGCGGAAGTTGCCATGCAACGGGTCAGCGACGCCCGGGGCGTTGAAGTCCCGGAGACAATCAGACAACGAATCTGGGTCATCAGTATTCCCAATATTCTGATCCCTAAGTAACAAGCCATGCCCTTTCTGCTCCCCGTTCTTCTCTTCGCCGCATCCGCCGGCCCTTACGACATTGTCGTCCGCGATGGGCGGATCATCGACGGCACCGGGTCGCCGTGGTATGCCGGCGACGTGGCGATTCGCGGCGGCCGGATCGCCGCCATCGGCCGCCTGGCGGGCGCTCCGGCGCGCCGCGTCATCAACGCTCGCGGAATGGTGGTAGCGCCCGGGTTCATCGACATGCTGGGGCAATCGGAGCTCACGATTCTGGTGAACCCTCACCTGCCGTCGAAGATCTATCAGGGCATCACCAGCGAGATTACCGGCGAAGGCGGTTCCATCGCGCCGCTCACCGATGCGGTCATCCAGGCGGACCGCGTGACGTACGAGCACTATGGCGTCGAGGCCACCTGGCGGACCTTCCGCGAGTACTTCGCGCGCCTGCGGAAGCAGGGGATGGGGGTCAACCTGGCCAGTTATGTGGGCGCCACCCAGGTGCGCCGCGTGGTGCTGGGAGACGACAACCGGGCGCCCACCGCGGCGGAGCTGGAGCGCATGAAGGCGCTGGTCCGCGACGCCATGCGCGACGGGGCCGTGGGCCTTTCCACTTCGCTGCAATACGCGCCGGCGCCCTACGCCACCACGGAAGAACTGATTGCGCTGGCCACCGAGGCCGCCCGGTTCGGCGGTACCTACGCCTCGCACATCCGCAGCGAAGGCGACTCCATTCTAGCCGCGCTCGATGAAGCCTTCCGCATCGGCCGCGAGGCCGGGATTCCGGTGGAGATCTGGCACCTGAAGGCGGCGGGCAAGGCGAACTGGGGCCGCATGCCCGAGATCGTCGCGCATATCGAGCAGGCCCGCCGGTCGGGCGTGGACGTGGCGGCGGACACCTATGCGTATACCGCGTGGTTCAATTCGTTTTCCGCGGTCATCCCGCCGTGGGCTCACGACGGAGGCGACAAGAAGCTGGTCGAGCGCCTCAAGGATTCCGCCGCGCGCGCCCGCATCCGCAGGGAGTTGGAAACGCCTTCGAGCGGGTGGAACAACGAGTGGCAGGAGGTGGCCGGTCCGGAGTCCATTCTGGTCGGCGCGGTGCAGAACCCCAAGCTCGTTCCGCTCGAAGGCAAGAACATCGCGGAGATCGCCAAGTTGTGGAACAAGGACCCCATCGACACGGTCTTCGATCTGCTCATCGAAGACGAGGCCTTCACCGAAGTGGCGATGGTTGGGATGTCGGAGCCCGATGTGGCGCTGGCGCTCCAGCAGCCGTGGGTATCGATCTGCAACGACTCGCAGGGCACGGCGCCGGACGGCCTGCTCGGCAAGGAACACCCGCATCCGCGCGCCTACGGCACGTTTCCGCGAATCCTGCGGAAGTATGTGCGGGAAGAGAAGAAGCTGACGCTGGAAGACGCCATCCGCAAGTTCACGGCGCTCCCGGCGCAGAGGATGCGGTTCGCGGACCGCGGCGTGCTGAAGGCGGGGATGTGGGCGGACGTGGTAGTCTTCGACCCCGACACGATTCACGACGTGGCGACGTTCGAGAACCCCAACCAGCTTTCCGAAGGGATGCGCTTCGTGCTGGTGAACGGCGTGCCGGTGATCGACGAAGGCAAACTGACCAACGCGCTGCCGGGAAAGGTGCTGGAGCGGCGGTGACAGGCTACGAAATCACCAACCAGGACACCGCCGCGTCGGCTCCATGAACTCACCGGACGAAAAGAACCGGCGGCAGAGACCACCGGCGCTACTTACCGCCGGCGCAATTCCTGACGCACTCGTTCCACCAGTTTTGGGATGGCCGCGGCGACCTCCGGGGAAAGTTGCATCCCCACCCTGGCCGAATTGACCGTCACCAGAATCCAGATGAACTCCGTGTCGTGAAGCGTGGGGGTCACCTGGCGGAGCAAGGCGAGCATTGCGGGGGCCGAGAGGTGGTGCGCGTGCTGCTGCCCGTCGAGAGGCGGGGATTCGCGCAACACGGAAATGCTTCCGGGGACTTCGCCTTCGACGGCGTCGATGAGCAACACGCGCCGGCGCCGCTCCATCCAGTTGGCGCAGCTTAGCACGTCGGTATCGGCGGAAATTAGATCCACCCGGCGCGCCAGTCTGCGGTCGTTGGCGAGAACCTCGGCGGCGGCGGCGCCGGCCCCGTCATCCCCCATCAGGGGATTGCCGAGACCGATCACCAGGTCGGGCTTCATTTCCGTATCAAGTGCACCGAGCAGGAAATGCAAGGGTCATACGCGCGCGCAATCATCTGGAGTTTCTTCTTGAGCGCCGCCTGGTCGCGATCCGGGCTTTGTTCGACGGTCTTGCGAAGGTGCTGCTCGAGACTGGCGGCGTTCATAGCGGTGGGCGTGATCACGTCCGCCGACACGACGCAGCCTTGCTCGTCATAGGTGTAGCTGTGGACCAGCAGCCCGCGGGGGGCTTCCGTCACGCCCACCCCGGTTCCGGCGCGGGGAGTCACGGGAACGCATCCTTCGTCCTTGACGCCGTCATGGATCAGCCGTTCGACCATGTCGAGGGCCAGCCCCAGGTCGTTGACCAACTCCACGGCCTGGGCCTTGTTGTTGTCCATGGGATTGTCGGACGGGATGGAAAGCTTCAGCCGCTCGGGGGCCGTGGCCGAACGTTCCGTGAGCCGCTTCGGATTCACGGTCAGGCGCGCCAGCGAGCCCACCATGAATGGCTTGCCGCGGAACGTGCTGTGCTTGGCGTGGGAATGCGGGATGGCCTTCTCGTTGGTCAGGGAACGGTAGCTGGCGGCCGGGACGATGGCCCGGTCCCCGTTGGAGACGACCATTAATTCATCGCCGGCGTAGTAACGGTCGGAGTTGGGAGAGTGCAACGCCGCGAAGCAGGTATCGGAGTGGCAGAAATCGGCGGCCGGCAGAGAGGCGATGAGATCGAGCATGGCCTCGGCGTCCGGCATGGCCTCGATGAGGGCGCCGCGGACGGCGATCAACTGGTCCACGCCGGGGACCTTGCCAAACCCGCCGGGCACCGCGTTGACGGGGTGGATGGCGCGCCCGCCGATAGTCTCCTGAATGAGGTTTCCCAGCTTCTTGAGCCGCAGCCCCAACATGACGGCGGCGGGATGCTCGGCAGCCACCGCAATGGCGCTGGGGCGGTCGAGGTAGTCCGGCACGGCCAGGAAGAACAGGTGCAGGGCGTGACTCTCAATGCTCTCGCCGCGCAAGAGCAGCTCCCGGAGGATCTCGGTCTGGGGGCTCACTTCGACGGCGAAGGCGTTCTCCGTGGCCTTGAGGGACGTCAGGCAGTGCGCCGACGAGCAGATCGCGCAGATGCGCGAAAGGACGGGCGCAATTTCGTCATAGCGGCGTCCGCGCACCAGGCCCTCGAGCAGGCGCGCGCCTTCGAACACGTCGAAGCGCACGTTCTTGACGGCGTCGCCCTCGAGTTCCACGGTGATGCCCCCGTGTCCTTCCACGCGGGCTAAGTGGTCGATGACGATGGTGCTCATTGGCCGCCTCCTATGGGCGCGAAGGTTCGCAGTTTGTCTTCGACCTGGCGGCGCCCGATGCCCTTCTTTTCCAGCATTTCGACCATGGAGTTGGGATTGGCGTCATCGAGCGGCCCGCGGCAGCCGATGCACGGGATGCGGAGTTCGGGGCAGCGCGCGTTGCAGCCGGCCACGGTGAGCGGGCCGCAGCAGACTTCGCCGCGCTCGATCAGCAGGCAGTTGTTCTCGCGCATCTTGCACTCGGTGCACAGAGCGTATTCGGGGTAAATCGGCAGATCGCCGTTCAGGAGCCCCGCGACGGCAGCCAGGATATGCTCCTTTTCGACGGGGCAGCCGGTGATGCGGAGGTCCACCTTCACCAGCTCGTGCAAAGCGCGGGCGGCCGTGGAATCGTACTCACGGCCGGTATCACCGTAGATCTCCTTGAGGAGCCGGGCGCGATCGGCGCCGCGGTCGAGCGCGGCGACGCCGCCCCAGACGGCGCAGGTTCCCAGGGCCACCAGCAGCCCGGAGCGCTGGCGAATGGCCCGAAGCGTTTCGGCGTCGCGATTGGTAAGGACGGCGCCCTCGACCAGGGCCACGTCGAGCGCGCAGCCGGTGTCGTTTCCCGAAGAGCCCATCAGGAAATCCCGGATGTCGATAAAGGCGACCAGGTCCAAGAGCTGGTCCTCGCAATTGAGGATCACGAGCTGATCGCCCGCGCAACCGGTAAGGCCGAAGATTCCAACCGTGGGTTTGCCCATCCGCTACGCTCCTTTCTTCAAATCATCTCGGGCAGGTTGATAGCGTCCCAGTAAGTGAAGATGGGACCGTGCAGGCAGGTGTACTTATAGCCGATGCTGCAATGGCCGCACTTGCCGACTCCGCATTTCATGCGCCGCTCCAGGGACATGAGGATGCGATTCTTGGGGAAGCCGAGGTTCAGCAGGCGCTGGAGGATGAATTTGTAGACCACCGGCGGGCCGCAGACCGCGGCGTAGGTCCGCGCCGGATCGATCCTGGCGTAATCGAAGAGGGTGGGCAGCAGGCCGACGTGGTTCTTCCACGTGCCGGAGGGATCCGCGTCGACGGTGAGGAGGCAGTTGATGTCGGTGCGGTCCACCAGGGCCACGAGCTCCTCGCGAAAGAGCATCTCCTCGGGCCGCTTGCTGCCGTACATGAGGGTGATGTTGTGGAACTGGTCGCGGTGGTCGAGGGCATACCAGAGCAGCGAGCGGAGGGGCGCCATGCCCAGGCCACCGGCGGCCAGCAGCAGGTCGTTGCCGGCGATCTCCTGGATGGGATATCCGTTGCCGTAAGGCCCGCGCACGCCCACCACGTCGTTCGTCCGCATGCGGTAGAGCGCGCTGGTGACCCGGCCCACGCGGCGAACGCACAGCTCCAGCACCCCAGGCCGCGTGGGCGAAGAAGAAATGGAGATGGGCATTTCGCCGGCGCCGGGGATGCTCAGCATAATGAACTGGCCCGGGTGATGGTGGAAAGTGTGGGCCAGGTGCTCATCCAGAAAGCGCAGCGTGAAGAGATGGGTGTTCTCCACCAGCTTGTCGATGCGGACGATACGGGCCAGGTGCGGCTGGTACGGGTTGTCGCTCAAGACGGGCTGGTGGGCACTGACTTCATCGGCTAGCAACATCTTCCACCCTCCGCAGGCTCTCCAACACCTGCACAACGTCGATGTCCACGGGGCAGGCGGAAATGCACCGCCCACAACCGACGCAGCTCGGCCGGCCGTATTCGGCCACAAAGCCGCGCTGCTTGTGATAGAAGCGAAACTTGATGCGGCTGGCGCGCGACTTGCGGAAATTCTCGCCGCCGCCGATCAGCGCATGGCTCGTAAAGAGGCACGAGTCCCAGGAGCGAGTGCGCTGGCCGTTGCGCGAGCCCAACTCGACGTCGTCCACCACGTCGTAGCAGTAGCAGGTGGGGCAGACCATGCTGCAACTGCCGCAGGAAAGGCACCGCTTTCCGAGCTCCTCCCAGAGCTCGCTTTGATACTCCATCTCGAAAATCTCGGGGAGGTCGCGGATTTCGACTTCGAGCTGGAAGGCGCGGCGCTTGTCCAGCGAGCGGCGCTTGTATT
This sequence comes from Bryobacteraceae bacterium, assembly GCA_049510555.1. GTDB lineage: Bacteria > Acidobacteriota > Terriglobia > Bryobacterales > Bryobacteraceae > Fen-178. The sequence goes on from JBEKYW010000030.1 coordinate 14,243, forward strand.
CGCCGATATCGGCCTGGTCCACCGGTTCGAAGAGGCTGCCGGTGGCGAGCACCATGTCGTCGCCGAGCGCGGTGCCGACCAGGACCTGATAGTAGTCGCCGGTATCGAAGAAGAAGAGGTCGAAGCCGTGGTCCACAAAATCCGCGCGCATGGAACGGCAGAAGCACTGCTCGTCGGGAACGCAATCGATGCCGATGATGGCGATGTTCTTGCGGCGCGCCTGATAGTAGGGATCATGGTACTTGCCGGTGTAGACGCGGTCCTGGATGTTCAACTTGCCGGCGAAGACGCGGTCCAGGATGTTCAAGGCGTAAATGTCGCAGGCGTGCACGCCAAACAGGACGATGCGCTGGTCCAGGCCCTCGGTGGAAGGGACGAAGCCCTGCCCGGAGCGGTAGCGGAAGAGGGTCTCGCGCGGCGGAAGAAAATACTTCTTCGGCGGCAGGAGGGTGCGGTTGTAATCGAGGCGCGCCTCCGACCAGTGCTTGAGCCGTTTGAAAACGAACTTGCCGTCCTGCTCGACGGGGGCATGAAGCTCCCCGAACTGCTGCAAGACGGAAGCGAATAAGTCCAGTTTATCCTTCGGAAGCTTCAGGATCTTCACCACCAGCCTCCCATCTCAACTCCAGTATAGGAGAAAAATCTCCGAAATGGGAAGGGGGGAAAGCGGGCTTGGCGGGCGGGGCGGAAATGGTTCTCGAGCGGCGATACCAAGGCGGCATGGCCGGCAAAAAGCCAGCTCCACGGCGGCGGCCAACGATGGGCCGGGGCGGGGTTTTGGGGCGCCCATGGGTCCGGTTTCGAAGGGGTGCAAGTGGTTTTATTTTCTTTCAATTGGACCTCCAAAATGGGTTCGTTCGGTAATTTTGCCCGGGGGCCGGCCAAAGGGGCGGGTTGTTTGGCGGGGACGGGCTGGCGGGCGTGCGGCATGGATGGCTCCTTTTAACGAAAAGCAAAAGCACCGGCGGCGAAGACCCGCACCGGGCGTTCCGCCGCCGGCGCTACTTGAAGGAATAGCACGAGGAGGGGTTGGAGTCTGAAATGGGGACCGGCAAGTGGTGGGAAGGGAAGGGATTATTTGATGGGAAAAGTTGTCACCGGCGGCGGCGCGGGAGCCGCTTGCGCGCAGGGGCGGGCACGGGGCGGGTCGGCAATTTCTTCAGGGGCGCGACGTGCGCGGCCTGTTTCCACAGCGCCCCGATCAGGCCGAGCGCGAGCACGAGCAGCAGACAAGCCGGAGCGTTCAACCCGGCTACGGATGGCTCGGCGAAGTGGTCTCCGAGGAAAGTAACTTCGCCGCCATGGCGGGCATACCAACCGTGAAAAAGTTCGGCATCCTCGTCAAGACCTTGCTGGAACTGGGCCCGCGCGGCAGGCACCATGCGTCGGAAGGCAGGGTCTTCCCGCTGGTCCCGATCCAGATCGCGAATCAACTGCCGGGTAAGAGCGTATTGGTGTTTGCGATACCAGTTCCCCATGGCACTTTTGGAGAGGGAACTGGGGCCAGGCACGACTTGAAACTCGCCATTGGTGAAAGACGGTCCGGGGAAAATCGTCTTTTGCGGGGTGTTTTCCAGGCTTTCCACATGCGCTTGCAAGAATACACCCAAGGAAAAATCGACGATGCAGCCGGCCGTGATCACATAGGCCACGACGCGCCGCCGCGAGAAAGCGACCGCCAGCAAAGTCAGTCCGAGCATCTCGACGGCAAGCAGCGTCAGGTGCGCAACGCCTCCCGGATTGCGCTCTCCCACCACGGCAATTCCCGCCACCACACAAAACGGGACCAAAAGGCGCCAGAACCATTTTTCGGCCCGCCGTCCAGGCTGCCGCCACAGACCAAGAAGGAGCCAGAGAACCAGTGGCCCGCCGAACACACCCATGCCGAATATGAGGTTGGTCTGGTACGAGATGAAGGCGCGGTCGCGGATGGCGCCGGCCAAATTCGGCTGGTCGTCGAAAACCTGCATCAAGGAAGAGTGGCGCATGGCCGGCAGGATCGAATCCACAAGGTTGCCGGCGATCTTCTCCAAGCTATCGCCCTGATATTTCTCACTGGATGTAACGCTGGTGTTCGACGCGAAGGTTGCCTGCGCTCCATATACGGCGAGGGACCAGCCGAACCAGGTGAACAGAAACAACCCGCAGGCCGCGGCGATGACAGCCAGTTCGCGCCACTTGCCCGGGCGCGCCCGGAAGACGGCGACCAGGTAGTGCAGCGCAAGGAAGGCGACATAGGGTCCGGCCGAGAAATGGACCAGCAGACCGGCGGAGAGGGTCACAAATGCCGCCGTCATCCGCAGGGTATCCTTCTTTCTCCGGCCGGCAAGGTAGAACCACAACGTCAAGACCACAAAGAAGGCGCCGAGGGCCTTGGTCCAGGTGAAGGTTACATTCTCCATCACCACGGGGGACAAGGCAAAAATTCCAACCAGAGGGAGGATGCGGGGCCGGGACCATCGCGCGAAGGCGGGCATCAGAAGGCAGCAGGGCAGGAACATCAGCAGGTTGAGAAAGGCAAAGACCAACTGAAAGATCTCGAAGCGGTCGGCGGTAAGGGCCAGGAAGAAAGCGGCCAGGACGTTCATCATGGGAGGCCGCGCCGGAAGCGCGTAACCCATCAAGATGCGGTTATGAACGGGGAAATGCCGGAGGAAAAACAGAGTGCGCTGAAAATGTTCCAGCCAGTCCCCGTACCACAAGGCTCCCGAATAGTTCCGGATTATGGCAAGAACCAGCAAAGTCCAGAGCAGCAGGAAGGAGTAACCAAAAATCGCGCGGCGGGCGCGAAAGGAATGGAACAGGCGGACGATGTCCCTGGATGCCAGGATACCGAGCGCGAGGCTCGCCGCCGCGACGCCGCGAAAGATGGCGGTCTGGGAGGCAGGGGCGAAACAGTAGACTCCCCAGGAGATCAAGTAGAGCAATATCAGCGACAGGCCGATGCCGCCGCACAGCTTTTCGAGAGGGCTCCATCGAAAATAGCGGACGATGAAGAAACCGGGAGTGAAGCAGCAGACAATCAGCAAGAGAAGCGTCAGGCCTGGCATCGCGAAGAGCATTTGATCGATTTTATATCCAAGCGCCTCTGGCGACCGCTTGGGGCGAGATTCAAACGGCCGCGGCTTGAAGCAGGCCAACGCCGTCAGACAGGGGACAAGCTGGGAGGTTATCCTACTACGCGAACAACTCCTGGGCCCGCATCAACCTCCGCGCCACGTGGACGCCCTGCGGGCACCGAACGGCGCAGGTTTGGCAATCGGCGCAGCGGACCTCCTGGTGCTCGGGCGCCAGGCGCAGGAAGTTCTCCCGGCCAAGACTGAACTGGCCGTAACCGTCCGCGTACATGACGAAGCGCACGAGGTCGGATACCGGCAGACCCTTGGGGCACTGGCCCGCGCACTCACCGCACATACGGCAGAAATAAGGACCAATCTCCTCGAGGCGGGCAGTCAGGATCTTGGCGTCGGCGTCGGTGAACTCTTCCGCCATGACGTGGAAGTTCTGTTCCAGTTGGTCGATATCGGTCATGCTCGGGACGGTGGTGGCGACGCCGGGGTTCTTGATGGCCCACTTGAGCGCGGCGGGCGCGAAATTGGCCGGCCGGGGGGGGCCGGCACTCCTGCCGCGGCCTCTGGCGCTGGCCATCACCTTCATGGCCACCACGCCCACGCCAGCCTGGTTCAGCTTCTCGATGGCCGGGCCGTAGGCGGCAGCCGAGGCGAAGTTGTACTGCGGCTGGACCACGTCCAGCTTGCACTCGATGACCCGATCGACGATGGCCGGCAGGTTGTGCGTGCTCACGCCGATAAACCGCACCTTGCCCTGCTGTTTGGCAATGCGCTGCGCCTCCACCAGCTCATCGGGGATGTCGCCCGGACTGCTCTTGCCGTGCAGATGCCACACGTCGACGTAATCAGTGTTGAGCTCCTTCAGGCTGGTCTCGAGCTCGGCCAGGACACCCTCTTTGCTTCTGGTATCGCACTTGGTGGATACAAAGACACTCTTGCGCCTGGCGCCCAACGCCGCCGCCACCATCCGCTCGTTCTGGCCGCTGGAGTATCCGCGGGAAGTGTCGAAGTAGTTGATGCCCATGTCGATGGCCCTGGTGATCACGGTGGCGTCGGACGTGATCATGGTGCCATAGCCGACGGTTGAGACCTTCATGCCGGTCTTGCCCAGAACGCGGTAAGCGATCTTACCCCGCGCGGGAGCCGCCGGTTGCGGAGCTGGAGCGCGCGGCGTCGGGCCGGACGTTGTGGATGCCAAGCCGGCAGCCGGCAAAGCCAGGCCGGCGGCCAGGAAACTGCGTCGAGAGGTGTGGGTTTTCACTGTGTCTCCTTGAATTTCCGATGAGAGGACGCTGGCTGAGGACGCTGGTGTGGCGTGCGCACCCGGCCGCCGCCGACAGCGGATCGCTCTTCCACGCAAGGAAGCCGAGAGTCGCCGGCAGATTCGGACAACCGCATCCTGGAAGCTATTATAATCGGAATTTCCGTCTTTGGCTGACGCCTCTACGGGACTGGCAAGCCCGGCTGGGATCCCAGCGCCGACGCGGCACGCCGGAGAGCGCGCGCCACATGCAGGCTTACACCCGGGGGGGTGACACTATACTCAAGGAATGGCCGGGCTGCTCTACTTGGTGGCGACGCCCATCGGAAATCTGGAAGACATCACCTACCGCGCGGTGCGGGTGCTGGGGGAGGCGGACCTGATCGCGTGCGAGGACACGCGGCAGACGCGCAAGCTGCTGGATCACTACGGCATCCGCAAGCCCACCATCAGCTACCACGAGCACAACGAGGTGGAGCGGACCCCGGAGTTGGCGGCGCGACTGCTGGCCGGGGCGGTGATTGCGCTAGTGTCGGACGCGGGGATGCCACTGATATCCGACCCGGGTTACCGGCTGGTGAGGGCGGCCATCGAGAACGGCATTGCGGTGCAGCCGGTGCCGGGGGCTTCGGCGGCGCTAGCCGCACTGGCGGGTTCGGGGCTGCCGACGGAGGCGTTCCGTTTCGGCGGATTTCTGCCGCTGAAGGCGGGGCAGCGGGCCAAGACGCTGGAAGCGCTGGCGGACGAGCGCGCTACCCTCGTCTTCTATGAGGCGCCGCACCGGATACTGGAGACGTTAGAGGCCATCGAGAAGACGCTGGGGCCGCGGCCGGTGGTGGTGGCGCGCGAATTGACCAAGATCCATGAAGAATTTCTGCGCGGCACGGCGGCGGAGATTCGCGCCGAACTGGCGGGGCGCGGCGCGGTGAAGGGCGAGATCACGGTTCTGATCGGGCGGGCCTGGGGGCCGGCTCCGGACGACACGCCGGTGGAGGAAGCCGTGGAAGCGCTGTTGCGGGCGGGAACGCCGCGCATGGACGCCATCAAACAGGTGGCGCGGCAGCGCAGGATGTCGAAGAGGGAGGTGTATGAGAGGTTGCTACATGACCAGTAGAGGCCGGACCCTTCGTGTTCTGGCCGGGTTGCTGGCGGCCGCGGCGCTTGGCGCGGCACAGGATTACATCGACCAGGTGGTGGAACGCGCCCGGACGGCGTTCGAAGTTCCGGGCATGGCCGTGGCGGTGGTCAAGGACGGCAACGTGGTCCTGGCCAAAGGGTACGGAGTGCGAAAGCTGGGCGAAGCGGCGGAGGTGACGCCGCACTCGCTCTTCCGCATCGCCTCCAACACCAAGGCCTTCACGACGGCGGCGCTGGCGATGCTGGTGGACGAACGTAAGATCCGGTGGGACGACGCCGTGATCCAGCACATGCCCGGTTTCCAGATGTACGACCCGTACGTCACGCGCGAGCTCACGGTCAGGGACCTGCTGGTGCATCGCAGCGGGCTGGGGCTGGGCGCGGGCGACCTGATGTTTTTCCCGCCCAGCGACCTCAGCCGCGAGGAGATCATCCGGCGGCTCCGCTTCGTGAAGCCGGCCACCAGTTTCCGCAGCAGTTACGCCTATGACAATCTGCTGTACCTGGTGGCGGGCCAGCTCATTCCGGCGGTCACCGGAAAGAGCTGGGACGATTTTGTGAAGGAGCGCATCTTCGCTCCGCTGGGCATGACCTCGACGAATACCAGCACGCAGGCGCTGAAGGCCGCCGGCGACGTGGCCATCCCGCACGCCAAGGCCGGCGGCAAACTGGAGCCGCTAGCGCATGAGGACGTCGACAACAACGCCCCGGCGGGCGCCATCAATTCGTGCGTGGCGGACCTGGCGAAGTGGGTCGCAGTGCAACTCAACCACGGCGATATGGGGAAATCCCGACTGTTCAGCGAGGCGCAATCCAAAGAGATGTGGTCGGCTCAGACTATCATCCCGATGAGCGACCTGCCGAGCGGCGCACCGGCGGCCCTGGCGGCGCTGCGCCCCAATTTCAGCGCCTACGGACTGGGTTGGAGGTTGGACGACTACCGGGGGAAGAAGATCGTATGGCACACGGGTGGCCTTTCAGGATATGTGTCACGGGTGACCATGGTCCCCGACTTGAAGCTGGGAGTCATCGTGCTCACCAATCAGGAGGCGGGTGGAGCCTTCCAGGCGGTGACCTACACCATTCTGGACCGCTACGTGGGGGTGCCCGAGACCGATTGGGTGGCTCCATTTCTGGCTCAGGCCAAGAAGGGAGAAGCCGACGCGGACGAAGCCGTGCGGAAGGCGGCCGATAAACGGAACGCGAACTCGCGGCCCTCGCTGCCGCTGGCGAGTTATGCCGGGCGCTATCGCGATGCGTGGTACGGGGACGTGGCGATTGAGGAACACGGAGGCAAGCTGACGATTTCCTTCACGCACACCCGTCAACTCACGGGCGACCTGGAGCACTGGCAGTACGACACATTTGTGGCCCGCTGGCGGGACCGCACGCTGGTGGCCGACGCCTATGTGACGTTCTCATTGAAAGCGGATGGCTCGATTGACGAGGTAAAGATGGCTGCGGTTTCGCCGCTGACCGATTTCAGCTTTGATTTCCAGGATCTGCTGCTGCGGCCGGTAGCGGCAAGCGCGCCGCCAAGGTAGGCGATCTTGCGCCCCTGCGGGGCCAGGTAGGCGCGGACACGACGGGAAGGAACCGGCGGCAAAGACCGCCGGCGCTACCAGGGCACCGATCAAGTGCGCCCGGTTCTTCGGGCGATGGCCATAAGGCACGCTGAAGCGCGCACCCCACTGCTTACTTCACGGCGATGGTTACGCCAGGCTGACTCTGCCAATTCCCGATTTGCACGATTATGGACAAGTTCGTCCCCGGAGTCACGCCGGCTGGAACCTGGGCATTGATCTGAGTCAGCCCGGCAACGTAGCCGGGTGCGCCGCCGCTGTATGAGACTGTCGCCGAAGTCCCGCCGATGGTGACGGACACGAGTTGTGTGGTGAGTAGAAACAGGGGCGGAGGCGCAGGCGTGATCGCGGCATCCACTCTGGGCGGATTGGTAACCCCTCCGCCGGTGCAATAGATCATCACCACGGACTTTCGCGCCGCGGCGTTGGTGCCATTGTTGAGGGAATAATCCTGGTTGAGGATGGAGCCGCCGCCGAGCCCCGAAGAATCGACCGTAAAAATGCCGGGGTGCGCCGCCTGCACGGGAACGGACACGGAGTTGGAAAGCACACCCTGATACTGCACTTGCACCTGCGTTTTGGAACTGCCCGCGAGGCTGTAGGGAGCCACGGCGTTGACCTGGTTCGCCGAGGCGTAAGTCAGGGCGGCGGGGACGCCGTCAAACAGCACTTGCGTGCTCCCAAGGGATTTGGTGATGGAGGCGCCATCCGCGCTGAGCTGAAGGGAGACGGGGCTTGTGGGACCGATGTTGGCGCCGAATAAGGCGACGATTTCCCCGGGCGACACGGCGCCTCCGACGTAACTGGCGGCGCTCACCACGGCGTTCAATTGCATCGCGGGAGGGGGCAAAGCCTGCTGGGTGACCGTGAACACCTGTAGCCCCTGCTGAACGTTAATGTGGCCGACGCGCTGCGGGCCGGTGTTGGCCGGCACGCTGTAGGTGATGCGGCCGCTGCCGGTGCTCGAACTGCCGGACAGGATGGTTATCCAGGTCGCATCCACGAATGCGCTCCAGGGGCAGCCGTCTCCGGTGGTCACGTTGACCGTGCCGGGATTCACGCCCGCCGGTGGAACCATGGCGCTGGAAGGGGAGATGGAGAAGTTGCCCGGCGCCCCGTCCTGGGTGATTTGAAACTGCTGGCTTAGAGCGTAGCTCGTAACGGAGACAGCGCCACTGCGCTGGGTGGCGCAGGGGTTCGCCGCCACAGTGTAGTTGACGGCACCATTGGCTGTACCGCCGGTGTTGGAGGGCACCGTGATCCAACCCTGAGCGTAGGCGCTCCAGGTGCAGTTCGCCTGCACCTGGAAAAAGCCGTTGCCACCATACACACCGAAGCTCGCGGGAGGCTGGGACAAAGTGAGGGCACAAACCGGAGCCGCCTGGGCGATGATCAAGGTCAGGACGTTGCCGCTCGCGCCGGTCACAATAATCTTGGCCTGGCGCGGGCTGGGGACAACGTTGGCCGACGCACTCCAGTAAATCGTGCCAGGTCCGGTTCCAGTTCCAGTCCCGGTCGGAAGCGCGGGCGTGAAAGTGATCCACGCGGAAGAATCGGTGCGGTACGTCCAGGTGCAGTCAGGCTGAGCGTGGACCGTGATCGTACTGGTGGAAGAAACTGCCGGGATGGCGACCTGCGAAGTCGAGGGCGCAAGCGAGGTGGGGCACGACTGCGCGAACAGGGGAGCGGCGGCGGCGAGGACCAGGAGCAGCCTCATCACTGGTATGGTAGCGCTCTCCATTGACAACGTTTGACCGCTCAGTTGACCTGTGATGCAGGGCCGCTGCGCCGGAGGCGCCCTGCCGCCCTGCTAAGGGCCTCGCGGCAGGCCTTCAGGATTTCCACGGCGCCGGGCGTATCGCCGTGCACGCAGATGGTCTGCGCCGTGCCTTCGCGCGCGAAGCGCAGCGCCTGCGCGGCGGCCTCGCGCGGATCGGTGATGAGGGCGTCGGCGAACTTACGCGAGCGCAAGGTGCCGTCGGGCTCGTAACGCCGGTCGGCGAAGGCTTCGGCCGCCACGGGCAGCCCCATTTGACGCCAGACGTCCAGCATGGGCGAGCCGGCCAGGCCGAAGAGCGTGACCCGCGGGTCCCACGCGGCCACTCCGCCGGCGATGGCGCGCGCGACCTCCGCGTTCCGCACGGCCACGTTGTACAGCGCGCCGTGGGGCTTCACGTGGACGATCCGGCCGCCCAGCCGGCGCACCACGGCGTCGAGGCGCTCGATCTGCTCGTGCACCGTGCGCTCGATTTCGGCAGGGGCCATGGGGTTTTCGACGCGCCCGAAATTAGCGCGGTCCGGATAGCCTGGATGCGCCCCGATGCGCACGCCTCGGGCGAGAGCCAGGCGCGCGGTGCGCTCCATGGTGGCTTCGTCGCCGGCGTGGCCGCCGCAAGCGATATTAGCCGAGGTGATGTACTCCATCAGCGCGGCTTCGTGTTGGGCGTCTTCCAGTTCGCCCATGTCGCAATTGAGATCTATGGTCATACACACCTTTCGTCGCTCGCGAGGAATGACAGACCACGAAAAGCGATGGTCTGTCCCACCGTGAATGACAGACCACGAAAGGCGATGGTCTGTCCCACCCTACACCAGAGCATACAGCCATTGCTCCTGCTCGCGCAGCAGATCGAGTGCCTGCTCGAGGGTGACGCGCTCGAAGCGCACTTGGTCGCGCGGCCGCAATTGTCCCAGGCGCCAAAAATCCGCCGAGATCACGTTGGCGGGCTTGGGATAGCCTCCAGTGGTCTGGTGCTCGACGAACAGAATGATAGGCTGGCCATCGGGCGGCACCTGGATGGCCCCCAGGGGCACGCCCTCGGTGAGCATGTGGCCCGCCGGGCTGGGAATGGCCGGCCCGCGCAGGCGAAGCCCCATGCGGTTGGATTCCTCGGCCACGCGATAGGCGGCAGCGTACAGCTCATCGGAGAACCAGTGGGCCTGAGGTGCGGGCGTGACCCGCAGCGGGCCGGTGCGCGCGAACTCGGGGGCGCGCCGCGGCACTGCGCGCGGCTGGCGGATGGCCGCATCGCCGATGGGGAGCACGTCGCCGGCGCGCAAGGGACGGCCGCCCACGCCCGTCATCACGTGAGTGGAAGCGCTGCCCATCACCCGGGGCACGCCGATGCCGCCGCGCACCGCCAGGTAAGCGCGCGCACCGGAACGCGTGGCGCCGCAACGCAGGGTCTGCCCAGCCTTGATTTCCACGGCGGTCCACAAGGGCAGGCCGGCGCCGAAATCGGACCCGGTGAGGGCAATCACGGCGTCCGTTTCGAATTCGAAGGTGCCGCCCGCCAGGGTCATCTCCAGCGCCGCGGCATTCTCCGCATTTCCCACCAGGAGGTTGCCCGCGCGCAGCGCCAGAGGATCGGCGGCGCCAGACGCGGAGACGCCGAAGTGCGCGTAGCCGAAACGGCCCAGGTCCTGCACCGTGGTCTGGAGTCCGGGGGAGACCACGCGGATGTGGCGGGTGGATGATGGATCTGTCTCAAGGCGTGAGCCGGTCTCGGGATTTGCCGCCGTCCCCGAGTCTCGAACCGGGATGAAGCGCACGCGGTCGCCCATGCGCAGCAGCGGTGGCGGCGAAGCTTGCGGATCGAACAGGCGCAGCGGCGTGCGTCCGATGAGCCGCCAGCCACCGGGCGAGGCCAGCGGGTAAATTCCGGCCTGGCTGCCGCCGATGGCCACGCTGCCGGCGGGCACGTGTCTCCGCGGCGCGCAAAGCCGCGGCGTGGCGATCTCGGGCGGAAGACCGCCCAGGTACGGAAAGCAGGTGGAGAATCCCACGAAATAGACCAGGTAATCCGCCGCGGCGTGCAACTGGACCACGCGCTCGGGCGCGAGGCCGGCGTGGCGCGCCACGTCCTCCAGGTCGGGGCCGAATTCGCCCCCATAGCAGACGGGGATCTCCACCACGCGGGTCTCGCGGGCCTCCTCACCGGCCGCCTCCATGCGCTCGCCCACCAGAGCTTCGATATCCGCGTGGCTACGGAGCCGGGGGTCGAAATCAATCAGGACGGATGCGAATGCAGGGTGGAGATTCAGGATGCCGCGCTGTCCCTCGAGGGCACTGGTGAGGCGCGAGACCTCGCGGTGCGCTTCGATCGAGATTTCGTCGCCGAACGAGATGAAAAGCGAACGGTCGCTCGCCGGCTGGATGGTCACGTTAAGGCGATGTTATCACTCAATCCAGCTCTGCCGGGGCCAGCTTGGGCGACAGCAATTGGACAATCGCCAGCGCAATCACATACGCGGAGCCACAAATCATGAACAACAGGAAGTAGCTGTGGGTCCAGGTCACGATGTAACCGGCAGCCTTCTGCAACAACAGGCCGCCGACCGCCCCCGCCGTGGCGCCAATCCCCGTGACACTGCCCACGGCCGACCTCGGGAACATATCCGACGCAATGGTGAACAGGTTGGCAGACCAGCCCTGGTGCGCCGCCATGGCCAGGCTGACCAGTCCCACTACCAGCCACATGCTCTTTGAAAACGGTGCGTAGAAGACTGGAAGCACGCACAGCACACAAACCAGCATCGCCGTCTTTCGCGCCGCATTCACGCTCCAGCCTCTCTCGATCAAGCTCGAGGAGAACCCGCCGCCCGCAATGCTGCCCACGCTGGCCGCATTGTAAGCCACCAGCGTCGGGATCACGATCGCATCCAAAGTCAGCCCGAAGGTTTCCTGAAGGTACTTGGGAAGCCAGAACAAGTAAAACCACCAGACCCCGTCGGTCATGAACTTCCCGAGCGAGAAAGACCACGTTGCCCTGTGCGGCAGGAGACGGCGCCACGGCACATCCTCCATCCGGTCGGGCGGGTCGCTTTGAATCAGCGCCAACTCGGTATGCGAAACCCTGGCATGTACGTCGGGCTTCCTGTACATCAAGACCCAGAACGCCAGCCAGATAAAGCCTAGCGCTCCGGTGGCGACGAAAGCCGATTGCCATCCGAAACGATGGTAGAGGAATGGCACCGCCAGAATCGCCGCGGTCGCTCCTACATTCGCCCCCGAATTGAAGATCCCAAAAGCCAGCGCCCGCTCCTTCTTGGGAAACCACTCCGCCACAATCTTGTTGCAAGCCGGGAAATTGGCCGCCTCTCCCAACCCGAGGAACGCCCGTGCAATTCCGAATGTAAAGGCCGTAGTGGCGGCGGCGTGCGCCATAGCCGCGATGCTCCACACCGTAACGGCCACCGAGAAACCTATGCGCGTGCCGAACTTGTCCAGCAACCGCCCGACGCCCAGCAGGCCGATGGCATACGCCGCCACGAACGCCGTGGTGATGTTGCTATATTCGATATCGTTCCACCCGATGGTGGTCTCGAGCGTCTTCGCCAGCAGGCTGAGCACCTGGCGATCCACGTAGTTGATGGTGGTGGCGAAAAAAAGAAGGGCGCAGATGGTCCAGCGAAAGTGCGATATGGCCGGCCGAGCAATGGTTGTAAGCGTCATGTGAAAGTAGGCAGCCTTTGCGGAGAAGTTCATCCGATACCACAAGATTATAGCGAGTGTTGCCGGTGTTGGGGCCGGGCGCTACAATCGTCTCTCGCTTGGATCATTGGCATGCCGTCATCCGCGAGCGCCAGGCCATGAGTTTCCATCCTGCCAGCGCGCCCGACTACCTGCCGCTCCCGCAGATGCGCCAGTTGCAGCTTGCGCGATTGCGCGCGGTGGCGGCGCGCGCTTATCAAAATGTGGAGCTCTACCGGACCCGCATGGACGAGCGCGGCCTCGGTCCGGAGTGCCTGCGCGACCCGAGCGACCTGGGACGGTTTCCCTTCACCACCAAGGCCGATCTGCGGGACACCCATCCATTCGGCCTGTTCGCCAGCCCCATGAGCGAAGTGGTGCGGCTGCACGCTTCCAGCGGCACCACCGGCAAACCGATCGTGGTGGCGTACACCCGGGAAGACCTGGAGGTGTGGACCAGCGTGATGGTTCGCGCCTTCGCGGCCTGCGGGCTGACCCGCGGCGACGTGGTGCAAAATGCCTATGGCTACGGCCTGTTCACCGGCGGGCTGGGAGCGCACTACGGCGCCGAAGCGCTGGGCGCCACGGTGATTCCGATCTCGGGCGGCAATACCGACCGCCAGATCATGGTGCTGCGCGATTTCCGCGTGACCGCCATCTGCTGCACTCCCAGTTATTTCATTCACTTGATCGAGCGCGCGGCCGAACTGGGCGTCAGCATCCGCGATCTGCCGCTGCGCGTGGGCATTTTCGGCGCCGAACCGTGGACCGATTCTATGCGCCGCCGCATCCAGGCCGAAGGCGGTGTCCAGGCCTTTGACATCTACGGGCTGTCCGAAATCGTGGGGCCCGGAGTGGCCATCGAATGCCCTTGCCAGGATGGCCTGCACGTCTTCGAAGACCACTTTTACCCCGAGATCGTCGATCTCGAAAATGGCGCTCCGCTGCCGGACGGCGAAGAGGGCGAGTTGGTGCTGACCACGCTCAGCAAGCAGGCCATGCCGATGATCCGCTACCGCACGCGCGACATCACGCGCATCCTGGCTTCGCCCTGCGGTTGCGGCCGCACGCTGCGGCGGATGGCCCGCATCGCGCGCCGCAGTGACGATATGTTCATCATCCGGGGGGTGAACGTGTTCCCGTCCCAGATTGAAGCCGCGCTGCTCGAAGTGGAAGGCACGCTGCCGCACTATCAGATCATCCTCACGCGGCAGAAGGGGCTGGATGCGATGGAGGTCCAGGTAGAGGTCACGCCGGAGTTCTTCAGCGACAAAGTGGGCGCGCTGGAAGGCTTGCACGCGCGGCTGGTGGAGGCGCTGGACCACACCCTGGGGCTGCGCGTGAGCGTGCGCCTGGTGGAGAGCCACACCATTCAGCGCAGCGATGGCAAAGCCAAAAGAGTGATCGACCGGAGGGAACCATGAAAATCCATCAGCTCTCCCTTTTCCTCGAAAACAGCCCGGGCAAGGCCGTGGAACCCTGCCGCCTGCTGGCCCGCGCGGGAATCAACATCCGCACCCTGACGCTGGCGGATACCCAGCAGTTCGGAATCCTGCGGCTGATCGTTTCCGATTGGGAGAAGGGCCGGGAACTGCTCGCAGAGGCCGGTTACGTGGTTAACGTGACCGAGGTGGTGGCGGTGGAAGTGGAGGACCGTCCCGGCGGCCTGGCCGGCTTGCTGGAAACGCTCGAGCCGAGCGGCGTGAATATCGAATATATGTATGCCTTCACGTTCGGGCGGGAAGACCGGGCGATCCTGATCTTCCGGTTCGACCGTCCCGACGCAGCCATCGAGCATCTGCGCGCGGCCGGCGTCAACGTGCTGCCAGACGTGGAACTTTGAGCATCCTTTCGACGCGGAGGCGCGAAGACGCGGAGAAAGACTTTACGCGGAGAAGAATTGGGAGAAATAAGGACTCGTGCGGGGATTGAGGGTGTACGGTACTAGCGAGGGTTTGAGCGCGGAGGCAGCGGAGACACGATCTGCTGCGGAAGACACTTCGGGTGTGAGGAAGGGACTTGATCGAAGATCGTTGCGGTGGCCGCCGTGCGTTGTGGCCACCCGTGATTCGAGCCGCGTCTGCGAGTCGGGGATAGACGGTGGTTAGCGCTATGTGAACATTCGATGCGACGCCTGGCTCTATGAAGACCTGCGGGGAGCCAGCCGCGCCACGTTTGGCTCGGATGCGTGAACGCCTTCCAAGTCATGCGCCGCTGAGCAACTGCTCACCGCCTGCGTCCAGGAAAGCGGCATGGATTTCAATCCGGCGGCGTTCCGCCTTTTGCGCCAACTCCCCGAACCCAGGCGCCTCCCGGAGCGACGCGAGCCACGGATCGCGAGCCAGAGACGACGCGCACAGAAAGCCGCAATCGATCACCTTACCGAGAGTCGCGATGGCCCGCTCCCGCTCGTTGATGCGTGCCAGGTGGCGGGCGACGTAGAAGAGTGCTTCCGGGTCCATGCGGGTCAGAGCCTCCAACTCCGGGATGGCCCTCAGACATTCCGCGAAGTTGCCCTCCAGATAAGCCCGTAGGGAACGCATGGCGGCCCCGACCGTGCTGGCGCCACCTCCAGTCCCCCCGCGCTGGCGCAGCCGTTCCAGCGCTTCCTGGTTGCGGTCCAAAGCGGCCAGCGCGGCGGCGTCCAGGTAGTAGCCAGCCTTGGTGTCGTAGAAAGCGAGCGTTTTCTGATACTCTCCCAACAGGAAGTAAGTGTGCTCGGCGCTGGTCACGACGTGCGGATCGAGTCGGCGCGCGTAATGGTGGGCGGCGACGGAAGCCTGCAGCTCGTCGCAATAGCGGCAGGCCTGGACCAGGCCCGCGAACAGGTCCGGGTCGTGGCGCCGGAAACGCGCGCGCTCGAGCAGCCGGACCATGGCTTGCTGCGCGCGGCCCTGGTCGCATTCGATCGAGGTATACAGGTTGTGCGCCAGGGCCAGGTCCGGATTAAGGCTGAAGGCCCGGCGGAATTCCTCATCGGCGAGATTGAGATTCTCTTCGGTCGCCTCGCCGAACTTTTCTATGAAGCGATGAACCCTTCCCAGCCGCGCCCATGCCGGAGCAAAGTCCGGGTCCTCTTCCAGGCACTGGGCATACAGCTCGCGTGCGAGCCTCATGTTGTCGATGCTCCGGTGCACCGAGAGCTGGTTAGCGCGAAGATAATATTCGTATGCCTTGGCGCTGCGGGGCACATCGTGCCGGAGTATCCGGTGTTCCCGCTCCGTCAGGGGCAGCATCAGAGACTGCACGATCTGGTTGGCCAAGCCATCCTGAACCTGGAAGAGATCGTTCATGGACACGTCCAGCGCGTCCGACCAGATCAGCGTTCCACTGGGCGCTGCCAGAAGCTGGCAGGAGAGCCGGAGCTGCGCGCCTACGCGCATCAGGGAGCCCGTGAGAATGGCGTCGACATCCGCCTCCACCGCGATCTTCTTCGGGTCTGCCGCCTGCCCCTCGAACCGCAGCGCCGCCAGGGTCGAGCGCACGGTCAGGCTGTCGAGACCGGAGAGAGAGCTGCTGATGGCGTCCGGCAGGCTGTAAGCAAGGAATTCCGTCTCCTCATCTTTCCGAAGAATGCGAAACGGCAGCACAATCAGGCGCGTGGCTGTCCGGGTTGGCGATGCGGCGCCCGTGCCGGCGGACATCGTTGCGGCGTTCAGCGCCTGAACCATTTCAATCGCTGAAGCATAGCGATCCTGCGGCCGCTTGGCCAGGGCGCGCCGGATAACTCCGTTGAGCGCTTCGATCTCTTGCGACCCGCCGAGCGCCGGCGGTTCGTGGTGCATCACCTGGTACAGAACATCCACGAAGGAGTCGCCATCGAACGCCCGCTTCCCCGCAAGCATCTCGTAAAGCATGCAGCCGGTGGCGAAAATATCGGCGCCTGGCCCGGCCACCATGCCGCTGGCTTGTTCTGGAGACATATAGTGCGGCGTGCCGAGAATCATTCCGGGAGCTGTAAGGTTGGTCACCGTGGGCGCCCACTCCCCACCGGCCGGGAGCGAGGTAGCGGTCGAGCGCGCCAGCCCGAAGTCGAGCAGCTTGACACCGTGCGGAGTCAGGAAGACATTGGAAGGCTTCAGATCGCGGTGGACGATACCAAGGCGGTGCAAGGCACCCAGGGCCGCGAGGACCTGGCGCGCAATCTGCATCGTTTCGGCCGTGGCCAGCGGGCCGGTCGCCAGACGGCCTGCCAAGGATTGGCCTTCGAGCAACTCCAGCACCAGGAACAGCGTCTCGCCGTCTTGGTCCGCATCGAACACCTGGCAGACGTTTGGGTGGCTGACCCGGGCGAGCGACCGGGCTTCGCGCCAGAGCCCCTTTCGGGCTTCCTCTCCTTCGCGCACCCCCCGGATAGTCTTGATTGCGACGGCCCGCTGTAGCCGTTCGTCCCAAGCCTTGTAGACTACCCCCATACCACCTTCGCCCAGCCTAGCTTCGATGCGGTAGTGCGCCACCGTGTCGCCGGGCGCGAGTTCGGCGGCGGCGTTCAAGAATCCGCTGGCGGGGCTGTGCAGGCTGGCGGCGTCACTTTCCGCCAGTAGGCGCTCCACGTCCGCGCGCAATTCCGCGTCGCGGCCGCAGGCGGAATCGAGGAAAGCCGGCCGCTCGGGCTCGGGCGTCTCCAGTGCCGTGCCGAAGACCTCCTTGATTCTGGTCCAGCGCTGCGGCGTCATCGAGACCCTCCCATCTTCAGTTGGGTCTTCTGGAATATCTCTTCATTCATGGTGACGGGGACGCCGCGTCTGAGAGCGCGCATGCAACGGCCCGCTACGCGGCGCAACTCCCTGTAAACCAGCGGCATGAGCCGCTCCAGCGCGTCCTTGCGCCCAAGCTTCAGTTCGCCCAGCAGCACGGTGACTTCACCGCGAGAATCCGCCATAGGAGCCGGCCGTCCTTGCGTTTCCAATTCTAGCCCCTAATTCTCCCGTTTGTGGCGCCGTTGCAGCCTCAGCAAGTGCAGTAGGCTTGAAGGAGTTGCGTCGGCTTTTGGGAAGTTGGCCGCGTTCTTTGCTTGATCTTCACGCCCGGGTCTTCAGGAATCGAGTCCCCGGTAATTCACCAGCTCGATCCCATTCCGCTCGAGCGCCTGGCGCACTTCCGGGGCGATCAGCGCCTCCAACTCGTGCTCGCGGCTCTCTTTGAGGCGCGTGCGGGCGTGACGCAAGGCCTCGCCGTAGCGGCCCGGGTGGCACATCAATTCCGTGCTGCCCTCCGGAACGGCGTCCAGCAGATCCACCAGGTCGGCGGTGCGGATACGGCCGGTGATCTGGAAACCCGCGAAGTGGTCCGTGGTCCGGCGGCCGTGCTTCCCCAGCACGCGGTGGAACCGGCGGCGCAGCAGGCCCAGGGCGCCGCTGGTGAGCCGCTTCACACCGGGGACCGCGCCGCGGCGCGCGTTCAGCGGGAAATCGAAGGGCCGCCGCACCCATGGAATGCCGAACTCCTCGCCCAGCCGCGCCACGGCATCCAGCACCGGCGGCGCCAGGTGCGTGTGCTTGTGAGTGTCCAGGTGCGTCGGGCGGATGCCCGCGTCCACGATGCGCCGCACCTGCGCGCGCAGCTCGTCATACACGCGAATCCGGCGCCGCGCCATGGCGGTCAGCAATTGCGGGACAGTCAGCGGCAGCGGCTTGCCGGTCACGAGCGCCCGTCCGCCGATCAGCACCAGGTGGCAGCCGATATCGAGCGAGGGCGCTTCGCCCGCCAGCCGCACGGCGTCCGCGAAGGCCGCGCCGTTGGCCATCAGGGTGGTGGCCGTGAGAATGCCGCGGCGGTGCGCTTCCACGATGCCTTGGTTCACGTCGGGCGTGAAGCCGAAATCGTCCGCGTTGACCACCAGTTGTTTTCGGGTGCTCAAAACAGAACCAGCCGGAGCTGAAGGAACTTCTTGGGGTTGGCCCGCATTTCCTTGGCCAGCGCCTGGAAGTCGCGGGTGGCGCCGTTGAGCGATTCGTAAAGCTGCGGGTTCACCATCAACTGCCCGATGGTGCCCTGCCCGGCATTGATCTTGTCGATGGTGGTGTTGAACTTGGCCACGAGCTCGTCCAGGCGCTGGTGCAGTTGCTCGTCCTTCAGGAGCTTGCCCGCGGTGCCTTTGCCGGCATTGAGGTCGGCCAGCAGCGCGCGGATCTCGGCCAGCGATTGCCTGGCCTCGTCGAACAGCGCGGGGTCCCTGAGCGCCTTGCCCAGGCTTCCCTGGCCGGCCTGCAAGTCCGCCAGAATCGCATCCATGCGCTGGAGGGGCGAGCGCAGCTCCCGGTACAGCGCATCGTCGTAGATCAGCTTGCTGATGGTGCCCTGGCCGTTGCGCACGTCGGCCAGCAGCTTTTGCATCTCCGAGCCGATGCCGTTCAGCCGGTCGTACAGCTCTTGGTCCTTGAGCAGCTTCCCGATGTTGCCCTTGCCTTGCTCGACGCCCGCGAGCAGCACATCCAGCCGGTTCAGGATGGTCTGCAACGATGCCAGCAGGCTGGCGCTTTGCGCCATCAATTCGGGGATGTCCTGCGCCTGGAGGCTCTTGATTTCGCCGCCGTCCTGGATGTGCTGCGGGCCGCGGCCCTTGGTAATGTTGATGAACTTGTCGCCCAGCAGGTTGGACGCGGTGACTCCCGCCACCGAGTCCACGGGGATTTCCAGCAGGTATTTCTCCTGCACCAACAAGTCGAATTCAACCGTGCGCTTGAGGTCCCGCGAATTGCTCAGCGTCACCTTGTCCACCGAGCCGATCGTGATGCCGTTCAGCCGCACCGGCGTGCCGTCGGTTATGCCGGAGGCGTCGTCCATATAGATATGCAGCATGGCGGTGCGCTGGAACGGGTTCTTGGAGCTGGTGAGCAGGAAAACCAGCACGGACAGGATCAGGAACGCGGTCAGCCCGACCACTCCGACCTTCAACTGCGACCACCGTACTTTGCTGCGCTCCGGCATGGTCTATACCCGCTGCTTCACAAACTTCGAGATGTAGGGATCTTTCGACTCTTCCAGCCCATCCTGGCTGCCTTCAAAGATCAACCGGCCTTCCCGAAGCACCATGAAAGTGGTCTGCATGGCGCGCCCCGCCCCGTCACGAGCCGGCACGAGACACCCTTGTTTCGAATTGTAACGGAAATTGGCGATCAGGTTCCCGTCCTGATAGCGCTGCGTCACCAGCAGGGTGGTGGTCTGTTTCACGTCCCGCTCCTTGATGAGCAGCGCGATGATGGTGTGGGCCGTGATGGGGTCGAGCCCCGCCGTGGGCGAGTCGTAGAGCACCAGGGGCGGTTCCGTCACCACGGCGCGCGCGATGGCCGCGCGCCTTCGCATGCCGCCCGAAAGCTCGCTCGGGAATTTTTCCAGTGTGCCGCCCAGCTCGACGAACTCGAGCGCCTCCTCCACGCGCGGAAGCACCTGCTCGGGAGCGCAGTGGATGGCCTTCTGGTTCACCAGCGGATACGCCACGTTTTCCTCGATGGTCAGGGAATCGAATAGCGCGCTTTCCTGGAACAGCATGCCGATCTTGCTTCGAATATCGAACAATTGCCGCTCGCTCATGGTGGTCACGTTCTCTCCGAACGCGTAAACTTCTCCGTCGTCGGGTTTTACCAGTCCCAACGCGGTCTTGAGCAACACCGTCTTTCCGCTGCCGGCCGCGCCCAGGATGACGCGCGATTCCCCTTCGAACGCCTCGAAAGAGACGCCGGAGAGCGCCTCCACGTCGTCGAACCTGACGGTGACGCGATCGAAGCGGAGAACCGGTTGATGGTTGTCTTCGGACATTAACCCGCAGCCTGGCTGACGAAGATCTTGGCGATGATCAACGTCAATATGAAGATCAGTATCGAGGCGGTTACCATGGCCTGCGTGGTGGCGCGGCCCACGCCCTGCGTGCCGCCGGTGGTGCGGAGGCCGTAAAAGCAACCGATGAGCGCAATCGCGAATGCGAACACGAAAGGCTTCAAAAGCCCCTGAGCCACGTCGTTCCACTCCAGCGCGCGCCAAGACGTGCTCCAATACTGCCGCGAATCGAGATGCAGGAAGAGATAGGAAATCACCCAGCCTCCGAAAATCCCCACGAAGTCCGCGATGATGGTCAGCAGCGGCAGCATCACGCAGGTGGCAATCAGCCGCGGCGTTACCAGTTTCTGGACGGGATCCGTGCCCAGCGCGCGCATGGCGTCGATCTGCTCGGTCACCTTCATCGAGCCCAGCTCGCTGGCCATGCCCGAGGAGTTGCGGCCCGCCACCATCAGGGCCGTCAGCACCGGCCCCAGCTCGCGCACCAAGGTGAGCGAAACCAGCGTGCCCGTCTTGCCGACCTGCCCGTACTGCGACAGCGCGCGCGACATCTGCAAAGCCATCACCGCCCCGCTGAAGAACCCGGTCAGGACCACGATGGGGAGGCTGCCGACTCCGATGATGTCCATCTGGAGAGCGATGTCGTCGCTGTAGTGAGGGCTGCGAAAAACGTTCTTGAGGGCCCTTCCCGCGAGGAAAAAAAATTCCTGAACCGCAAGAACAGGCTCTTTCAGCAGATCCAGCAAGCAGGTTGGTCCCCGAATTCCGATGCTACCATACAAGTAACAAGTTCCGCGATGAATGGACTTACCGACATTCCAGGCGTTCGCGTCGGCCATGTTTCCGACTACGACGCGATCACCGGGTGCACCGCTATCCTGTGCGAACAGGGCGCGGTGGGCGGAGTGGACATACGCGGCTCGGCCAGCGGCACCCAGGAGATCGACACGCTCAGTCCCGGCCACGTCGCCGACCAGGTGCATGCCATCCTGCTGGCGGGCGGCAGCGCTTTCGGCCTGGAAGCGGCCGCGGGTGTCCGCCGCTACCTGGCGCAACATGGGGTTGGCTACCTGTTCGGCGGCCAGCGCATTCCGATTGTGCCTGCCGCGATTCTGTTCGACCTCGAAATCGGCAAGCCGAATGTTCACCCCGGCCTTGCCATGGGCGAAGCCGCCGCCGCCGCGGCCACCGACGGCGCTGTAAAGGAAGGATGCGTGGGCGCCGGCACCGGCGCAACCGTGGGCAAGATCTTCGGCATGAAACAGGCGATGAAGTCGGGCATCGGATCGTTTACCGTCACGCTCCCCGGCGGCGTGCTGGTTTCGAGCCTGGCAGCGGTGAACGCATTCGGCGACGTGCGCGACCCGGCCTCCGGCAAGATCGTCGCCGGCGCGCGCAAGGCCCCCGGCAGCCGGGAGTTCGCCAACACGGCGGAGCAGATGCTGCGGGGCGAGCTGGGCGGCATCCAGCGCAGTCACACTACCTTGGCGGTGGTGGCCACCAACGCCAGGCTGACCAAGGTGCAGGCCAACAAACTTGCGCAATTCGCCAGCTTGGGTATGGCCCGCGCGATCTACCCGGTGAATACGCTGTCCGACGGCGATATCGCCTTTGCGCTATCCATTGGCGACCGCCAGGCCGATATCAATATGCTGGGTGTGGCGGCGGCGGAAGCGCTGGCCACGGCCATCGTGCGGGCGGTGAGGTTCGCAACCACCCTCGGCGGCGTGCCCGGGTTGGGATAGGCGCTCGTGCTTACAGCGCGGGCTGGGCGACAGACGACAAAAGGCGATCGTCTGTCCCACCCGGCCGGTACGCCACGGCGTCGATTTCTACCTTGATGCCCGGGATCGCAAATGCCGCCACCACGGTGGTGCGCGCGGGTTTGGCTTCGCCGAAGAATTCCGCGTAAACCTCGTTCATGGCGGCGAAATCCTTGCCGTCGGCCAGGAACACCTGGCACTTCACAACGTTGCTGAGGGCCGCACCGCAGCCGTCCAGGATGCGCATGATGTTGGTCAGCGTCTGGCGGGTTTCCTGGCGCACGTCGCCGGACACCAGTTGCTGGGTGGCGGGGTCGACCGGGACCTGGCCGGAGACATAGATGAAATCACCGGCGCGAACGGCCGGGGAATAGGGGCCGCGCGGGGCGGGCACGCCGGGCGGCGAGATGTGCTCAATCATGATTCAGTGTCCTTCCGCTTCCAAAAAACGCTCGGCTTCCATGGCGGCGCGGCAGCCCGCGCCGGCCGCGGTGATGGCCTGGCGGTAGACGCGGTCCTCGACATCGCCGGCGTGGAAAACGCCGGGGACGCTGGTGCGCGCGCCGCCCTTGGAGACGATATAGCCTTCCGAATCGGTCTCGATCTGGCCTTTGAAAACCTTGGTATTGGGAATGTGGCCGATGGCCAGAAAGAAGCCGTCCACCTCCTGGTCCCAGACCTTGCCGGTCTTGAGATTGCGCAGGCGCACCCCGGTCACGAGTTTCTTGCCGACGTCGCGGAGCTCTTCCACCACCGTGCTGGTGAGGAACTTGATCTTGGGATTGCGACGCGCGCGATCGAGCATGATCTTGGACGCGCGAAACTCGTCGCGGCGATGGACCAGCGTGACTTCGCGGCCAAACCGCGCCAGGAAGTTGGCCTCCTCCATGGCGGAATCGCCGCCGCCCACCACCATGATCTTCTTCTCGCGATAAAAGAATCCGTCGCAGGTGGCGCAGGAACTTACACCGTGGCCGATCAGCGCCTGCTCGGATTCGAGGCCCAGCCAGCGCACGGAGGCGCCGGAGGCGATGATCGCGGTGCGCGTCTCGATCCAATCGCCTTCGACGCTGAGGCGGAAGGGCCGGCTAGAGAAATCGGCGTCCACGACCGCCCCGTCAACGTATTCGGCGCCGAAGTTCCGCGCCTGCTTCCGCATGTTCTCGACGAGGTCCGGCCCGTTGATGCCGTCCGGAAAGCCGGGAAAGTTTTCCACCAGGGTGGTGAGGGAAAGCTGCCCGCCGGCTTCATGGCCGCCCACGACCAGCGGTTTCAGGTTGGCGCGCGCGGTGTAGATGGCAGCCGTATTGCCGGCGCAGCCGGAGCCAATGATGACCACATTTCGCATGGGTGATGGTAGAACATCAGGTTAGCATGCCGCCCGAGAATCACGACGGCTGCAGGCAGTCCGCGATTTCCTTCTCGTCAATGGCGCCGGCCTTGATCAGGCGCCAGTAGGGCTCGGTGATATCGATCGTGGTGGCGCCCGCTCCATCGCAGACGCCGCCGTCGATCACCAGGTCCACGCGTCCGTCCATCATGCCGAAAACATCGATGCCGCTGCGGCACGTGGGGCGGCCGGAGATGTTGGCGCTGGTGGAGATCAGCGGCTGGTTCAAAATGGCGATCAACTGATTGGCGATCCTGGAGCGCGACTGGCGCAGCGCCAGGCGGCCGGTGTTGCCCGTCACCTTGAGCGGCACCCTGGCTGAGGCCGGCACGATGATCGTGAGCGGCCCGGGCCAGAAACGGCGCGCCAGGAGGAAAAACCGATTGCTCAGCTCGGAGGCCAGCTCCTCGGCCATCAACAGGTCCCCCACCAGGATGGGAAGAGAGCGGTGCGGCTCGCGGCCCTTGGCCTGAAAGACCTGGGCCACGGCGCCCAGGTTGAAAGGGTCGGCCACCAGTGTGTAGAGCGCGTCCGTGGGGATGGCGGCCACTTTGCCCCGGCGCACGGCGGCGGCGGCCCGCTCCAGCACTTCCGGCTGGGGTTCTTCGAGATTGATCTCGACCAGATCGGTTGCCATCTTCGTTCGATCTTAGCGCGGGCCGATGGCCTCGGCGACATCCAGGGCCATCTGGTACCGGCCGAAGGGCGCGCTCAATTGTACACCCTGGACCATGCCGCGCACACGCGCCACCATCTCGCGCGCGATGGCCACGCCTTCCTCGCGGGCCTGCTCCGCGTTGTCCACCCGCCGCATGCGCTCCATGAAATGCTCGGGCACGGGCACGCGCAGCTCGTTCACCATGAACTCGGCGTTGCGAAAGCTGGTGAGCGGCCACACGCCGCAGATCACGGGGATCTTCACGTGCTCGATGCGCTTGAGAAAGTTCTCCAGCAAATCCAGGTCGAAGACCGGCTGCGTAACCACATATTCCGCCCCAGCTTCCACTTTCCACTCGAAGCGGCGGATCTCTTCGTCCATGTGGAGCGCGCCGGGATTGGCGCCCACGCCGATCAGCAGGGCCGTCTGCGAGCCGATGGGGTTGCCGCCGATATCCAGGCCGTGGTTCAGGTTGTTGACGATGTTCACCAGTCCGATGGCGTCGACGTCGAAGACCGCGGTGGCGTCGGGGTAGAGGCCCATTCGCGGCGGATCGCCGGTGATGCAGATGAGGTTGCGCACCCCCGCGCTGTGCGCGCCCAGCAGCTCCGATTGAATGCCCAGAATGTTGCGGTCGCGGCAGCAGAAGTGGTTCACGGCCTCGATGCCGGCGTGCCGCTGGATGAGCTGGCAGGTGACCTGGGCGCTCATGCGGGCGCTGGCGCGGGGACCGTCGGGAACGTTGATGGCGTCGATGCCGTGTTCGGCGCAGAGCCTGGCGCCCGCGATTTCGCGGGAGGCCTCCACGCCGCGCGGCGGTAGAATCTCCACGAAAGCCACGAATTTCCCCTGGGCCAGCTTGGCGCCCAGCTTGGATTTCTCCGCCATCGGAACGGGCGTGAGGGCATGCGCCTTGACCTCCGGCTCCTCCACCGTCACGCTGAGCTTCTTTTGCAGCGGCTGGAGCGAGCGCGTCTCCGAGCGGATCAGCTTGATGTGATCGGGCGTGGTGCCGCAGCAGCCGCCGATGATCCGGACGCCGGCCCAGAGCAGGCGCCGCGCGTACTGCGCCATGTATTCCGGCGAGCAGAGATACATGTTGCGGCCTTCCACGCGCGTGGGCAGCCCGGCGTTGGGCATGGCGCTCATGGGCTTGGAAGAGAATTGCATCATGCGCTCGATGGTCTCGAGCGTGGCCTTGGGCCCCACGGAGCAGTTGAGGCCGATGGCGTCCACCGGCCACGAATCCATTTCGCGCGTGAAGGTTTCCGTATCGGTGCCGCCAGGCAGGTGTCCGAAATCGTCGATGGTCACCTGGGCGACAATGGCAACTTCGCCGCCGGCGGCCTCGTGCGCGGCTCGGACGGCTTCGCGCAGTTCGTTGAGATTGCCGAAGGTTTCGAGGATCAGGAGATCGACGCCGGCCTCCATCAGCGCCTCGATCTGCTCGCGGAAAACGGCGCGGGCTTCGGCGAAGGACGTGGGACCCAGAGGCTCGATGCGCACGCCCAGCGGGCCTACCGCTCCGGCCACGAACGCTGCCTCCTTGGCCGCCTCGCGAGCCAGGCGCACGCCGGCCTGGTTGATGGCCTTCAGCTTTTCGGCCACGCCGAACCCGGCCAGCCGCATGCGGTTGGCGCCGAAGGTATTGGTTTCCACGATTTCAGCGCCCGCCTTGATGTAATCCTGGTGGATTTGGCGGACCAGGTCGGGCGCGGAGAGATTCAGCTCGTCGAAGCAGCGGTTGATGAAGACGCCGCGCGAGTAGAGCATAGTGCCCATGGCGCCGTCCGACACCAAAACGCGCCGCGACAAATGATCGCGGAATTCCTGGGCGCGGTTGTTCGCGGAGGTGGTCATGGGAAGCGTCGCAACAGCCCTTTCGGGTTCCAGCTTGCGTTATTGGTGATTTTAGCGCGACCGGGTGGGCGTTCGCTCGGCTGGGGGGGGGCCTAATGTTGCGTTGACAGCGGATTGCGATATCTGGATGTCATCCGATGGAAGCCCTAATTTCTGCGAAATCAAGGCGGTCCGGCAAGAAGGCCTCGATGATGGACTTGTTCGGTAGTATTCCCCGTCTTGACCGGACAATGAGACCCGCTTCCTGTATAGCCCGAATGTCCCGCTTGAGGGTCATCATGGTCTTGTTTCGGTATGCCTCCATGGTTCGCGGGCTGATCTCCCGGAGCTGCGAGAACCGGATGGGGCCAGAGTGCTTGGATATGTCGAGAACCAAATTCCTGCGCCTGATTAGGGCAGCACTTTTTGTGTTCCCAAATACTTCGTGAACATGGTTGCTCCACATGATTTCGAGCTGGTATCGACGAATCTCTGCAACTTGCTCGCGCAGGCCGTCAAGTAGACCTTGAACTGCATATTTGATGAACGGCATCACGTCTCCCCCGGATTTGCTCGCCCGGTCCAATTGCCGGTAGTACTCGGAACGGGTGAGATTATAGTGGTTGCTCAGCAAATGAAGGGCTGGCGACGCTACACCGTAGGAAACCAAAATCTGGAATTCAACAAGCCTAGCCGTTCTGCCATTTCCATCACCGAAGGGGTGAATCCAAGCCAAGTACAGGTGTGCCAGAATCGCCTTTATCACACCGAACGCAACCCGCAGATTCGGATCGGGATATGCGAACTCCGGACCGTCTAGCCACTCCCCTAGTCGATCTAGGAGGTACCTGCAATCAGCGTGTGGGGCACCTCGATATCGCACCACGCCAACCGAGCGTTTCCGGATCTCACCCGGCGATACGCCTTCGTCCAGGGACAAATTGCGAAGGACGGCCCTGTTCAAGCTCATGAACGTTTCTGCATTGAGCTTGGGAAGCAACCCCGCAAGTACCTGGCTGAAGATTGTTTCAAATGCCTCGATGATGTTTTTTACTTCTTGCTCCAGGTATTCCCGGGACGGAGGAAGTCGCAGAGTGCCGTCCATCGACTTCAACACATCTTCCTCCGAGAGCGTGTTCCCTTCAATCGCGGTGGTGGCCAGCGCGCCTTTGGCCAAGTACAACCGGTGAAATCGCCCAGCAATGTTCGGTGTCAACGGCACTCCCGCAATGTGTTCAAACTTTGACTGGCATTCTCCAAGCATGGCCCAGAGCGAAGGGTCGCTTCGGCGAAGGTCCGAAACCGAGAATCTTAGCCACGGGTGGGTGTCCTCGTATTCGCGCCTCATAATGTACAGTGTAACACATTGAGAATAAACAGCATATATGCCAAATGTTCCAAGAAATGTTCCCTTTGGATGTACCCATACATGTACCCGAGCCTGAAGCGTGATCCAGTGGCGGCCTGCGCTCCCGAAACCGCCACCAAGATCAACGCACCTTCAGGGCACTACCCACGGCCGGGGCCGCTACCCTCAGCGCGCGCCGGCGATCTTGAGCACGTAGGCTTGGCGCGCGGGAAGGCTGGCCGCCAGCGACTCCGGAATCCGGATTCGCAACTGCCTGCCTTGCTGCGCGGCTTCCAGGGTCTGGCCGCCCTCGAGCAGCGTCACGCGCACGCCGGAGGGGGCGTCGATGTCATCTAGCACGAGGTCCTGCAGCGGGCGGCGCGGCAGAATCGCGTACACCGCGCTGTCGCTGGCGGTGAAGAAGGCCTCAACCCGCGCGAATCCGGGAGCCGGTGAATCGACGAGGCTGCCAATCGGGTAATCCGCCATGAACTCTTTCTGTTCGAGCTGCGGCGTCTTGCCCTGGCTCCATTGCCGCGCGACCTTCCGGGCGTGGGTGTTGTAGATGGCTTCGCCGTTGGGCCGCAGCCAGTCGCCGATCTGGATCAGCCGCTCCTCCATGATCACCGGGATGCGCCCGTCGGCGGTCGGCCCGATATCCAGCAGAAGGTTGCCCCCGCGGCTGACGATATCGATCAGCATCATGAGCAGCTCGCGATCGGTGCGGTAATCCGCCAGCGTCTCCATGCGGTTGTACCCGTAGGAATACCCCATGCCGCGGTTTTCCTCCCACGGATGATCGCTCTGCTGCATGCCCGAGGTGTACTCGGTGGTGAAATAGCCGCCGTGGTGGTGACGCGTTTCCTTGCCCCAGCGGTCGTCGATCACCACCTCGTCGCGCACCGGCGATTCGTTGAATAGCCACGCCAGCAGCTCCGGCGTGCCCCATTCGGCGCTGGTGAGATCCCATTCGCCATCGGCGAAGATGATGCTCGGTTTGGCGTGGGTCACCACGGCCTTGAACTGCGGGGCCATGTGCTCGGCGGCGTAGCGCTTGCGGTCGCCGAGCCAGAGGGGGTTGTACCATTCGTAGAGCGAATAGTAGATTCCCATGCGCAGGCCCCGGCGGCGGCCGGCCTCCATCAGGTCGAGCAGGAGATCGCGCCGGGGGCCGATGTCCACGCTGTTCCAGGGCCGTCCCCAGGCGCGATTGGCCTCGGCGCTGCGCCACAGGGCGAAGCCTTCGTGATGTTTCGAGGTGAGGGCCACGTACTTCGCCCCGGAGCGGACAAACACGTCGGCCCATCGGTCGGGGTCGTACAGCTCCGCCCGGAACAGGGGAGCGAAATCGAAATAGGAAAAGTTGGCGCCGTACACACGCTGGTGAAACCTCCAGGTGAGCGCGCCATGGCCGGTTGGGGCCGTAGCTTTCATGCCCTCGGTCAGGGAATTCCAATACCACTCAGCGTACGGGTTTTCGTCCTTGACGTTGACGGCGGCATAGGCCGGCACGGAATACACGCCCCAGTGGATAAAGATGCCGAACTTGGCGGCGGTATACCAGGCAGGCGAGGGCCGCCGGTCGAGAGATTCCCAGGTTGGCTGGTAGCGATTCCGCTGGCCGAAAGCGCGGCCGCCCGTGGCCAGGGCGAGCGGAGTGAGCGCACAGGCGCGAAGAAGGTCTCGTCGCTTCATCGCTGGCCATGGTAGCACCTCCACGCGCGGGAGTTGACGCTCACCGCTCAAACACAATCCCCGCGCTCGGCAGAATGGGGAACATCTTGTCGAGCGTGATATACGCCTGGTGCGTGCTCGACGTATACCCGTTGAAGCTCTCAAACACGTAGTTGGTGCGGTCGGCCACGTTGATTACCTCGCCGAAGAGCGTTAGCTTCCACCGGTCGCGCGTCCAGGACTTGTTGATGCGGAAGTCCGCGCGCTGGTACGGATCGAGCCGCAGTTGGTTGCGGCTGCTGGTGAGGTAGTAGTTGCCGCCGCTCATGCGCAGATAGCCGGGAATCGGGAAGCCGCTGCCGTAACCCCACTTGAGGCTCAGGTTGACGCCCGGACGCAGGCGGTAGCTGCCGTAGATATTCATGGTGTGGCGCTGGTCGTAGTCGGAGGGAAACCGGTCCCCGGACCCGGCCGGTTCCCGGCTGTCGCGCATTCCGGTGCGGCCGAAGGCGTAGGAAATCCACCCGTTGAAGCGGTTGGCGCTGGAGCGCTGCAAGAAGAATTCGACGCCGCGCGAATATCCGCGAAGAGAATTGTAATAGAGCGGGTTGGCGGGCGGAACAAAAACTTTGCCGGTGACCAGCAGGCGGGGATCGTAGAGCGGCTGGAAAGGCAAGTCGCGGTCGGCGCGATTGTAGTACTCGGCGCGGATGCGGGTGCGCGGGCCGAGCCGGTGTTCGATGGCGGCGATGGCCTGGTTGGAGCGAATCGGCAGCAGGCTGCGCGCGCCCAGCGGAGAGGTCAGCAGCGAAATCTCCGGGTACTGCGCATATTGGCCCCAGCCGAGCTGGATGCGCGTGGCCGCCGTCAGGCTGAAGGCCACCGAGGCTTGCGGCGACATCACTGAGACGCCATCGATGGAGTGATGGTCCCAACGCGCGCCGGCGGTGAGGTGCAAGCGGCCGGACCAGGCCATCCACGACTGTTGCGCGTAGCCGCCCGTGTGCACGGCGGTGCCGTTGAAGTGGTCGAGCAGGCGCGGCGCCGGTGAATTCGTCTGGTATTGGCTGGCGTATCCCCCGTCGCGCACCCGCCGCACCGACCACCCCACATCGAGCGGGCTCTGCGCGTTCCACATCCACGTGGCCGTGGCGTTCCAGACCCACTCGCCGTAGTACCCGGCGCCCAGGGAAAGGTTGGTGGGATTGGTGTCGGTATACTTCTCGCGCATCCAGGCGGCGTGGTTTACCACTAGCAATTTGTCGGTGGGAGAATAGCGCCAGCCCAGGTTGCCCAGGGTGTAATGGTAGCCCGCGCCCATCAGCGAATTGATCCCCAGCTTTTGACGGATGGCGGAGCGGTCGAGGTCGGAATAGCTCTCGAGGATGTAGAGAGTAAGGTTGTTCTTGGCGGTGAGGTCGTAGGTCAGGCGCCCTTGCGCGTCCTCCATGCCGAAGACCAGGGAGGTGTCGGGGAAGGTGCGCTCGAGGATGTACTGCAAATAGCTCTTGCGCGCGCCGGCCAGCCACGAGCCGCGCTTCTTCCTGCCCAGCGGCCCTTCCGCCATGACCCCGGCGTTGGAGGCGCTGGCGGTGGCGCGAAATGTGTTGGCGTTGCGGTCGCCGTCGCGCGTATGGACGTCGAGCACGCCCGCGCTGCGGTCCTCGAAGCGCACCGGGTAGGCGCCTTCGTGCAGCTCCAGCTCTTCCACCATGTCGCCGTTGAAGGCCGTGCCGGAGCCGCTGAAGTTCTGCCCCTCGAGCATGTGAAACGGCGCGTGCAGAAGGACGCCGTCCAGGTACAGGCCGATGCGGCTGTAATCGGCTCCGCGCAGCGAGAAGCGCGCGTCGAAATCGTTGTTCGAGCTGACGCCGGGGAGCCCCTGCACGGCGCGCAACGGGTCGTCGGCCAGAACGCTGGCGAGATTCTTGGCATCGTTGCCGGCCAGGACCAGCGTGGCGGGGCTATCCTGGCGCGCGGTTTCGAAGGGGCCGGCCTCCACCACCACGGTCTCGGTCCGGCGAAAAGTTTCAGGGCTGAGAATGACTTCGAATTCCTTGATGTCACCGGCGTCCAGACGGAAGGGACGCTTCACCAGGTGGTAGCCGACCGTCGAGACGTTGAGCACGTAATCCCCCGGCGCGACAGCCGGGATGCGGAAATGGCCGGTATTGTCGGAGGTAACCCGATACGCGCCGCCGACGAGTTGGATCACCACGTTGGCGAGCGCTTCGCCGCCGTGCGCATCCACAACCGAGCCGCGGACCTCGCCGGGCGTCTGCGCCTGAACC
Source organism: Bryobacteraceae bacterium (assembly GCA_049510555.1). Lineage (GTDB taxonomy): Bacteria > Acidobacteriota > Terriglobia > Bryobacterales > Bryobacteraceae > Fen-178. Next base: position 45,507 of record JBEKYW010000030.1, read on the forward strand.
GGCGGCAGGACCAGCGCGAGACCCCAGAAAAGCATCAACCGGAGCGGTCTCAATGAGTGAATAGTAGCTCTATTTGCGGCCCACGCGCGCCAGCACTTGGCGGATGGCGGCCGATACGCGGGCGTCGTCCCGCTCGCCGTCCACGGCCAGCACTACGAACCGATTGCCCAGCGCGATGGCCTGCACGGAGCTGAAGCGGGTCGGCTCACCGCGCTGCTGGAGCCCATGCGCCGGATCGACCACCTGGAACGCGGCGCGGATGGGCGCACGCACGGGTTCTCCCGCGCCGCACCGCTCGAACTCCACCGCGCCATTCGCCGCCAGCGTGCCTCGGCATCGGCCGTCCGGCGCGGTGATGGAGACCGCTCCGCCGCTCGATCTCACCACGGCCGGCTCGAGGGCGCCCAGGGCTGCGCCGATCGCGGCGACGGCATCATCTGGGGCAGGCTCGCCTTGCCCTACCGAGTCGAGCAACAGGCCGGCGCGGTCCACGCCGTACGCTTTCAGCACTTGGGCGGCGATGAAATCGGAGACCGCTTGCGATACTCGGAACTCCGCGGCCACGAACACGGCGCGGTTGCCGCGGCGGTCCTCGAGCGCCAGAGCCTTCGCCTTTCCGGCGGCGGCGGTTCCGGCCTGGTAGTCGGAATCGGCCGCCAGCAGACCGGCCGCGAGCAGCAGCTCAATCGCAATACAGCCAGCGAGCCATTGTGGGGCGGGCAATCCTGCCCGCAAGCCGGCCTTCCGGCCGGCTGGACCCGCTGGAAAGCGGGTCCGCAGGCTGAAAAGCCTGCCCCACAACTTCCGTCGGAGTGGCATTGGGAAGGCTTCCTCCAGCGGCGGGCTATTGGGGCGCCGGGTTCTACGACTCCGTCTCCATGGAAACCGGGTGTCCCTCTTCGCCCTTTTCCGCCAGCGTGTGGATCAGCATGGCCCCATATTCGAAGCCTTTATCAAACGCCTGAAGGTTCACCTTCTGCATCGCCGGCGGCACGGAATCGGCCACGGCCTTGCGCAACGCATCCGGGTCCAGCAGGTTGGTCACCGCGCCGAAGAAGCCCACCATCACGATGTTCAGCACCACCTTGCGCCCAAGCTCTTCGGCCAGGCGCGTGGCCGGAACCCCGTAGACCCGGATGCCGCTGGGCATCTGGTCGATGTGAACCAGCTCCTGCTCGGTGATGAGAACGCCGCCCGGCTTCAACTGCGGCGCAAAGCGCCGGTAAGCTTCCTGCGACATCACCACCAGGACGTCGGGGTGGGTGACGTAGGGGTAGAGAATGGGCTCGCTCGAAAGGATCACCTGCGCGCTCGAAGAGCCGCCCCGCGCCTCGGGGCCGAAACTCTGGGTCATGGTGGCGTAGCCGCCCTGATGGATGGCGGCGGCCCTGCCGATCACGGCCGCCGCGAGGATCACGCCCTGGCCGCCGAATCCCCCAATCCGAATCTCGCTTAGCAACTGCATGTGGCCTCCGGTTCCGCGTAACGCTCGCCCAGCGCCTCGGTCATCTGCGCGCGCAGCAGCTCGAGATAATCGGGGCGGTCGCGGTCCACGAACTTGCCGACTACGATCTCACCGCTCTTCGAGAGATTGCACTCCCCGGTGGGCGCGCCATGGCGAATCTTGCTGGCTTGCTTGTAGTACTTCATGGTCTCGAGGCCGTCTCCCATTTTGTTGCGGCGCTGGTAGAGCGTGGGGCAGGGCGAAAGCACTTCGATAAAGCAGAAACCCTTCTTCCGGAGCACCTCTTCCATGGAGCGGCTGAGCTGCTTGACGTGATAGGTGGTCCAGCGCGCCACGTAGGAGGCGCCGGCCGCTTCCGCCAGGGCCACCAGGTTGAAGGTCGGCTCGAAAACGCCATAGGGCGCGGTGGAGGTGATGGCCTGCGCGGGGGTGGTGGGGGCCGACTGGCCACCGGTCATGGCATAAATCATGTTGTTCACGCAGATCACCTTGAGGTCCATGTTGCGGCGCGCCGCGTGAATGAAGTGGTTGCCGCCAATCGCAAACAGGTCGCCGTCGCCCGAGTAAACCACCACCTGAAGCTCGGGATTGGCGAGTTTCAGGCCGGTGGCGAACGGGATGGCGCGCCCGTGGGTAGTGTGGAAGGAATCCAGGCGCGCATAACCGGCCACGCGGCCGGTGCAGCCGATCCCCGAGACCACCGCCACTTTGTCGAGGTCCAGCTTGGAGTCCAGCAGCGCGCGGGTGAAGCAGTTGACCGTGGTGCCGATGCCGCATCCGGGGCACCAGATGTGCGGCATCCGGTCCATCCGCAGAAATGGCTCGACGGGGTTTTGAGCGCCTTCGGGGATTTCGAGTGTCGTCGTCTGGCTCATCGGGCCGCCTCCACAATGGCATTGAGAATCGTGTCGGGGTTGTGCACGGTGCCCCCCGCGTGGCTGACCGGGATCACCCTGGCCTGGCCCGCGGCCGCGCGTTCCACTTCGTAGACCATCTGGCCGAGATTCAGCTCGGGCACCACGAAGGCCTTCACGCGGCCGGCCAACTCGCGGATGCGCTCCACCGGGAACGGCCACGCCGTGATCAGGCGGAACTTGCCGGCGCGAACGCCGCTCGAGCGCCCAAGCTGGATGGCGCGTTGCGCCACGCGCGCCGTGATGCCGTAAGAGACCACCACCACGTCGGCGTCTTCCAGGTTTTCGGTTTCGCACAGGGAGCGGCCATTTTCGAGCGGTTTCAACTTGGCTTGCAGGCGCCTCACCAGGCGGTCCTGCGCTTCCGCGCCCATGTTGGGGTAACCGCGCTCGTCGTGCGTAAGGCCGGTGATATGGAACCGGTAGCCTTCCCCGGCGCGCACCATGTCGGGGACCAGATCCTCCCGCGGCTCGAACGGCCGGTACTCCTCCGGCGGAAGCTTGGTGTAGCGGCGCGGCGTAAGCTCGATCTTTTCGGGCTCCGGAATGACCACCTTTTCCGTCATGTGGCCGACGCACTCATCCAGCATCATCATCACCGGGACGCGGAATTCCTCGGAGAGATTGAACGCCTCGATGGTGAGGTCGAAGCATTCCTGCGGAGAGTTGGGGCACAGCGCGATGATTCCGTAATCGCCGTGGGATCCCCACCTGGCTTGCATCATGTCCGCCTGGCCGGGCAGGGTCGGAAGCCCCGTCGAGGGGCCGCCGCGCTGCACGTTGACGAACACGCAAGGCGTTTCGGTCATGGCAGCCAGGCCCACGTGCTCCATCATGAGGGAGAAACCAGGCCCGGAAGTGACGGTGAAGGCCTTCGCGCCGGCCCAGACGGCGCCCTGGATGGCGATGGAAGCGGCCAATTCGTCCTCCATCTGGATAAAGATGCCACCCACGGTGGGGATTCTGCTGGCAAAACGTTCCACCACTTCGGTGGAGGGGGTAATGGGGTATCCTGCGGCAAATCGCGCACCGGCGGCGAGTGCTCCCTCGCAACAGGCATGGTCACCGTCGAGAAAATGGACCCCCGTGAGAACTCCTTTCGGGTCAGCGTGCATAACGCGCTCCGAAGATGGCGAAATCCGGGCAGTACATGCCGCACAGGTCGCAGCCACTGCACTTCTCAGCGGCTATGACGTGCGGCGGATGGTATCCCGTTGAATTAAAAGCGGAAGAAAGCGCCAGTACGTGGGTGGGGCAAAACTCTACGCAAAACCCGCACCCCTTGCACCGTTCCACCGTAATGGCAACGAAACCTTTGGCCATGATGGGTCTCCAGATGTGACTCGTTGAGATGGTAGCACGGCGAGGGCCACTGGGGACAAGCTCCTAGCAGTCAGCTTTCGGCGGTCAGCCGCGTTGGGTGGGGCTGACCACGGATCGCCGATTGCTATCCCCACAGGCTCAGAATCTCCCTCAACCTCGCCGACTGCCGCCGCGACATCTCCACCGCTTGGCCGCCGCCGAGCGTCACCACCAACCCGCCGCCGACCCCCACGTCCACCCTCTCGATCCATTTCAAGTTGATGATCTGCTTGCGCCCCGCGCGGAAGAACATGGCGGGGTCGAGCTGGCCTTCCAGCGCATTCAGCGACCGCCGAATCAGCGGCCGCTCGTTTCCAAAGCGCACGCGTGTGTAGTTTCCCTCGGATTCCAGCAGAAAAATATCCGGCAGGCGAACGATCCAGCAGCGTTCGCCGTCTCGGACGAAGACCTGCTCCAGGCGCGGCGTTTCGGGACGGGGACGCACCTTCGCCAGCGCCGCCGCCAGCCGCGCCGGAGCTATCGGCTTGAGCAGATAGTCGAGCGCGCTCACTTCAAAGGCCTTGATGGCGTACTCGTCGTAAGCTGTGGTGAAGATCACCGGGGGAACATCTTCCAGGCGCTCCAACAGGTCGAAACCCGTCATTCCGGGCATCTGGATATCGAGGAACACGAGATCCGGCGTGAGCTTGGGGATAAGCGCCAGGGCTTCTTCTCCACTGCGCGCTTCGCCAGCGATCTCGACCTCCGGATGAGCCGCCAGCAGCCGCCGCAGCTCCAGCCGCGCCAGGCGCTCATCGTCGACAATCAGGGCCTTCATGCGGTCCTCGGAATCAGCACGGTGGCGGCCACCCGGTCACCGTCGCGGTTCTTCATTTGCAGGCTGGCGCGGTCGCCATAGAGGATGCGCAGCCGCTCGCGCGTATTGTTGAGACCCAACTGGGTGGCGCCCGGCTCCGGCTCCGCCTCCGCGAGCTGGCCGCTGTTCTCGACTTCCACCAACAGGCGGTCGCCTGCCACGGCGGCGCGGATGACAACATCGCCGCCCTCGGGAAGCTTTGCAATCCCGTGCTTCAAGGCGTTCTCCACCAGCGTTTGCAGGAGCATGGGCGGGATGGGGACCTGTCCGGCTTCAGCCGCGATGTCGAATTGCACGCGCAAGCGATCTTCCAGGCGAACCGATTCCAACGCCAGGTAATCGGCCACCGCTTCCACTTCCGATGCCAGCGGCACGGTGTGCATGAGGTCGCGATGCAGATTGTAGCGGAGAATATTGGCCAGCCGCGTGATCATGTCCTGGGCCACGGCGGGATTCTCAGCCACCAGCCCCCGGATCGAATTCAGGCAGTTGAACAGGAAGTGAGGATTGATCTCGGCTTCGAGCGCGCGCAGCTCAGCCTCGCGGAGCGCCAGTTGCAAGCGCACCTCCTTTTCCTGGTAGCGGCGCGGCCCGGTCAGCGCGATATAGAAGATGGTCCAAAGAATGGTGATGACCGTGATGCCCGCCCAGGCCGCCAGCGTCGCGGCGAGGTGCAAAAACACGCTTCGCTCGCCTTCGAACAGCCAATCGATTGAGATCACCAGGAATGTCTGTACCGCCGCCACCAAAACGGCGGCGCCGAAGACCCGCGCATAGGTCCGCCTGGACGGCGCCGTCAGCCACTGCCGCCGGCGGATTTCGCGGCGAAACAGATCCGTCAGGGCGATGCTGTACAGGAAGAACAGAACCCAGCCGGCAACCAGGCTGAAGCGCCACCCTACCTGTTGAGCGCCGGCTACCGCCCCCATCGCGGAATAGGCGCCCCAACCGGCAACCTGGCAAGTCCAGTAGGCGACTTTCGTCTTCATCGCACCGGCCCCGGTTTGGCAAGGTTCAGAAAGCGGTCCAGTTGTCCGAACATCCAGTCCGGATCATCCCGCATTATGAAATGGCGCGCGTTGCCGGTTAAGCGGAGCGAAGGCAGTAGGAGTTTCATGATTGAAGAATGCCGCGGATTGGCTGATCCGTCGCGCGGAAAGTGATGGGCGGTCGATTCGGGGGATGAATTGTCTTGCCGCTCATTGGAAAAGATGGGAAACTGATGGCACTCCCTAAACCTTTCGGCGTTTTTGGCAATCTATCCGGGATGGAGCACTTCTACGACGAGGGCATGATACCGAGGCAATGAACGGTACAAACGCCACACTGTGAGCCCCTTTTCGTTCCTACGCACGTCAACCGCTTTAGCACGGATAGACTTCCCGCGGCTCTGCTTCGTCCTGAAGCGCGATTCTGTCGTTGACCTGCGTCGGGCGTCAGGCCACCCGGACTATCGGAGGCAGCATGGAGCCTGAGCGGGCGCTGAAAACCAGCCCCTTCAGGCGCCCAGCAACGCCGTCCCGTGCGCTTTCCGCTGGACACCACGGGGACAGGCACGAAACCGGCCGGCGGCGTCCTCCGCGCGTCCCGGCCCACCGACCACTAGCGCGCACCCTCAAACGCCGTCACCTCACTGGCGGCTCCGGCGGTAAAGGCGCTGGCGGAAATGGAATCGGCCAACAGTGAGGTAGCACGCTAGTGCGTCGCTCGGCGACGGTCTCGACATCCATGGTCGCGAGTTGGCCGGGTGTCACAGTTGTGGGGAGTGTCCCCCCTGTGTACACGACCACCACATTGAGCGGTGTGGGGCTTACAATCACCGCAAATCCTTTCAGAAAACTGTTGGGCCTTACGCGGGTATGTTTGTAGATGTCGGCGCAGTCAATCTCCAGGGCTCGGTTCTGCCCGAGGCTGGCAGGGAAATACTGGGTAAGCGGGCCGGCTTGCTCTCCGGGTGAAGCGGTGACGAATTTCTTACAGAACCTGACATTGTCTTCCGTGGGGTTGTGCACGTTGATCGCGCTATAGTAGACCCCCGGAACCAGCACCGGCAGCTCCGGATAAGGCACAGTGCTCTGGACCCCGCACACAAACTTGGCCGAGTACTGATAATAGTTGAGTGGGGACGGACAATTGATTACCTGAAGGGTTGCGGTGGCCCCGGTCGGGTCGATATTTGCCGTTTGCTGGATGTTTGTGGGACCGTTAGTCAGCGCTCCGCAACCATTCGCCGTGACCGTGGTCGTGACTGTACAAGTGTGAACGCCGGCCGCCAGCCCGCCCGTAACCGTCAGCAAATTACCGGAGATGGCCGCCGTGATATGCGGCGGTGCTCCCTGTGGAAGGGGGAGACAACTCACCGCGAGGGGTATCGCGCTATTGAACACCAGGCCTGCCGGCAACGTTTCGAGGAATGTAATGCCGGTCTGCGCGGGATCGCTGTTCACGTTGGTGATGGTAAACGTCAGCGTGGCGTTTGAGCCAAACGACACCGTTGCCGGGTTAAATGACTTGGTGAGATGCGGGGTGAGAACCTGTACATTGGCGGTGTTCTGCAAGACTCCGCCTCCCACGAAGAAGTTGCCTTGTTGCTGAAACTCCCCTGTGGCCAAATTGGTGTAACTTCCGCCGGTGACCGGCGCTTTGACCACGATGGTGACGTCCACCTCGCCACCGGGGGGGATGGTGAGAATCGAAGCCTGTACGTTTCCACCCACCAACCCCGGCGGCGGGTTGCAGGCCGTGGCCGGCGTGCAACTCGCGCTTACCAACGTGAAACCCAAACCCGCTTGCAGGGGATCGTCCAGCAGGAATTGCGACACCGGATCGTTCAGGTTATTGTTGATCACCCGGATGGTGAAGGTCACCGTTCCGCCCGGCCCCGTGCTGGCAGGATTGGGCACGTCTTTCTGCACCGTGACGTTCCGGCAAAGCGGAAGGGCCGCGGCTGCCTGTGCAAAGACGGCCGGCTGAACCGTAACGTTCGGGTTGAGAATCGAGGTGCTCATGAGCGCCGAGTTCAGCAACTTCGGTGCGCCAGTGCCCTGGCATCCGGCAGGTTGCGTCGGAGTAATCTCGAAGGTGCACTCCAGAGTGGCCCCGGGGCTGAAGTCGATCGGGCCATTGTTGTGAATCGGCTGCACTCCGTTCCACGCGGGAGTATTGAAGCTGACCAGTCCCGAGACCCCGGAGACCGGCACAGTGGGCGTGGGAGAGACCGTTCCAGTGGTCACCTGGCAGGACGATACTCCGTAGGTAAATGGCAGGTTGCCATAGGTACTGCTGCTCAAACTCATGCTGTCCAGCAACGTCGCCACCCAGACATCGAACGTCGATGGGTTCTGGAATACGATCTTGAACTTCGTCGGCGTTCCGAGCACCACCGGGTCACCGCTCACCACGGTCTTGGTCACCGTAAGACCACAATCGGGAAGGGGATTGAGCAAGGTAATAACTTGGGAATTAAAGGTGTTACCGAGGAACATTATGGACGCATAGTTCACCACCGAAAGCGGATTGCTGGATGTGTCCGTATCGCATGGAGCATCGTATTTGATGGTGAACTTGATGACAATCGTGCTCCCGGCGGCGAGTGACGGAATACTCACCGAAAAGAGTTGCGTAAAGCTGGGGATCAGTGTGGATGGCCCTGGAGTGGATGGACAGATTGCGGGGGAAGTCGCGGAGCAGGTGGTCAGCGTCGCATGCATCACGGGTACGGTCAAGGGCCAGAGATAGTCGTTGACCGTGAGGTTCGTCTGCGTGGAACTGGACGTGTTCGTAATGGTAATACTGTAAAGCACATCCGTTCCCCAGGCCGCCGGGTTCGGAAGCGGCGGATTCAGTTGCAGTTTTTGAATCGGGCTGGGAGGGCAGGGAGACAGTGAGTAGGAAGAGGTCAAGGTGGCTTGCCCCGTATTATTCGCGGGATTGGTGTCGGCAACGCTGTTGGTCGTGTTGCCCAGGCTTAAGAAGACTTTGTTCAGAATCGTGCTCTGCCCGGTGCCACAGTTGAACGGTGAGGTGAACACGGCGTCAAACAGGATGGTGATGGTGTTGCCGTTCGGGAAAAACCCGGGGGTGTCCCAATGCAACCGAAAAGTAGGCAAGGTGATGGACGGGTAGACGCCACCCGATAGGGGGAGGGGCGGGGGCGGGGGCAAGGTCGGGCAGGGCGAACCGGTGCACGTGAAGTTTGAAAGCGCATAGTAAACGAAAACACCGCTCTGTTTAGTCAGGAGATCCGTCAGCGAAAACCCGTCCAGGTATACATCCCCAGGCCCGTGGTTCGTCACGATGATCGTGTAGTGATACGTAGTGCCGGTTGACGTTCCAGCCGTCGTGGTTCCGGTCGCTGGAGTGACACTCTTGGTCACGCCGATGTCCACTGGCAATGGATTATTCGCGGGGATAGTGATGGTCTTCGTCACGTCCGCGGTAAGTTCCACCGGCTCTCCCACGCGCTGTGCCACCACCTCGTTGGTGTAGTACGGATTGGTCGCGTCATTCGGCATCGTAAAGTGGCCCGTAATCGTCAGGGTGATGGTTCCGCCCTGGGGGATATTGAAACCCGTGATTGTGAGCGTGGGGCCCGAAAATGAAGTAGGTATCGTTGCACACACCGCGAGGTTGATCGCGGAACACGTTACCGCAGTGACGACGAAGTTCAGTGGCAGTGTATCCGTCACATTCACGGTCGGTGGCTCAGTCGAGCTCGAGCTCGAGATGGTAATGGTGTAGACAATAGGCACACCCACGGCTACGTTTGTGGCGGTGACCGGGTTGCCACCCACGGATTGATCCTTGTTCACCGTCAAGGTCTGCGCGAAGCCGGTCAACGCGGCGATCAGCAGAATCACGCAACAGCGGAACCTAGTAACCATAAAACCTCCTCTTAACAATTGCGCATTACGCCAAGGTACGGTTCCTTAGCCAAGATTCCCGTTTTGCCATCCTGGCCAGCATCGATCGTACATCCAACCTGCTCCGTTGGAGAGCATCTCCCTTTCCATCCCGAGCGACTCTGGCAGCCGAGGAAGGGGGCCAGAAGCGAAACATACCAGTATTAAGCTATTCGATTTCCGGGGTTCGGTGACATTGGCCTATCTCCATGTCAACCAAGGTTTCCATTTTGGCCTCCTGGCCAGAAGGGATTATAAGCGATTATACTTCCAAACGCCTCCATTAGAGCCGTTTATTTTATTCTTTTCCATCCCGAGCGACTCCAGCGGCCCAGGAAGCGGCCAACTCTGGCTCCTCCAGGTACGCAAAAACCTGGAAGCGCCTCATTCCAAACGGTCTCTCAGACACCTCTCCGTCCCCTCCCTCCTCAGCCCGGTTTGCTTCCCCGCCGCCGCCCATCCGGTGGGCGCCGGCAGCGCTGCGATCCGGCGCGCCACCCTCCCATCGCGGAATAGCTGCGCCAGCCGGCAACCTGGCAGGTCCAGTAGCCGATCTTCGTCTTCATCGGTTCGCCCCCGGTTTGGCAACGCCGAGAAAGCGGTCCAGTTGTCCGAACATCCAGTCCGGATCATCCCACATTATGAAGTGGCGCGCGGTGTCGGTGATCTGGATGTCCACGCCGGCCAGCTTGGTGTACTGGCGCCGGAGATTGGCTTCGGTCCGCTGGCGGTCGGTGTACTGGCTGTAGCCGATCCAAGTGCCGAGGACCAGCGTGGGGATACTGATGTTGGCGACATCGTCGCGCAGATCGGCGGTGAAAAGCTCGCACATAGCGTCGGTGACGGCGGTGCGGTCGGAGGCCAGCCCCCATTGGATGAGGCGCTCGAAATCGGAGTCCTTGGTCACCATCATGCGGGTGGCCACGCCGGATTTGGTATAGCGCTCATACATGTCCTGGGTTTGAGCGTCCATGTACCGGCGCATCAGTGCGACGTTTTCCTGGGCCTTCGCCGGCGTGATGGCGGGAGCGGAGATGCCCGCGAAGAAGGGATAGGCATCCACAATGACAAGCTTGCCCGGAAGCTCGGGGTACTTTGCGGCCAAAGCCAGAGCCACAAACCCGCCCAGGCTGTGCCCCACAATGACCGGCCTTTCGAGCTGGTTCTTGCGGATGTACGCGGCCAGGCCGTCGCGAACGCGGTCCAGCATGGGCGCAGGCACTCGCGGAACGCCGGCGAAACCAGCGACGGTGAGGACATGGCATTCGAAGCGGTCTTTGTAGTGAGCCACGGTTGTGTCCCAGGTCTCGCCGGAAGAGGAAAGCCCTGGGATAAGGATCATAGCTTGGCCATGGCCGCTGACCTTGACCTGAAACGCATCCCGGGCCAGCAGGCTGCACGCAAGAGTGAGTGAAATCAGTAGAGGTTTCATGATTGAATCCTGCCGCGGATTGGGTCGCGCGTGGCGCGAAAAGTGATGAGCGGTCGATTCGGGGGATGAGTTGCCTTCGAACTCACGCCCTCTTCCATGCCATTGAAGCGCACCCCACCTGCACCACCGGCCCGATGAAAGTGAATCGCGAAATCCCGATTCTTGGGCTAAGGCAATTGCTTCAGGACGAGCACCGGAATCTCGGACAAGCTCGCCAACTCGGCGTCGTTCGTCAGAAACCAGGAAGCGCCGGCGCGAATGGCTGTCGCAATTTGTATCGCATCTGGTGTTCGGAGATTATGACGTGCGCGTAATCCGGCAGCTTCCTCAGCGATGCCCTCGTCCAACGGAATGGCGGTCAGGGCGGGCGACTGCAGGAGAATATTGCGATACTCCTCAGCCAACTCGGGCCGGCCTTCGCGAAGTGGATGGACCAGAACTTCAACAAGCGTGACCAACGAAGTCACAATACGGAATTCGTTGCGCTCCGCAGCTTCGAAGAACGGCTTGATCCTGGCGAGAAACGCCGGGTGCTCCTCCATGTAGTAGATCAGTGGGCCCGTGTCCAGACCGACGGTCGAGCCGCGAAGCGCGTCTATCCACTCCACGACGAGCGTTCCCGGCGCAGGTACTCATCGACATCGACGCCTTGCCAGACACCTTTGCCTAAACCCTGAAGCTCCAGCAGGCTCCGGCGGGGATGAAGGTCTAGTTCGCCACTCAGTTGCCCAACGAGTTCGGCAATGAGACGCAGTTGGTCGGCGGCGCCGAGGGCCTGTGCAGATCTCTTTGCCTGGTCGTACCGTGGGTTCGGCAGGTCATTCATCCCCATGACCACACGATACCGCTCTTCGTGGCCGGGACGCCACTGCCGGAGGGAATCTTGCCGATTCGGGGGATGAATTGGTTAGACTCAAGGCCATGGACCTGGCAATCCAAGCAGACGATGTGCGCGCGGCGGCGGAGCGGATCCGGCCGCTGGCGCGGCGGACGCCGGTGTTTACTTCGGCGGGATTCGACAGCGAGGCCGGCGTGCGCGTGTTCTTCAAATGCGAGAACTTTCAGCGCGGAGGAGCGTTCAAAATTCGCGGCGCCTCGAACCTGATTCTGTCGTTGCCCGAGAGCGCGCTGGCGCGCGGGATTGTGACCTATTCGTCGGGAAACCATGCTCAGGCCGTGGCCATCGCGGCCCAACACGTGGGGGCGCGCGCCACCATCGTCATGCCCGAGGACGCGCCGCGTTCCAAGATGGAATCTACCCGTGCCCACGGAGCCAGCATCGTCGCCTACAACCGCTTCACCGAGAGCCGGGAAGAGATTGCCTCGCGGATCATGGCGGAGACGGACGCCACCCTGGTGCCGCCGTTCGACCATCCCATGGTCATGGCCGGGCAAGGCACCGCAGCGATGGAACTGCTGGAGGAGACCGGCCCGCTCGACGCGCTGATTGCGCCGGTGGGCGGCGGCGGGCTGCTCTCAGGATGCGCCACCATCGCCACGGCCATGAACCCCGCTATCCGCGTCTTCGGCGCCGAGCCGGAAGGCGCTAATGACACTTTTCTTTCCATGCAGGCGGGCGAGCGTGTGACGGTGGCCCATCCCGAGACCATCGCGGACGGCCTGCGCGCACCCAGGCCCGGCCAACTGACCTTCCCGGTTCTCCGCCAACTGGTGGAGCGTGTGGTGCTGGTGAGCGACGACGAGATCCGCGCCGCCGTGAAGTTCCTCCTGCTGCGCCTGAAGATACTGGTGGAACCCAGCGGCGCAGTGCCCGCCGCGGCCGTGCTGTTCCGGAAGTTGCCGGCTGGAATCCGGACCATCGGCGTGGTGCTCTCCGGCGGGAACGTGGATTTTGAGGAACTGGCGAAATACTAACCTGGTCAGTCTTCGATCGCCAACTCCGCCCAGCCCGGCAGCGTGGCGGGTTTGTTGTTCAGGAAGACGATGCGGCGCGTCTTGGGGAAGGGCAGGTTGGAGGCGAGCGCGCGGTCGTAAAGCGCGAACTGCTCGAGGATCTGGCGGTAGTCGCGGTTGGCGGCATCCAGCCAGGCGCTCTTGGCGGGGAGACCGCCTCCCCATCCAAGCGAGAGCAGACAAGAGCCTCTCTGGCGGGCGCCGACGAGCCACTGCTCCAACTCGTCCAAACTCCGGTCGAGCAGGCCCAGACCGGCCCAGGAGGCGTACTGACGCTGAAGCGCGAGCAGGCCCGCGGCGTAAACGTTGACGGCTTCGAAGATCTTGGCGCGATTGAACGACTCGGGCCAGCGGATCGATCGGCGCACCTCGGGTTGCAGGAAGAACGTCTTCTCGCTCCAATCACCCTCGAATATGGTGCCGGGAACGGCCATTTCGGCGAATAGCGGAGTGCTGTCCTCGGGACGTGCGCCGTCCACCGAGCCGCGCGGGCTCTGCTTCCAGCCGAGCGTGAGGCCGCCGCCGCGCGGCTGCAGTGTGGAGGTGCGCAACAGATAGATCTGGAAGCGCGAAACCGCAATAGGCGCGGAATCTCCGGCGCCGACGAAGCGCATGCGGTTCGAACCCGGGGGGCCAAGCGCCTGCTCTTCCACGATTTCAGCGGGACGGCGCGGGGCGCGCTCGCCCTTTACGCGGGCGAGCACATCCTGCAACATGCCGTCGCGCCAGTGCGCGAACACCATGCCCGTGCGTAGCGCGCCCTTGATGGCGGCGCCCGGCAGATAGGGGCCGGAAGCGCCGGTGGCGAACGTGGGAATATGCAGGCTCTCGCCCGTGGCGCGGTTCCAATAAGCCGGGTAAGCGGCGTTTTCGAACGGAATGCGGCGCCCGGCGAAGTTTTGCGCGAAGCCGCCCCAGGACGCGAAATCGAGCTTGTCGGCCCTCTTGAGCTGCGCGAGATAGCCTTCCAGGCGCGGGCCTTTAGCGAGGAGCCGGAAAATGCGCCACTGGTCCAGCACGTTGACATGGTCTTTCCAGACCATGTAATCGATGGGGCTGAGCTTGCGGCCGTCACCGACCAGCAGTGGGGTCAGGCATTTGAGGCGGTAGCGCATCAGCTCACCTCGGCAGGGCCGGGCAGCGGGATGGAAAGCGCGAATCCGGCGCGGAAAACCGGGTGGGCGAAACCGTCGGGAGCGACGTCGACGGCCGACCCGCGCGGCGCCGCCGCGGCGCAGAGCACCGACCCTTCGGCTACCATCTGGATTTCCTTCTTGAGCTCGCCCGAACCGGCGGGGCTGTCCACGCGGCCGCAGCGGGCGAGCACGACATAGTTGCCACGACGCCAGTCCACGGAATCGTCCGGCGCGGGCGTAAACAGAGAGAGCAGCCAGTGCTGGTTACGGGCCGGGGGCAGATCGGGGGCCGGGGGCCGGGGGCCGGGGGCCAGGGGAACAGGCTCAGCGACGGACTCAGCAGCAATCGAGACTTCGGACTCGGGCGGCGCCAGTTCGGCAACGGACGGCTCGTCCGGGACCACGGGAACAGGCTCCGTGACAGGCTCGGCAGCAATTGGGACTTCGGACTCGGGCGGCGCCAGTTCGGTAACGGACGGCTGGTCCGGGGCCGGGGGCCAAAGGCCAAGGGCCAGGGGAGCAAGGGCCGTAACGGGCTCAGCAGCAATGGGAACTTCGGGCTCAGGAAGTGCCGGCTCGGCGCCAGGTTCCTGCGGGGCTTCCAAAAGGCTGAGTTCCACACTACTCTCGACTCCCTGGCCCCGACCCGCAAAAGCGGCGGGTACCCCGCCTGGCCCCTGGCCCCCGTTTTCAGATTCCCGCGGGGCTTGGAGGGGGCTGAGTTCCACGCTGCTCTCGACTCCCTGGCCCCGACCCGCAAAAGCGGCGGGTACCCCGCCTGGTCCCTGGCCCCCGTTTTCCGGCCCCTGGCCCCCAAGGACCATGTCGGGCAGTGTGCCGTCAATAAACTCGGGCGGTTCGGAGCGGCCCCAACCGCGAGAGCGTTCGCCGCCGAAACCGGTGTCGGCCAGGAGACGGAACGCCGCTTCTACAGGACCCAGCCAGCGGCTGCGTGCGGCTTCGTCCTGGAAGGAAACGACGGTCCAAAGACCGGAGCCGGGGCGGAATTCGATGCACGCGGTGGAGTGGCGCTCGGTAGCGCCGGTGAGGCGGTCAACCGCGGCGTTCCAGCGGACCCCAGTGCGAAACGGGCCGGGACGCCCGGCGGGCACCAGACATTCGCTGACGCCATCCACGCTCCAGTGGTTCTCATCCAGCGCCTGTCCCGCCAGCATCGCCCGCACGACGCC
Source organism: Bryobacteraceae bacterium (assembly GCA_049510555.1). Classification (GTDB taxonomy): domain Bacteria; phylum Acidobacteriota; class Terriglobia; order Bryobacterales; family Bryobacteraceae; genus Fen-178. The sequence continues at coordinate 60,638 of JBEKYW010000030.1, forward strand.
GAGCGGCACAAAACGGGCGCTCCTCCATCGCACCCGCGCCGACATCAGCGCGGGAGAAGTGGGTGGCCAGATGGTGCGCGGCGGAACGATAAAACCGATTTCCTCGAGAAACGGGAAACAGGAACTGAACCAGACCGCGGGCGCGCCGTTGCGGGCGGTTGCGTCGAGCCACGCGTCGAGTGAGCCGAGCCGCGCCATGGCCGAGGCGATCGCCGAGTAAAGCGAGTCGCTGTGATAGATCACGTCGACCCGGGTGCGCGCGCCCGAATCGGTTCCGATGCGCCAGGGGCCGGCGGGACGGAGTTTGACGACCAGTCCCGGGTTCATCACTCCTCGCGCAGGAAGGCAAAGGCGGTATCGGCCACGGCGGTCTGGATGACGGCCAGGGTGGGACCCGAGCCGATCTCCTTTTCCGGAGCACCCGACGCGTAGTAGTTCCTGCCGCGCCAGACCAGCCGCAGGTTCGAGAAACTTACCCGCCCGCTGCCGCGCGAGCCGCCGCCGCCCAGGGTGTCGTCCTCCAGGAGCCGCAGTCCTTCCAGTACCCGCAAAAACAGCGGCGCGTCCTCCTCGCAGAGCACATCCATCACGAAGCGGGTCTTGAAGCGGGCGCCCGCGGGCACGCGCTCGAGAGTGCGCGGGTTGGCCTGCGAGGTGATGCGGTCGATGGCGTTCTCGCTCTTCACTTCGGTGAGCTCGTCATCCAGGTTTTCGCGCATCTGCGGGGTGATGCTGTCGGGATCGAGCGGCGCGTCGAAGACCGCCAGCCGCGCGGGCGTGGCCTGGGTGGTATCGAGGGTCTCGCCTTGCACGCGCTCCATGCGGCCGGGATTGCGGCCGAATAGCAGGCAGATTTCGTCGTCGGGACGGTCGCTCTGGTGGATGCGCACTTCCTGCCCCTTGCGGCGCGAGAGATAGACCAGCTCGGCGGGCACGGCCAGACCGGAGGTCTGCTCGAGCAGCGAACGGATCTTGCCGCGCAGGGAGCTGCCGGGCACGTAGGGCCGGCCGAACGCGTCCTTGACCACGGGATTATCGGAGCCGCCGATCTCCAGCGAGCCTTTGCCTGCGCCGACGTGCAGGCCGGTTTCGCAGCGCATTTCGCCTTCGAGGATCAGCTTGCCGATGAGTTTCAACTCGGTTTGGGTGGTATGTGCGCTCATGCTTTACTCGTTGTAGGCCACGATGGCCTCGAAAAGGTCCTTGAAGCGTTCGTAACCGCGGATATCGTTC
>JBEKYW010000031.1:0-59779 GCA_049510555.1 Bryobacteraceae bacterium
TCCAGCACTTGCTGACGTAGTCGGGTCACAGAAAATCTCCTTTCTGTGACCGAAACTACCGCTGCTTATGCCCGCGGAGCACGCACGCGACTGCGTCCGCCGCGCCAGCGGCTCAGTTCTAACGCCCGTTGCTGACAGATGGTAGTTCAACCGATAGATCTCCACTGACGCCGTAGCATTTGCTTGGCCGGGCGGGCATGGCGCCGGCGAAGTAAACACATCGCGACAAGGCGGAATCTATTCTCTCGGATGTTCTCTGGACCTGCGTCCAGTCAAGAGTCGCGACCCGCTATTCATGACGCAAGGCTTGAGTCGGGTCGATCGTGCTGGCGCGGCGCGCTGGCACGAGGGCCGCGCCCGCGGCTACCACCGCCAGCGTGATTGACGCGAGCGCCGCCGTCCCAAGGTCGGCGGCCACGACGCCGAAGAGTTGTGACGACACGTACCGGCTTAGTAAGTAAGCGCAGGGGATTCCCAGCGCGAGCCCGATTCCCAGCAGGCCGAACGCGTCTTTCATGACCATCCAGAGGAGGGCGCCCTGCCGCGCGCCGAGTGCCATGCGCAAGCCGATCTCCCTGGTCCGCCGCGCGACCGTCAAGGCCATCACTCCGTAGAGACCGACTGCCGCCAGGAGAGTCGCCAACACCCCAAAGGCCGCCGAGAGCGTCGCGCTCAAACGCTCGGTGCCGAGCGTTTCGTCGAGTTGGTCCTCCAGCGTCTTCATCTCATAGATCGGCATGGTGGCGTCCAGTTCCAGAATCTTCCGGCGCAGCATGGCAAACATACTGCCGGAATCGGCGGACGTGCGTACATAGAACGCCGTGGCGACCGACTGATTCATTTGGGGGAACGGAAAGAAAACCTGACGGCGCACCCCTTGCCGCGGGCCGTCGTATAGGGAGTCCTCGACCAGGCCCACAATCTCCGTGTCGGGCTTTGCTCTCGGGCCGGTGTCTAATCCAATGCGCCGTCCGATGGGATTCCGGTTTCCGAAAAAGTAACTGGCGAATTTGCGGTTTACGATGGCCACCTTGGGACGGCCGCCGACATCGCCGTCCTCGAAGTCGCGGCCTTCCACGAACGGCACCCCCATCGTTCGCCAGTAGCCGGGCGAGAGGCCATTGACATAGGCCTGGGTTTCGCGATCTTCAGCCCGTGCGCCCTCCACCAACACGTCCCAGTCCGCTTCACGGCCGCTCAGGACCGGTACCCACGCATAGCCGGCCGACCTCACCTCCGGCAACGACCGGACGTTCTCCAGCACTTGCTGATAGAAGGCCTTCAGGCGCGGCAGCGAATAGCCGCCACGAGCCGGATCTATCTGGAAGGTGACGAGGTTGTCGATATTGCGAAATCCCGAGTTCATCTCTTTCAGATTGAGCAGCGTCTTGACGAACAACAGGGCGCCGGCGACCAACAGAAATGAGAACGCCACCTGCGCCGTCACCAGGCTCTTGCGCAGTCTCACCGAACCGCGGCTTCCGCCAACCGAACCCGCGCCCTCCTTCAGAGTGCTCCACAGATCGACTTTCAGGGCTTGCCATGCCGGCGCCAGTCCGAATAAGAGGGCCGTCGAAATCGTCAGCGCGGCGTTGAAAGCAAGGATGCGCCAATCCGGCTCAGCCCACAGCGTAGCTAACATTCCGTTGGCAGGCAGGAAGCGAAGTAATCCCTGTACCATTGACACGGCGAGAAGCAGGCCTATCGCTCCACCCATCACGGCAAGCACGGCGCTCTCCATCAACAATTGCCTCAAGAGCTGTCCGCGCGATGCGCCAATCGCCAATCGCATGGCGAGTTCCTTCTGCCGCACAGCCGCGCGTGCGATCAGCAGGCTTGCCACGTTGAAGCATGCGATGAGAAGCACCACGCCGACCATCGACATCAGCACCACCAGGGCCGTGGAGTAGCTCCTCCGCAAGTCCGAGTAGCCGTTGGCTGCCGACTCGGTAAGAACCTTCCTGGCCAGAAACTGGTCGCGCACGCGTTGGGGTATGTCACGAAGAGCGGGGCTGTCCAGCTCGGTGCGCAGAATCGCGGTCAACAGCGGCTGCAATGATGCCTGCGCCGACTGCATGGTGTAGCCGGGCTTTCGGCGCGCGAAAATCTGGACCCATTGCCTGCGCCGATCACCCAGGTTGTCGGAAGCAGGCGTCATGAGTGGCTTCATCTGGATCGGAATCCGGATTTGCGGCGAGCGCGCCGGGTCGATGCCGGAAAATCCCGCCGCCGACACCCCCACAATGACCATCGGGTAGTTGTTGACCAGGATCTTCTGCCCGATCACGCCGCCATCCGCCCCAAAACGTCCCACCCAATATTGATGGCTCAGCACGACCACCGGATGACCCTTGTAGACGCGATCATCTTCTTCCGGCGAGAACACTCGTCCGAGCGCAGGCCCGATCCCGAGCGCCTGAAAGTAGTTCCCGGATACCAGTTCGCCCATGACGCGCTCCGTCTGGTTTCCCAGGCTGATCGAGAGCGGCGTGTAGTAACGGCAGAAGACGTGCGAGAAGGCCGGCGCCCGCTGTTGGAAGTCCTGGTACATCGGGTAGGACGACGCCCTCGAACCCTGGTTGCTGCCCAGGTTCGGCCCGGTGGTCCAGATCATCTGGAGTTGCTCGGGATGCGCCACGGGAAGCCGCCGGAGCATCAACTGGTCGAGCAGCGTGAAGATAGCCGTGTTGGCGCCGATGCCGAGCGCCAGCGACAGCACCGCAACCACGGTGAAAGCCGGACTACGCGAGAGGAGTCGCAAGGTGTGATTCAGATCCCGCATCCCTGTCTCCAACATAGGCAACCCGCGGCGGTCACGGCAGGCCTCTTTAGCCAATTCCACGCCGCCGGATTTCAGAAGCGCGGCACGGCGGGCGTGGCCCGACGTCATGCCGGAGCGGCGGTTGTCCTCGATCTGCATCTGGAGGTGGCTCTCAAGCTCCTCACCCATTTCACCGTCCTTGCGGCCCTTGTCCCACAGGCCAGTCAGCCGGAACAGGAAGGCGCGAACGGCTCTCATGAGGGCTCCTCGGATGGAGAAAAGAACCGGGCGATGATGCCGGTTGTCCGGTCCCATTCCCGCGCTTCCCTCTCGAGGTGCTTCCTCCCCGCACGTGTCAGGGTGTAGTACTTTGCCCTGCGATTATTGTCCGAAATGCCCCATTCCGCGGAAATGAACCCTTCCTGTTCCAGTTTCAGGAGAGCTGGATAGAGCGTTCCGTAGCGCACCTCGAGCTGGTCTCCGCTGGTCTGCTCGATACGCCGGGCGATGCCATATCCGTGGAGCGGCCCTAGAGTATCCAGCGTCTTCAGCACCATTAGAGCGAGGGTGCCCTGCCAGACATCCGCTTTCTCAGCCATGAACACTCCTATTGGATGCCAGTATAAGAGTGTCACATCTTTAATTGGAAAGCAATAGGAATGCGCAAGAATCCGGGGCCAACGACGTAACCTTTTGAACTCTTGCCAGTAGTAGCTCGTATGAACTGCATGGACAGGCGAACATTCGCGTTGACCGTCGTCAGCCCGGCGGCATTCTCCACGGCCAAAGCAAAAGGGCCGGATTTGGCGAAGCTTTGGGCCGATGTCCCGCATTGGCTGGAACTGGCGTGCGTGCCGGGCGCCGTCGTAACCATCGTCGAGAACGGGCGCGTGGCGGGGATTCATCCGTTCGGAGTGCGTCGCGCTGGAGAAGCCGCGGCTGTCGATTCGGAGACAATCTTTGAAGCAGCATCCCTGAGCAAACCGGTGTTCGCATCGGCGGTGCTTCGGCTCGTGGCCGGGAAGGCACTGGACCTCGACCGGCCGTTGGAGCAGATTCTTCCGCTGGCGTCCGATCCCCGCGCCAAGTTGATCACCGCGCGCCATCTGCTCAGCCACTCGAGCGGGCTGCAGAACTGGCGCAATTCGCGGGACGACAAGCTCGAATTTGCTTTCCCGCCCGGCGAAAAGTTCTCCTACTCCGGGGAAGGCTATTTCTATTTACAGCGAGTCGTCGAGAAGATCACCGCAACGCCCTTCGCCCGATACATGCGGGAAACGGTCTTGGAACCCCTCGGCATGACGCGTTCCAGCTACCTCTGGCGCGAGGATCCCGCATCCGCGGCGCCGCATGCTTATCGTGGCCAGCCCATGGGGCAATCCAAAGCCACCACCGGCAGGCAGATGGCGGAGATCGCGTTGGAGTGGAAGAAGCCGGTCGAGAGCTGGTTCTATGAGGATGTGGAGCGGGCCATGCCACGGCTGAACCGGCCGGCGCTGCCGAATTATATGCAGCCCAACGCGGCCTCAACGCTGATGACCACGGCCACGGATTACGCGAAGTTTCTGCTGCATGCTTTTTCCCTGGATGCCATGCGCCAGCCGCAGACGCGGGTCAACAGTGACCTTTCCTGGGGGCTCGGATGCGGTTTGGAGATGGCCGCCGGCCGCCAATGGTTCTGGCACTGGGGCGACAACCCCGGCTTCAAGAACTTTTTCATCGCCGATGCCAAAGCCCGCTCCGGCATACTGATCTTCACCAACGGCGATGGTGGAGCGAAGCTCTACCAACGCATCGTGCGCAACGCGCTGGGCCGCGATTTCTCGGCGCTTCTGTGGGCCTAGTTAACGGAGAGAATACTAACCAATTTCGGGCTGTTTCGTCCGATTATCGGGGTGTAGCCATATGAGCCGGCTAATCCAGGATTTGCGGTACGGATGGCGTACGTTGCGGAAGAGTCCCGTGTTCACGGTGGTTGCGATGCTCACGCTGGCCCTTGGCATTGGCGCGAATTCGGCAATCTTCACCCTGATCAATGCTGCGTTGTTGCGGCCACTGCCGTTTCCCGACCCGGAGCGGCTGGTCCTGGTGTGGGAGGACACCAGCATGTTCGGGATGAAGGACAGCCCCGTAGCCATCGGCAACTACGTGGAGTGGCGCGCGCAGAACCACGTCTTCCAGCAGATGGGAGCGCTCGAACGGGGGACATTCCGGCTGACGGGAACGGGCGAGGCGCAGCAGATTCCGGGCAGTGTCGTCACGACGAGCCTGTTCTACACGTTGGGAATTCAGCCGGCCCTTGGGCGGCTCTTTCGGGAAGATGAAGATCAGCCGAGCACTCCCAAGACGGCGATTCTGACCGATGGATTGTGGCGGCGCGAGTTCGGCGGAAATCCGGAAGTCGTGGGGCGGGCGGTGGAAATCAACGATGAGAAGTATCTGGTAGTTGGCGTGATGCCGACAGGGTTCCGCTTCCCGGACAGCAACAACGATATCTGGGCGCCGGCGGGAACTCGGTACAGCCCGAGCGATTTTTCCAACAAGGGGCGGCACAACACGATGGTCGTGGCGCGGCTCAAGCCGGGAATCAGTATTGCACGGGCCAACCAAGATATCGGCGCGATTGCACGGCGCCTGGAGCGGGATTTTCCGCAGACGAATGCGAGGGTTGGGGCGTTCGTGGCGCCGCTGCGCGACCACTTTGTGGCGGACCTGCGAACCATTCTGATGGTGCTCGGCGGCGCGGTGGGATTCGTGCTGCTGATTGCGTGCGCTAACATTGCAAACCTGCTCCTCTCGCGCGCGTCGAAGCGGCGGCGCGAGGTGGCGATCCGGACGGCAATCGGCGCCAGCCACTGGCAGGTGGCGCGGCAACTGCTCACTGAGAACCTGTTGCTGGCGGGCGGAGGCGGACTCTGCGGCTTCGCGATGGCGGTGTGGGGCGTGAAGTTCGTCGCGAAGATGCTGCCGACGGGAATTGCCGCGATGTCGGCGGTGACGGTGGACGCGCGCGTGCTGGCGTTCACGCTGGCGGTGTCGCTGCTCACGGGCATCGCGTTCGGCCTGGTACCTGCATTCGAGATGCTGCGGGTGGACTTGCAGCAGATGCTGAAACAGGGCGGCGCGAGGCAGGGGACCACCGCGGGCTCGCGTCGCATCGAGCGCGGGCTGGTGATTTCGGAAGTGGCGCTGGCGTTCCTTCTGGCGATGGGCGCGGCCTTGTTCATCCAGTCGTTCGCGCGCCTTCGTGGAATGGATCCGGGCTTTCGCACGGCAAACATCCTTACGATGAAGACGCCGCTCTCGAGCCGGCAGTACCGTGACCCGGCGAAGCGGGCCGTCTTCTACGACCAGGTGCTCCAGCGCGTGGAGTCGCTACCAGGCGTGGTTTCCGCCGGATTCACCAACGGCATCCCACTGATCCAGAAGGGGGACGTGAACGGGTTCACCATCGAGGGGCGGCCGAGGCTGGGCGAGAACGTGTTCTCCAACGCGAACTACCGAATAGTTTCGCAGGACTATTTGCGGACGATCGGCGTTCCGCTGCGCGAGGGCCGTTACCTGGACCGCCACGATACGGCGGATGCGCCGCCGGTGACGCTGATCAACGAAGCCATGAAGCAAAAATTCTGGCCGCATGACAGCGCGCTCGGGAAGCGATTCCGGTTCGGAGACTCGCGGCCGTGGGTCACGATCGTCGGGGTAGTCGGCAATATCCGACAGTCCGGCCTCGAGAAGCCTCCAAGCGCGGAGATGTACCTGCCAGCGGCGCAGGATCCGACGCCGCTCACGGGACTGGCGATCCGGACGAACGCCGATCCGAAGGGACTGGCGGCGGCGGTTCGGCGGGAGATCCGGTTGGTGGACAGAGGCGTGCCGATCACCGATGTCAGGACTATGGAAGAGGTGCTGGACCGCGAAGTGTTCCAGCGCCGCGTGCAGATGTTGCTGCTTTCGATCTTTGCCGCAGTGGCATTGCTGCTGGCTTCCCTTGGAATCTACGGCGTGCTGGCGTACCTGGTATCGCAGAGGACGCAGGAGATCGGGATTCGGATGGCGTTGGGGGCCAGCCCGCTCGATGTTCTGTTAGCGGTAGCGGGCCAGGGCATGGCCTTGAGCGTCACGGGTATTGCCGTCGGGGTGGCAGCGGCGCTGGCGTTGACCCGCGTGGTCTCAAAACTGCTGTTCGGGATCGCGGCAAGCGATCCGGCAACGTTCCTGGCAGTGTCGCTGCTGCTGCTGCTGGTTGCGTTGGCCGCGTGCTATGTGCCGGCGCGGCGGGCGATGAGGATAGATCCGATTCTGGCGTTGCGGGAGGAGTAAAAGCTTTAAGCTTTTTCGCGGACTGCGCCGCGAAAAAGTGGCCCCTGTGGGGCCACAGGAGTCAGGAGTCGAGGAAGTCAGAAGCCGGAACGCGCAACACGCGTAGGGTGATTCTCGCTTCTGACTTCTGACTTCTCAACATCGACAAGTTTTTGTCGATGTTGGCGCCGTAAGCGCCTACCGACACTGCGCCAAGCCGATCATTTCCAGGAGATCTTCTCTCCTCCGTTCAGCACGAGACCGAGGATCGCGGGGCTGGCCCGGTCGAACTCCACGGGTACGGGCTTCCCGGCATAGAGCTTATATACCTTGAGCTCCGTTGGCGGGCGCTCGATGTTCTTTGCCCCGGTTGCGGTTTGGATGGTGCCGCGGATGGTCGATCCCATGGGAACCGTGGTTTCACTGCCGTTTACGGTGATCACCAGGAACGGGTTCAGCGCCACGCGTTTGGGAATGACCACGCACGCCTGGGTGGGGACCTGAGCGCACAGGGCGGGGTCGGAGTTGAGCGCCCGTGTCTGGCGGTCCAGTTCGGCGCGCGTGGGAGCGGCGAGCACCACTTCCACCACCTCTCCCTGGTCGGCCTTGTAGAACAGGCGGTAGTAAGCCGCTTGCGGTTCGAACTTCAGGCAGTTGGTGGTGGGAGCGGCGGCGGGATCGACCTTGCCTTGAATATGCCTCTCGGCGGAGAGCGGGGTGATCGTGAATCCGATCTGGCCGGCTTTCGGCTGGACCGCGTACCATGCGGTTTCGTATCCGACCAAATCAGGGGTGGATTTGAGAGTCAGGGTCAGGCGGTTGCCCTCGCCGGTGAGGTTGGACGCATCCAGAATCGGTGCGTCGGGCGCGGTTCCCTTGCGCAGGATCGGGCTGACGATCTGAAGCCGGGTCTCGGGGCCCAGGTCGACATAGCCGGTTTGCCTGTCGTCCGCGTGCAAAAGCCGCCAGGCCGCGCGCGGGTCCAGCGGAAGCGATTCGACAATACGCGCGGCCAGCTTCAGACCTTCGCCGGGGGCGATGCAGCCTTGCGATTCAGCTTGAGCGGTCCAGGCGCTGAGCCACCCCGGTGGTTGTTTGAGCAGCGGGTCGCGAGTGACGGTGACGCGCACGCGGCCCTTGCGGGACTGGATGGCGATAGCGCTTTCCGCGGGGGCGCAGGAACCACCGCCAGCGGCGATGTCCGCGGTAAAGGTGCGTTGCGCGAGATCCGGTCTGGAGACACCGGGCGGAATCAGGACGCGGCCGGTATCTTGTTTGACCAGCCGATACGTCCGGCGGACAGCGCATCCGGTGGTGACGATCGACAGAAGCAGGGTAGCCGCAAGAACCCGGGACATGCTAAAAATTTAGCACATCTCTCCCGGCTCCTTCAGAATCGCACCTTCACCCCCAGCCGCACTTGCCGCTCCCCGCTCGCCGATGTGATGGTGTCATATCCATTCAGGTTAGTCACCACGCCGTTGCTGAACGTTGCATTGGAGACGGTCGCGCTCGGATTTGCAAACTGCGCCGTGTTAGTCAATCCCAGGGCCTCCGCCCGAAACTGCAGCTTAAAGCGTTCGCTCACCGCGAAGGTGCGGAAGAGACTGGCATTGACGTTGAAGACGCCCGGCCCGCGCAGGATATCCCGCCCACTGTTGCCGAAGCTCACCGTGGTCACCGGCAGGAACGCGTTCGGATCGAAATAAGGCTGGCCTGTTCCATGCCCGCCCAGAATCTGCACTTGTGGCACCACCTGGTTGGCCGTCTGCGTGCTCCCGGGCGCATTCAGTGAGGTGGCCGAGCTTCCCACCGTAAACGGCGTGCCGCTGATCCGGCTCAGGATCCCGTTGATCTGCCACCCGCCCGCGATCGCCGCCGCCGCCCCGTGGTTCCACAACCGCTGCCCCTTGCCGAACGGCAGCGCATAGTTGCCGAAAAGTTGGAAATTGTGCGTGCGGTCATATCCCGCCAGCGCGTAGTTCCGATACACCGTCGGTCCCCAGTTCCACGTCAGACTGCCCCCTTCTTCATTGTCAGCGGCGTCCAGCGCCTTTGAAAAGGTATAGGCCGCGCCGAAGTTCGCATTGCCCACGCGATGGTCGGCGCGCACTTGCAGCGCGTTGTATCGCGAGGCGTCGATCGGCAGCATTTCACTGATCGTCGATGCGTTGCCGTACAGCACGTACAGCGGCTGCGTCGCCTTACCCGTGCCGGGAACCGCGGCATTGATATTCACGCCGCCGCTGGGCCGCACATCGCGCGTGCCCACATAAGCCGCCTGGAGACTGTATCCCCGTCCCAGGTCCCGCTGCATCGTGAAATTGTAGGACTCGGCGTAGCCGCGGCGATAAGGCGTCGGGTAAATCCATGAGCCGAAATTCGGAGGCAGCGTCACCTGCCCCGAACTCAGGTTCGGCCCCACAAATGCCGGAACCCCGGTGGCCAGGCTCCCCGCGGGCGTATAAGAATTCGCGCCGGTATACTGGGCCGAAATCACTTCCGGATAAGTCTGCACGTTATTGCGGAAGCTCTCTCCGTTGGTATTGATGCCGTAACCGGCGCGGATCACGGTCTTCTCATCCACACGGTACGCCACCCCCAGCCGCGGCGCGAGGTATCCGTGGCCTGTGTCCACGTTGGTTCCCGACAGGTGCACGATATTCGTCGCCGGATCGTAGTGGATTCCGTCGATGCCGTGCTCGGCGTGGCTGTAAGGATAGATTTCGTAGCGCAGTCCGTATGTAACCGTCAATTTGCGGTTCACCTGCCATTGATCCCGCGCGTAGAAGCCATAGTTATTCTCCACCATCACCGCCGGATTGATGTACTGGTGGTCCTGTCCCATCGCTGAGGGCAGTCCCAGCAGGAAGTCGGCCCAGGAATTGTACATGTTGGGAGCCGTGCCGCCGCTCAACGCCGACGCTCCGCCGCTGAAGGTGAAACCACCGCGCACGCCGTACAGCGTGTTGGCCTGGAAATCCGCGATCATGTAGTGGAAGAATTCGCCGCCGAAGCGGATCGAATGCGAGCCTTTGGTCCAGCTCAAGTTCACCGTCTCCACGTACAGGTTGTCCCGAAAAAGAAAGGGATTGGATGCGTTCGGATTCCCCAGCGACGAAAAAGTCGTGAACGCGAAGCTCGGGTAACCGCCCTGCAGCGTGGCCGGGCCGTTGGTGCCCGGTATCCCCAGCACATCCGATCCGTAGTTCTTGTTGATGTCCACGTTCTCCGCCGCCAGATGCAAGCGCGTAAACGCCGCGTTGCCGTCAATCAGCAGACTGGGCGAGATGGTGTAGGTGCCGCCGATCGAGACGCTCTGTATTCTCCCCGGGGCGTTGCCGGGCTGCCCGCCATCGACCGCGTTCCCGCCCGCGGCGCCCAGCGCTTGCGGATCGAACACGCTGCTGGGGGATATGCTGTAGCGGCCGAATAGGGTAACCTTGCCGGTCGGATTGTAGTTAATCTTCATATCCACGTTGTCGCGCCGGAACCTCCAGTCGGCAGCGGCGAAGTAGTCGTTGGAAATGCCACCTGTCAGATTGGGCTCCGGAATCAGCGCGATCATCTTGGCGGCCGCCGGGCTGATCGATGCCGCGGGGATCTGACCGTTCGGAAACGGCGTGCGTCCCGTGCCGCTGGCTGTGCCCGTAGTGAGGTCGTAGATCGTCGTGCCCGTCCCGTTGAAGTTGCCTTGCCGCAGCGCATCGGTAGCCACCGTCTGAAAGAGCGAATAAAGCGTGCGCTGAATGGTGCGTTCCCAGTCCGCGAAGAAGAAAAGCTTGTTCTTCACAATCGGCCCGCCCGCGTCCACTCCGAACTGGTTCAGGATGTTCTTCGGGTTGGTCGCGCCGTAGTAGAAAAAGTTGCGCGCTTTCAGAGCGCTGTTGGTGTTGTACTCCCAGGCCGCCCCGTGAAACTGGTTCGTGCCGCTCTTGATGATGGCGTTGATGGCCGACGAGGCCGCCATCCCCTGCTCCGCATCAAAGCTGTTGGTGACAATGTTCACGGTTTCGATAGCTTCCGCCGGCGGAATGTAGCTGGCAATCTGCGGCAGCCACGGATAGATATCGCTGGCCCCGTCGAGCTTCATATTGTTGCCCGTCATGGTCGAGCCGTTGACATAAAAAGCCTGCGACTGCTGCGGGTTGGAAGCCGTCGAACTGTTCGCCACCGGAGGCGTGAAGCCCGGCACGGTCGCGACAAGGCTCTCGAAATTGCGGCTCCCCGTCGATCCCGTCATCGGCAGATCGGCCAGTTCCGTCGTCGGAATTTGCGTGTTCACATCCGCCCGATCCGTTTGCAGGACCGCCGCGGAAGCCTCGATGGTCACGCTCTGGCCCACCGCCGCCACCTGAAGCTGCACGTCCAGACGGCGCAGCGTATTGCCCACGATCTCGATGCTCGGCTGTACCGCCGTGGCAAACGAGGGCGCGGTCATCGTTACCTTATAGGCGCCGGGCTGTAAATCCTGTATCAGGAACGTGCCCCGCTCGTCGCTGGCTGCTTGTTTGCCGATCCCCGTATTCAGGTTGACCACCTCAACTTTGGCATTGGGGACTCCGGCCCCGGAACTATCGGTGACATTCCCGGTCAACGAGCCGTAAAGTACCTGCGCGCCGGCGGAACCCACGCTTACAGCCATGGCCGCGAGCGCGAAAAGTGCGATCCACGAATGTTTCGACATGATATCAACCTCCCACGCTAAGTCGGATCACCTGGAACATCGTCCACGGTGCGGGCCATGTCAACCAGGATTTCCGCTTTGGCTTCCTCGCTCGCATCCATTATAGGTCCAATCGCGCATTTTCGGGTTCTTTGAACTGTGTGTCTGTTCCGAGCCACTCCGGGCGGCCCGGGAAGGGGCCGGCGAAGCCGCGGGGCTACTGAAGCTGCACCAGGCCTTGCGGCTGGCGGTCATGGGCCGGCGACGGTGCCAGATTCTGCGGGCCGCGCCAGAAATCGATATAGGCCACCTGGTGCGCACAGGCCACGGTACAGCGCGGCGCGCAGCTTTTGGCGGTGCGGTACTCGCGGCGGATGTCCTCGATGGTGTACTCGAGCAGCGGCCTGGCGGGGTAGCCGCGCTGCTGCGAGCAGTAATGCACCAAGCCGTCTTCGCAGATGTAGAGATAGCGCGCGCCGGCGCGGCAGCGCCAGTGGTTCTCTTGGCCGTGCGCGATATTGTCCTGGAAATAGTTGATCTGCGCGTAGCTGCTCTTTTCCATGGAGCGCATGGCCATGTAGACTTCGCGCTCTTGGCCGCCGAGCGGCTGCAACTGGCCATCGCCGTCGTGGATGATTCCCACCGTCGAGGTGAAGCCCAGCTCGAGAGCGCGTTTGCCAATGACCAGCGCGTCCTGGGGATTGCGGACGCCACCGCCGACCACCGAGTTGATGTTCACGTGGAACTCGGCGTGCTCGGCCAGCAGGCGCAGCTTCCGGTCGAGCACCTTGAGGCTCTTCTTGGAAACGTCGTCGGGCATGACGTTGTCAATGGAGATTTGCAGGTGCTCGAGGCCGGCACGGTTGAGGCGCTGGACGCGCTCGGCGGTGAGCAGGTAGCCATTGGTAATCATGCCGGCGATCATGCCGCGGCGGCGAACGCGCGCGATGATCGGGTCCAGGTCCGGGTGCAGCAACGGCTCGCCGCCGCTGATGGTGACGATGGTGGTTCCCAGCGCGGCCAGGCGGTCCAGCCGCTGATACATCACTTCGAGCGGCACGGGTTTGGAACGGTCGTCGTATTCGTTGCAGTAAGCGCACGACAGGTTGCAGCGGCGCATGGGAATGACGTGCGCCAGGATGGGATGGTCCGTGGAGGCCAGCCCCTTCGCAATCATGCGGATCTCACGGACGCGCCGGTGCAGGCGGTTCCAGGTTCTACGGAGATGCTTGACTGAGTGCAACATTACTGCGAAGTGCTTTCATTACAGCACAATGTTGGCGTTTTGCGGAGGTTGCGGAACTGACCGGGGCTTAACCGGGGTTGAACGGTAAAGAAGGGGAATCCAGCGCCGCTGCTCACCTGTCCCGCAATTTGACACTCCTCCACGGCAAGTGATAAGTGTAGGAGTCTTCACGAGGAGATCAAATGGCTGACGAGCAAAAGCCTGGGGGCTCGGAAGCGCCGCCTCCCGCGGGGGGCGACGCCGCGGGACCACCGCCAAAACCATCTCCTCCCAAGCCGGCCGCGGCGCCACCGAAGCCGCCTGCGACGATGGCCGCTACCCTTTGGGAAAGCGACCTCGCCCGTGAGCTGAGGGAAAGGTTCGGCGACCAGATCAGCGAAACCTCGACGTACCTGGGCCAGAACTTCATGGTTGCCAAGCCGGAGGCCGTGGTCCCCATTGTCGAGTACCTGAAGCTCGAAGCGGATTTCGACTACCTGGTTGATATCACCGCGGTGGATTGGCCCAAACGGCCGGAGCGGTTCGACCTCGTGTACATTGTTTATAGCTTCCCCAGGAATCAGCGGGTGCGGATCAAGACTTACATTCCAGACGGGTACAAGCCGGAGACCGCCGTCGGCGTGCACCTGACGGCCAATTGGCTGGAGCGCGAAGTATTCGACATGTTCGGCATCGAGTTCGCCGGGCACCCGGATATGCGGCGCATCCTGCTGCCGGAGGATTGGCAGGGCCACCCGCTACGGAAGGACTACTCCATTCTTCAGCAGGACCAGCGCTGGGTCCGGGAAAACCTCGGCATCGAAAGCGGCCAGTGACGTCACCATGCCGGACTCTACTTTTCTAGACTCGACCGAATTAGTCCTCAACATGGGCCCGCAGCACCCCTCCACGCACGGGGTGCTCCGCGTCATTCTCAAGCTGGACGGTGAAAAGATTCTAGGGGCCGATTGCGTCATCGGCTATCTGCACCGGGGTGTGGAGAAGATCGCGGAGAACCGCACGTACGCGCAGTTTAATCCCTACGTGGACCGCATGGACTACGTGGCATCCGTTTCCAATGGTCTGGGCTACTGCCTGGCGGTGGAGAAGCTGCTGAACATCGAGGCGCCGCCGCGAGCGCAGGCGGTGCGCGTGATCCTCACCGAACTGAACCGCATTGCCAGCCACCTGGTGTGGCTGGGGACGCACGCGCTCGATATCGGCGCCATTACGCCCGTATTCTACTGCTTCCGCGAGCGCGAAGAGACGCTCAACATCTTCGAAAAGTATTGTGGCGCGCGGCTGACCACGCACGCCTTCCGCATCGGCGGCCTCGAATACGAGACCTATGAAGGCTTCGAGCAGGACGTGAAAGCCTTCTGCGACATGTTCCTGCCGAAAGTGGACGAATACGAAGATCTGCTGACCAGCAACCGCATCTGGGTGGGGCGGCTCACGAACGTGGGCGTCCTGACCGCCGACGAGTGCAAGGAATACGGCGTGACCGGGCCGGTGCTGCGCGCGGCGGGCGTGAAGTGGGACGTGCGCAAGGCGCAGCCGTATTCGGGTTACGACAAATACGATTTCGAGATTCCCACCCGGCAGAACGGCGACACTTACGACCGGTACATCGTGCGGATGCAGGAGATGCGCCAATCGGTGCGCATCATTCGGCAGGCGGTGGAGAGCATTCCCGACGGCCCCATCATGGGTAAGGTGGCGAAGGTGATCAAGCCGCCGGTGGGCGAGGCATACGTATCTGTCGAAGCGCCCAAGGGCGAGCTGGGGTTTTACGTGGTCAGCGACGGTTCCACGCAGCCGTACCGCGTGCGCGTGCGGCCGCCGTCGTTCGTCAATCTCCAGGCGCTGGACCGCATGGTCCGTGGGGGGCTGGTGGCGGACATTGTGGCGGTGATTGGGACCCTTGATATCGTGCTGGGAGAGGTGGACCGGTGAGGCTGGAGGGGCAATAGTATGGGTAAGCTGCTGAGGAAAATCTTTCTGGTGGACCTGCTCCAGGGGCTGGCGGTTACGTTCCGGAACCAGAATCCGAAGTACATCGTTACTGAGCAGTACCCGGCGGAACGGCCGCAGGTGGCGGAGCGGTATCGCGGGGCGCCGCGACTCAATACCAACCCGGATAATGGCGAGACGCTGTGCATTGCGTGTAATCTGTGCGCGGTGGCATGTCCGGAGAACCTGATCGTGGTGGGCAGCGAGCGCAATGAACAGACGCGGCGCAAGGAGCTTACCACCTTTACTTACGACGTTTCCCGGTGCATGTTCTGCGGGCTGTGCGAAGACGCCTGCCCAGTGGATGCGCTGGAGCTGACGCAGGATTTCGAGCTGGCCACTTATACGCGGGAAGGGCAGATCTGGGACCGGCAGATGCTCGAAGAGGGCCCCCGGCCCACTCAATACAAATGCTGACCGATTTCAATACGATTCTGTTTTATACTTTCGCCGTGCTGGTGCTGGGCGGCGGCATCCTGACCGTCACGCGCCGGAACGCGGTCCACAGCGCCATTTCGCTAATTGTCTCGCTCCTCGGTGTGGCGGGGTTGTACCTGTTGCAGCAGGCGGAGTTTCTCTTCGCGGTGCAGATTGTGCTCTACGTGGGCGGCATTATGCTGCTGTTCCTGTTTGTGATCATGCTGGTGAATCTCGATCTGGCCGCCAAGGAGCGGCAGTTCAACAAACAGTGGCTGGTGGCGCTGGCGGCCGTGGCCGCGGTGGGAGCGCAGATCGGCTACTTCCTGTACCGCGGCAAGGACGCTTTCCACATCGCGGAAGGCGGGGGCTCGGGCCTGCCGCCGGGCCTGGGCAACACCGAAGCCCTGGCGGATTCCCTGTTTTCCGAATACCTGCTGCCTTTCGAGATCGCTTCCGTCCTGCTGCTGGTGGCGGTGGTGGGCTCCGTCGTGATGGCGAAGAAGAGGATCTGACCATGCATCCGATTACGACGTTTCATTACCTGGCCCTGAGCGCGGCGCTGTTGCTGATCGGGACGGTGGGCGTGCTGACGCGGCGTAATGTCGTCATCATCCTGATGTCCATCGAGCTGATTCTGAACGCGGTGAACATCAACCTGATCGCATTTTCGCACGCGCTGCGCAACGTCAACGGGCAGATCTTCGCGATTTTCGTGATCACCGACGCGGTGGCCGAGGCGGCCGTGGGGCTGGGCATCCTGATTGCGCTGTTCCGCAACAAGGAGACGGTGCAGGCGGATGAGATCGATTTGCTGAAGTGGTAGGAGCGCCGTGAATTTCCTCGACCAAATCTGGCTGATTCCACTGTTTCCGCTCTTCGGAGCGGTGCTGATGCTGCTGGTGGGGAAGTACCTGGACCCGCAGCCGGCGTCCGATGTGGCGGTGGCCCCTGACTTGGGGGCCGGGGGCCAGGGGCCAGGGGCCAGGGAACACCCGCCCGGGCATCACCATTCCCCCCTGAAATTCCTCATCAGTCTCTTCTGCCCTGGGATGGTGTTCCTCTCGCTGGTCTTCTCCGTGGGCGCCATCTGGCAGCTTTCGCAAACCACGGAAAGGGTGCACCAGGTGGTGCAGTTCACCTGGCTGGCCGGGCTGCCGTTTCACATGGCCAACGGGCAGCTCGCCACGTTCCAGGCGGACTGGGGATTCCTGCTCGATCCGCTCAGCTCGGTCATGATCCTGGTGGTGACGGGCGTGGGGTTCCTCATCCACGTGTACTCCATCGGGTACATGGCGCACGATAACGGCTACTACCGGTTTTTCGGCTACCTCAACCTGTTCGTCTTCTTCATGCTGATGCTGGTGCTGGCGAACAACTACATTCTGCTGTTCGTGGGTTGGGAAGGCGTGGGGTTGTGCAGCTACCTCCTGATCGGTTTCTACTTCCACAAGAAGTCCGCGGCCGATGCGGGCAAGAAGGCGTTCATCATGAACCGCGTCGGCGACGCGGGCTTCATCCTGGGAATGCTGCTCATGATGGCGGTGCTCGGGACAGTGCGGTTCACGGACGTGAACGCGTTGCTGCGCGGCGGCCATTTCGCTCCGGAGGCGGCGGGTTTCGGCGTGCTGAGCGCAATTGCGCTGCTGATGTTCTTCGGCGCCACCGGCAAATCGGCGCAGATTCCGCTGTACACGTGGCTGCCGGACGCCATGGAAGGCCCGACGCCCGTCTCGGCCCTGATCCACGCGGCCACCATGGTGACCGCGGGCGTATACATGGTGGCGCGTTCCTCGGCGCTGTACCAGTTGACGCCGGGCACGTCGGCGGTGGTAGCGGTGGTGGGCGCGCTCACGGCCATCCTGGCCGCGACCATCGCGCTGGTGCAAAACGATATCAAGCGCGTGCTGGCGTACTCCACGGTCAGCCAGCTCGGCTACATGTTCCTGGCGCTGGGCGTGGGGGCCTACTGGGTGGCCATCTTCCATTTGTTCACGCACGCCTTCTTCAAGGCGCTGCTCTTCCTTTGCTCCGGCTCGGTGATCCACTCGCTGGGCGGCGAGCAGGACATGCGCCGCATGGGCGAGCTCAAGGACAAGATTCCCATCACGCACTGGACCATGTGGGTCGGGTCCGTGGCGATTGCGGGCATTCCGGGCCTGGCGGGCTTCTTCTCGAAAGACGAGATTCTGTGGCAGGTGTACAGCTCGCCGCTGGGTTCGAAGCTGCTGTGGTTCGTGGGCTTGACCACCGCCGGCTTGACGGGGTTTTACATGTGGCGGCTGATGAACATGACGTTCTATGGCAAGTCGCACGTGGCGCCGGAAGTGCAAAAGCACATACACGAATCGCCAGCCACGATGACCGTGCCGCTCACCCTGCTGGCCCTGGGCAGCGCGCTGGCCGGCTGGCTGGGAACTCCCAAGCTGTGGAACCTGGGCGAGAGCTTCCACGCGTTTGAACGGTGGCTGGAGCCCGCCTTTGCTTCGGCCGCCGTGGAAGCCGCCAGGGAAGGCCCGCATGACGCGTCTGTGGAGTGGATGCTCATGGGCCTCTCGGTGGCGGTGGCCATCATCGGCATTGCGATCGCCCGATACTTTTATCACCAAAAGCCCGAAATTCCAGACTCCATCGAACGGTCCGTCAAGCCGCTGCACACCCTGCTTTACAACAAGTGGTACGTGGACGAGATCTACGACTTCCTGTTCGTGAATGGTCTCGGCAAGGGCGGCGGGCGCGTCTGCGGCGCGTTCGACCGCAACGTGGTGGATGGCGGCGTGAATGGCGCGGGCTGGCTGACGCGTTTTTCTTCGAGTGTTTCCATCTGGTGGGACACCTGGATCATCGACGGCGCCGTGCGTTTCGGCTCCTTTTTCGTGAAGATGCTCTCCTACCCGGTGTGCATCCTGCAAACCGGGCGCGTGCAGACGTACGCATTCTTCGTGGTGGTGGGGGTGTTGGCGTTTCTGGGGTATTACGGAGCGCGGTAGCGATATGGACCAGCACTTACTGAGCATCGTTTTATTCACGCCCCTGGCCGGTCTGGCGGTCCTGCTCTTCATTCCTTCCAAGAACAAGGACCTGATGCGGGTTTGGGCGAACCTGGCGGGCTTCGCCGGGTTCCTGGTTTCTCTGCCGCTGGTCTCGCGCTTCCGCGCGGACATCTCCGGCTTCCAGTTCGAGGAGCGCGCGAGCTGGATCCCCACCCTCGGCGCGCACTACCACATTGGGATCGACGGCATCAGCCTGCTGCTGGTGATGCTCACCACGCTGGTGGGCTTTCTGGCGATTCTCTCCTCGTGGAACGCCATTCAGGACCGCGTCAAAGAATACTACGCCATGTTCCTGCTGTTGCAGACGGGCATGATCGGGGTATTCGTTTCCCTCGATTTCTTCTTGTTCTACGTCTTCTGGGAACTGGTGCTGGTGCCCATGTACTTCATCATCGGAGTATGGGGCGGCCCGCGAAAGCTGTATGCGGCCATCAAGTTCTTTCTCTATACGCTGGCGGGCTCGGTGCTGATGCTGCTGGGCATCCTGACGCTTTACTTCCAGCACTTCCGCCAGTTCGGCACGTACACGTTTGAAATCGCCGATCTGATGAAACTCAACCTGCCACTCGGCATGGAGCAATGGGTCTTCTGGGCCTTCTTCCTGGGCTTCGCCATCAAAGTGCCGATGTTCCCGTTCCACACCTGGCTGCCGGACGCGCACGTGGAGGCGCCGACCGCCGGCTCTGTGGTCCTGGCGAGCGTACTGCTGAAGATGGGGACTTACGGGTTTCTGCGGTTCTCGCTCCCGCTGCTGCCGAAAGCCTCGGTGGACCAGACCATCGTGCAGATTCTGGCGATTCTCTCGATTGTGGGGATCGTCTACGGCGCGCTGGTGAGCCTGATGCAGCAGGACTGGAAGAAGCTGGTGGCGTACTCCTCGGTGAGCCACCTGGGCTTCTGCACGCTGGGAATCTTCTCGCTGAACCCCAACGGCCTGGCGGGCAGCGTGATCCAGCAGGTCAATCACGGCATCTCGACGGGCATGCTCTTTTTGGTGATCGGCGTCATTTACGAGCGCCGGCACACGCGCGAGATCTCCGAATACGGCGGATTGGCCCACGTGATGCCGAAGTTCGCCACCATCTTTGCAATTGCCATGCTGAGCTCCGCGGGCCTGCCGCTGCTGAACGGGTTCATCGGCGAGTTCACGATCTTGCAGGGCGCGTTCGAAGCCAACCGCGTGTGGGCGGCGTTCGCCGTGACGGGCGTGATTCTGGGCGCGGCATATCTGCTGTGGCTCTACCAGCGGACCATGCTGGGCCAGGTGACCAACGGAAAGAACCTGGGAATCCCCGATGTGAGCTTCCGCGAGATCGCGGTTTTCGCACCGCTGATCGTGTGGGCGTTCTGGATCGGCGTTTATCCCAAGCCGTACTTCGACATTTTGCGGCAGCCGGTGACGGAGATTGTGGAGCGCGTAAGACCGGGTTATTTCGCCGGGGGCCAGGGGCCGGGGGCCGGGGGCCAGGTGGCGGGGGCGACGTCCCCAGGCGCCACGATGTCCGCGTTTCCGCCCCTTGCTTTCGCGGTTAAGAGCCAGATGGCCGCTGTGTCGTCCCCAAGCTCCATTGTGTCCGCGTTCCCGGCCCCCGGCCCCTGGCCCCCGGCCCCTGTTTCAGCCCCTGGCCCCCGGCCCCCGGCCCCTGCCGGAGGCGCCCAATGAGCCAGTTCTATACGTCCACCGATCACTTCACCATTATCCCGGCGGTGATGCTGGCGTTGTTCGGCTGCGCCATCCTGCTGTTCGACTTCCTCATCTTTCCCGACCCGCGCCAGCGCAAGTGGCTGCTGGTTTTCGTGGCACTGGCGGAAGGCTTCACCGGGTTCGGACTGTACCGCCAGTACGCGTATCTGACGGCCAACGGCCTGACCGAGCTCACCGGTTTTCAAGGCTCCGTGACGGTGGACGGCTTCAGCATCTTCTTCAATTGGATTTTCGTGGTGGCCGCCCTGATAGTTGCGGCGGTGTCGTACAAGTATCTGGAAATTGCGGGCGAGCACCACGGTGAATACTACGGGCTGATCCTGTTCGCCCAGTGCGGCATGTTTTTTCTGGCAACCGGCACGGACCTCGTCACGCTGTTCATCGGGCTGGAGCTGATGGCCCTGTGCTTTTACGTGATGGTGGGATTTCTGCGCAGCGACAAGCGATCCAACGAGGCCGCTCTGAAATATCTGCTGCTGGGGGCCTTCTCCTCGGGATTTCTGGTTTACGGCTTTTCGATCATGTATGGCCTGGCCGGCTCGACCAAGCTGGCGGATGTCTCGGCGGCCATGGCGGCGCGGCCGCCGTGGGACCCGGTAGTCGTGCTGGCGCTCACCACCACCGCGGTGGGGCTGCTGTTCAAGATTTCGGCCGTGCCGTTCCATATGTGGGCTCCGGACGCTTATGAGGGCGCGCCCACCACCGTGACGGCGTATCTCTCGGTGGCGTCGAAGGCGGCTTCCATGGCCTTCCTGTTGCGCATTTTCCTCGGCCCGCTAGCCTCCTCGCGCGAAGCCTGGGAGCCGCTGCTGGCGGCGGTGGCGGTGGCCACGCTGACGCTGGGGAACCTGGCGGCCATCAACCAGACCAATATCAAGCGGCTGCTGGCCTACAGCTCCATCTCGCATGCGGGCTACATGCTGCTGGGCCTGGTGGCGGGCAACGACACCGGCATCAACGGCATCGCCGTCTACGTGATGGTGTATACCTTCATGAACCTGGGGGCGTTTCTGGTGGTGGTGGCGCTGCGGCGCCAAAACATCATCGGAGAAGATCTCGAGGACATCTCCGGCCTGATGCACAAGAGCCCCGGTCACGCGGTCCTGATGCTGATCTTCCTGCTCTCGCTGGCGGGCATTCCACCCACGGCCGGGTTCCTGGGCAAGTATTACATCTTCCTGGCCCTGATTCAGACGAAACATTACACGCTGGCGGTGGTCGCGACGCTGTACGTGGCGGTGGCGATTTACTACTACTTCAAGATTGTGCGCAGCATGTTCATCGGCGAGGAAACGGAGAAGGCTCCGCTAGCCACAAGCTTCGGGCTGCGGGTGGCGCTGGGCGTGAGCGGCGTCCTGACCCTCGCCATCGGCGTCTACCCCGAGCCGTTCCTGCGGCTGGCGCAGACTTCGCTGTTGCGGTGAGGACGATATGGAAACGGTCTTTTCCCATCCGTTGTTCGCGCCGGTTTTGACCACGCTGGTGCTCATCGCGGCCATCCCGCTCGTGGCCGGATACCTCTCGCTGGTGGAGCGCAAGGTCCTGGGCGATTTCCAGGTGCGCCTGGGCCCCATGCGCGTGGGACCGCACGGGTTGCTGCAACCGATCGCCGACGCCTTCAAGCTGCTGCTCAAGGAAGATATCATCCCGGCGGAGGCCGACAAGGCCCTCTTCTGGTTCGCGCCGTGCGTTTCCACGATCACCGCGCTCACGGCTTTCTCGGTCCTGCCGTTTGCGAAGAACATTTTCGTGGCGGACGTGAACGTGGGGTTGCTGGTGATTTCGGCGACATCCGGGGTGGGGATTCTGGGAATCATTCTTGGAGGCTGGTCATCGAACAGCCATTACTCGCTGCTGGGCGCGCTGCGCGCCGCAGCGCAGCTTGTGAGCTACGAAGTGGCGCTGGCGTTCGCGCTGCTCTCCGGCGTGATGGCGGCGGGCACGCTGAGCATGCAAGGCATCGTCAAGGCCCAACTGGACCGCGGCGTGTGGTTCGTCTTCGACAACTACTTCTTCATGATCGTTCCGTTCGTGGTGTACCTCATCGCGGCCACGGCCGAGACCAACCGCGCGCCGTTCGATCTGCCCGAAGCCGAAAACGAGCTGGTGGCCGGCTTCCACACCGAGTACAGCGGTTTTCGCTTCGCGCTCTACTTTCTGGCGGAGTACGCCAACATCTTTGTGGTGGCGTCGGTGGCCGTGACGCTGTTCTGGGGCGGCTGGCTGCGGCCCTTCCCGAGCGCAGGCTGGCTGGAGGTGCCGCTGAACGTGGCGTTTCCGGTGGCGTTGTTTGTAGCCTCCGGCGGCCTGACGCTGCCGCTGGTGAAGCGTCTCAAGGATCGGATTCAGCAAGTGGTGCTGGTTCTCACCGCCCTGACGCTGGCGCTGATCGGCGCGCTGTTCCTCATTCCGGTGGTGAACCACGCGGTGATCGGCCTTTTCTGGTTCGTGTTCAAGGTCTCGACCATCGTCTACATGTTGATCTGGTTCCGCGGCACGTTCCCGCGCTTCCGCTATGACCAGCTCATGAATATCGGGTGGAAGATCGCGATCCCGGTGGGGATGGCGGCGGTGCTCATCAATGCCGTGCTGGGGATGACGCGGCACGCATAAGCGGGGTCCTCAACTCCAGGGCGGACGGAACCGCTGCTCCGCGGCGGCGCAGTATCAATGGCCTGCGAGCGCGATAGCGGCCGATGCAATGCGTGGAAGCGGCAGAACCCGATCCACCGCCCCGAGCCGAATGGCCTCTCGGGGCATGCCGAAAACCACGCAAGTCGCCTCGTCCTGCGCGATCGTGCGGGCTCCCGCGCGCTTCATGCGGAGCAGGCCCTGAGCGCCGTCGGTGCCCATCCCGGTCAGCAGGACGCCCACCGATTGGGCCCCGGCCGCCTCCGCCACCGAGCTGAACATGACGTCCGCTGACGGGCGCTGATAGCAGACCGGCGGTCCGTCCTTGACGTGCACTCGATATCCCTCGCCGGATTTGCGCAGCAGCATGTGATAGTTGCCAGGAGCCACCAAGGCCCGTCCCGGAGCCACCATGTCGCCGTCGCAGGCTTCCTTGACCTCCATCGGGCAGAGTTCATTCAAGCGGTTCGCGAAGGCCAGGGAAAATACCGGCGGGATATGTTGCGTGATCACAACGCCCGGGCTGTTGGCCGGCATACGAACCAGTACCTCCTGAATGGCTTCGGTTCCACCCGTGGATGCCCCGATCGCGATCACTGTGCCTAAACCGAAGGCTGCCGCGGGGATGGGTGCGCCGGTTTCGCCGCGGGATTCGGTCACCTGCGCCGGATGCCGCACACGGGCGGCGGCGGCAGCGCGGATCTTGGCCGCCAGGCTCCTCCTCAACTCCTCCACCGAGTACGGCCCGCCCGGCTTGGCCAGCACTTCGACCGCCCCGATCCGAAGCGCCTCGAGTGAGGCCTGGCAGGAGGCCTGCGCCAAGGAGCTGATGATGATCACCGGCAGAGGATGATGGCGCATCAGCTTCTTGAGGAAGGTCAGCCCATCCATGCGCGGCATCTCGATATCGAGCGTCAACACATCCGGCTGAAGCGCCATGACCTTGTCGCGGGCGACGAACGGATCCGGCGCCGTCCCCACTACCTCCAGATCATCTTCCGCGGAGATGGCGTAGGCGAGAATCTTGCGCACAATCGCCGAGTCGTCCACAATCAGGACTTTGATCTTGTGGCCGTTGTTCATGAAGCCTGCCCCAACTCCAACCACACCGCGAGGGTTCCCTTAACTGGCATGGCCGGCGAATCCTCCATAATCAACACCTTGTACGCGATTCAGAGACTTCTTCTTGCCAGCGAGCCGGCGGGTAGCAGATCTTGATCCTCTGCTCCGGCTTCGCGGACCGACACCCTCCCGCTCGAAACCTCCAGACGGACCGTCCGCGAGGCCGCTCCGCCCACCTCTTCGGCTTGGAGCGGGACCCCCGCGTTCCGCAAGATCTTTCGCATGGCTAGGTGATTCCGCATGCCGATGTTGAAATTCCCCTGCTGGTCCATCACTTGGGCTCCCCCGACAGCGGAGACGACCAGCCTGCCCTTCTCGGCGCCTAGATCGTAAGCGCTGTGAAAGAGGAGCGGAATCCCGGTGTCGGCGAACACAAAGGGCTTCTGTCGCGCCTTGGCAGGGTCCAGGCTGGAGTTCGGCAGCATGAAATGGAGTAGTCCGCCCACCCCCGCCACGGGGTCGTGAATCATCACCGCGATGCAGGTGCCGAGCGCATAGGTCACCAGCACGCTTTCCGGGTCGTTGCTGACCCGGCAGTCTCCGACACCCACAACCACCAGGTTCATCTCTTGCCTCGGACCCGTTCCGAGTTCGCATGACTCGCCTCCGGTTTCCTGTAAATGGTCGGCTGCACGTACCGCAGCGGGTGGTCGACACTGTTCAGGCTTTCCGAATGTCCAATGAGAAGATAGCCGCCCGGCTCCAGGCAGCCGGCCAAGCGGTTCGCTACATCCTGCTGCGTGGCCTTGTCGAAGTAGATCATCACGTTGCGGCAGAAGATCACGGAAAAAAGGCCGAGATGAGCGAACTGCTCCATCAGGTTCAGGCGGCGAAACTCGACTACCGCCTGCACCTCCGGCTTCACCCGGTACCAGCCCTTCCAACGCTGCTCGCCCTGCAGCAGGTACCGGTGAAACCGGTGCGCGGGAATGCCGTCGAAGCACTCGGCCGGGTAGGTTGCTCTCCGGGCGCTGGCCAGAACCCGCGTCGAAATGTCGGTCGCCAGGATGCGGACCTTGGCGAGCGCCGCCTCCCCCAACTCCTCCAGGAGGCAGAATGCAATCGTGTACGGTTCCTCGCCGGTCGAGCAGGCGGCGCTCCAGATCGCGATCCGGTCACGCTCCCGCAGGCCGGGTAGGATCGTCTTGCGCAGAAACTCGAAGTGCGCGGACTCTCGGAAGAAACCGGTGTGATTGGTGGTGAGGGCGTCGATCATGGCGATCAACGCCTCCCCGGTTCGATCCTCCGTCACGTGGCGGTAGTATTCCTGAAACGACCGGAAATTCAGTTCTCGAATCTTCTTTCCCAGCCGCGCCGAGACCAGCGACTCCTTGCCGCTTCGCAGATCGAGGCCGAACTTTTCGTATGCCAGCCGGCGGAACTGCTCGAATTCGCGCGCCGTCAAAGGACGAACCTCGGTAGCCGGCTGCGTGGCGTTAGTCACGGCTGGGCCCTCGAAACACCCCCTCCATGTCCAGAATCAAACCGACGCGGCCGTCACCCAGGATGGCGCCCCCGGCGATCCCGGCGATGTTCTTTAGGCTCGCGCCCAGGCTCTTGATCACCACCTCCTGCTTGCCGACCAGGTCGTCCACCAGGACGCAAAACTGCCCTCCCTCCCATTCCGCCACGACCAGGAGACCGTCGCAGGGATCCTCGGACCGGGGTCGGACGCCCAAGCGCCGGTACAACCGCACCACCGGCAGAAGTCGTCCTCGCACCAGCGCCATCTCGTCACGGCCCTGGATGGTCGAGAGCGCTTCCGCCGTGGGGCGAAACATTTCCCGGACTGACAAGATCGGGACGATATAGCGGGTACTGCCGACCACCACCACCAGGCCCTCAATGATGGCCAACGTCAGGGGAAGCCTGAGAAAGAACGTGGCGCCCTGACCCGCCTTCGATTGAACGTCAATGCGGCCCCGCAGTTTTTGGACGTGCTTGCGCACCACGTCCATGCCGACGCCGCGGCCGGAGACCTCGGTCACGCGGTCGGCGGTCGAAAAGCCCGGCTCGAAAATCAAGCGGCAGATCTCGTTCTCCGAGAGTTGCGCCCCGTCCTCAATGAGGCCCTTCTCCCGCGCCTTCTTGAGGATCTTCTCCCGGTCCAGTCCCCGCCCGTCGTCGGAAATCTCGACGACGATCTGTCCTCCCTGGCGGTAGGCCGCCAGCCGCACCCGCGCCGTGGGATTCTTGCCCGCCGCCGCCCGGACATCGGGCGGCTCGACACCGTGGTCGATCGCGTTGCGCACCATGTGCATGAGAGGATCGGCCAATTCCTCGGCGATGGTTTTGTCCAGTTCCGTGTCTCCCCCGCTGGTTTCCAGTTCGACTCGCTTCTCGGCTTTGCGCGACAGGTCGCGCACAAACCGGGCCGTGCGCTGGAAGAGCTGGCCGATGGGGAGCATGCGCATGCTCATGGTGGTTCGTTGCACCTCGCCGGTGATCCGCACCAGTTGCGAGAGATCGCCCTGCAGCCTCGGGTCCTGGATGGAAACCAGGTTCGAATTGTTGCGGACCAGGGATTGCGCAATCACCATCTCTCCGACCATGTCCATCAGGTAATCCAGTTTGCCCGTGTCGACCCGCACCGAGAACGTGTCCGCCGCCTTGCCGGGTGTGTTGGCGCCCGCTGGTTGTCTCGGCGCCGCTGGGCTCGCGCCCGGCTTGCCTTCCTTGCTGGCCGGGACCTGCGAGGGTTCCGTCAATGCTGGTTCCAGCGCGCGGCACTCCCGTTCTTCGGGTTCCCCCGCCATCAGCTCGCGCATGCGCGACAGGAGATGGCGGTAGTCGCCGATTGCGGCGGGCGTCTTCCCGGCCATCGACGCTTCCACCGCGTCGATCGCCTGCTTCAAGCAGTCGGCGCTTGCCAGAACCGCGTCCACCACGGCCGGCGTGATAGCGAGCTTCGAGTTTCGCGCTAAGTCGAGAAGCGTTTCCACCTCGTGGGCCACTTCCTGGATAATCGGGAACTCCAGGAACCCGGCCAGACCCTTGATGGTATGGAACCCGCGGAAAACGGAATGGATGGCCTCCATGTCAGCCGGGTTCTGCTCGAGCACCAGCATCCGGCTCTCGATCGACGCCAGATGCTCTCGCGATTCCAGAATGAAATCGCCCACCAACTCCGGATCCTGCGCCAGCGAGTTCACGGGAAGAGGCTTCGGTTCCCCCTGGCCCGGCTCGCGAACGGGAGAGGCGGTTTGGCGGGCTTCGTTCTCCAGAACCTGTTGCAGTTGCGCAATTCCATCGCGCACCAGGTCCTCGAATGCCGCCTTCTTCTTCCCCTTTGCGCCGGCGCGCGTCTTTTTGGCCAGCTCGGCCGCGACGCGGGCGGTCTCCGGACAGCCGGTTCCGCCGGCCATCTCGCTCAAACGGGCCAGATCCGCAGCCAGATCGCTGCTGACTCCGCCCAGGACCAGCCGTGTGGCCAACTCGTCGATTCGCTCTCGTAAGTCCGGCATCCTTACCAGCTCCTGCCACCCCGCCAGACTGGGGAGCCGTCATTCTGGCCGCTCTCCCCAAACCGCCGAAGTCATCCGGCTGATCTCAGAACTCCTTGAACGTTTCTTCCAGCCGGAAGGCGTTCTTGGCGGCTTTGGCGTCCGCCGGAACAGACGTGGCCGCAGGCCCGTTGGGTCTGCGCGCAACCGCGGCGCCTGGCGCCGAAAGACCGGGGGCAAGCTGGCCTTCTCGCGGCGAGGCCGCCCCTGGCCGATGCGCTCTTGCCGGCTCGCTGCCACCCGCGGCCGAGTGCCGCGAGCCCCCGCCTGCGCGCTTGCCGCCGCCCACTCTGGCGGTCAGGTTCTCCACGATGCCTTTCAGGCTCGCCGACTGGGCCGTCAATTGCTCGGCCGCCGCCGCGCTCTCTTCCGCGTTGGCCGCGGTCTTCTGCGTCACTTGCTTCATCTGCGTGATGGCTTTGCCGATCTGCTCGAGCCCGTGCGCCTGCTCCTGGCTGCCCAGGTTCACCTCGTCCACCAGCGTCTTCACCTTGTTCGACTCCTCGGTGATGGCGCGGATCGCCGCGGCCACCTCGTCCACCTTGGTCTTGCCGTCGTTGGATTTGGCAATCGATTCCTCGATCAGCGCCGCCGTATCCCTGGCCGCCTGCGCGCAACGCTGCGCCAGGTTGCGGACCTCATCGGCCACCACCGCGAAGCCCATGCCTGCTTCGCCGGCCCGCGCCGCTTCCACCGCCGCGTTCAGCGCCAGAATGTTGGTCTGGAAGGCGATCTCGTCAATCACCTTGATGATCTTGGAGATCTTGCCGCTCTGCGCGTTGATCTCGCCCATCGCCACCACCGTCTGCGCCAAAGACTGGTTGGTCCGAACGAATCTCTGTTGCGACTGCGTGACCAGATCGGCGGCCGACCGGCTGTTCTCGGTGTTCTGGCGTGCCATGGAATTGATCTCCTCGCTCGAGGCCGAAGTCTCTTCGAGCGAAGCCGCCTGCTCGGAGGAACCCTGCGCCAGCGACTGGCTCGAGGAGGAAACCTGCGAAGCGGCGCTGGCCACCTGCTCGGCGCCCTTCAAGAGCTCGGTGACGGTCTGGTGCAGCACGCGGTTGATGCTGCTCACGATGAGCAAGGCGAGAGCGCTTCCGCACAACACCGCGATCAGAGACACCATCCAGCTCCACGACTTTGCCGCGGCGGCGGCCGCGGCCGCGGCGCCGGCGGTCTGGACGGCGGACGCGTGATTATACTCGACCAGCTTTTCGGCCCCTTTCTGCACTTCGCCAAAAAAAGGCCCGGTCTCCGATTGGTACATGTGGACAACGTCCGCCATCTTGCCCCCGGCCGCGGCCGAGCGGACCCGCGTCCAGGACTGCATGGCCCGCTCCCACGCCGGCCCGATGGTTTCGAACAGTTGCCGGTCTTGGGCCTGCGTGATGGTCTTCTCGTAAGCCTTCAGTGCCTCTTGGAACTTCGTCTGGTCCGCGGCCAACTCGCGCTCCTCGGCCTCCGCGTTGTCCTGGACTGCCAGATCCAGCAGGACCCGGTTCGCCATGCTCCTCTGCGATTGAGCAAGCGCGCCGATCCTGCCGCTCGCATCCTGGCCCGGAATCGAGTCCACTTGCAACGAGTGGATGCCCGTTGACAGGTTGGCGATGCTGATCCGCCAAGCCACCGCCACCACTACCGTAAACAGGACCAGCAGCACGCCGGTCAGCGCCATCTTCTTCCCAATCGTCATCGTCTTCATCGCAACATCGTCTCTCTGGCCCTCCTTATGCTTACGGAAGTACCGAGTCCAGCCGGTGCAGTTCCTGGCTGCTCAACACCTGGTCGATGTCCAACAGGATCTTCACCTTGTCCTTGATCTTGGCCATGCCGAGCAGGTATGGGGTTGCCACTCCTTCCCCGAAATCGGGGGTGTCCTGAATGTCGCCCGAAGTCAGGTTGAGCACTTCGGCCACGCCATCGACCAGGATCCCCATCGGCATGGAACTCGTGCCGGCTTGCGCCTCGACCACGATAATGCAGGTGTGCTGCGTGTATTCGAGCTCCGGCAGGCCGAACTTCAGGCGGAGATCCACAACCGGGATCACCTTCCCGCGGAGGTTGATTACACCCTTCACGTGGCGCGGCGTGTGGGGTACCGCCGTGATGTCTTGGACCCCCATGATTTCACGGACCTTCAGCACGCGGATGCCGAACTCCTCGCGGCCCAGGTGAAAGACCAGGTACTTGCCCGCCCGCTCATCGGTTTTCGGAGCCGGGCTCTTGCCGTCTGCTGAAACTAATGCCGATTGCACACGCTCTCCTGGTGTTACGGATTTGCACTGGTTTTTTCTGCTCGGCCTGTCACGGAACCTCGAGTAGCGCGGCTCCCCGCCCTCATAGTTCATATCGGCCGTTCCGCGCCCCAGGAATAGAGGAAAAACCCAGTCTTTCATCCGCCGTCCTAGTCCCGTATCTGGGGCCATGCCATAATACCGGTCGAGGACCAAGAGTGCAGAGGAGAACTCATTCATGCGCCGCACTACTGCTCGGTTGTGGATTTTCCTGCTCGGGGCCGCTTCTCTATCGGCCCAGGCCATTCAGTATTCGGAAACCCGCAAGGTCTGGCTGCTGACCAGCCGCCAAAGCTCCTACGCCATGGGGATTGGCGCGGACGGATCGTTGCGGCACCTGTACTGGGGGGCGCCCCTGTGGCGTATGGATGACCTGGCCACGCCGGCAGCGCGCCGCGACATCTCCTCCTTCGACCCACGCCAGATGCTCGAAAACGAGGAGTTCCCTGGCTGGGGTGGGCCTCGCTACTACGAACCGGCGCTCAAAATCGCGCGCGAGGACGGCAATCGCGACCTGGTTCTGCGCTACGTTTCGCATCGCATCGCGCAAAACGATCTGGAGATCGCACTGAGGGACATCCGCGATGCCATCGAAGTGACGCTCGACTACCACGTGTATCCGGAGCACGGCATCCTGCGGCGCCATGCCACCATCCGCAACGGGACCGCGCGGCCCCTGACGGTGGAAAGCGCGCAATCGGCCGCCTGGTACCTGCCGCCGGGAGACGGATACCAGCTCAGCTATCTCACCGGCCGGTGGGCCGCTGAGACTCAGCTCAACCGGGAGCCGGTCCACGAGGGGATGAAGGTGCTGGAGAGCCGCAAGGGACATACCAGCCACAATTTCAACCCGTGGTTCGCCATCGACGCCGGCGACGCCAGCGAGGAGCACGGGCGTGTGTGGTTCGGCGCGCTGGGGTGGAGCGGGAACTGGCGCATCACCGTCGAGCAGACGCCCTACCGGCAGGTGCGGGTGACGGGCGGCTATAACACCTTCGATTTCTCCTACCCGTTGCAGCCGGGTGAAACTTTGGAGACGCCGGCGTTTTACGCGGGCTTCTCCGAGAGCGGCTTCGGCGGCGCCTCGCGCGTGCTGCACGGCTTCGAGCGCGAAGTGATTCTGCCGGGTGGCGCCGCCTCGCGGTTGCGTCCGGTGCTCTACAACTCCTGGGAAGCGACCACTTTCAACGTCAACGAAGCCGGGCAGAAGGAACTCGCCGATAAGGCCGCCAAACTGGGGGTGGAGCTGTTTGTGATGGATGACGGATGGTTCGGCGCCCGCGACAACGACCGCGCCGGCCTGGGCGACTGGGTCGTGAACCCGCGCAAATTCCCGCAGGGCCTGAAGGGGCTGATCGACCACGTAAACGGCCTCGGCATGGACTTCGGGCTGTGGGTAGAGCCCGAAATGGTCAACGCCGATAGCGACCTGTACCGCCAGCATCCCGATTGGGTGATCCACTTTCCGGACCGGCCGCGTAGCGAGCTCCGCAACCAGATGGTTCTGAACCTGGCGCGCAATGAGGTGAAGGAGCACCTGTTCGCGGTGCTGGACAAGCTCGCCAGCGAGTACCACATACGCTACTTCAAGTGGGACATGAACCGGTCCTTCTCCGAGCCGGGCTGGCCCGAGGTGGCGCCGCCGGACGAAAGAAAGCTGTGGGTGGACTACGTCCGGAACCTGTATGAGATCATGGACCGCCTGCGCGCGCGGCATCCCCAGCTCGAAATCGAATCGTGTTCGGGCGGCGGCGGCCGCGTGGACCTCGGGATTCTCCAGCGCGTCGAGGAGGTTTGGGCATCCGACAATACCGAAGCCTTCGACCGCCTGCGCATCCAGGAGGGATTCACCCAGGCTCATGCTCCGAAAATCATGTCCGCGTGGGTAACCGACGTTCCCAACATGAACGGCCGGAGCACGCCTCTGGCGTTCCGGTTCCTGGTGGCCATGCAGGGCGCGCTGGGGATTGGGGCGAACCTGAACCACTGGACAGAGCAGGATTCCGCCACCGCGGCCAGGATGATCGCGGTCTACAAACGCATCCGGGCGACCATCCAGACGGGCGGCCTGTACCGCCTCTTGTCACCGCGATCGAGCGACGTCACCGCCAACGAATATGTTGCCTCCGACGGCCGGCAGGCCGTGCTGTTCGCCTTCCGGCACTCGCAGCAGTACAATACGGCCGCGCCGGCGATCTACCTGCGGGGCCTCGACGAGCACGCTCTGTACCGCATCGAGTCGATCGACGGAAAACTGGCCGAGCGGCAGCCCCAATTGAGCGGAGCGTATCTCATGAAGGCGGGGCTGAACGTGAATCTGCGCGGCGATTTCGACGCCACCGCCGTTATTCTGGAACGCGTCGAATGAATCGGGCCAGGACCAAGCCTCCGAACCATATTCGATGCTGGTATCGGGCGACGATCTCGGCCGACACCAGCACCTGGATCGCCTTCCTCGAAGGAGATGGCGGCGAGGACGCGGAACTGCTCGACAGGCCGCTCCAGGACCGGCAGGTGCTAGTGGTGCCCGGGCGTTCGCCGACTCTGCCGGCCTCGATCTCCTGATGGGGTCCGCAGCGGACTGAACCGATCTCTTTCAGCAGCCCGGCAAACCTCACCACACCAGCCGGAATCCGGCTTCTCACTCGTACCGCAGAGCGGTGGTGGGCTCGACGTGTGCCGCGCGAAAGGCGGGAACCACGACGGCGGCGATCGCCGCGGCGAGCAGAACTGCGGAGACGGTGACGAAGGTCAGCAGATCCGTGCCGCTGATGCCGTACAGGAGGCTGGCCGTGAAGCGCCCCAGGCCCAGAGCGATGCTGAGACCGATGGCAAGCCCTACGCCGGTCAGGGTGAGGCCCTGGCCAAGGACCATTCTCAGCACGCTGCCGGGCCGGGCGCCCAGCGCCATGCGAATGCCGATCTCGCGCGTCCGGCGGCGCACCGAATAACTCATCACACCGTACAGGCCGATGGCTGCCAGGGTGAGCCCGACTGCGCCGAATACCCCGAGCAGCCAAGCCGAAATGCGCGGCAGAAGCAGCGATTTGCTCACGTGCTCCTGCATCGTCTCGGTGTTGAAGACCGCCATCGTCGGATCCAGCGCGGCGATCTGATCGCGCACCGGCCGGGCCAGCCGCTGCGGGTTCACGGACGTCTTCACGATGGTTGAAATCCCAAAAAAGCTGACACCCTTTTCCGGGGCCGCCCCGAGATGCAGATGGACGCAATTGGCCGGTCCCTCGCCCACGAAGCGCACCTTGGAGTTTCGCGCCACGCCAATCACGGTGTAAGAGGTCTGGCCCGCGCGCATCAGGCGGCCGATCGGGTCCTGGTTGGGGAACAGATGGCCGGCCATCGTCTCATTGATGATGGCCACGTTTTGTTTATCCGGCTGGGGGTTGAAGTCGCGGCCCCGCAGGAGGGGCGTGCCCATGGTCTGGAAATATCCGCTGCCGACACGGAGGATGTAGGCATTGGCGCTTTGCGCGGGGCTGTCACGGGAGGCGTCTACATCGAAATTGTAGTTCGTGCCTGCCATGCTGAGCGGTACGATATCCACAAAACTCACCGAGCGGACTCCCGGCAGCGCCGACACGCGGTCGCGAAGCTGCGAGAGAAACTGTACAGTCCTTTCGCGCGAGTAATTGTGGACTTTAGGGTCCACCGTCATCACCAGGATGTTGTCGGGCTTAAAGCCGATGTCGATCGAGGAAGCGTTTCCGAGGCTGCGGAGGAAAAGTCCCGCGGTCGTGAGCAGCACCAGTGACAGCGCGACCTGCACCACCACCAGCGTGTTGCGCATGCCGGAGCGCCGGCCGCGGCTGAAGACTCCAGACCCATCTTTAAGAGCTCCCACCAGGTCCGGACGTGTGGCCCGCAGCGCGGGAACCAGCCCGAACAGCAGAGCCGTCACCATTGACAGGCCGGCGGTGAACGCCGCCACGCGCATATCCACGTTGAAGTCGAACACTATCGGGGCGGGCACCGGAAGCCGGAAGCTCGAGATGGCGCGTGCCGCACACGCCGCCAGCGGGAAGCCAACCCCGGCGCCGGCCAGTGCCAGCAGAAAGCTCTCGGTGAGCAGTTGACGGACCAGTTGGCGTCGGCTGGCGCCCATCGCCAGGCGGATAGCGATCTCCTTTTGCCGCCCGGTCGCTCGAGCCAGTAGGAGATTGGCGACATTGGCGCAGGCCACCATCAGCACTAATCCGGCCACCACCATCAGGACGGCCATCAGGATGAACGCGGGGGTTACGGAGCCAGCGATCAGCCCGCCGGCGGTTTGGAGAGTTACGGCGTCGTGGCGCTTCTCATCCTTGCGATAGGTGTCGTCCATGCGCTTCTTCACGACGTTCACCACCACCACTGCCTTGGCACGGCTGACCCCCGGCTTGAGCCGCGCATCGAGCATCAGCCACTGATGGTACCGCTTGATCCTGCCTCCTCCGTCCGTCGCCAAGTCGGGCATGATTTCTTCCGCCATGGCGAGCGGTACCCAGAAGTCGGAGACGATGCCGTGCTCGGTACCGTAGAACCCGGCCGGCGCAACGCCGACCACGGTATAACGCTGCCCATTCAGCACCACGCCGCGCCCGAGGATGCCCGCCTCGGCGCCGAAGCGCCGCTGCCAGAGACTGTGGCTGAGCACCACCGTGTGGTCCCGGCCCATCACCCGGTCTTCTTCCGGAAGGAGGGGACGGCCAAGCGCCATGTTCACACCCAGGATGGGGAAATAGTTGCCGCTCACCACCTGGCCCCAGACGCGCTCCGGCTCTCCCGTTCCACCGACGCTGGCGGGAATCAGCGAGAAGTGCGCCGCAACGCCGCCCTCGAAGACGTCCGTGGTCTGGTCGCGATAGTCCATGTAGTCCGGATACGAAAAAGAGTTGCCTTCCGAGAACATCACCATTCGCCCGGGATCCTTCACCGGCAGCACGCCCCAGAGCAATCCGTTGGCGACGCTGAAGACGGTGGCGTTGGCGGCCAGGCCCAGGGCGATGGAAATGACGATCGCCGCCGTGAAGCCGGGAACCTTCACCAGGGTTCGAATCGCGTGGCGGACATCCTGCAGCAGCATCTCCATCGATGGCCTCCGTGGGGCGAGTTGGGCGCGAGAGCCCTTCACACATGGAACGAGACTCGCCGGCAAGAAGTTCCCTTCATCCGCCGCCATGGAGGTTGACAGTTTCCGGTGAGAGAGAGGTTAAGATTGCTATGAATGGTCCAACTGCAATCCGATCTCACGCCGGCGGCCCTCGCGCCCAAGCTGCGGCGGCTGTTTGAGCTTTCCGCCGCCAAGATCCGCTCCATCGAGAAGTCCTGGGCACCGTCACAGGGATCGCCGGTCTTCACGTCGCGCGGCCGCTACACCAGCCGCGGCTGGACCGAGTGGACGCAGGGCTTCCAGTTCGGCGCCGCCATTCTCCAGTTCGACGCCACCGGCGAGCGGGAGTTTCTCGAAATCGGCCGCCAGCGCACCGTCTCACTGATGGCGCCGCACCTCACCCACACCGGCGTTCACGATCACGGCTTCAACAATGTCAGCACGTACGGTAACCTGCTCCGCCTGATGGCTGAAGGCCGCATCCCCGAGAACCCCTGGGAGCGCCGCTATTACGAGCTGGCCTTGAAATGCTC
This sequence comes from Bryobacteraceae bacterium, assembly GCA_049510555.1. GTDB lineage: Bacteria > Acidobacteriota > Terriglobia > Bryobacterales > Bryobacteraceae > Fen-178. Next base: position 35,336 of record JBEKYW010000031.1, read on the forward strand.
CGGCGCGGTGCAAGCCGCCCGCTGGTCGCGCACCGCCGATGGCGGCGGTTATATCTATTCCTTCAACGGGCCGCACTCTCTGTTCGTCGATACCATCCGCTCGTTGCGCGCGCTGGCGGTCAGCCACCTGCTCGGCCACGTCCTGATGGGCGAGAACGACCGCGGCGTCTCACTGCTCGACCGCCTCATCGACCACGCGCGCGCCACCGCGAGATACTCCGTCTATTACGGCGAAGGCCGCGACACCTACGACGTCCGCGGCCGGGTGGCGCACGAGAGCATCTTCAACCCCAACGACGGCAATTATCGTTGCCCCAACTCCCAGCAGGGCTACTCGCCGTTCAGCACCTGGACCCGCGGCCTGGCCTGGGCGATGTGCGGCTTCGCCGAGCAACTGGAGTTCTTCGACACGCTGCCGAAGCAGCCGGGCGTAACCGATATGCTCGAAAAGGCCGCCCGCGCGACCTGCGATTTCTACATTGAAAACACGCCGCCCGATGGCATCCCTTACTGGGACACCGGCGCGCCGGGGCTGGCGCAGCTCGGCGACTGGCGCGGCAAGCCGGCCGATCCGTTCAACGCCTACGAGCCGGTGGACAGTTCCGCCGCCGCCATCGCCGCGCAGGGCCTGCTGCGGCTCGGCCGGCGTCTGCGCGACGACCGATATTGGCAGGCCGGGCTGATAGTCTGCAAGACGCTCTTCGATGAGCCGTACTTGAGCACCGACAGTGCGCACCAGGGCCTGATTCTGCACTCGGTCTATCACCGCCCGAACGGTTGGGACGCCGTGCCCGAAGGAGCGCGCGTGCCCGCAGGGGAATCTTCCATGTGGGGCGACTATCACGCGCGGGAAGTAGGGCTGTACCTGCTGCGAGTGATCGAGGGCAAGCCGTACCTGAAGTTTTGGCCGTGATCCGTGGCGGGGATCTCACGGGAGGTTCAGGGAATCGCTGCAACTGGCGTCACCTGCATCTGCCCGAGCCCGCCCCGCCTCCGACCGAAATCGTGCGGACCCGATTTGATTCCGGTAGAATTAACATAGATGTATGGTCGAGATCCAGCCGCTGCAAATTGAGATCGAGCGGGAAGAAGACGGGAGATTCCTCGCTTCCGTCCCCCAGTTGCCGGGAGTGATGGCTTACGGCGACACGGAAGAGTCGGCACTGCGGAAGGTGAAGGCCATCGCGCTTCAGGTTCTCGCCGATATGATTGAGAGCGGCGAGGAACTGCCGCACGTGCTGGAGGTTCTGTTCGCCGCGTGAGCATCTGGAGCGCAACGAAAGCCAGACGGGTCTACGCTGCGCTGCTCAGAATCGGCTGGACGTTCAAGAAACAGGTCGGCTCTCACCGAAAACTGCAACGGCCAGGGTGGCGGAACTTCACGTTCTGCTTCCACGACACCGAGGAGATCGGACCCGCAGCGTTGGCAAAGATCGCCAAAGATACGGGGCTTCGCCCGGAAGATCTCTAAAGCCGCGATTCCTCCACGCCCCGCTCCGTTACGCAATCCCCCCGCGCAGCAGTGACGCCGCCGTAGGCGGAGCGCCGCCCACGCTGGCCGCAATCCGCGGCTTCTCTTCCGCTTCCGGCTCCTTGCCGCCCTCGCCGGGGGCCAGGAACAGGTTGGCGTCAATCCCGTGCTGGCGCGTGTACAGTTCGTAGTAGCGGCCGTGCTGCTCGTAGAGCGATTCGTGCGTGCCGCGCTCCACGATCCGGCCCTCTTCCACCACCAGAATCTGGTCGGCGCGGCGAATGGTCGAGAGACGGTGCGCGATCACAAACGTCGTCCGCCCCTGCATGAGGTACGCCAGGCCCTCCTGAATGGCCGCCTCCGATTCCGAATCCAGGCTGGAGGTGGCCTCGTCCAGGATCAGAATCCGCGGGTTGGCGAGAATCGCGCGCGCGATCGACACGCGCTGCCGCTGGCCGCCGGAGAGTTTCACGCCGCGCTCGCCCACAATGGTGTCGTACTGCTTCTCGAGTTTCTCGGCGAACTCGTCCACGCGCGCGATGTGGCAGGCGGCCAGCACCTGCTCCTGGGCGGCGCCCGGGCGCGCAAACGCCACGTTCTCGCGAATGGTTCCGTCGAAAAGAAACGTGTCCTGGAGCACCACGCCGAGCTGCGTGCGATAGGCATCCAGCCGCACCGTGGAGAGGTCCGTTCCGTCCACGCGAACCGCGCCCTGGGCCGGCTCGTGAAACGCCGCAATGAGGCTGATGATGGTCGATTTCCCCGATCCCGACGGCCCCACCAGCGCGGTCACCGTTCCGGGCTGCGAGTCGAAGCTCACATCGTGAAGCACCGGTTTGGAGGGATCGTACTCGAAGGTGACGTGCTCGAAGGATATGTAGCCCTGGATCGCGCCGATCGCCTGCGTGCGCCGCGCGTCCTCGTCTTCCGGCTTCTCGTGCAGCACTTCCTGCGTGCGGTCGAGGCCGGCCAGCGCCTCGGTCAACTGCGTGCCGATCCCCACCACCTGGAACATCGGCGCCACCAGGAACGCCAGGTACGCGGTGAAAGCCATGAACCCGCCCAGGGTCAGCGTCCCAGCGAAGATTTGGCGCGCCCCCAGGTACATCACGGTGGCCCCCACCAACCCCATCAGCACCGTGGCCGAAAGGCTCAACAGCGAGATGGCGGTCAGGCTCCGCAGCACGTTATCCAGCAGCCGCCGGACGCCGCCCGCGAAGACGCCCGCCTCCTGGGCCTCGGCGTGATACCCCTTCACCACGCGCACCCCGGCCAGCGATTCGGTGAGCCGTCCCGTAACCTCGGCGTTGATCTTGCCGCGCTCGCGGAAGATCGGCCGGATGCGGCCGAACGCCTGGCCCAGCCCCAGCGCGAACGCCGCGATAAACAGCAGAGCCAGACCCGTCAGCAGGGGGCTGATGCGCAGCAGCATGACCAGGGCAATCAATGCGGTCAGAATGCCGCCTACGAACTCTATCAGGCCGGTGCCGATGAGATTGCGGACGCCTTCCACGTCGGTCATGATGCGGGAAACCAGCGCGCCGGTCTTGTTGGCGTCGTAGTACGCCACCGGCAGGCGGCCGACGTGTTCCTGGACCTTGCGCCGCAAATCCGCGATCAGGCGTTGCGCCTCCTTCGAGAGCAACTGGGTGAGGATAAAGGAGGTGACACCCTGTAGGAGCGTGGCCGCCAGGACCACCAGAACCAGCGGCTTCAGCATCCCGGTCTGGTGCTTCATGACGACGTTGTCCACCAGGAACTTGGTGGATCCCGGCAAAACCAGGCCCGCCGGGCGGTTGATCAGCATGAGCAGGAAGCCCAAGGCGATCTTCCCGCGCCGCGGGCGGACCAGCTCCTTCAACAAAGGAAGCGCACTGCGGAGATGCTCGGAGGTTTTCCCCTTCGGTTTGGATGGCGCCACGAGATTCCTCTTATGTCAGGTTACACAGTATTGGCCCGCCGCGGGCCGGCCGCGAGCCTGCCGAGCACCTGTTCCCTCAAATCGGCGGGCCCTTTCACCACCACCACCTCGAATCCCGCGTCGCGTCCGCTGGCGATGCCGATTTCCGAGTCTTCCACCACCAACGCGGCGCGCACTCCCAGCCGCCGGGCGGCGAGCACATACGGATCGGGCGCCGGTTTGTGGCGCGTGACGTCTTCGCCGCCGACCAGCGTGTCAAAGTATTGCCGGATGCCGCCGGCCACGAGTATGGGCTCGACCTCGCTGGTCGAGCTGGAGCTCACCACCGCGAGTTTGTACGCGTCGTGCAACCGGGCGAGGAACCCGGCCAGGGACGGCTCAAAGGGCGGCGACTGGGCCATGCGGGCCTGGAACAACTTCTTTTTCGCGGGATACAGCCCCCAAAGCTCCTCCCAGTTGCGCGGCGGATCGGAACGCGCGGCCACCATGCGCAGCATTTCGCGATCGTCCACCCCGATCGAGTGCTGGCCATAGAATTCCCACTCCAGGGTGACGCCAACCGGCGCCAGCACTTCCGCCCAGCAGGCGCAGTGGACCGGCTCGCTGTCCAGAAGGACCCCGTCGAAATCGAACAGGATGGCATCGAATTCCGGCATGAGAAGCGAATTTTTCAGCGTATCATGTGTTCCGGTTGTGGTATCACTGGAACTGAGCACCATGTCAAGCGAAGAAGAACTGAAAGCGGAAGTCGAGCGGCTGCGCGCTGAGGTGGAAGCGCTGAAAAGACCCGCGCGCGGGCAGATGTCCCTGAAGGTGAGCGAGAAAGGCGCACTCTCCGTCTACGGGCTGGGACGCTTTCCCGTCACACTATATCGCGAGCAGTGGGAGAAGCTGCTGGCCATGGCGGACCAGATCCGCCGGTTCATCAGCGAAAACGACCACCTGCTCAAGAAGAAGATATAACGGCCCGCCAGGCTGCCGATTCGTAGGGGCCGGGCACGTTGCGTGCGTACCGCATGCCCCGCCCCTACATGTCACAACAGCGCGCCCGGTGTGCCTGGCGCGCTTCCACGCGCTCGTTTGCTATCCTGAGAGCTAATTCCCCCAAGGGACAAGCCTATGCGCGAATACCGCTATACGACTCCCCACGGGATCGAGGTCACTCGCGCCGTCTCGCAGGTCGTCTACCGAAGAGGCTTGGCGCACCTGCTGCGCGATCTGGACCGGCGCCGTGGTATCTATCTCTCCTCGGGATACGAGTATCCCGGGAGATATTCGCGCTGGGACATCGGCTCCCTTTGTCCGCCGCTCGAGATCGTCTCCTGGGACCGCCGCGTAGAGTTCCACCCGCTCAACGAGCGCGGCCGCAAGATTCTCGAGATGTTCCATCCGGTGCTGGCCGCCCACCCCCACTGGGAGGAGTTCGGGGTCGAATCAGGTGTGCTGGCGGGGCGGCTGAAACCGATGCCCGGCCTGTTCCCCGAGGAGGAGCGCAGCCGCCAGCCTTCGGTGTTCTCCGTTCTGCGAGCGCTGATCGACGAGTTCCGCGAGGAGAAGGATTCGCACCTCGGCCTGGTGGGCGCATTCGGCTACGACCTGCTGTTTCAGTTCGAGCCGATCCCCAGGAAGTTGCCGCGCGCCGGCCACAAAGACCTGCACCTGTTTCTCTGCGACGACATCTGGTTCTCCGATCGGAAGAAGGAGCTGATCGACCACTACCAGTACGATTTTGAGAGGGAGGGCGTTTCCACGCGCGGCCTCCCGCGCGATGCCGAGGAGATTCCTCTGCCGCCCCAGCGCGGCGCGGGCCCGATTGTCTCCGACCACACGCCGGAAGAATACATGGCCAATGTGGAGAAGGTGCGGGAAGGCATGCGGCGCGGCGATTACTACGAGGTGGTGCTGCGCCAGACCTTCAGTGCGCCATACTCGGGCATGCCGTCCGAGCTGTTCGAGCGCGTTCAGGACGCCAGTCCCAGCCCCTACGAGTTTTTTTTGCAATTCGGCGACGAACAGTTGATCGGGGCGTCGCCGGAGATGTTCGTGAGGGTGGAGGGGTCGCACGTCGAGACGTGCCCGATTGCGGGAACGGCACAGAGAACCGGCGACGCCTTGCGCGACGCCGAGAACGTAGCCGAGCTGATCGGATCGTTGAAGGAAGAATCGGAACTGACGATGTGCACGGACGTGGACCGCAACGACAAGTCGCGGGTCTGCCAGCCGGGAACCGTCAAGGTGATCGAGCGCCGCCTCATCGAGAAGTACGCCGGTGTCTTCCACACGGTGGACCACGTGGAGGGCACTCTCCTGGAGGGCTTCGATTCGCTGGACGCCTTCCTCAGCCACATGTGGGCGGTGACGTTGATCGGCGCGCCCAAGAAGGCCGCGGCGCAGGCCATCGAGGCGCTGGAGAAAAACGCGCGCGGCTGGTACGGCGGCGCGGTGGGGATGATCCTGCTCAACGGCGACATCAACACCGGCATCCTCATTCGCACCACCTATCTGCGAGACGGAGTGGCTTCCTATCCCGTGGGCGCCACGCTGCTGTACGATTCCGTGCCGGCTATGGAAGAGCGCGAAACCCGCCTCAAGGCGACCGGCTTTTTCCGCATCCTGGGAGCGCCCGATCCGGTTCCGCCGCCGGCGGTGGTCGAGCACCGCGCCACCGGCAAAGGGACCAGGCTCCTGCTGGTCGACAACGACGATTGCTTCATCCAAACCATTGCCAACTACGCGCGCCAGACCGGCGCCGAGGTGGTGACCTACCGCGCCGGTTTTTCCCCAGAGCTGATTCGACAGGTGGCGCCGAACCTGATCCTGATTTCACCGGGACCGGGCCGTCCGGCGGATTTCGGCGTACCGGACCTGGTGAAGACCGCGGTGCGCCTGGGCCTGCCCGTATTCGGCGTGTGCCTGGGCTTGCAGGGCATTGTGGAAGCGTTCGGCGGGGACCTGGACGTGCTGGACTACCCCATGCACGGCAAACGGTCCATGGTGCGGCACCGCGGAGTCGGCGTCTTCGAAGGACTGCCCGAGGAGTTTCAGGTAGGCCGGTACCACTCCCTGTACGCGCGGCGGGAGACCCTCCCCGCCTGTCTCGAAGTGACCGCGGAATCCACCGAGGGCGGCATCATCATGGGAATCCGGCACAAGGACCTGCCCATCGAGGCCGTGCAGTTCCACCCCGAATCCATCCTGACCCTGACGCCCGGAGCGAACTACGGCCTACAGCTCATCGAGAACGCGGTGCGGCTGGGGAACAGGGTTAGGATTGGGGCGCGGTAAGTCCGGAAGCGGAACCGCGGCGCTGAGGCACCAAATCCGGGAGATCGCTCGTGATTTCGGGACGTTCCGTCGAGGTGATGTGCAGGACACCTTCGGAAACCTGAATTGAGATTCAAAATGTCATCTGCAATCAGGGGTGAAATGCCAGTTCAGCGAAGACTTTTGGAACACCCCTTGCGGACCGGGTGGCAACTGTGTCGCCGAGCCAAGTAGCATTCGGCCGGCCAGGAGCAGGGTAAGCGCAGCGAGAACAATCACTCCATTTCGGATCGACTTGTGGGCTACGCTCAGTGCATTCGTTTGAAGAGTGGTGTACATCTCATTCTGCTTCAAGCACCAGAGTAGATTAAGTTTTCTCGCACCAACGGCGAGACCAGATTCGTCTTCTGGTGATGGGCTGTAGAACCTTGTGATTGTCAGGCCCTCAAAAGCGTTTAGCCCACCCAAGAAAAAGTAGACCACGCCGGCAATGAGAAGGACGACCGCAGCCGTTACCCAACGGCCACTCAGAGCGGTATTTAGGAAGTTAAGACCAGCAAACAGCACTGTAAAAGCAATTGTCATTGCCGCGAAGTAAGTTTTCGCTTTGTTGTCAATCGACTTCCGACGATCCGCCTCCAAGTTCGCGTAACGGTGGAGATCATCGACCGTTAACCCATCTACCATGCCGCGAAGCGCCTCAATCTGCTGGGAATACAGTTTGTTACCTTCCTCGATCCGCCGAAGCACGTTGCGACGCGCGCGGCGCGAGGCGAGAAGATCCGAACCTACCTCTTCCAAAAGGAAGCGCAAGCCCGTGCGAGCGAATCGCCTCAGTCCGGCCAATATCTGCTGCAGATATCTCATGGCCCCAGGCAACAGCCTTCGGTCGGCCCAGATGCAAGCACCTTGGCAAGCCTTTCCCCGATTGGGAGATTGAGCGCCGCCTGAAGCCAGGCCCATTCGCCGGTCGGATTAACCTCGAGGAAGTAGTACCGACCTTGCGATAGAGCAAGATCTATTGCGCCGAATTGTAGACCGAGTCGCCGAACTAGCGATACGCACCGCGCCGCAATCGTAGTCGGAAGATCGGTGCGCGCGAACTCAGCATCCGCTTTTGCCAACCGCCAATCGCCGACGATCGGTTCGCCGTGAACTGTCACTGAGGCGCACCACGTGACATCCCCGACCACCGTGACACGAAGATCCAGCTTACTCTTAAGACCCTCTTGGAGAATAAGAGGTGCGGACCGGAGCTCAGAACTGTGGATCTCTTCGGGTGAAAGCAGGTTTGTATAGCCGAAGCTCTCGGTGTTCCCCTCGCGGACGAGCACAGTATCCAGTCCTTTTACCGCGACGCAATCGCTCGTGCCCGCGACCCTCTCCACCGGCGTTCCCGAATTCGCAATGCTCGTCCGCGGGACGTCGAAGCCAACCTGCGCAGCGACTTTGAGTTGCAGGGCTTTGTGCTCTGCACTGTAAGTGCGTGCCGGATGATTGATCCAGACGCAGCGATCAAAAATCATTGTGCTGCGCACGAATGCCGCCCACTGCGCCCGACAGAACTGACCTTCGGCCGGGCGACCCAGCAAGGATGCGTCTCGCAGAAAGGTGGGCTGCCGGAAGTATACCCCAGCCAGGTGTTCGTTGCAGATCTCGAAGGTGACTTCAGGTGACACACCGCGCAGTAGCGGCGCCACCGGATCCAGGGCCAGTTCGAAGTGCGGCAAGTCTTCCGTGTTCAGACGGAGACAAGCCGTATGGAGCGAGTGAAGGGCCGAGACGACGTAATCACAGGTGAGATCGTAACGGCTGGCGAGCACCAGCACCCGCGGTCGCAGGACAGAATCGGACGACATGGGTACGAACCGGTCAGTATCCTTTTTGGTCCTCGCCCGTCTCGATGTCCGCCTTTTTTGTCTGCGGCGGCCGCACTTGAACTGGGCTGTCAACCAGAAGAATGCCGGATTCTGTCACTACCCATGCTCCCTTGCATAGGTCGTAGTCACAGCCAGGCGGCGCAAGTTGGATCTCGCCACGACCATACGTGTGGGCGTGGGCAAGAAGAATGTGGTCCTGCCGGCTCAAGGCTTGCCTCCTTTCACATTGCTAGTGTCAAATGGCAAATATAGGGCTCTGATGCCCAATTCTACCACCCGCCCCCAAACGACATGTAGCGTCCTCTGCTCGACCGATCTCAACTGGCTTTCCGCGCGCTCTGCGCCACGTGGTGCTGGTCCACCGCCTGTGGGCCCACGTTCAGCTCCGCCGCCTGGTCGAGTTCCTGGAGCCCGGAGGCGGTGAATCCACGTTCACCCGCCGAATGGGGCGGATCATCTTGCCACGGCTCGTGAAGAAACGCGACACGTCTTCGCCTCGGTCGGCCATTCGGGCGATGGATTCGGCCGAAGGGGCGTTCTTGCTCTTACGAGCTGGCTTCATATAACTCCCGCTCTTCCCACGTCGAACGCTACAGCCTCACTCCACGCGCGCCCGCCCCCCAATTTCCCGTACACCGCCCGCCCCACCCTTCGCATCCACTCCAGCTCCTCGCCCGTCATCGGGCCGCGGCGGAGCGCTTCGAGCGCCTCGTCCACGTGCTGCGCGGTCGAGGGGCCGGTGAGACAGACGTCCACGTCCGGCTGGGCCAGGACGAAGCGGTAGCAGTCGGCGGCGGTCGGCGTCCGCTCCCCCTTCGGAATCCCCCCGGCGAACCACTCCCTCCAGTTCGAGAGGCCCCGCGCGCTTCGCGTCAACTGCCCCCAACTCGTCGCCGTGAACGCGACAAGCCCGGGCCGGTCGCCGGACGGAAGCTCCGGAAAGATGTCGCGCTCCGCGCCCGTGTGCGCGGCGTTGTAGCGGAAGTGCACGACGTCGTAGTCGGAGCCGCGCGCGATTTCCGGAACCAGCGTCCGCTTGTGCGTGGATACCGCCAGGTGGCGCACCAGCCCGCGGCGTTGCGCCTCGCGCGCCGCATCCAGAATCCGCGGCGGGACCGGCTTCTGCCACATCCCGAGCAGCAGCAGATCGGTGTGGTCATAGCCGATGACGCGCAATGCGCGCTCCAGGCTCCGCCCCACCAGGGCCGCCATCCGCGAATACGACTGGATGAGCAGAACCATGTGGTCGCGCCGGCCGGCCAGGTTGCGGAGCGCTTGCGCGAACGGCTTGGTGCGCATACTGCCCCAGTACAGGTAGTTCACTCCCTGCTCGAAGGCGCGCTCGACCGCGGCCGTGGGTACCCCGTAACTCGTACTGATCCCCAAACGCCCGACCTCCCGGCCGGTGCGGCCCACCTTGGCACGCTCAAAGGAAAGCTTCATCCTCTGTTCCAAAGCATAGCGCCGCCGGCTTTCCGGTGACTACCCGGCCCATTCGACATTCTGTGGTTCCGGCTCCCAAAACCCGAAGCCCTGTTTTTTCACAGCCTTAGCCCCTGTTTGAAACGATAATTATCGGAGAATTATCTTGCGCGGCCGCGCCATTTGGAACAACGTTATAGTCCAGAGGCTGCCACCCCATGAAATTCTTCTTGCTGCTGGCGTTTGTCGCCACACTTTCCGCCCAGGACTTCCGCGCCACGCTGAACGGCACCGTCCTCGACTCCTCGGGAGCCGGGGTACCGAAGGCCAAAATCGAGGTCACCAATACCGAGACCGGCGTGGTCTACAAGGCTGAGACGCTCGACAACGGCGATTTCAGCGTTCCGTTTCTCCAGCCCGGGACCTACTCCGCTTCGGCTGAGGCGCCCGGTTTTAAGAAAATCCTGCGGGACAACATCATTCTCCGCGCCGGACAGGCTTTTGGCATCACCTTGACCCTCCAGCCCGGACAGATCACCGAATCCATCACGGTAACCGCGGAAACGCCGCTCCTGGAGACCGAGAAATCCGACCGGGGCACCGTTCTCGACAACGCCAAAGTGACGGAACTGCCGCCGGCCAGCAGAAACCCGCTGATGCTTTCCGTGCTGGTTCCCGGAGTCATCTCCATCGTCGGGTCCAATCGCGTGTTTGACCAGTCCAGCACCGACCAGTGGTCCATAAACGGGGGCTTCAAGAGCCAGTCGTCTTTTCTCCTCGACGGCGCACCCAACACCGCGCTGGCCGGCAACAACTACGTTGCCGTGGTTCCAGAGCCGGAGGCGCTCCAGGAGGTGCGGATTCAGACCACCGCCTACGACGCACAGTACGGCAACTCGGGCAGCGGCATCATCAGCTTCACGCTGAAGAGCGGCACCAACGACTTGCACGGCAGCGCCTACTTCTACGACAAAAGCGGCAGGTGGGCGGCCAACAACTTCCAGAACAACAAGAACGGCGTCAAGAAGGGCGCTTCCACGGTGCAGCAGCCCGGCTTTGTGGTGGGCGGGCCCGTCTACCTTCCGAAGATCTACAACGGGAAAAACAAAACCTTCTTCTTTGTGGCCTACGAACACTACTATGACGACGTAGCCGGTACCACCTATTTTTCGGTGCCCCAACCGGAGATGCTGAATGGCGACTTCAGCAACCTGGTGGCCCAAAACGGCACGAAGATCACCATCTACGACCCCACCACCGGCGCGTTCAACAGCGCCGGCACGTGGGTGCGCCAGCCGTTTCCGGGCAACCTGATTCCCTCCAACAAAATCGACCCGATTGCCAAGAAGATCTTGGGCTACTACCCCAAGCCGACCATGACCTACAACCCCACCGCGGGGTACTCTTTCAGCGATTTGTTCGTGCCCGCCGGCAAAGACGACCCGACCAATCATTTCTATAACCTGGCCATGAAGTTCGATCAGAACTTCGGATCGCGCGACCGCATCTTCTTCCGTTTCGCGTCGAGTTGGCGGAACGAGCACAAGCAGACCGGCCTGGTGAACGGACCGGGAGAGGCCGAGTCGCAGACTTCGCGCGTCAACCGCGCCGTAGTTGGCGACTGGGTCCACACCTTCTCGGCCACCATGATCTTCAACACCAACTTCTCTTACAACCGGTTCATCCAGACTTCGCGCGGCGACGACAACGAGAATTTCCCCATCACCAACCTCGGGTTCCCGCAGGTCTTGGCCAGCCAGATCCCCTACCCCAATGACTTCGGTCAATACCAGCCGTCCGGATACCAGCAATTGGGCTGGAACCCGCGCTACAGCATCAGCAACGAGTTTGCCATGCACCCCAACCTCACCTGGGTCCATGCCAGTCATAAACTGCACTCCGGCGTGGATATGCGAGTGACTCAATTGGCCGTTTTGGACTATGGCAATCAATTCCTGCTGGCATCCAGCCCGGTCTTCACGCAATCCAACTACCTGCAAAGCGATGCCAACAGCGGCAACAGTATCGCCAGTTTCCTGATGGGGGATCTGACCACCGACAGTTCCGAGGTTCGAGCCCACCCGTATTCGTCGATGCGCTACTTCGCTCCCTACGTGCAGGACGACTGGAAGGTAAGCCGCCGGCTGACGCTCAACCTGGGTCTGCGGTGGGACTTTGCGATCCCCGCCGTCGAACGATTCAACCGGATTAATGCCGGGTTCACCCCGGCCGCCGTCAACTCCGTCGACAAGTTGATCGACCGCAAAACGTATCCCACCACGCCTACCCTTAATGGCGGCCTGCTGTTTGCCGGCGTCAACGGCCAGCCTCGCGGCGCTACCGACACCTATCTGCATGCGGTGCAACCCCGCATCGGCGTGGCGTACAAGATCAAGGATTGGCTGGTGTTCCGCGGAGGCTGGGGACGGTACAACCTGAACCCCAGCAACGGGCAGATCCAGACCAACGGCTTCAGCTTCACCAACACCGTGGCCACCTCGAACGACAGCAACCGGACGGCGGTCGCGGGGCTTTTCGAGAACCCCTTCCCCAATGGCACGCATCTGCCGCCAGGCGCGTCGCTGGGGGACCAGACCTTCCTCGGCAGCGGCTTCAGCTACGCCAATCGGGATTACCATCTGGGCCGCATGGACCAGTTTTCGGCGGGCTTCCAGGTTCATCTGCCGTTACAGTCGGTTTTGGAAGCCTCCTACGTGGGCACCCGCGGCAACCACGTGGAATCCAGCCTCGCCATCAACAACATCCCGCTCTCCGTCCGGCAGCAGTGCGACTACTACGAAGGCGGCAACCCCACCTACTGCAACACCACGGTTCCCAATCCCTTCGTCGGCCTGGCGCCGTTTTTCGGCTCGTCCCTGTATACCGCCACCAGCATCACTCGCGCCACACTGTTGCAGGCCTACCCCGAGTTCGGCGGCATCACCCAGGGCAACCGCAACGACGTCAAGTCCTGGTATAACGCGGCGCAGATCACCTACGAGACCAGAATGAAGGGCGGCCTCAATGTGATTGCCACCATGACGTTCTCGAAATTGATCACGCAAACCGGCTTCAACGATGTGCAGACGCTCGTCATGCAGCGGGGCATCGATACCTACAATTACCCGCGCCGCTTCACTCTGGGCGGCGTCTACACCCTCCCGTTCGGGCCAGGACAAAAGCTGTTGACCGCTTCGAATCGCCTCGTCAGCCGCGTGGTGGGAGGTTGGGAGCTGGGCTGGATCTTCCAATGGCAGTCCGGCTCGCCCGTCTCCATGCCGGGCAACGTGTTCCTGCTGCGGGATCCCAGGGTCGGCTCCGACAACAGCGCGGTGCTGCCAGGAGCGGTCGCCAACAGTTGGAGCGCCGCTAAAGGGCAGATCTTCAGCCCCTGCGCGGAAGTGTGGAACAGCAACGGCACCATTACGCCGGAGCCTGCCGCCACCGCGGCCGGTTGCACCACCTATAGCTTCCTGGTCATGCCTACGTACGCGCCCACGGTGAGACCAAACTACTTCCCCAACCTGCGCAATTACTCCTATCCCACGCTGGATGCTTCGCTGAGCAAGGTCACGAGCATCGCCGAGAGGTTCAAAGTGCAGATTCGCAGCGATGTCTACAATTCCACCAACAGCGTGGGGCGCGCCACGCCTGACACCGGTGTTACGTCCACGACCTTCGGCCTGGTGCAGCTCACCAACAGCCGCAGCGACACGTTCCGAACCATCCAACTTTCGCTCAAGCTGTTATTCTAGTGTGGCGCGGACGATCGCCTTTGGTCGTCTGCGTTGTTTGTGTGCAGGCAGGCCACAGAAGACGATGGCCTGCCCCACGGTACAGTCGATTCCATGAATCGCCGTCATTTTATCGGCGTCGCCGGCAGCGCAGGCGCGCTGCTCCAGTCACGCGAGGCGTCCGCCCAGCCCGCCCCTCCACCGCAACAGGTGTACCCAGGAGTGTGGAAGTTCACCTTCGGCGCTCCCGAGAAGATCACGCCCACCAGCACGCGCCGCTATGCGCCGGCGGAGTACGGCTTGCGCCGGTTACCGGCAGTCCCGGCGTGCCCGGCCGCGGTCACTGGCGGCAGCTCGCGCCGCGGCACCCTCGTGTCCATCCCCCTCGCCCCCAATGAGGGCGTCTATGGGCTGGGACTCCAATTGCAGTCCTTCATCCAAAGGGGCGGCAAGAAAAGGCTTCGGGTAAACGCCGATCCTAGAATGGACACCGGCGATTCCCATGCGCCGGCGCCATTTTACGTCACCACCAGGGGCTATGGCGTGCTGGTCGATACCGCCCGCTACGCCACCTTCTACTGCGGCGGCAAGAAGCGCAAGAAGCAGTCCGGAGCCGCAGAGCCGCAGCCGGAACCCTCCGCCATCTCCACGGAAATGCTGCCCGCCGCGTACCGGCGTTTCAGTTTCGGGGAGCGCACGGAAGTGCTGGTCGAAGTTCCCGAGGCCCAAGGCGTGGAGGTATACGTCTTCGCCGGCCCCACCATGCGCCAGGCCGTTCAGCGGTACAACCTCTTCTCCGGCGGAGGTGCCCTGCCGCCCCGGTGGGGCCTGGGCATGTGGTACCGCGTGAAGAACGATTACAGCCAGGAGGAAGTCCTCAACCTCGCCTCCGAGTTTCGCGAGCGCCGTATCCCTTGCGATGTGATCGGCCTCGAGGCGAGCTGGGAGACGCGCGCCTACTCGAGCACATTCGTCTGGAGCGGCAAGTTTCCCCAGCCGGCCGCTCTAATCGGCCAGCTCACGCAAAAACACTATCGCCTCAATCTCTGGGAGCACGCCTTCACCCACCCCACGTCCCCTCTTCACGAGCCGCTGCTCCCATATTCCGGGGACTACGAGGTGTGGGGCGGCCTGGTGCCCGATTTCCTCGGCCCCGAGGCGCGCCGGATCTTCGCCGATTTCCACGAAAAGGAGCACATCGCGCTAGGAGTATCGGGCTACAAGCTGGATGAATGCGACAACGCCGATTTCACCGGCAACTGGTCTTTCCCTGAAATTTCGAGCTTCCCTTCCGGCGCCGATGGCGAACAGATGCACTGCCTGTTCGGCCAGCGTTACCAGGACACGCTCCAGAGCGTCTTCGAAAAGCGCCGGGTGCGGACCTACGGCTTGGTTCGGTCCTCGGGCGCGCTGGCCGCGCCGTACCCCTACGTTCTGTACAGCGACCTGTACGATCACAAGGAATTCATTCGCGGGCTGGCCAACGCCGGCTTCTCCGGTCTGCTCTGGACGCCGGAGCTGCGCAACGCTCAGAACACCGAGGACCTCATCCGGCGATTGCAGTCCGTGGCGCTCTCGCCCATGGCGCTGATCAACGCCTGGTACATCAAGAGCCCGCCCTGGAAACAAGTGGAGCGCAACGCCAACAACGCCGGCCGCTTCGACGCCAACTGGGAAGAGGTCGAAGCCCGTTGCCGGGCCGTCATGGAAATGCGGATGCGGCTCATTCCCTATCTCCACGCAGCTTTCGTGCGCTACCACCGGGAAGGGCTGCCGCCGTTCCGCGCCGTGGTGATGGACTATCCCGACGATCCAGGAACCTGGCCGGTCGACAGCCAGTACCTGATGGGCGAGTCGCTCATGGTAGCGCCTGCGTTTGCCGGCGAACCCGCGCGCGCCGTCTACCTGCCGGCTCGCGACTGGTTCGATTTCTGGAGCGGCCGGCGCTACTCGGGCAAACAACGCATCCAGGTGAGCCCGCCCCTGGAGCAGATCCCCATTTTTGTGAAGGCCGGGACCATCCTGCCGCTGGCGGAGCCGACCCTGCACACGGACGATCCGGCAAGCTGGCGCCTGACCGCCCAGGTGTACGGCGACAAGCCTGCGCCCACCACACTGTACGAAGACGATGGCGGCTGGGATCCCGCGCTCACCGAGGTTTCTCTCACGTGGGACCCGGAGCGGCATTCCGGCTCGGTGAAGCGGTCGGAAAGTGGGCAATACGAAGTCGCCGAGTGGAAACTGATCGTCTAGGCGCTTACGGCGCCAACATCGACAAGAACTTGTCGATGTTGAGAAGTCAGAAGCCAGAAGCCGGAAGCCAGAATCACCCCACGTGTGTTGCGCGTTCCGACTTCTGGCTTCCTCGACTCCTGAGCGCGTACGCCGCCGCCATTCTGACTTCTGGCTCCTGACTCCTTGACTCCCATCCGCATCGGATTAAGGGCGAAGCCCTTGGCTCGCTAATTCCCGATTCGCCGCCAGGCCACCAGCCGGCACTCCTGGGGCGCGCCGCCGAAACGCCGGGTCTTGAAGAGGGCCTCGAAGTAGGGAAGGCGGCCGTCCGGCGCCAGTTTCCCGGCCACCGGCTGGAATTCGGCCTCGGTGGTGGCCAGTTGGCCTACCGCCTCCGTGGCTTCCATGTCGGTCCCGGCTACGATCAAAACATGCGCCGTATGTCCCTGGTTGGGCAGGAACGTGAGCGTCGCGTAGCCTTCCCGTATGCCCGGTCCTTCACCCGAAATCAGGTACGTGGCGCTCTCACCGGCGCGGGGATTCCGGTTGCGGACGATGGCCTTTCGGGACGCCTCGTCGTAATCGAACTGGAAGTTCAACGAGCTGTCGTACAGCTCCGCCCAGGGATTGGAGCGGTGGCTGCCGAGCAGGACCACGTTGTCGGAAACCGGACCGCGGGCATTGTAGTCGCGCGCAAAAACGATGGAAACCTGGCTCTGGTGGGAAGGCGAGAGCAGCAGAATCCTGCGCGCAATGCCCAGATCCGCGATGCTCGTGTATTGGCGGAATGCCATCATCTTGAGCGCATCCGTCAGTTGCAGATCCGCCTTCGCGCCTCGCAGCCATTGCAGCGGATCGCGTTTGAGATAGGTCTCCAGATCCAGGGGCATTCCCAGGGCGTCTTGCAGGAACCCGAAGCAGGAATCGGCCACCACCACACTGGTCTTCTGGTTGGGTCGGATCAGGTTGGACCACAGCAGCCGCAGGGCCGGCTTTCCGGCATAATCCTGATCCGCGCTCAGCCGCCAGAGCCGTATGCCGAGGACCGCGCAAGCCAGCGCCAGCGTGGCCACAATGCCCAGCAGGACGGGCGCCAGGTAACGGCTCGGAGCCGCGGGCGCGGCGGGCTGGCCAATCCCTGCCGTCGACGGCGTGGCGGTGCGGTATCGGAACAACGGGACATAACCGCCCTTGGGGATCTCCAGAGTGACCGTCTCTCCGGCGCCCTCAGTCTCGAAATAGTGCTGGAGCTTTCTGCGGAGCTGCGAGGCCTGGACACGGACGATCGGGTCGCCGGCGGTGTCGTAATCCGGCGTGCGGCCGAACACGGCGGCGCCCATTTCCTGCTCCCGTATCTCGGAGACGGCGTCGTCGATAGCCCGGTGACAGATGTACCGTAGAAAATCGACCAGGCGCGCCGAGCGGTGAAGGTCGGAGCTGGCGGCGATCCTCTCGACCAGTTCCCGGCACTCCGCCGGTGCAGGCATCCCCTGGCGCGCGCCAGGGCCGTTTCCGCCGGCGCTCCTATCACCCGCGATGTGCGTCTCTTTCAACTCCCCAACCCTATGGTGTAGTTTAATGCAAGTCGGGGAGCCTCGCCGCCCGCGCCGCCGCAAGAAAGGGAAACAGGGAGAGGGTTCCGCGCCAAGACGTGCCGCGATCACAAGATCCGTGCCGAGTGGGCAGTCATACCGTTAAGGAGTACGGAATTCTCGCAACTCGGTTTCTTCGGGATTGCCGATTGGCCTGACCCGCCTGATCGGTCATTGACATCGCCGGCTGTTCCCGATCAACGGCCTATCCAGCCGGGACGTTATCGAGCGATAGCCCAGTATTTGGGATTCTTCGAGGCTAGCCGTGTCCTGGCTCGTAAATCCGGCGGAGCGTCGAAGTTGAGCAGATCATAGATGTCGTGTAGCACACCTTCTGCCTCCGCGTAGTAGCTGTGTCCGAGCATAGTCAGATCGATATCGGTCACTTCGATTGTATCGATGCCTGGTACGACCGTGACAGGCGGCGTATAGCCGGCTCGGTCTGAGCCTTGAAGCCACTTTGAGAGCTCCAGAGCCTTGTCTCTCGCGGAGACATACATCGTGGTACGCTCTGAAATCGTCGGATAAACCTTAGCCAGACCCGTGAATAAGGTAACTTCCATATCTGGCGCGGCAAGTATGATGTGCCAAAACCTAACGCCGGATGCCGACGCCGCCTGTGCCGTGATGCGCTGAAGCGCTCGTGCGAGTCCCCTATTGCCCATCGAATGCGCGAGCAAGTGAACGCGTTCTGCACCGGTACTGCGCACGATTGCCGTCAGAAAAGCCGCGATATCCACTTCACTGGCGCCGATTCGCTCGCCGTCAACGAAATAACCCTCGACACTTGCACAACTGGGCCAACTAAAGAAGGCGGTCACTCCGCGTATTTTGAGGTCGAAACCGATTTGCGCCGCCCGAATCGCCGCTTCTTCAAACCCCGCGTGGTATCCGTGCAAATACACAAGCACATGCCGATCCGAAGCGTCGATTGATGCAAGTTCTGCCCGAACTGAGTCAAAGAAACTGGCCTCGTCAGGCATAATGGCGATCTTCTGGAGTTTGAGGTGATCGTCCTCGAAGCGAAGGGAGAGCCATCGTTTCCACCACGGTGTGCCTACCGTGGCAAACACATGGCTTCGAGGGATCGTCACACAGCACTTCCCGTAATGCACAACGCCCCTCGGATCCCTGCAATTATCGAAACCGCTTGCTGGATCAGAGCCGTCCTTCGGCGCTCGATTCGTCCCAAACCACACCTCATAGGTGCGGGGTTGGACCAGAACTGCTTCGTGCCAGCCAACGCCCGCCCCGACTTCGATACCTGCACTGGCTTCGTCGTTCCAGTGCATCTCGTGGGCCGCGCAGCCCTCGCCGTGTTCCGCACTCTCCACAGATTCCGGCGGATATTCCGGTTCTATGGCGAGGGGCAACCACTCGTCCTCAGGACACGGCGCCACTACATCGGCCTCGTCCTCGAAGTCGACGCTTTCGACGCCGATGCTGACCTCGGGACGCAGCCGCTCGGCTTCAGGGCGAGCCGGCTCCACTACCTTAGCCGCAGCGACAAGCAGAGCGGCTAACAGTTCGCCGAAAGTCACCGCTACCCCGCTGGGCAGTTGTTGAGGATTCACTCTGACACCATGCTCGGCGAGCGTTCGAACAACCGACGCAATGTACCGAGCTCGCTGAGCTGGCGTAGGCAGTACCTCCATCATACAAACCTCTAGCCCGTGGAAGGGTAGAGGCTGAAGGGCAGCCCGTAGAATTTCGAGTAACGCGTCTTCGTCCATGTAATGATTCTACATATCCATAATCATTTCCGCCAAGGACTTGTTAGCCCGGCCGAGGTGGTTCTATACGCGAGTATCATCGGGCAGATCTTTCCAATAATCATGAGACGGCCGGCAGGGGTCAACGTCCCGAAACCCGGAACGCCGTCATCCGGGTCCGCGCCGCGTACTGGAATTCCGCGTTCCGGCCATTCACCACCACGCTCGCCGGCTGGCCGGCCGTGCCTATCGCCGCTTCGATCTCGTCCTGCCCCTCCATCAGGACCTCGGTCCGGCTGCCCGGCTGCCAGATCGCGTCCACCTTCGACAGCGAATCCAGCAGCACGCGCCCGCTCCTGCGGAGATAACTGCCGCACGAGACGAAGTATCGCGTCACCGTGTCCGCATCGGCGGCGCCGGCCTTCTCGGGCCGCGTGACGGCGAAGAGGTACGCGTCGGTTTCCCAACCGTCGATTACGTTGTTGGAGTTGTCATGCATGCGCCGCCCGTCGGCGTTGAGGTTCAGGTACACGTCCGTCACCTCTCCCGCCTGCTTCACGCGAACTCCCATGGCTTCCGGTCCGCTCAGCGGCTCAATCGTGGGGACGGCAGCCCCGCCTTCCCCGGCGTAAGGAAGAATGGCCGCCAGGAATTTCTCCTCCCGCGACGGAGTCTTCGGCGAGAAGACCAGGTACGGCACTTTCCGGCTGGGCTGGCGCTCGGCGTGTCCCATCTCCTCGCGCACCGTCAACTCCTCCGGAAAGAGAAAACGGATCTCGGCCTTGGCGTTTCCATTCGTCAGCGTGACCTTGCTTCCGTTCACCTCCGCGGCAGCGCCGTCGTGGTGCAACAGCCAGTCCAGCCGGCCCTCCTGGTGCGCCCGGATATCGTCGAAGACCAGGATGGCGCCGCCCACCCACAACCAGTGGCGATAGTTGCGCGTGAAATGTCGGGCCATGGGGCCGGCGGCATCCGAGTAAACGTATTTCACTCCCATTCCGTCGAGCAGACCGTCAACCCGCCCGGGGATCTTCACGCCGCGGCGGATGTCTTCGGCCGGCTGTCCCTCTCCGTTGAACAGGATCACGTTGTGGGCGCGGCTCTGCACATAATAGCCGCCGTACAGCGGGTCGGTGTATTCGCATGTGCCCGAGTCCGTGATCAGCGGCGCCCCATTGTGGAAGAGCACAAACGAGCCGGCATCCGCGTGCGCGTGATTCCAGGTGAAGCCCGACTTCACCGCCAGCATGGTGGCATCGTCCTTCCACGAAGACCGCAGGATGGCCCAGCCGATGTCGCGATAGAGGATCGATTGCGGCAGCCGGTCGGGCGGCTCCGCGGGCGCCGTCTGGCGCGCTAGCAGCTCCAGCCCATCCACAAAGCGGACACGCCCGGAGCTGGTCTTCGACAGGTACCAGCCGGCGTTGGGGTGGGCGAAACCGTTCTCCACCAGCAGCCGGACGCTTGCCGACGAGTTGTTGTGCAGGCCGCTGTCGCCGAAGTTGACCGTGAAATAGGAAGAAGCGGTCGGATACAAGGTTTGCAGGAAGAAATCGGTAGCCTGCTCCAGCGTTTGGAAGCGCGGCTGCCGCCGGTTAGGGAAGACATTGGCGTAGGCCAGCCGGTATTTCAGATATTCGCCCAGGGCGTAGTTCGCATAGTTGACACCCTCGTAAAATGCTCCCGCCCGGTCGAAGGTGATGGACTTGTTCTGCAACACATTGCCGCGAAAGCCAAACCACAGCGCCAGGCCGCGCGAGATTCGGTCCAGCCACTGGGGCACCCGGTCGTCTTCGCCCAGCAGCGACAGCGCGCACACTCCCGCCATGGAGACGCACACGGCCCACCAGTTGTGCCCCATCGAATCGAGCGCATGGAGGCGCTTCTCGGGCAGGACCCAATCCTCCAGGGCCGGCATGATTCCGAGCCGCACCATGGCATCGGCGATCTGCTTGCGCTCCGCCGCCGTCAGGAACTGGTGAATCGCGTCGTAGCCCACGCCAAAGCCGAAACAGAACCGGGCTCCGTTCAGCTCGGAGTGCCACTGCGGCGCGCGGCCTTCCTGTCCCGGCCCGTTCCAGCGCTGGTACCCGGCGTAATCGAGCAGCGCATCGCGCAGTTTCCCGGCGTATGGCTTTTCGCCCGTGACGTGGTACGCCAGCCCCAGGGTCAAACCCATGGCTGAGATCTGGTTGCCCGGCTGCCCATAGTTGGCGTGCTGGCCGCCGCCCCGCGCGGCCACTTCCTCCGTGACGAACGAGGCGTCCAGCAAGCGCCTGGCCCCGTCCATGAGCCTCGTCCATTTCTGTTTGAAGGCTGGATCGCGATCCACCCGCGCGCGCAGGTCCGCCGCCGTTTGGGACGAAAAGTACAGCCGCGGCCGCGCCGCCGTCCAGTCGTTCGGCGATGACCGCTGCGCCGAAGCCTGGGCGGCCGCCAAGGCTGGAGTCAGAAGGAATTCACGCCTTTTCATGCAGCGCCACATCATGATACTGCACGGAGACCTGCGTTCGAGACAAGGAGTTTCTCGGAAAATTATCGGAAAACTAACGGCGTAGCGCCGGCGGTCTCTGCCGCCGGTGGGGTTGTCCGGGCTGGAACAAGCTGGCGGCAAGACCGCCGGCGCTACCGGCTCACCTATGGTACAATCGAAAGGTAGTTGAAGTTAATCCGCAACCCCCTCTTCCATCATCGGTAGTCGGCTCGCTGATTCCTCTTCTCACAAACAAACACACAAACGTAAAATGAAAAGTTTCTCTGAACTCTCTCTGTCTGCTCTCTTGAAGAGCAACCTCCAAAAACACGGCTTTACCGAACCCACGCCCGTACAGGCCCTGGCTATCGAGCCGGCGCTGGCCGGGCGCGACCTGGTCGCTACGGCCCAAACCGGAACCGGGAAAACACTCGCGTTCGTTCTGCCGCTGATCCAATTGCTGGGCAAGCCACCGCAGCGCTCCGGCGTCCGCGCCATGATTCTGAGCCCCACGCGCGAACTTGCCATCCAGATCGACGAAACCTTCGCCAGGATGGCTGCGGGCAGCGGCATCCGCGCCGCCGTCGTGGTCGGCGGGCTGGGCGAACGGCCGCAATTACAAGCCATTCGCAAGGGCGCGCAAGTGCTCATTGCGACACCGGGACGCCTGTACGACTTCCTCAGCCGCGAGCTGGTCAACCTGGCGGGCGTACGAATCCTGGTCCTGGACGAGGCCGACCGGATGCTGGACATGGGCTTCCTGCCGACCATCAAAAGAATCATGGCAGCCATGCCCGCCGAGCGCCAGACTCTTCTCTTCTCGGCCACCATCGAATCGTCGGTCAAACACCTGGTCGAGACGCAAGTCCGCGATGCCCTGCGCATCGAGGTGGGTTCCACCACCAAGCCGGTCGAGCAGGTGGACCTGCACGTTTACGAAGTCGAGCAGGATCGCAAGCTGGCGCTGCTGGAAACCATGCTGCGCGAGGAGACCGGCTCGTTCCTGGTCTTCGCCCGCACCAAGCACGGCGCGGACCGCCTGGCAAGGAGGCTGGCCCAGGGCGGCGCCAAGGCCACCGCGATTCACGGCGACCGCACCCAGAACCAGCGCAACCAGGCGTTGCGCGGCTTCCAGGAGGGCTACTACCGCGTTCTGGTGGCCACCGACGTGGCCGCCCGCGGGATTCACGTGGAAGGGATATCCCACGTGGTGAACTACGACCTGCCGCAAGTGCCCGAAGACTTCATCCACCGGGTTGGCCGGACCGGTCGTGCGGGCGCCCGCGGAACCGCTTCCACCTTCGGCACGCGGTCGGAACGCGGCGACATTGCCCGCATCGAACGCGTCCTGGCAATCCGCATGACGCGGCGCAAAATCGCCTGATACCAACCTCAAGTAAGGGGTGGCATCGGCAACGCGGATCAAGAAGCAAAGTGATGCCTAAGCAGCGGGCTTGTCCCGACGCTCCACTTCGGCCATGATTTCCTGAATTGTGGCGCCTTCCAGCCAGCGATGGCGATCGCGGGTATAGTCGCCAGAGCCGGATCGATACAGGCGGAGGAAGCGAGCTAGACCGTCGAGTCCCAGCTCGCGCCGCAGAACCGCAAGGGCATGCCGCTCGAAGTCTTCATCGCTCATCTTCTCAAGGGGAATCATAGTGCCACTTCCTGATACCAGGATACCGGGTTCTGGACGCGAATGCGAAGCTCGTTGCTGTGTCGCGCGGCTCGGCGAAGCAGGCCGTCGTCAGTTGTCAGGAACACGTCGGCCCGGCCTTGCTCGGCGCTTGCCAAATGCAGAGCGTCGAAGGTGTCGAACCCAAGCTTCTGAAGGAACGCGGCGCGCTCGGCCGAGCGTGGTAGTGGAACCACGACCTCATTGGAGAAGGCCAGCAGAGCGGCAACATCGTGCCGCCTGTCCACATCCGGGTTGCGGCTGATCTCGATCTCCAGTGCAGTGCTGCTCACCCAGGTTGCCTGTCCTTCACGTACCAGGCGAAGAATGCCTTCAACCGCGTCGGCTTCGTTGCGAACGCGGGCTTGGCTCTGATCGTCCGTCAGACGGTTCAAACAACAAGCATCCAGATAAAGTCTCAATCGCAGTGCTTCTTTCGGGCAGGAGAACGCCTACCATGCACCAGAGGCCCTATTTTATCGGAATGAACGCAGCCCAGCGGGGTTTTCGGGCCGATAACGCGGCTCGCGTCACCCTTCCGTGTTATGATCTGGATATATTACTGGATATACAGAGGACTTTGCCATGAGTGATACATCACAAAAACGAGCGCTCAACAACTACCGGAAGCGCCTCAACCAGCGTGGGATGGCCCGTTTCGAAGTTCTTGGGCTCGATGCCGACCGTGAACTGATCCGGTCGCTCGCGCGGCGGCTCGCGGACAATGGCCCGGATTCGGCGCGGATTCGTGCCGCCGTACGCCGCACAGTCTCGGGGGAGCCGCCGAACAAGGGCGGTATTCTCAATGCATTGCGCCGGTCGCCTCTGGTCGGCGCCGATCTGAATCTCAAACGCCCTGTCCTGGCTGGCCGCAAGGTGGACCTGTGAGCCGCCACCTTCTCGACACGAATATCATCGGCAATGTCACCAAACCGGCGCCTTCGCTCGCGCTCGTCGCGTGGATGGCTGAACAAGCCGACGAGGATTTGTTTATCTCCTCTCTGACTGTCGCTGAGATCCGGCGCGGGCTACTTGAGAAGCCTGCCGGAAAGAAGCGGAAGGAGT
>JBEKYW010000032.1:0-58907 GCA_049510555.1 Bryobacteraceae bacterium
CATGGCGCGATGGATGGTTTCCGGGGGCGTCGTTTCCGGAGGGACGAGGCGGTCGAGTTCCGAATCCACCAGTCGTTGTTGCTGGGCGAGGTATTCGCGCAGGTTCATGCTTTCTCGGGCTTTTCGGGGCGGAACGGCTCGGCGGCGATCTTGCCCTCTTTGCGGATGAGCATTTCGACGCGGGTCTCCGCCTCTTCAAGCTGCTTGCGACAGGCATCGCTGAGGCTCATGCCGCGCTCGAAGAGCTCCAGGGAGCGCTCCAGCGGGAGGTCGCCGGCTTCCAGTTCCTTGACGACCCGTTCGAGCTCGTCGAGCGAAGCTTCGAAGGACTCAGCCGGCTGGGTACCGGAGTCGTTTTCCGCCATCGCCTCATTCTAACAAGGGACCGCGCGCGATAACAGGCAATCTGAATCATGCACGGCGCCGGTCAGTCGAGGTCCAAAGCGGCCTTGAGAGCGTCCTCGACCAGCAGAACCAGATCTGGGGGCAGGGCGCCGATTCTCTTGGTCAGCTTCGCGCGACCGAGCGTTGTGACCTGATGACAGAGGGCGATGCCGGGGCGGGAAAGGCCGGTTGCCCCGCTGGGTATCTCGACTGCGGTCGGGCCGCGCCTGGCCTGGGCGGTGGAGGTGGACATGGGGACAACGATCACGGACCGCCAGTTCGGTGTTTGATTGAAGCCGTCGTGGGAGAGGAGGATTACCGGACGCCGTCCGGTCTGCTCCGAGCCGGATCGCGGAGCCAGATCGGCCCAGTAGATCTCACCCCTTCTCACTTGGCCTCGTTTTCCAGCAGAAATTCGATGGTGGCGGCTTCCAGGGGCTGGTTCAGATCAAACTCAGTCCCCGCCATTTCGGCGGCGTAGGCGGCGACGGCGCGCCGTCGCGCAGCCTTCTTGCGGGCCTGGAGCCACTCCTGGATGGCGTCGCGAGCCATGGAAGTGGCGGGCACGCGATTGCGTTCAGCCTCGGCCCGCAGCTCGGCGTAGGTTCGCTCGGGCAAAGGAAGATGGAAGTTCTTCATGGCAATGCACCCTTTCACATTATGCCACGAATTCATGGCATGAAACTCGTGGCAAGGAAAGGCCCCATGTTATTTTAAGATTAATGGCACTCGAGAACCCGTTTCAGGATCCGCTGCGGTTTGAACGGCAGGCGCCGGAATGCGCGATCGTGATTTTCGGCGCCAACGGGGACCTCACCAGGCGCAAGCTCATGCCCGCCCTCTACCGGCTGGCGTATGACCGGAGGCTTTCGGCGGGGTTCGCGGTGATCGGCATCTCGCGCACGCCGCTGAGCGACGACCAGTTTCGCGACAAGATGCTGGAGTCGGTCAAGCAGTTCTCCGAAGACACGAGGGTCGATGCGGACGTGTGGGCGGCGTTTGCGCGCGGGCTGTATTACGTAGCGGGGGACCTCAACGATGCGGCACTGTACCAACGGCTCGGGCAGAAATTGACGGCCGTCGAAAGCGAGCGGCACACGGGCGGGAACGCGCTGTTCTACCTTTCGACACAGCCGAGCCAGTACGCCCAGGCGGCCCTGGGGCTGGGCGCGGCGGGGCTGGGCAAGGGCAGCGGGTGGCGCAGGTTGGTGGTGGAGAAGCCGTTCGGCGACGGCCTGGCCAGCGCGCGGGAATTGAGCGGCCGGCTGCACGAGGTTTTCAGTGAATCGGACGTCTACCGCATCGATCATTACCTGGGCAAAGAGACCGTGCAGAATATTCTGGCGTTCCGGTTCGGCAATGGGATCTTCGAACCGCTGTGGAACCGGCGGTACGTGAACCACGTGCAGATCACGGCGGCGGAATCGATCGGGGTGGAAGGGCGCGGCGAGTATTACCAGGAAGCGGGAGCGCTGGCGGACATGATCCAGAACCACCTGTTGCAGGTGATGGCCACCATCGCGATGGAGCCGAGCGCCAGTTTCCGAGCGACCTCGGTGCGGGACGAGAAGTCGAAGCTGCTGCGCTCGATGCGCGCCATGACGCCGGACGAGGTCCGGCGGAATTCCGTGGCGGGGCAGTACGGGCCGGCGCGCATCGGGGGCGTGGACGTGGCGGGGTTCCGGCAGGAGCCGGGAGTGGACGCGCAATCGCAGACGGACACGTACGCTGCGATCACGTTTTTTGTGGAGAACTGGCGGTGGGCGGGCGTGCCGTTCTACGTGCGGACGGGCAAGCGCTTGCCCAAGCGCGTCACCGAGATTGCCATCCACTTCAATCCGGCGCCGCTCCACATCTTTGACGACGACGGCGGAGAGAGCGCGCCGAACCTGCTGATTGTGCGCATCCAGCCGGAAGAGGGCATTTCGCTGAAGTTTCTCTCGAAACGGCCGGGGGCCGGAATGACGCTGCGGCCGGTCTCGATGGATTTCAATTACGGGTCGAGTTTCGGAGAGCGCTCGCCTTCGGCATACGAGACGCTGCTCGTGGACGCCATCGTCGGCGACGCGACGCTGTACACGCGGCAGGACATGGTGGAGGCGAGCTGGAGCGTAGTGGAGCCGATTCAGAACGTGTGGCGCGAAGCCAGGTTCGACTTCCCGAATTACGCGGCGGGAACTTGGGGACCGGCGGCCGCCGACGAGATGCTGGCGCGGCGCGGGCACGCGTGGAGGAAACCGTAATGGTGGCTGCGGGCCCAGGGGGCATCCCTCCGGAGCGGGTACTGCGCGAGCTGGCGGACCTGTGGGTCGCGCTGGGCAAGCAGGGGCAGGACGAAGGCGGCGCGGGCGTGCTGCGAGCCTGCACCCTGACCCTGGTGGTGCTGGCGGAAGCGGGCGACGACGCCATGGCGCTGGGGGAGACGATTGCGGCGCTGATGCCGGAGCATCCGGCCCGCGCCATCGTGGTCAAGCTGAGCGGCGCGGGGGAGCATGCGCTCACCGAACGGGTGTACGCCCAGTGCTGGATGCCGTTCGGGCAGCGCCGGCAGATCTGTTGCGAACAGATCGAGATCACGGCTTCGGATGCGGCGCTGGCCGATTTGCCATCGGTGGTGCTGCCGCTGGCGGCACCGGACCTCCCGGTAATTGTGTGGTTGAGAAGCGCGCGCTTGTTTGAAATGCCGCCGTTTGGCGAGATCGCGCGGATGGCTGCCAAAGTGGTGGCAGATAGCGCGGGGTTCGCGGACCCGAAGCGGACGCTGCGGCTGCTCGCCGAGACGGCGCGGGGCGGAGTTCTGCTGGGCGACCTGGCGTGGACCCGGCTGACACGCTGGCGGGAGATGCTGGCGCGGCTGTTCGAGAATCGCGACTACCTGGCGAAGCTGGCGCGGATATCGAGCGTGCAAGTCGCTTATGACGGGGAGTTCGCGACTACGGCGTGGTACATGGGCGCTTGGATTGTGGACGCGCTGGAGGATGCGGGAGTACGCGCGAAGGTTGTGGTGGGGGCAGGCCGGGGACCCGCCCCACTCAGCGTGGAACTGGCGGGCGGCGGGTTTCGCGTGGTCTTGGAGCGGCGGGAAGACAGGCTCGTAATTACGGTGGACAACACGAAGAATTGCACCAACCTGCCGCAGCCGGGCGACTACCTGCTGATGCGCGAGGAACTGGGGATCGTGCGGCGGGACGCGGTGTTCGAGCGGACGCTGGCATCCGCGGCCCGTCTCGCGTATGCTACGGACTAATGAGTGTCCGCTGGCATGCTCTACCGGATGCGACCGCGGCCGCCGAAGCCTGCGCGCATCACGTGACCAATCTGCTGGAGGAAGTGCTTTCCGGCCAGGAGTTCGTCACCTTCGCGGTTTCGGGCGGGTCGACGCCCAAGGTGCTTTTCGAGAAGCTGGTCGCCTCGAAGTTCCGGTGGGACCACGTTCACCTGTTTTGGGTGGATGAGCGCATGGTGCCGCCCACCGATCCGGCCAGCAACTACAAGCTGGCCGACGATTACCTGATCAA
The DNA here is from genome assembly GCA_049510555.1 of Bryobacteraceae bacterium. GTDB lineage: Bacteria > Acidobacteriota > Terriglobia > Bryobacterales > Bryobacteraceae > Fen-178. Next base: position 3,903 of record JBEKYW010000032.1, read on the forward strand.
GCCGGCGCACATTCCGCAGCGGCACGTGCATCGCATCTGCGGTGAAATGGCTCCCAGGACGGCGGCCGCGCGATACGTCGAGGAGATCCGGGATTTCTTCGGGCTGGAAGAGGGCGAGATGCCCCGTTTCGACGTGGTGCATCGCGGCATGGGGCCGGACGCGCACACCGCCAGCCTGTTTCCGGGCGAGCCATTGATCGACGACCGCGAGCAGATTGCGGCGGCGGTGTTCGTGCCGAAGCTCAACCAGTGGCGCGTGACGCTGCTTGGGGGTGCGCTGCTGGCGGCCAAACATAACGTATTCCTGGTGACGGGGCCGGACAAGGCGGAAGCCGTGCGGGCGGTGTTCAAGGAAGAATACGATCCGAAGCAGTATCCGGCGCAGATCGCTTCGCACCACGGCCGCGGGGTGACGTGGTTTTTGGACGAGAAGGCGGCGGAGCTGATGGACTGAGGGCGGCATATTCCGCGAGGACCACTCCCTTAGGCCGTGGCTTCGAGCGGAGCCGCGCGCGTCAGCAAGCGGCAGTACGAAAGGCGACCGAGCCTCTCAAAGCGGGTATCAAGTACTCGGTTTCAGAAGCTCCCTCACGTAATTCTCCAAGGTACAATACAAGCCGGAGGACCGACGTGATGGCCGATAGTAGCCGGGGTTTGGTACGCCTGGAAGACAGCGACGTCCTGACGGCGGTTTGCAGGAACCTCGCCGTGGGTGTGATAGTTTGTGACACCGACGGGCATTTTGTCTTCTTCAGCCCAGAGGCCGAGCGGATACTTGGCATCGGCGCGATGCACACGGATTCCGCAGAGTGGTCTGCCACTTACGGTTGTTACGGGCCCGACATGGCGACACTATATCCACCAGAGGAACTGCCGCTCGCCCGGGCCATGCGGGGGGAGGAAGCGCTCCACGAGTTGATCTTCATCAGGAACCCGCAACGGCCCGCGGGGCTCTGGATAGATGTCAGCGGGACGCCGCTGCGGGACAGTTCGGGCACAGTTTGCGGCGCTGTTGTGCTTCTTTCCGATGTCAGCATACCTGAGAGTGTGTTGCGCAACCAAGCAGCGGTTGAGGCATTCCCGACACCAGTGCGAGACCCGCGCGGTCCGGTTGAGGACCGGCACGACCTGGTTTCCGAACGCTTCGTCCGGTTGCGGACGATGTACGATCAGCTAGCCAGAGCGGTCGACCAGACAGGCGACAGCATTCTGATCACTGATAGCCGGGGAGTCATTGAATACGTGAACCCCGCCTTCGAGAAGATAACCGGGTACTCCGCTGCCGAGGTGCTGGGGCGGAAGCCCAGTATGTTGAAATCGGGACAGCACGACGCCGAGTTCTACCGTGACCTCTGGGGCAAGCTCATCTCCGGCGATTCGTTCCAGGGGACGATCATCAACCGCAAGAAGTCGGGTGACCTGTTTTGGTCCGAACAGACGATCAGTCCGATCAAGGATCAGGCCGGGGCAACAACCCACTTTGTCTCCGTGCTGAAGGACATGACCGCGCTCAGGAAGAAACAGGAACAGGAGTTACACATGGCATTGGCGCGGGAACTCCAACAGCGGTACTACAACACGACGGCTTCGCTGCCGGGCTTCGATATTGCCGCCGCGGCCTATCCCGCGGATGAGACGGGGGGCGACTATTTCGATTTCATTCCACAGCTCGACGGCTCGCTCTACATCGTCGTCGCCGATATCGCGGGCCACGGGTTCGGATCCGCTTTTGTGATGGCGGAAGTGCGCGCATCTCTGCGGGCGTACGCGACAATGGTGCCAGACATATCTTCTCTCCTCGGCTGCGTCAATCGCTCCCTCGCGGCCACCCTCGGTGGAAATCGATTCGTCACGATGTTCCTCGGCCGCATCGACCCACAGAAACGGTCATTGGAATACGCCAGTGCAGGACACGAGTCGGGTTATCTGCTGCGCTACTCCGGTGACATCGGAGCCGTGCTTTCCAGTACCGCGCCACCTCTGGGAGTTTTTCCCGATCAGCAGTTCTGTTCGGGTCCCGCCGTTCCGTTAGAGCACGGAGACACAATCGTGCTGTTGACGGACGGGATCACGGAGTCGGCGGACGCCGATGACGTCATGTTTGGCACGGAGGGCGCGCTGGATTTTATCAGATGCCAGCAGCAGAGCGCCGCGGGCGAGCTTGTACAGGCGCTCTACCGAGCTGCCCGCACCTTCTCCGGCGGTGCGCCTCAGGTGGACGACATTTTGTCGGTCATCTGTAAGGTAGAGTAGTCGAGCCTGATCCACCTCCGATCCGGGAATCACTCGCAGAAGACGTGTGGGCCGCGGCGAGAGACAGATCGGCATAGACGCCGCAGTGCAGACTGGCGCACTCCAACTCCAGGATCGTCGCCCACCCGGAAACAACACGGCACCATCGGCAATCCGCGGGAGTACTTGTCGCCGCCCCTGGATCACCGGCGAGAAGCCGCCTCATGCAGTCAAGCAGTGCGCCGATGGGACGGGTCTCCGCCCTGGCAATGCGTGAGTGAACCTCCGAAATGACGTACTGAGCTAAGAAGCACCAGTGGCAAGATCCGGAGCGGACGTTCCGCCACCGGCGCTACAGCCCCCACACTATTTCGCGGCGGCGTGGGCGGCGGCGTGGGCTTTCAGGGCTTCGGCCTTATCGGTGAACTCCCACGTGAAGGTATCTTCCGTACGGCCGAAATGGCCGAACGCGGCGGTCTTGCGGTAGATGGGGCGGCGGAGCTTCAGGTGGTCGATGATGGCGCGCGGGGTCAAGGGGAAATTCTCGCGCACCAGGTCGGTGAACCGGCTGTCGGGAATCGCGCCGGTGCCGAAGGTGTTCACCGCCACCGATACCGGTTCGGCGACGCCGATGGCGTAGGCAAGCTGCACTTCGCAGCGGGTCGCCAGCTTCGCGGCCACGATGTTCTTGGCGATGTAGCGGGCCATGTAGCAGGCCGAGCGGTCCACCTTGGTGGGGTCCTTGCCGGAGAAGGCGCCGCCGCCGTGACGGCCCATGCCGCCATAGGTGTCGACAATGATCTTGCGGCCGGTGAGGCCGGTATCGCCGTGCGGCCCGCCCACCACGAAACGGCCCGTCGGGTTGATGTGATACTTGGTCTGGGAATCCACCATGTGGGATGGAATCACCGCGTCGATGATGTGCTTCTTGACTTCCTGGCGGAGTTCCTCGGTGGAAACATCGGGGCAGTGCTGTGTGGAGATGACGACAGCCTCGATACGCTTGGGCTTGCCATCGACGTACTCGACCGAGACTTGGCTCTTGCCGTCGGGGCGGAGGAATTCCAGGATGCCCTGGCGGCGCGCTTCGGAAAGGCGCTGCACCAGTTTGTGGGCCATCATGATGGGGAGCGGCATCAGCTCGGCGGTTTCTTCGCAGGCAAAGCCGAACATGAGGCCCTGGTCGCCGGCGCCGCCGGTGTCCACGCCCATCGAAATGTCGGGCGACTGCGACTGGATCAGGTTGAGCACGCCGCAGGTGTGGGCATCGAATCCATAAGTGGCGTCGTTGTAGCCGACGTAATCGATGGTGCTGCGGGCGACGCGCTGAACGTCCACGTAAGTCTTGGTGGTGATTTCACCAGCCACAATACAAGTGCCGGTGGTGACCAAGACTTCGCACGCCACGCGCCCCATGGGATCGTCCGCCAGGACCGCGTCCAAAACGGCGTCCGATATCTGGTCGGCAATTTTATCCGGATGACCTTCGGTGACGGATTCCGACGTAAAAAGATACTTTTGAGTTTCTGCCAAGCTGGCCTCCTGCGGTACAGTTCTTCAATTTAACATGGCGACTAATAGCGATAATGGTCCGGCTTATACGGGCCTTCGACGGGCACGCCCAAATACTCGGCCTGCTTGGGCGTGAGGGTGGTGAGCTTCACGCCGATCTTTTCCAGGTGCAGGCGCGCCACCTCTTCATCGAGCTTCTTGGGCAGGGTGTAGACGCCGGGCCGGTACGTGTCGCGGTTCTTCCAGAGATCGAGTTGGGCCAGCGTCTGGTTGGAGAAGCTGTTGCTCATGACGAAGCTGGGGTGGCCGGTGGCGCAGCCGAGGTTGACCAGGCGGCCTTCGGCCAGGATGAAGATGCCGTGGCCATCCGGGAAGGTGTACATATCGACCTGCGGCTTGATGTTGGTCTTTTTGGCGGCGGAGGCATTCAGGCGGTCCATCTGGATCTCGTTGTCGAAGTGGCCGATGTTGCAGACAATCGCCTGGTCCTTCATCCTGGCCATGTGCTCCAGGGTGATGACTTCGCAGTTGCCGGTGCAGGTGACGTAGATATCGCCGCGGCCGAGGGTGTCTTCGATGGTAGTGACTTCGAAGCCCTGCATGGCCGCCTGGAGCGCGTTGATGGGGTCGATTTCGGTGACGATGACGCGCGCGCCCATGCCGCGGAGCGAGTGCGCGGAGCCTTTGCCGACGTCGCCGTAGCCGCAGATCACGGCGACTTTGCCGGCCACCATGACGTCGGTGGCGCGTTTGATGCCGTCGGCGAGAGACTCGCGGCAGCCGTAGAGGTTATCGAACTTCGACTTGGTGACGGAGTCGTTGACGTTGATGGCGGGGACCAGAAGCTGGCCGGCCTCGTGCATCTTGTACAGGCGATGCACTCCGGTGGTGGTCTCCTCGGAGACGCCGCGCCATTCCCGGGCGATCGCGTGCCAGCGTTTGGGGTTCTCCGCGTGGATCTGCTTGAGCAGGCTCTTGATGACTTGCTCTTCGTGGCTGGCGGAAGCGGTGTGGACCCAATCGCCGCCCTCTTCCAGTTGGTAGCCCTTGTGGATGAGGAGGGTGGCGTCGCCGCCATCGTCAACCACCAATTGAGGGCCCTGGCCGCCGGGATGGCTGAGCGCCTGGTAGGTGCACCACCAGTAATCTTCCAGCGACTCGCCCTTCCACGCGAAGACAGGCACTCCGGTGACGGCCATGGCCGCGGCGGCGTGGTCCTGGGTGGAGAAGATGTTGCAGCTTGCCCAGCGCACGGAAGCGCCGAGATCGGCGAGCGTCTCGATGAGCACCGCGGTCTGGATGGTCATGTGCAGCGAGCCGGTGATTCGCACGCCCGCGAGCGGCCTCTCGCTCGAGTACTTGCGGCGGATGGCCATGAGGCCCGGCATTTCCTGCTCGGCGACGGAGATTTCCTTGCGGCCCCAATCGGCCAGCGAAAGATCGGCCACTTTGAATCCGGCGGCGGCCTGGTTCAGCGTTGCAACGCCCATTTTTTGCTCCCTTGCATCTAGAAATCTTGATATATTGATATTAGAATTTTTTCGCCATGGCGTCAATCCTAAAATCCCTGCGGCTGGCGGCGGACCCCAGCCGGCTGCGGCTGCTGCTGCTGCTGGAGCAGGAAGAGCTGTCGGTGGCGGAGCTGCAAGAGATCCTGGCCCAGGGGCAGAGCCGGATTTCGACCCACCTGGCGCAGTTGAAGCAGGCGGGACTGGTGGACGACCGGCGGGCGGGCAAGAACGCTTTCTACCGTCTGCAAGCGCCGGCGGAGCTGATGAGCCTGCTGCGCCAGGCGGCGCGCGAAATTCCCGAAGCGGACGAGGACCGGCAGGCGCTGCGCCTGGCGATGCGCCAGCGGCAGGACAAGATGCGGCGCTATTTCGACGAGCTAGCGGGCAAGTTCGGGCGGCAGTACGTGCCGGGGCGGTCGTGGAAAGGGATCGCCGAAGCGCTGTTGAAGCTGATGCCGCCGATGGTGATCGCGGACCTGGGGGCGGGGGAAGGAACCCTCTCGCAGTTGATGGCGCAGCGGGCCAGGAAGGTGATCGCCATCGACAATTCCGAGAAGATGGTGGAGTTCGGCGCGGAGCTGGCGCGCAAGCACGGGATCGGCAACCTGGAATACCGCTTGGGCGACCTCGAGGACGTGCCCATCCGCAGCCGCACGGTGGACTTGGCGTTTCTGAGCCAGGCGCTGCATCACGCGGCGCATCCGGAACGGGCCATTGCGGAGGCGTGGCGGATTCTGAAGCCGGGCGGGCGGATCGCCATCCTGGATTTGGGCCGGCACCACGTCGAAAAGGCGCGGGAGATGTACGCGGACCTCTGGCTGGGGTTCACCGAGCTGGAGATCGAGCGGTATTTGAAGGCCGCGCGCTTCAAGAACGTGGAGACGGCAGTGGTGTTCCGAGAGCAGGAGGCGCCGCATTTCGAGACCGTGCTGGGGGTGGGGGTGAAGTAGGGGGCATAGACGTTAAGATAAGATCGCCAAAACCGATCTTGCCCGAATGGGAGTGCATGCCTGAAAGCGACCGTGCTTTCCCACAATGCCGTTTGGGGACCACGAACGGCGGAAGCCGAGGAACGGCGGCTGCGCGCAACGTGGATCACTTCCGGTTTGCCGACGATCCGCTCGGCGCCAGCGAAAGGCGCTTCATTGAATAGTGTGCGCCACCAGTTATCCGGCTAAATTCCGCCAGATAGGCAGCCACGCCGATCAACTTGCGAAACTACGCTGATTCTCGATCGTGCCTACCGTCAGCGATACGGCCCGACTAGCGTAGTTGGTCTCCATGCTTCCCTCTCTTCCCTCTTCTTCCCTCTGGGTGCAATATCCTTATGCGGTCGGGGTACGGTATAATGCGCCTCTATGAACGCCGCCAAGCACGGTCATAAGATGAAGCGAATCCCCGTCTGGAATAGACGTTTCCAGTGGCCTCAGTGGCTCTTGCGCCCCATTCGCGCCCTAACTTTCAAACGAGTACTGCTCTGGGCTGTGGCTATTGTTGCGCTTTGGGTTGCCTGTCGCGACGTATTCAAAGAAGCGGTTTTACTTGGCCCGTTTTCGGTGCCCAAATCTCTGCAGGAAGATGGCTACTCGCCCGAAGCTTTAGCGAACCAGGTCGCAGACCAGATTGCGGACATCTCCCGACATGCGAGGACAAATGCGGCGCGACGTGAGTTCCACACCTCGTCAGAGGTAGCGACTCCTGACGTCGAAGTTCCAGAAACCGGTATGTCATGGCACGCCGTTGTGCAGTTCCTGCAGAGCGCCCTGAACCGCCAGCCCACGTATATTAGCGGTGATGTCGCTGTCGTGAAGCCCCAGAACGTACCGGCATCGACCGGCAACCTTCCTTGGGAGGTCGACTTGACAGTGCGAGAGGTCTATCGGCAGAACAGGCGAAGTAGCCAGAGTCTCCGCGTGAAGGTCGCGGGACCCCATGATATCGTGCGGAAGTTGTCGAAGATGGTTCTTGGGCAAATCAGCCCCTATGTCCTTGCTGTTTATACCTTGGATTTTGACCATGATTACGACACTGCGTCCACAGTGCTCCGACCCTGCCTGAACACTCGCGACTGTCCAGAGCGTAAGTGGGCTTTCAACGGACTCGGGGCGTTGCTCATTGCACAGAATAGACTGGACGACGCGGCCGAAGCCTTTCGGCACGCTATGTCGTTGGATCCCGCGTCGTCGTACGCATATGTCGGCATGGGGAACGCCCTAAAGGCGATGAACAAGCTCGACGATGCCATGGCCTACTACAGAAGGGCCGGCGAAATCGATCGGCACGATGCTTCCGCCCACAACAACATGGGCGTGATCTTGGGAGCGCAGGCTCTGGTCGCTCAGGCGGCAAAGGAGGATGCAAAGGCGCAGGCAAGGCTCGCCCAGGCCGGAAAGGAATATGCAAAGGCCACGACGCTAGATAAGGACTACGCCGTCGCCTTTAACAATTGGGGGGTGCTCTTGCTCCATCAAAAGCGGTGCAATGGCGCAATTAGCAAGTTTCAAATGGCTGTTGAGGCGGATCCCGATTATGTGTTCGCCTTGAACAATTGGGGGCAATGTCTCGCCCAACTTGGGCGGGTCGATGAGTCGATGGGGAAATATCGGAGGGCAATCGAGATTAATCCCAGTTACGCTTCGCCTTACTACAATTTAGCCGAGGTAATGGAGGGGCGTGGAGATCTTGAAGGGGCCGCATCGTATTACCGGCAATCTGCGGAACTCAGCAATGATCCGAACGACTACGCTAAGCTTGCGGACGTTCTGCGACGGCTTGGTCGAGCCGGGGACGCCGAAGGGGCGTCCCACAAGGCAGATGATCTCAAGCGGCGCGTAGCATCGCAGTAGCGAAGGGGCGCTTGCAGTTAGGGAGCGCCGGCGAGGTCGACAGGTCGCATCGGCCTAGCACAACTGACCTCCAGACCGACCTTTCCTACCCAACTCTGATGCCAGCAAGTAGGCTGGCCGCCGGGCCGGAATTCCTCAACTGGGCGGAGTAGTTGGCCATAAGTCTTTAGGCTTGATCGGAACTGCTCCGGCGGCAGAGCCAACGGGCGTGACTGCTCTTGATCGCCGGAGCAGTTTCGATAAGACGACTTGGAGGAAGCCTGGGGTAGGTTTGGCAGGACGATTGCTTTATGGGGATTGAATAGCTTCCCCCTTTGCGTGGCGCTGCCAGTCTTGGTAGCACCTGATCAGTCCACGCATCTTGCTTGCATCGTACTCCTGCGTCGACACCGACGCAATCGTCCTGACAAACCGAGGACGCCGTACTGTATGCCTGCCGCGAAGCGGCTTCGTCCAAGTCCGGTTGGGGGAAGTCCGGCACCCGGAGCGTGAGGAACCTTACCGAACCGTTGGAGCGGTTCACCCCTTGCGCCGGGCTTTGGTGTGACGCACCGCCTTGGCCTTCTTGGGCGGCGGCGGGGCCGGCCTTTCCGCAGCGCTAGCCGCCTTCACGTAATCCTTCAGCTCGGCTTCGGTAAAGTGGATGGACTCGACGGTCAGACTGGCGTCGCTGAGCACCTTCATGATCTGCTGGCGCACGTTTTCGGCATCGGCGCCGGACTTGGCCTGGGCCAATTGCTGGCGCAGTTTCAGCGCGTCGTCCTTGGCCTGGGCGACCTGCTGGGCACGCTTCTCTGCGTCGCTGGGGCCGCAGCCCGTGGACAGGAACACGACAAACAGGCTGACGAGCAGCAAGACGATTCGCTTCATAAATGTCCTCCTTTTCGCACCTTTCCGCGACTTCCCACAATAGCAATAATGGGAACCCAAAAAACACTGGCGGGGGCCCGCGTGGTTTGACTCCGCCATCTGGGAAGCGGCGCGCCGGTTTGCCGGGATCACGCACCGGCGCATCCGCCGCCGGCGGGCAGCGCCCGGAAGTTGGTGCTGCGGCAGAGCACAAAGTCCTGGCCCGCGAGACCGGTCGTTGGAAACCTCGGTTTTGGGGCTTCGGAGGAGTCCATCCGTGCATTGTTCGAAACCCACGGCACCGTTAGCCTACGGCTGGTGCCGGCGCAAGCACCATGTCTTCAGCGCGTCCGGTTCCGAAGTCCGGATATGGGAAACTGCGCTCCAACCAGAGAGCCTGCGAAAGTCTCGCCGAGAGCGTTATTTTAGCGCCTAGGGGTGAAGTAGGTGGCTGCCCACCGGTTGCAAGCTGTACAGGATTCCTGTACGATAATACTGAGGCACCGGATGGCTTTCGAAACAACTTATACGAGTCTGCGTGCAAACCTGGCCGGTGTCCTGGACCGCGTGGCAGACGACCACGAGGTGGTATTGGTTCGCCGTAAAGGGCAGAGGGACGTGGCGCTGGTGCCGGCGGGGGAATTGGCTGGGCTGATGGAAACGGCCCATCTGTTGCGTTCGCCACGCAATGCGCGGCGGCTCCTGACGGCTCTGCATCGGGCGGAACGCCGGCAGGGCCAGGCGATGTCTATCGAACGGCTGCGGCGGGAGATCGGGCTTGAATCGCGGCGCTGAGCGCAACGCCGTCTTTCATCGCGAGTTTCTCGAGGACCTCTGCTTCTGGGTGAAAACGGACCGCGACGCCGCGCTTCGAATCCTGGAGCTTGTGGAGGCCACGCTTCGGGATCCATTTCAGGGCATCGGCAAGCCGGAAGCGCTGAAGTACGTGCTGGCCGGGTGCTGGTCCAGACGCATCACGCAGGAGCACCGCCTGGTTTACAAGGTGGGCGAAACGCGCGTCGATTTTCTTCAGGCGCGGTATCACTATTGACGGCTGGGCGATGGGGCGGGGGTACCTTCAGCGGGAGGCTTGGGCGTCGCCGTCTCCCGCTTCGGGCCTAGACCCAGCGCGATCAGCGACAACGAATTGATCTTTCCGGTGGACTCGAGGTTCTGTCCGGCCTGGAACTTCTTCAGCGCGTCCATTGACGCCGGGGTCCAGACGCCGTTGGCATCCTCGGGTTTCAGGTAGCCCTTGGCCGCCAGCGCCTCCTGGATCTCCTTGTACCGCTGTGGAGTCGGCGCCAGTTGCCGGTTGCGCCACGTGACACGCTTCGCCGGCCCTCTCTTCCCGCGGCGCGCAGCGGCGGTCCTGGGGCCGGCCTTGCTGGTGCCGGGGTGCGAGGTCGTGGTTCTGGAGCCGGCCGCCGCCTTCGAAACGCCGGTTTTCGAGGCGACCGATTTCTTCTTGGTTGGCGATGCGGTGGACTTGTTGGCGCCGGTCTTGGCGGGCGCCTTCTTTTGCGCCGATGCGGCCGACTTTGCGACGGTCTTCTTGGGGGCCGTCGTCTTCTTCGGCGGGACGGTGGTGTCGGCGCTCCAACCGAGCGCCGCCAGCGCGGCAATGCCCGCCCAGCACAGAATGGTCCGCATGCTTGTAGTCAGTTTACCAACTTCGCGCGAACGAAAAAGAGCGGCCGGGGCACGCTGGCGCGCGCGCCGCGGCCGCCAAAGCAAGCCAGCGGATTACTTCGAAGTGTTCGGTAGCGTGCCCGCCGCAAACGCGGAGGTCCACTCGCCGTTGGGCCCGCGGTCTTTCCGCATGATCCGGAAGGTGACCGGATCGCCGGGCTTCAGCGTGTTGCGGACGCGCGTCACATCGTCGACGGTATTGATGGCCTGATGGTTGATGGAAGTCAGCACATCGCCGGCTTGCAGCCCGATGTCTTCGGCGAAGGAGTCGGGTTCCACCGAATAGACCCGGACCCCGCCTTTTTCCTTGAGGCCCAGGGACTCGCGCCGCTGGTCGGTGAGGTTCTCCAGGCGCATGCCCAGGCTCACCGCGCCGCCTTCGGCCTTATTCGATTCCTGCTCGTTGCCCGAGCCGAATCTCTCCGGGAAGAACTGGGCCAGGTCGCCGACCACCACGCGGAAGTTCTGGCGTTTGTGATCGCGCACCACCGCGACATCCAGCGAGGTGCCCACCGGGGTCGTGGTCACCGTGTTGACCAGGTCGCCGCCGTCGCGAACCGGCTTGCCGTTGAGGGCCACAATGACGTCGCCGTCCTTGATCCCGGCCTTGTCCGAGGCGCCGCCCGGTTTCACCGTCTCGACGAACACACCTTCGCTGACGCCCGCCTCCTTCAACAGGGCGCGAGCCTTGGCGGTGTCCGACGGGACAAACGAGACGCCAATCCCGCCGCGCGTCACCTTGCCGTTCTTGATGATCTGGTTGTAGACCTGCGCCGCCGTGTTCATGGGCATGGCGAAGCCGACGCCCTGGTAGCTGCGCGTCAGGGAATTGGTGGCGATGGCGGTGTTGATGCCAATCACTTCGCCGCGGATGTTGAGCAGCGGTCCGCCGCTGTTGCCGGGATTGATGGCCGCATCGGTCTGCAAGAAGTGCTGGAACTGCATGTCGGGATCGATATCGCGCTCCTTGGCGCTGATGATGCCCGCGGTCACCGTGGCCTGGAGGCCGAATGGCGAGCCGATGGCGATGGCCCAATCGCCCACCTGCACGGCGTCGGAATTGCCGATCTTGACCGGGACCAGGTTCTTCTTGCCTTCCACGCGGATTACCGCGAGGTCGGTGGGGGCATCCACGCCCACCACCTTGGCGTCATATTCGGTGGGATCGCCAGTGAACTTCACCTGGATGCGGTCGGCCTTGTCGACCACGTGATTGTTGGTCAGGATGTACCCGGCCTGGTCCACCACCACGCCGGAGCCTAGCGCGTAGCCCTTCCGCTGGGGCATATCGGGCACGCCGTTGCCAAACGGGTTCCCGAAGAAGCGGTAGAAAAACTCGTCCATCCCGCCGTTTTCGCCCTGACCCTGATCCTGGTCGTCCGGGGGCAGCACCTGGCGCTTCCCGCTGCGAGACCGCGCGGGAGCCTTCGGCAAATAGGTGGTCGAGATGTTGACCACGGAAAGCTCGACCTGTTTGGCAATCTGGGTGAACGTGTTGGACAGTTCCACAGGGTTGGGGATGACCAGGGGCGTCGCTCCCGGCGCGGCCTGGTTATCCTTGGCTGCCCTTACACCGGAACTGATCAGGGTGCCGATCACGATACCGATCGACAGCGTAAACAAGACCAACGTGAACGAAAGCAATTTCTGGGTGCGTAATCTGTCAAAGAAACTCATGGACCTTCTTCTCTCCTACGTGTCTCTGCGGCCGGAATCGTCGGATTCCCCGCCGCGACTGCTACTAAGATGGATGTACCCGCGGGTTCAAGGGTTTCACCTCCACCAACACAACTCCACCCAAAATGAGGGCCGCGCCCGCGGCGGCGCGTGCTGAAAGGCCCTCACCCATGATGCAATACGACGTAATCCAGGCGAAAACGGGCTCCAGCATGTAAATCAGCCCAGTGCGTGTCGAGGTGGTGTACTGCTGGGCCCACGCCTGAATGGTAAAAGCCAGAGCAGTAGCCAAAAGCCCTGTTACCAGTATGGCGCAGATCACCACGGGCCGCCACCGCACATGGGGCGTCTCGACCCACCAGCACAACGACAGTGCCAGAACCGCGGCGGCGCCCACCTGGGCGACCGACAACAATTGAAAGCGCATGTGCTCGGAGAAGTGGCCCAGCGTCACAATGTGCGCGGCGAACCCAATGGCGCAAAAGAACGTCAGCAAGTCGCCCCGGCCAATCAAAGCGGTAGCGCCCTGCAACGTCATCAGGCCCAGCCCGGCCGTAGCCACCAGCACCCCAGCTACCTCTGAACCCCGGGGTCTATTCCGATAGACGAGCGCCGCGAGCAAAGGTACCATCACCGAGGTCAATCCCGTGATAAAGGCCGACTTAGGCGCCGTAGTGAGCCGCAACCCCAGTGTTTGGAACAGATACCCGGAGAAGAGACAAGCACCGGCGAGGGCCCCCGCGGCCGCCGTCTTGCCTGTGAAGGGTACCCATCGGGCTCCGCGAAACAGAGCCACGAGCGCCCCGGTGGCCAGAGAGAAGCGCAGCGCCAGGAACAGGAGGGGCGAAATGTCGAGCAGCGCGGCTTTCACCAGGACGAAGGTGGCCCCCCAGACTACCGTGTTGAGGACCAGCGCTGCTTCCGCCCGGTGGCGGTTCACTTCCCGCTCCCACCATGCCCGGAATCGCGCATCAGCAGGAGCAGGGTCAGGAAGATGCGCTTGAGGCCGAGGTCGCGCCCTTCCGGCCGGAACCATTCCTGGGTGGTGTGAGCGCCTCCGCCCGCTCCGCCTCCGCCGATGGCGATGGCCGGAATTCCCAGCGACATGGGAACATTGGCGTCCGTGGACGAGCAGTCCAGATGGGAGCGGATGCCGAGGTGCGCGTCCACGCCCCGCACGTACTGGAGAATCAGGGCGCTCTCGGGCAGGGCCGCGGCCGGCCGCGACCCGATCTCTTTCAGCCTGGCCGCCACCTTGCCGCCGGTGGCGCGCTGGTTCTCGATGTCGCGGGCGCGGTCCACGGCGCCGCTCAGCAGGTCCACGAGCTCGTCCATTTTGTCGTTGGTTTCGGAGCGGATGTCCACTTTGGCGCGCGCCGTTTGGGGGATGGCGTTGACGCTCGAGCCGCCCTCGATCAGGCCGACGTTCACAGCCGATTTGGGAACACCGTCGAGCTGCGCTTCGGAAAACAGCGACACCGCGCGGCACAACGCGTGCAACGGATTGCCGACGCCGTAATCGCTCCAGCTATGGCCGCCCGGACCGGTGAACGCGATTTCGAAACGGCGGCTGCCCAGCGCGCGGCTGGTGATGTGATCGGTGTTGGCGCCGTCCAGCACCAGGAAGGCCTGGATCTTGCGAGCCAGCGGCGCTTGTTTCAAGAGGTGCCGCATCCCCAGCAAATTGCCCTCGCCTTCCTCGCCGACATTGGCCACCAGCAGCAGGTTCGCCGAAAGATCCAGGGGCTTGAGGCAGAACTTCCAGACGCGCGCCACCGCCAGCAGGGCCGCCAGGCCGGCGCCATTATCGGAGACGCCCGGGCCGCAAAAACGGCCGTCCGCTTCCACCGTGACATCGTCTTTGTTGCGCGGAGCGATCACCGTGTCGAGATGGGCGGTCAGAGCGACATAAGGGCCGGTTCCCTGTGAGGCGATAACGTTGCCGGCGCGGTCGATGGAGGCATCCCATCCCAAGGCGCGGAATTGTTCGAGGAACCAGGCGGCGCGCTCCTGCTCCAGGAAGGTGGGCGCCGGCACGCGGCAAAGCTGCAAGTGCATCTCATTGATCCACTGCTTTTCGCGCGTGAACCATTGCAGACACTCGCGCACCTCGCGCCGTCCTGCCAGCTTGCCGATGTCAATCTCCGTTGCCGCGTTGGCAGCCATGCTCAGTGACAGTGTAGCAGTGTGCGGCCCCTACTCCACGCGCAGCGCAGCGATGGGATCGGTGTGCGCGGCGCGGCGGGCGGGGATTGCGGCGGCCGCCAGCGCCACCAGCGTCACCATCACCACAGCGCCCGCCAGCATCCAGGGATTCCAGGGATTGACGCCGAAGAGCAGGCCGCGCAGAAGATGCTGGCCGGCCAGCGCCAGCCCGCAGCCCAGCGCCACTCCTGCCAGCGCCAGCCGCAAGGCTTCGCGAATCACCTGCCTGGCCAGCAGCGCGGGAGTTGCGCCCATGGCCACGCGCACTCCGAATTCGCGCATGCGGCGGCCCACAGCGTAAAGCGTCACGCCAAAGAGACCCGCGGCGGCCAGCACGATGCACAAAAGCGCCATGCCGCCGCTGATGTCCGCGGCCAGTTCCTCTTCATTTCGCTGGCGGCGCATGTGTTGCAACAGGGTGAGGAAGTCATACGCCATGAAGGCCGCATCGGCTTTACGGATACGCTCCCGGACCGGCGCCGTGATGCGCCCCGCGTCGCGGGCGGTTTCGAGGAAATAGGTGATGTCGCCGGACGGGCGTTGCGCGAACGGAAAATAGACAAATGGCTCGATGTTCTCTTTGAGGTCGTTGGCAGGGCCGTCTTCGACAATGGCGACAATCTGCCGGTCCTTTCCGCCAAGCCGCACCCAGGCCCCCAGGGGCTCCTGGGCCGGGAAAAACTTTCGGACGAAGGACTCGCTCACCATCGCCACCAAAGTGGAATCCGGGCCATCGCCTTGGGAAAACGTGCGGCCCCTGAGCACGCGCGCTCCGGTGGTTGCGAAATAGCTCGGGCTTACCTGGTTGAAGCGGAAGTTGAGCTTGGGCTGGCCGGGACGCTCAAAGGCCGTCCGCACGCCGCCCCCCGACCCCGCAAGCATCACCCGGCGGCAGTAGGCCACCCTCACCACGCCGGGAAGCGTGTTCAACTCGCCGGCCAGGCGATCGGAACGGGTTGCCAGCGGGCCGCCGGTGTCCCATTGACCGGCCACGATCAGCAGCTTGCGGTCCGGGTCCATGGCGGGGCGAACCGCGGCCACGTTTTCGAGACTGCGCCACAACAGCCCGGCTGAATTGGCCGCCGCGGTGACGAGGGCCATCTGCGCCACCACCAGCGCGGCCAGCCAGCGGTTGGCCGATGGCGAGGAAACCGCTTGCAATGCGGGCATGACCCCGACCTTCCACACGTCACGCAGCGGAATGAGCGCCCCCACGGCCGCTACCAGCAACATGGCGCCCGCGCTGAAGGCGAACACGCGCGCGTCCAGACGAATGTAATACTCGCTGGACCGCTCCCCGGCGTAAAGCACCGCCGGAGCGAAATCGATCAGCCAGGCCGCCAGGAGCAATCCCAGCGCGGTGCCGGCCCCCGCCAGGAGCAGGCTCTCCGAGAGGTGCTGGCGCAGCAAGGCCGCACGCCCCGCGCCCAGCGCCAGGCGGACGCCTGTCTCGCGCCTTCGCATCTGGTTCTCAATCAACCGCAGACCGGCGAAATTGGCCGCGGCAATGGTCAAAACCAGCAGCACGATCCACGGAAAAACGTCGCCGGGCGTGGTTTCGGGCTTGACCTCCGGGCGGGTGAACGACAAAACGACCGCTGTGCGCCCCGCCTCGTGGGCGAGTCCCGCGGCTTCCCGCTGCCGCAGCACCTGGTCTATGTCGCGGCGCGCGGTTTCGAGCGTTACGCCGGGCTTCAGGCGGACCAGGGGCTGGTACCCCGTATCCTTGGGATCCACCGGCGATCCCATGGGTAGCGATCCAAACATGGTCTGGTGCGGTACGAACAGGTCGACGGCGAGTCCGCGCCCCGATCCCGAGAAGCCCGGGGGCAGGACTCCGATGACCGCCAGGGCCGCTCCGCCTACCGACACGGTGCGGCCGCAGATAGCGGAGTCGCCGCCGAATGCGGTTTTCCAATAGCGGTCGGAGAGGACCAGTTGGCCGTCGGCGCCGGAGCCGGCATGGAACACCCGCCCCATGGCCGCCTGCACACCCAGCACATCGAAGAAGTTGTCCGAGACGCCGGCGGTAATTGGGAAATCGTCGCGGTCGGGCAGCTTCACCACCGGGCCACGGCGATTCTGCACCATGATTCCATCCAGCGTGCGAGCCTGTTGCTGAATGGCTTGAAACTCCGCCCAATTGAGCTCGTCGAGGCGGCCTTCGCGGTCGCGCACCAAGGCATAAGCCAGCCGGCCGGGCTCCTTCACGGGAAGCGCGCGGTAGTAATAGGCGTCCACCACGCTGAACGCCGCGGTGGAGAAACCGATTGCCAGGGCCAGCGAGACGATGGCCAGCAGGGCCGCGCCCGGACGGCGGACCAGCTTCCGCCAGGCGAGAAAGAAGTCGAGCAGGAACATAAGCAATGATTATCAGGCACGTGGCATGCCGCCCGTAAGCTGTTGGGTTGCGGGCGGATCGCGGACGGAACTGTCCGGTTATGGGATGGCCTGTTCCGAGAGCGCAACGGCCGGCAGGATCAATCTACTCGGGCAACGGCTGACCCTTGGTCTCAGGTGCGAATGGCAAGGCGGCCAGGCCGACCAGGAACACCAGGCACATGGTCACACCGGCGTAACGCATGGGATCGGTATACCCGGCGAAGACACGGCTGGTCAGCAGACCGAGGGTGAGGGGTCCGGCCGCCGCGGCAAAGCGTCCCACGTTGTAGCAGAAGCTTGTGCCGGTGCTGCGCAGCCGGGTGGGGAATAGCTCGGGCAGGTAAATGGCGTAGCCGCCGAACAGCGAGAGCTGGGCGAAACCCATGAGCGGGATCATCCAGAAAATGTCGCTGATGGTCTTCAGGTTCCAGAAAGTGAAGGCGGTCATCCCCATGGCGGCCAGGAAGCTGACCGCAAAGGCCTTCTTGCGGCCGGTGCGCTGAGTCAGCCAGGTGTAGGCGTACACACCGCAGAAGCCTCCCAGGTTCTGGAGCAGCGAGATGATCCCGATCCAGGTGGTGGTCTTGCCGGCCAGCTCGGCGCCGGTGATGCCTTGCGCGCGGAAAGTCTTCTCGAGCACGGGACGCATCAGGTCGTAGCTGAAGAAGGCGATGCCCCACAGTCCGACCACGCCGGCAAAGGCCAGCAGGAAGCCGACGATGGCATTGCGCCGCCAGCGCGGGTTGGAGAAAAGCTCGCCGAACGACCCCATGCGTTTCTTTGCGGCGCGGTCTCTGAGCCATTGTTCGGGTTCTTTCAACTTCTTGAAAACCAGCAGCGCCAGCGGCGCCGGCAACGCCCCGGCGAGAAACTCCCAGCGCCACGCACCCACGATCGCGCCGGAGGTCTCCAGTTGTCCGAGCACAATACCCACCATGGCAGCCACCATGTTGCCCACCGCCGAGAACGCCTGCACCATGCCCAGGGCGTGCGTCCGCGCCCGTTCGGGGACCACCTCGGCCACCAGCGCCACACCCACGGCGAACTGCCCGCCCACGCCCAGCCCGCACAGAAAGCGGTACAGGTTGAAGTCCCACACGCCGGTGGAGAGCACACTCAGGCCGGTGAAGACGGAATAGCAGAGGATGGTCATGATCATGGTCTTGGCGCGCCCGAGGCGGTCGCCCAGGACGCCGAAGAGGACCCCGCCGAGGGCCCATCCAATCATGAAGATCATGGTGGCGTAACCGGCCTGCTCGGAGACCGTGGCGTCGCTGGACCGGCCGCCGAGCAGCTCGCGGAGGGCGGGCTTGCGGGCCAGGTTGAAGAGTTGCTGGGCCATGGTGTCGAACATCCAGCCCATGATGGCGACGCTCAACACGAACCAGTGGTAGCGGGTGAGATCCTTGTACCAGGCATACTTGGCCTGGCTGGCCGGTGGGCCTGGGGAAGAACCATTCTGAGACATGAAGCTGCTATTCTACATCGCCGCGGCCACGCGGTCGCCGGGCTTCAGCGGAACGTTCGAGGGCAGCGCCACGGCATCGCCTTCCGCCAGCCCCTCGACCACCTGGATCTCGGTGACGCTCGAGGCCCCCTTCTTCACGGGGCGGCGGGCGACGGTGTCGCCGTTCAGGACGAACACGTAGTCGCCCTGCGCATCGTGGCGCAAGGTCTCTTTGGGGACCACCAGCGCGCGATCCACCACCGCCGTGCGGATTTCCGCGTTCACATTGGAGCCGGGGATCAATTCGCGGCCCGGATTCTCGATGGAGCAGATCACTTCGCCGACCTGCCGCGATCCCAGCGCCTGAATCGAATCAGGCTTCCGTTCGACCGTTCCGCGCCACTGGTGGCCGGGCAGGGCGTCCCAGGTGATGGCCACCGGCTGGCCCTCCGCCACGCGCCCCAGCTCGGGCTCATCGACGTACACGCGCACGCGCAGCCGGTCCAGCCGCCCGATATTGGCCGCCGGGTCTCCGACGTTCAGATACGCGCCCGGGCGCACCGCGAGGCCGTAGATCTCACCGGCGATGGGCGCCCGCAGCGTGCTCCGGGCGGCGCGCTGCCGCGCCAGGTTTAAGGCCGCTTCGGCATCCTGCAAGCGCGCCTGCGCAGCCGCCACCTCTGGCCGGCTCACCAGCGACTGGCGGCGGGTTTCGAGGCCCTCGATCTCGATATCCAACTGGCGCACCTTATCCTGCGCTGCATCGACATCCACTGTGGTGGCGGCGTGTTTCTCCACCAGCCGGCGCAAGGCGTCGAGCTCCTTCTGGCGCTGCTGGCGGTCGAAACGCGCGCGCGCCAGATTGTTTTCGATGCCGGCCAGATCCGCCGGCCTGCCGCCGGCTTCGAGGGCCGCCAGGTTGGCGCGCGCCTCGGCCACCTTGGCCTCGCCGGCGGCCACCTCGGACTGAAGCGAGGGGTCGACAATCACAGCCAGCGCCGCGCCCTGGGCCACGTGCTCGCCTTCCCGCACCGCGACCTCGCTCACCAGGCCGGGGGTTTCCGCGCGCACCGCCTGCCATTGGAACGGCTCGACCTTGCCGTTGGTCGAGAGCGTGCTCACCAGCGTTCCCCGCGTTACCCGTACGAAATTCACCTGCGGCGGAGCATTCCTGCGAAAGACCCCCCAGCCGATCACAGCCGCGACCACCAGCAGCAGCAAGAGCAGCAGCTTTTTCAACGTTGATCTCCATCACTATCTTAACCGGGGAGGCGGGGTTTGGCGGCGCGCGGGGGCTGCATGTCGAGGGCCCGGTAACAAATGGGGGTTCCCTGCGGAGAACGGAGTTTCGCGGCCTGTCCCTTCAAGCCGGAACATACCGCTTGATTGCGATATTCCGGGCGTGCTGCTGGGTTTTCGCCACGTCGTAGGCGAGCTGCATGCGGAGAAGATGGTTCATGTCGGGACCGAACGCCTTTTCGATGCGCAGAGCCATTTCCGGCGTCAATGCGGCCTTGGCGTGGAGAAGGTCGGAGAGCGTGGCGCGGCGCACCTTCAGAATTTCCGCCGCCTTCGACACGTTAAGACCGAGGGCTTCGATGATCTCGGTTCTGATCAGGTCGCCCGGATGGGGCGGGCGCTTCATGGGCATTCGAATCCTCCTAATGGTAGTCGATCAAGTCAATTTCGCTGGCAGTATTGGTCTCTTCGCCGTAGCGGAAAATCAGGCGCCAGTTTCCGGTGACGGTCAGGCTCCAGAATCCTGTCATATCGCCTTTGAGCGGGTGCAGCTTCCATCCTGGGAACCGAGAGAGTTGGTCAAGGGTCTCGGCGGTTTCGAGAGCGAACAGAAGCTTCCGCAGCTTGTCGGCCATCGAGGGTGGCACCCCCTTGGCATTGCCGTCTCCATGGAGCTGCCTCAGCCCTTTATGACGAAAGCGAACGAGCTGCACGTCGTCCCTCGATTCCAGTATGTACGGTTATACCGTACACGTCAAGGTCTATGTGGAGGACGAACCGGATGCGCTGGCGACGTATATTGAAGCTGCGCTCCGCCCGCCCGTCCGGCAAGAATCCCACTCGATGACCATCTCGCGGATGTCAGCCACTTCTGCGGGCAGTCGCAGGGTCCACAGACGGCATGAGAAGTGTCGGGGTGCCACTCCTTAAGTGAACCCTATTGCGTCTATGACCATCGGGGCAGGTCGGGGATCTGCCCGACGATTGGCGATCCCTAGTACAATAGCCGCCATGGTGCGTGCGATTCTCGTATTACTTTCGCTGGTTTCAAGCGGGCTCTTGCTCGGGCAGACCAGCCAATTCGATTTACTCATCACCGGGGCCAGGGTGGTCGACGGTTCCGGCGGCTCGTGGTATTACGCCGACATCGGGATACGGGGCGATACCATCGTCGCGGTGGGGCCGCTGGCGGGCGCTGACGCGGCCATTCGCATCGACGGGCGGGGGCTGGTGGCGGCTCCGGGCTTCATCGACATACACTCGCACGGGCGGCGGGGCATATTCGCCGTGCCCACGGCGGAGAACTACTTGCGCGAGGGCGTGACCACCATCGTCGAAGGACCCGACGGCAGTTCTGCGGTGCCCCTGGCGCCGTTCCTCGACAAGGTGCGGCAGACGCCCATCTCCATCAACTTCGCGACCATGGTGGGGCAGGGGAGCATACGCGAACTGGTCATCGGGCTGGCCAACCGGAAGGCCACGCCGGCGGAAATCGAAAAGATGAAGGGACTGGCGGCGGCGGCCATGCGGGACGGGGCGTTTGGTCTCTCGACCGGCCTCTTCTACGTGCCCGGAAATTATACGCCGACCGAAGAGGTGATCGAGCTGGCCAAGGTGGTCGGCCGGATGGGCGGTATCCACATCTCGCACATGCGCGAGGAGGCGTCGCACGTGCTCGCGAGCGTGCGCGAGACCATCCGCATCGGCGAAGAGGGCGGCCTGCCGACGCAGATTACGCACCACAAGATCATCGGCCGGAGCAACTGGGGCCAGAGCGTGGAATCGCTCAAGCTGGTGGAGGAGGCGCGGGCGCGCGGCGTGGACGTGACCATCGACCAATACCCCTACACGGCGTCGAGCACCAGCATCTCCGCGTTGTTCCCGCAATGGGCGCTGGAAGGCGGGCAGAAGGCGGTGCTCGATCGGCTCGCGGTTCCCACGGAGCGCGCGCGCATCAAAGCCGCCATCGTCGAAAACATCCGCCTGGACCGCGGCGCGGGCGATCCCAAGAACGTGGTGATCGCCAATTGTCCCTTCGACGCGAGCCTGGCCGGCAGGAACCTGGCCGAGATTACGCGAGCACGCGGCGCCGAGCCAACCCTGGAAAACGCCGCCGATAGCGCCATCGAGTTGCAGCAGAAAGGCGGCTGCCAGGCCGTCTATCACGCCATCAGCGAAGACGATGTGGTGCGCATCCTGCGCTCGCCCTACACCATGGTTGCCTCCGATGGCGAGATTCCGGTGTTTGGCCAGGCGGCGCCGCATCCGCGAAGCTATGGCACCTTCGCGCGCGTGCTCGGGGTGTACGTGCGCGAGAAGAAGGTGCTGACGCTGGAAGAGGCGGTGCGCCGCATGTCCGGATACCCGGCCCAACGGCTGAAATTGTGGGACCGCGGCCTGTTGCGGCCGGGCATGAAGGCCGACGTGGTGGTGTTCGATGCGGACAAGATCGCCGACCGCGCCGAGTACGAGCGGCCGCACCAGTACTCGGTGGGCGTGCGCCACGTAATCGTGAACGGGAAACTGGTGCTGCGCAACGACGCGGTCACCAGCGAGCGGCCGGGACGCGTGCTGTACGGGCCGGCGCATCAATAAAGGTCGGCAGACCACGAAATGCGATGGTCTGCCCCACGCGACTTCGATTACAATGTAGGGCTATGCCGCTCTATCGGATCTACCGCATGAAGGATTCGCCACGGCAGCAATTCCGCTGGGCGCCGCATGTCTCCGGGTGCGCCTCGGTCAAGCCCAGGGATTACGAGCAGCGCGGCCAGGTGGAAGCGCTGAACGAATACGACGCGTGGCGGCGCTTGCGGGAATCGGGAGACCCGCTGGCGGTAGGCGACCTGGTGGAGACCGAAGCGGGCCAGTTGCGCGTCTGCAAGTATGTGGGTTTCGAGCCGGCCCAGTGGGCGCTCGCCGAGCCCAAGCAGCACGCTGAGCCGGAGGCGGAACCCGCCGGCCAGTCCACTGCCAGTTAGGAGGCCCCGTATGTCCGAATACCGCCTGGGCGACGTCATTGACGACTACTGTGTTCGGTGCAAGCGCATCATGAATCACTCGGTGGTTTCCGTGATGAACCGGGAACCGGCCAAAGTGCGCTGCCGGACCTGCCACAGCGATCACGACTACCGGCACGAGCAGGCGCCGCCGTCCAAAGGGGATCTCCGCAAGGCTGCGCTGTTTCAGGAGGTCCTCAAGAGGGTCAACCCCGACGAAGCCGTGGCCGAAGCCGCCGCGCCTCCCAATGCGGCCGCGGAAGAAGCGCCCAAGGCCAAGGCCAAGAGTAAGGGCCGGAAGTAGACGATTTGGTCTTCTAGCACCGGCCTTTCGCGGGCCCCGCGCCGCTTCTGGCGCTCCGCTCCCGAGCCGGAGGGTACCCCGATTGCGGCTCAGTGAGTGAATTCGCACGGAACCGCGAGCGGCACCGAGCGGAGGGGCTGCCTGCGAGTATAATCTCAACATAAGGGAGGTTTTTCGTGGCTAAGGATAAAAGTCCCAAGAAGGAAGCGAAAAAACCTAAGAAGAAGAAGTGCTGACAGCGGCCGGGGATCACCGGTCGTATGTATCTGGTGCGGGCGGATTCCGTTACGAAACCCGCCCGCAGCCACCAGGAGCCATCATGCGCACAGAGTGGGTAGCCAAACGTAAGCACGAGAAAATCCGCACACAGATGCATTATGCCCGCAAGGGCATTATCACGGAGGAGATGCACCACGTCGCGCGGCGGGAAAATCTGTCTCCGGAGCTGGTTCGCCTGGAAGTGGCCCGCGGCCGAATGATCATCCCGGCCAACGTGAACCATCCGAACCTGGAGCCGATGTGCATCGGGGTCGCCTCCCGGTGCAAGATCAACGCCAATATCGGGAACTCGGCCGTCACATCCAACGTCGAGGAGGAACTGGAGAAGCTGCGCTACTCGCTGAAGTACGGCGCCGATACCGTGATGGATCTCTCCACCGGCGGCGACATCCCGGCCATCCGCCAGGCCATCCTGGCCGCCTCGCCCGTTCCCATCGGCACGGTGCCAATTTACGAAGCGCTCTCGCGCGTTCGGCGCGTGGAGGACCTGAGCGCGCGGGTGATGCTGGAGGTGATCGAGGAGCAGGCCGAGCAGGGCGTGGACTATATGACCATCCACGCGGGCGTGCTGGTCGAACACATCCCGCTCGCCGCCAGGCGCATCACCGGCATCGTCAGCCGCGGGGGCGCCATCCTGGCCGAGTGGATGGTCAGGAACCACCGGCAGAACATGCTCTACGAGTGCTTCGAAGACATCTGCAAGATTTTCCAGAAGCACGACGTGAGCTTCTCGCTGGGGGACGGGCTGCGTCCCGGCAGCCTGGCGGACGCGAGCGACGAGGCCCAGTTCGCCGAGCTGAAGACCCTGGGCGAGCTCACCAGGAAGGCCTGGGAATACGACGTGCAGGTGATGATCGAGGGGCCGGGCCACATTCCCATGGACCAGATCGAGATGCAGGTCCGCAAGGAAGAGGAGATGTGCTACGAGGCGCCGTTCTACACGCTGGGGCCGCTGGTCACGGACATCGCGCCGGGTTACGACCACATCACTTCGGCGATCGGGGCGGCCATGATCGGCTGGCACGGCGCGTCCATGCTGTGCTACGTCACGCCCAAGGAGCACCTCGGCCTGCCCAACCGCGACGACGTGAAGGCGGGGATCATCGCGTACAAGATTGCGGCGCACGCGGCCGACATCGCGCGGCGCCGCCCGGGAGCGCGCGACCGCGACGACGAGCTTTCCCGGGCGCGCTACCGCTTCGACTGGAACCGCCAGTTCGATCTCTCGCTCGACCCCGAGACGGCGCGCGCCATGCACGACGAAACGCTGCCCGACGAGGGTTTCAAGGACGCGCACTTCTGCTCCATGTGCGGGCCCAAGTTCTGCTCCATGAACATCTCGGCGAAGGTGGAGAGCTTCACCGCGGAAGAGGCCGCCGAGGTGGCCAACGGAACGGCGGCGGAGAGCCTGGTGCGAATTTCGGGGGACGACTGAGTACCAGGGCGAGGCATGAAGCAGCAGGCGGAGTCAATCCGATACACGATTCGTGGCGTTCCGCGGGAGGTGGACCGCGTCCTCCGCGAGAGAGCCACACGGCGGAAGCAGAGCCTCAATCAGATGGTTCTGGACGAACTGACCAGAGCTGCCATCGGCGGCCGACGCAGAGCGGACTTCTACGACGTCGCGGGCGGGTGGACCCCAGATCCTGCTTTCGACGAGATCCTGGCCGCGCAGCGCCGGATTGACCGGGACAAGTGAAACTGAAAGTCGCGCTTGACGCCAAGCGACTCATTGATCTCTACTAGGGCGATAGCGCGGCGATGCCCTTCCGCGCCCGCCGCTACTTCGGCGCCAGCCAGTAGCCGGGGCGGGTCTGAATCCTTCTGACCGCTCCGCCAGCCTTCGGGTCCTCAAGGGGAGTACACTGTAGTTGATGACCGGCGCTGATATCCAGTACATATCGAACGAGGGTGGCGAGCCGACTGCGGTGATTGTGCCGATCTCTTTGTGGCGCGAAATCGAATCGGAACGGGAAACCGCGTATCTCCTGAAATCGGAAGCGATGAAGCGCCGCCTCCTGCAGGCGAAGCAGCGTCATCAAGGTCTCTCGCTTGACCAAGCCGTCGAGAAACTTGGAATTTGACGCCGCGGCTTTCGAGGACCTCGCGTCGGCTGTCTTGCCTTGCGTAAGAGTTTGCAGTGAGCGCAAGAGCGCGACCAGGGGGTCGCGTGCGGACGAGGGCGTCCGCCCCACTTTGGCCTAGTCGCCCGCGGCTATTTCGGGGCGAGCCAGTAGCCGGGGCGGGTCTGGATCCTCTTGATTTCGGGGTGGCTGCCAATTTCGACGGTGATTTGGTGCCAGCCGCCTTCATCCTTGTTGTTGGGACTGTAGCTAAGGGTGTATTGGCTGTGCAACTCTTCGCCGGCCTTCTGTATGGCCTCTTCCAGGCTGCGCTGGCCGTGGAAGCCGAATTCGCTGCCGCCGGTTCCCTTGGTGAAAACTTCCACCGGGTTGTCCTTGAAGATCGCTTTGACGTCCTTGAAGACTTCCACCATCATGGGGATGAACTCGGCGCGGCCGCCGTTGAGACCGTAAGTCTGCGCCACCGTGGTGGGAGTGGCCGGCACGCCGGATGGCAGTGGATGCATGGCCGGTAGTTGGTTGTCCGGGCGCGGGACCGGGGGCGGAGCCGTCAGAGTGGTCATGAAGCGCGACATGTCCACGCCGTAAAACAACACGTTGGCAAACTGCAAGCCGAGCAGGGCTTCGCGCGAGCGGCTCTCGCTGCCCAGGTCGCGCGTTTCGCCGATCAGCACCAGGATGCGGCGGCGGTTCTTGGGGCGCGTGCCCAACATGCGGGTGCCCTCCACCACGGCGTCGATCAACCGGTTGGAAGTGCTGCCGGGGTAGATTTTCTTGACCTGCTGAGCGATTTTGTCGGGGTCGGAGGTGAAGTCCTGCAAGACGCGGATGCGCGCATCGTAGGCCAGGATGGCCGCTTCGCCCTGGTCGCCCATCAACAGCGGGCTGACCAGGTTGCCGATCTTCTGGACGTGCGGCAGCAGCCCCTCCACGTGGGAATTCGCCTGAATGGCGATGACCAGCGAGATGGGCTGATAAACTACGTCCACGTTGATGTTTTGCTCTTTGCCGTTGTCGTACAGGTGAAACTGGTCGGGCCGGATGTTATTAACATACGTCCCGTCGCGATCAAAGACCAGGACGGGCGCCACCACGTTCTCGACGGTGGTCACGATCCTGGTAGGCGGCGCCTGGTCCTGTGACTGCGCGCCGCCTTGCTCCGCGGCGCCCTGTCGCACGGCAAGCGATCCACACAGAAACACCCACAAAAAAAGTCGATGCATGCTAATCCTGACTACCAACCGCGTGCTCGGTCCGCCCTCTGAGTAGCTCCAGCACGTGGGGCACCAATTCCACAATAGCATCCAGAGACTCGACCGCGCCTTTGGGCGATCCGGGAAGGTTGACAATCAGGACCCGCCCGCGGGTGCCGGCCACCGACCGGGACAGTGCGGCGAGGGGCGTGGCCTGGCGGCCGCGGGCGCGCATAAGCTCTCCCAGGCCGGGGATCTCGCGGTCCAGCACGGCTCGCGTGGCTTCGGGCGTGACATCGCGCGGGGCCACGCCGGTGCCGCCGGTGGTGAAGATCGCGGAGACCTGCCCGCCGTCGGCCAGGGTGGCCAGGCGGGCGCTGATCTCGGGAACTTCGTCGGGGATCGCCTCCATGACTGAGACGATCCAGCCCAGTTGTTCCAACCGTTCACGCACGGCGGGGCCGGAACGGTCGGCGCGCGCCCCGGCGCTTACGGAGTCGCTGATGGTCAGGACCGCGGCGCTAGTCATGGCTCCTCTTGCGGCGGAAGTCCCCGCTTTTTCCGCCGGTCTTTTCCAGCAGGTAGAGGTCCTGGATTTCAATGGATCTGTCGAGCGCCTTGAGCATGTCGTAAACCGTGAGCGCGGCCACCGAAGCCGCGGTGAGCGCTTCCATTTCGACGCCGGTCTGGGCGGTGGTGGCAGCGGTGGCAACGATGCGCACGCCTTTCTTTTCCACGGTAGCGTGGACATCCGCGTGGGTGAGCATCAGCGGATGACAGAGCGGAATCAGCTCGGAAGCGCGCTTGGCGGCGGCGATGCCGGCGATGCGCGCGATCTCCAGCGGATTCCCCTTGGGATTGTGGGGCAGTTCCTGGAGCGTGGCCGGCGCGATGCGCACAAAGGCGTGGGCGCGCGCGGTGCGCCGCGTCTCCGTTTTGGCCGAAACGTCCACCATGCGGGGGCTTCCAGCGGAATCGTAGTGCGAAGGTTTCTTCATTTGAGGAGCACCCGGATCAGCTCGCCGCGCGGGTATTCGGCGCGGTCGGGATCGGCCACCAGGAAGGCGTTGGCGCGCGTGAGCGCGGGGATATCGCCGGAACCGCGCCAATCGACCGGCGTGACCTGGGCGCCATCGGCGCTCAAATGCGCGGGAAGGAAGCGCGTGATGCCGGTCCTGTGACGAAACTCGCGGGTGAGACGCGCCAAGGGCATGTGGAGCGAAATCTCCTCCTGGCCGGAGAGCAGCTCGAGGGCGGCGCGGGCAAAAATCTCAAACGTCACCATAGTGGACGAGGGGTTCCCCGGCAGGCCGAAGAAGAATCTCTCTCTGACGCGGCCGAAGACCAGCGGCTGGCCGGGCCGGATGAGCACGCGGTCGAAGTAGAACTCCGCGCCGAGGGCGGCGAGCACTGGCTCGACGATATCGTACTTGCCCGCGGAGACGCCGCCGGAGAGGAGCAGGAGATCGGCGGCGAGACCTTGCTCGACAATTTCGCGGGTGTGCGCGGGGTTGTCGCGCGCCACCGGCAGAACTTGCGGAACGCCGCCGGCGCGCGTCACCTGCGCGGCCAGCGAGCAGGCGTTGGAGTTGCGAATCTGGAATTCCTCGGGGACCTGGTGCACTTCGACGATTTCGTCGCCCGTGGCGACGATGGCGACCACCGGTCGCCGGTAAACCTTGACGTTAGCGCGGCCGAAGGCGGCGAGCATGGCGGCGTCGCTATAGTCCAGGCGCTTGCCGGCGCGCAGGACGATTTCGTGGGCCGCCGCTTCCGAGCCTTGGGGATTGATGAACTGGCGCGGCTCGGCGGAGACGCCGATGCGGACGCGGCCGTTCTCGCGGTCGGTGTGCTCGATCATCACCACGGCGTCGGCGCCCGCGGGAACCGGTGCGCCGGTCATGATCTCGACCGCCTGGCCGGGACCAACCACGCCCGCGAAACGCTCGCCGGCGCGCACTTCGCCGACGACTTCGAGCTCGCCGGGCACGTCACTGGCGCGCACGGCATAACCGTCGCGAACCGAGCGGGCCACGGCGGGGGTATCGCGGTCGGCGGCCACGTCTTCGGCAAGCACGCGTCCGGCGGCGGCTTCCAGGCCGATCTGTTCGATAACGGGTACCTGGCGCGCGGCGCGTACGGTCGTGAGGACGGTCTCGCGGGCTTGGGTAAATGTCAAAGGCGGCACTACTTCTATTATGACCGCCCGCGCGGTAGCGCCGGCGATCTTGTCGCCGGTGTTCTTCTCATCTCGCACAACCCCACCGGCGGCAAAGGGGGTGCCCCCTGGGCCCGGCGCCACAAGGGAGTAGGATGGCTCTTATGGAACTGAAGATTGTGGCGCTCGAGATTCCCGAGGGCGGGAACCTGATTCTTGGCCAGACGCACTTCATCAAGACTGTCGAGGACGTTTACGAAGCGATCGTGAATACTGTCCCGCAGATCAAATTCGGGGTGGCGTTCAACGAGGCTTCCGGGCCGTGCCTGACGCGCGTGGACGGGAACGACGATGCGCTCAAGGCGCTGGCCGCGCGGAACGCTTCGGCGGTGGCGGCCGGCCACATATTCGTGGTGGCGATGCGCGACGGCTACCCGATTAACGTGCTGGGACGAATTAAGGACGTCCCCGAAGTCTGCTCGATCTACTGCGCCACCGCCAACCCGGCGCACGTGGTGGTGGCGGAAAGCGAGCTGGGGCGCGGCGTGCTGGGGGTGATCGACGGCTTCCCGCCAAAAGGTGTGGAGACGGCCGAAGACGCGGAGAAGCGGCGGGCGTTTCTCAGGATGATCGGGTATAAGAGGTAAGCGCCGCCGCCCCGGGCGCGAGTACATCATCTGGCCAGGTCGATACCCAGCTTCTTGAGCTCCTCGGAGTAGTAGCGCCTGTGCAGCAGGTCCCACTCCTCGCTGCCTTCGGGGATTTCGCGTTTCTGCGAGCGGATCTTCTGGCGCGCGGCGCGGTCCACCTTATCTTCGGCCATCAGCAGCTCCGTCATGTGGCGGAGGATTTCCAGGCGCACGTTGTTGGGGTCCTTGTCCCTGAGGCGCAGCTCCCGGCTCTTGCGCAGCATGTCGACGATCCGGTGGGACATGTCGGTGACCTTGTCGCGCGAGAGCTTCATGGCGTCGCCGGTGTCGCGGCCGGAGGCGCGGATGACCTTGCGCTGGGAGATGAGCGTGTTCTTGATGCGGCGAAACATCTCCTGGTAGCTGACGCTCTCACGGCGCATGTAGTCGCTGTACTGGCTGAGCAGGTCGCGCACCTCGTCGTTCAGACGGTCTTCGATGGCCAGTTCCTGGGTGATGACTTCGGCGATCTTCTGGGCTACGAGGTCGGGAGTGGTGGTCTCGATGACGCCGGGCACCAGCCTCTTGACGAGTTGTCGGGACAGGTACGCGACAAATTCTCTTGCAAGCAGCATTCTATGTGGGCGAAAGCGTAGTTTATCACGTATGGGGTATGATCTGAGCTTATGTCTGCGAGCGGGGACAGATGGCGCCGCTGGGTGCCGGCGGCCTCGATGCTGCTGGTCTCGCTGATCAGCTATATCGACCGGAATACGCTGGCGCTGCTGGCGCCGGTCATCCTGCGGGAGACGGGGCTCGATGGCGAGCAGTACGGCTTCATCATTGCGGCATTTTCGATTGCATACATGCTGGCCAACCCGCTGTGGGGGCGGATTCTCGACCGTGCGGGACTGCGCCGGGGGATGAGTGCGGCGGTGGCCTGCTGGACGGGCGCATCGATCGCGCACGCGTTCGCTTCAGGGTTTTGGTCGTTCGGCGCGGCGCGCGCGGCGCTGGGGTTCGGCGAAGGCGCCACGTTTCCGGGCGGGTTGCGCACGGTGGTGCAGACGCTGCCGCCGGACCAACGCGGCCGCGGGCTGGCGGTGGCGTATAGCGGAGGGTCGCTGGGCGCGGTGATCACGCCGCTGGTGGTGACCCCCGTCTTTCTATGGTGGGGATGGCGTGGGGCCTTCTGGTTCACGGGGCTGATCGGCCTGGCGTGGCTGGCGGTATGGGCCATGGTTTCGCGGAGGCCGGATGTCCGGAAGGTTTCGGTGGCGACGCCAGCCGCAACCCCGGGGCCACGTCTGAACGACGCGCCGCTGTGGGCGTTCATGTGCTTGTACGCCATGGGAGCGCTGCCGCTGGGGTTCGTGCTGTACAGCGCGTCGCTGTACCTGGCGCATCCGTTGGGGCGCTCGCAGGAATTTATCGGCAAGGTGCTGTGGATTCCGCCGCTCGGTTGGGAGGCGGGTTACTTCTTGTGGGGATGGCTTTCCGACCGCGCCGCCCGCCGCGGGCAGCCACGCGTGGCGGCGCTCGGCCGGATGCTCGCCTGGTGCGCGGCGCTGAGCCTGGCGTTGGGGGCGGTGCCCTGGCTGCCCAACGTGGCAAGCGTGATGCTCGGGATGTTTCTCGCCATGTTCGCGGCGTCGGGATTCATCGTTCTATCGGTGGCGTACGCGACCGACGTTTACTCGGCGGGCCATGCGGGCCTGATCGCCGGAGCGGGGGCGGGGTCGTGGAGCGCCATGGTGGCGGTGACCATGCCGCTCTTCGGACACCTCTTCGACTTGCACCGGTATTCCGCGGCATTTTGGATCGCGACCGCGATCCCGCTGGCGGGCTACGTGGGATGGCTGGCGCTCAGCTCGCGGGGGGATTCGTCGAGGGCGGGACGGTGGGGCATGCTTTAGCCTGCCCATGCGGCGCTTGACCATGGCCAATCCTCAGGCGCAGCCGCCACGTCACAAACAGATGCGCACCATCCGGATGAAAATGCGGCAACCTTCTTCGATACTCGGCCATAGGGCACGCAAAATCGCTGGTGATAGATAGCCCACCGAGTGTCCAGAGCCTCTCAGTCTTTC
The DNA here is from genome assembly GCA_049510555.1 of Bryobacteraceae bacterium. Lineage (GTDB taxonomy): Bacteria > Acidobacteriota > Terriglobia > Bryobacterales > Bryobacteraceae > Fen-178. The sequence goes on from JBEKYW010000032.1 coordinate 35,231, forward strand.
GATGATTTGAGGGCAAGCTAAAGCATGCCCCACCAACGCATCGTCAGTCGTACACGAAGTGCAGGACTTTCTTGAGATCCTCCCAGGCTTCGCGCTTGGCGTCCTGGTTGTAAGGCCGCAGCAGGTAGGATGGGTGGTACGTCACCATCACCGGGACATCGCGCCACTGAAACCACCTGCCCCTCATCTTGGTGACGCCTTCCTTGTGACCGGTAAGAGCGCGGGCGGCGGTGCCGCCTAAAGCGCAGATGGCTTTGGGGCGGATCGCCAGGAGCTGGCGGACTAGAAACTGCCCGCAGATGTCCATTTCGTCCGGCTCGGGGGTGCGGTTGCCGGGCGGGCGGCATTTCACCACGTTGCAGATGTAAACGTCCTCGCGTTTCAGCGCGATACCCTCGCGTTTGGCCGTGTTCTCGATCATCTGCGTGAGCAACTGGCCGGCGCGGCCGACGAAGGGGATGCCCTGGGCATCTTCATCGGCGCCGGGACCTTCGCCGACGAAGACCAGCGGCGCAGTGGGATGGCCCACACCGAAGACAATCTTGCTGCGGCCCTCGTGGAGGCGGCAGCGGCGGCAATCGCCCATGTCGGCGATGATGTCGGGGAGAGTCTCGCCGGAGGGGGCCACGACGGGGAAAAGGTCGGCAGGGCGTTCTTCCTGCACCACCGCCTCAGGATGGGCATCAGGAGCAGGCACCGCGCGGCGATATAGCATCGTGATCCCGAGGTCCTGGTAGAACTCGAGGTAGCCGCGGAGGAGATCAGCGTCCATGGGCGGCATCGAGGGCCAGGCGCAGTTTCAGCACTTCGTCGAAAATGCGGTCGGCGATCTCGCGCTTGGGGGCGCGGGGCAGCGCCATGAGCTCGCCGGTCGAGAGCGCCAGCACAACTTCGTTTTCGTCGGATTCGAAGCCCGTCTCACTGCCGCCCACCAGGTTGCCCACCACCATATCGCAGTTCTTGGATTCCAGCTTGCGGCGGGCTTCCTGGGGCAGGTTCTGTGTTTCCGCGGCGAAGCCGATCAGCAGGCGGTCCCCCTTCTTGCGGCCGAGCTCGGCCAGGATATCGGGGGTAGGGTCGAGTTCCAGGGAAATGCGGGCCGCGGTTTTCTTGACCTTCTGATCCGGAACTTTGCTCAGATGGAAATCGGCCACCGCGGCAGCCTTGACGACGATGCTGGCGGGCGCGAGGTTTTCGAACACCTTCTGGCGCATCTCGGCGGCGGTCCGCACGGGAATAACCTCGACACCGCGCGGGGGCGTCAGGTGCACGGGGCCGGAGATCAGGATCACGCGCGCGCCGCGGGCGGCGGCGGCTTCGGCCAGCGCATAGCCCATCTTGCCGCTCGAGCGGTTGGAGATGTAGCGCACCGGGTCGAGCGGCTCCTGGGTGGGACCGGCGGTGATCAGCACGGTTTCGCCTTCCAGGTCCTGACGCCTCCGCGATTCGCGCTGGATGGCTTCCACGATGGCTCCGGGATCCGCAAGCCGCCCGGGACCGGTCATCCCGCACGCCAGGTAGCCGCTGTCCGGTTCGACGATGCGGTGGCCGCGCTGGCGTAGCGTTTCGAGGTTGGCCTGGGTGGCGGGGTGCCGCCACATGTTCGAGTTCATCGACGGAGCCACCACCACCGGGCCGGTGAAGGCCAGGTAGAGGGTGGTGAGGAAGTCGTCCGCGAGGCCATGGGCCAGCTTGGCGATCAGGTCCGCGGTAGCCGGAGCAATGGCCAGCAGCTCGTTTTCCTGCGCCACGGAAACGTGCTCGATAGCGCTCTCGATGGCGAACAGATCGGTGAGCGTCTTGCGCCCGGTGAGGGCGGCGAAGGTCAGGGGAGTGACGAATTCCTGCGCGGCGCGGGTCATCACCGCCTGGACCTCGTGGCCTTCCTGCATCAGCAGCCGCGCGAGCTCGGCGGACTTGTAGGCCGCGATTCCGCCTCCGACGCCCAGGATGATCTTCATGGAACTTACAGAACCACTTCGGGCTGCGGTCCCTCCGGCGCCTGGCCGGAGAGGCTGTACTTCACCAGGCCGCGCCGCACCTCCTCCATGGCGATGACGGTGGGCTTCTTGGAAGACGTGGGCAACACGGGACGCGCGCCGCCCTGTAACTGCCGGGCCCGCTTGGCTGCTACGATGATGAACCGATAGGTGCTCTGCTCCGCGTCGTCGGGGATGGTGCAGTGCGTGTTGTTCCGTGGCGTCTTGTCACCCATGATGTCAATACCTCTTCAAGCTTGAAATGTGTCCAGAATAGGCCGGATCTGTTCTTCGATCCTGGCTCGCCGCACCCGCTCGGCGCGAACGATCGCGCTTAGAATGGCGTCGGACTCGGCCAGGTCCCGGTTAATCAAAACATAATCGTACTGCTTGTAGTCCCGAATCTCTTCGGCCGCGATCCGCAGCCGTCTTTCGATCACGTCTTCCCGGTCCTCGCCGCGCGCACGAAGCCTCTGTTCCAGAATCTGCCGCGAAGGAGCCAGGATGAAGACCGAAACGGCCTCGGGAATCTGACTTCTTAATTGTCGCGCACCTTGCACGTCGATGTCGAGCACCAGGTCCTTGCCCTGGGCCTGGGCCTCCTCGAGGATGCCGCGGTGGGTGCCGTAATAGTTGCCGAACACCTCGGCCCATTCGAGGAACTCGTTACGGGCGATCATGGCCTCGAAATCCTCGCGGGAGACGAAGCGGTAGCTGTGACCGTCAACCTCGGCGCCCCGCGGCTTGCGGGTGGTGTAGGAGACGGAAAACATCAGGCCGGGAACGCTGGCGAGCAGGCGCGAAACCAGCGTCGATTTTCCCGAGCCGGAGGGGGCGGAGATGATGAAGACAGTGGTCATTCCAAATTCTGCGACTGCTCGCGAATTCTGTCGATTTCGGACTTCGCGGTTAACGCCAGGTCGGTTATAGTCAGGCCGAGGTCGCCCAGGCCGCCGGTCTTGGAAAGAACCGTGTTCGCTTCGCGGTTCATCTCCTGAAGGAGAAAATCGAGACGCTTGCCGGCCTCGCCGTCGCTGGAGAGCAGGGCGTCGAGCTGGGCGGCGTGCGTCCGCAGACGGACCAGTTCTTCGGCGATGTCGCTGCGGTCGGCCAGCAGGGCGGCTTCCTGCGCCAGGCGTTGCGGGTCCAGGCCGGCGCCTTGGAGCAGGCCGGCCAGCCTCTCGCGAAGGCGCTCGTGGAAAGCGGAGACCGCTCCGGCGCGAATCTCTTCCATGCGGGCCACCAGGCCGCGGACGTTCTGGCAACGCTCCCGCATTTCCCGCGCGATGGCGGTGCCTTCCCGCTCGCGGAAGGCGTTGAGCAGGCCCACAGCTTCGGCGGCGGCTTCCAGAACGGCCCGGGCGACTTCCTCTTCCACCTCTTCGTCGCTGCCGGCGCTCAGCATGCCTGGAATCGACAGGGCCGAGTTGAGGTCCGGCTGGCCGCCGATCCCGTGGATTTCGGCGGCGTCGCGAAAGGCCTGCATGTAAGCGTTGAGTAACGGCCGGTTCAACACGGCAGCGGTGCCCGTGGTCCGCGTAAAGAAAACATGGATTTGCACGTGTCCGCGCGCCACGCCGCTCTTGACCACGCCGCGAACGTCGTTCTCCAGGGCGTCCATTTCCGGCGGCATGTGGAAGTGCATGTCCAGGCCGCGATGGTTCACGCTCTTGAGGCTCACGGCAAGCTCACCCTGCTCGATGCTTTTTCTCACGCGGGCAAAGCCCGTCATGCTGCGCAGGCTCACAAATCCACCACCGGGCCCACAGGGCTCCCCGCATCCTCGAACTGAAGCTCGTGGAGCCGCTGATAGATGCCCCTCTGGTTTACCAGCTCTTCGTGCGTTCCCACCTCGCTCACACGGCCCTCGTCCAGCACCACGATCTTGTCGGCCCGGCGGATGGTCGACAGGCGGTGCGCAATCACGATCACGGTGCGGTGCTCCATCAGGTTGGCCAGCGCCTTTTGAACCAGCACCTCGGATTCCGTGTCGAGGTGCGAGGTGGCCTCGTCCAGAATCAGGATGGGCGCGTTCTTCAGCAGCGCGCGGGCGATGGCGATGCGCTGGCGCTGGCCGCCGCTGAGTTTGAGACCGCGGTCGCCGATTATGGTTTCATATCCTTCCGGCATCCGCAGGATGAACTCGTGGGCCAACGCCGTTTCCGCCGCGCTCCGGATGTCTTCCATGGGCGCGCCCGGCCGGGCATAGGCGATGTTATTGGCCACGGTGTCGTTGAACAGAAAGGTGTCCTGCGCCACGATTCCGATGAGCGACCGCAGCCCGGCAAGGTTCACGTCGCGCACGTCGTGGCCGTCCACTCTTACGGCGCCGCCGGTGACGTCGTAGAAGCGCGGCGCCAGGTTGGCGAGCGTGGTCTTTCCGGCGCCGCTGGGTCCCACCAGTGCGACCACCTCGCCGGCCTTCACTTCGAAGTCGACCGTCTGAATCTGGAAGCCGTTGGGCGCGCCGGGATAACCGAACGAGACGTTCTCGAAGACGATGCCGCGCTCGAACTTTTGGAGCTTGGGCGCGCCGGGCTTCTCGACGATCTCCTCGGTGTGATCGAGGTATTCGAAAACCTTTTGCGAGGCGCCCAGGGCCTGCTCGAAAATGTTGTGGATGCCCACCAGGCGCTTGACGGGCTCATAGAGCATCAGCAGGGCGAACACGAAGCTGGTGAAGTCGCCGGCGGTCAAGGTGCCCGCCTTGATCTGGATGCGGGCGTAGGTGAGCAGGCAGACGATGGTGATGGCGCCGAACATCTCGATCAGGGGCGAGGACAACGCCTGCTGCACAACGTACCGCAGATTGGTCTTCAACAGCTTATGCGAGGCCTCGCGGAACCGCCGGGATTCGTGGGGTTCGGCCCCAAACGCTTTCACCACCATGTGGCCGCTAAGGGTCTCCTGCAGGATCTGGTTCAGCTCCGCCTGGCGGTCCTGCGTGCGGCGGCTGGTGCGCCGGATGCGGCGGCCGATGCGCGTGGTCGGCACCGCCACGAACGGCAGCACCGTCAGACTGACCAGCGCCAGCCTCCAGTCCTTGGTCATCACCACCAGCAGCAGCGAGACGGCCGTGAACGTTTGCCGCAAAAGATCCGCCAGAATGTGTGAAGTGGCCAGTTGGACCTTGTCGATGTCGTTCATGATCGACGACATGAGCCGCCCGGTGGAATGCGATTCAAAAAATTCCGCGCCCTGCTTCAGCACCTTGTCGAACACCGTGTCCCGCAGGTTAGTCACGGCGGAGAAACCCACGTAATTGACCAGGTAGTTGCCGAAGTAGTCGCAAACACCCTTGATCAGGAAAACCGACACGATGGCGAAGGCCACCATGGTCCAGACGTTGTGGATGGAAGAGGGTACGAAGTTGCTGAGATAGAAGCGGTGGTGGAAGACCGGGTCGGTGTACAACAGCACCGGAGTATTGGCCGCGGTGACGTTGAGCACTCTGTCGAAGATGGGACCGATCAGGAGCGCCATCATGGCGGTCGCGCCGCCCGCCGCGGCCATCAGAACCACGGATGCGGCGAGAGACGCCCAGTAGCGGCGGGCGTAAGCGAGCAGGCGCAGCAGTTCGTTCATGCGGGCACCCGCAGGCGCGCCAGCGCGTCGAGGACCTGCGCGACGCCGACTTCGGCGATACCGCCGGGCGCGCTCACCGTTTCCGATGCGGTGCGCCACGGGCCCCAGATGGCGGGGTCCGAGGCGCCGAAGATCACCACTGCCGGCACTCCCAGAGCGGCGGCCATGTGGCCAGGACCGGAATCGTTGCCGACGAACAGCGAGGCGGCGGCGATCAGCGACTTGATCTCGGAGAGTGGCGCGCCGGAGACGGCGCGGAACGCGCCGAAGGGGGAGAAATCATCGGCCGCGCCGCCGATGAAAACCGGCTCCAGCCCCGAATCTTTCAGGTGTTGAGCGACCGCCAGGAAGCCGCTCGCGTGCCAGCTCTTCCCTGCGGTCGTGGCAAACGGGTGGATAATGGCGTAGGCACCGCTCTCTGACGTTCGCGGCTCTGTGCGACGGCTCCTCACTGAGCCGCGACCGTCAGGGAGCGGTGGGGTCGGTACCAGTTTCGCCCGTGGAATCTCTGTCACCGGCGCGCCCAGGTAGAAGACCGCGCTGGCCAGGTGCTCGGCCGTGTGTACCTTACGTTCGACCCCCAGAATCTCCTGCGCGCGCGGAATGCGCACGTTGTACACCGCCTGATAGCGGAAATGCGCGAAACCGGCACGATACCGGGCGCCGCTGAGCGCCGTCATCCAGGCGCTGTGGCCGCCGCCATGCAGGTTCAAGCACAATAGCGGTCGCCAGCGGCGGAGCGCGCCCAGGCCAGGGGACAGGATCTCATCCAGGTCGGGATTGCCCTCGAAAATCGCGCGGAACCGGTCTTCCACCATGACCGCGAGGCGCAGGTCCGGGCGGCAGCGTTTGAGAATGTCGAGCGCGGGGGTGGTGAGCACGCAATCCCCCAGGGACCGGAGCCGGAGAATTCCCACCCGGCTGGCCCGCGGCAAACATTCCAGAACGCTTCGCACAGCGCTCCTATTCTTCGATTTTCGCCTCGTCCACCAGCATCACCGGAATGTCATCGCGGATGGGGTAGACGCGATGGCATTGGACGCACTTCAAGCCGCTCTGGTCGGGCTTGAGCTCCACCGTGGCTTTGCAGATGGGACACACGAGAATTTCGAGCAGATCTTTGCTGATAGCCATAGCGAACCCTCAGTTTAGCAAGCCCCGGCCTGCATCTCCGACCGGGCCTTGGCAATGGCCGCCAGGTACTGGTGCGCGCGGTTCTCGATAACGTCGAAGCGGCCTTCCTTTATGGATTTGGCGTCCACCAGTTCGCCGCCCACCGCCACGGCGCAGGCGCCGGCCTTGAGAAAGTCGCCGGCGGTTTCGAGATTGACGCCTCCCGTGGGAATCATTTCGATCTGCGGGAAGGGGCCTTTCAGCGCCTTGATATACTTGGGGCCTCCCACGTTGCCGCAGGGAAAGATCTTCACGACATCGGCCCCGCTCTCCCAGGCGGTGAGCACTTCGGTGGGTGTGAGCGCGCCCGGGCAAACGACTTTGGAGTAACGCTTGGCCATCTCGATGGTGGAAAGGCGCAGGCTGGGCGTAACAATGAACTGGGCGCCGGCCAGCAGGCAGGCGCGCGCCGTCTCGGGGTCCAGCACGGTGCCGGCCCCCAGCATGATCTTGCCGCCGAACCGGTCCGCGAGTTTTTCCAGTGCGTGGATCGCCCCCGGCACGGTCATGGTGATTTCGGCGGCCCGCACGCCGCCTTGATAGATGGCTTCAACGGCCTGGATGGCCCCCTCCGCGCTCGAGGTGCGCACCACCGGGACGATCCCGACTTCCGTGATAAAGGCAAGAATCTCTTTTGAGGTCATCACCTTTCACGTTATCATGTGGCTTGCCCCCCCAACCAAGCCCGGAATTGGAAAAACCGCCGCCGCGGGTATCGGTGGTGGTGGTCTCGCGCAACCGGGTGGATTGGCTGCGGCGGTGCCTCGAATCCCTCGAGAAGTCCGAGGGACGGGAGACGCTCCAGATCATCGTGGTCGATAACGCCTCGTTCGACGGGAGCGCGCAACTGGGCACCGATTTCCCTCAAGCGCAGTTCATCCGGCTGCCCAAGAATTTCGGCCTGACCAAGGCCATGAACATCGGGTGGCGCGCGGCCGACGCGGAATACGTGTTTTTCCTGCATGAAGATACCGAAGTGGCGCCGGAGGCGGCTGTCCGGCTCGCCGAGACGCTGGATGCCAACCCCGGCGCCGCCGCGGTTTGCCCTCTGCTGGTGGATGACGAGGGCCGGCCGGCGCCGCAGCTCGGCGGCCTGCCGCCCGACGGCCAATGGCAGGCGGCGCAGCCTGCGGGCACCCAGCCGGAACTGGTGGAGTATCCCCGCGGCGCCGCCCTCATGATGCGCGTTTTCGTCATCCGGGCGATCCGGCAGATCGACGAACGCTACGGCCAGTTCGGCGGCGACGCGGACCTGGCGGCGCAGATCCTAAGGGCTTCGAAGAAGATTCTGCTGGCGCCCAGCGCGCGAGTGCGGCACCAGGGGCGCGCGGCTTACTCGGCCATGGAGCGCGCCGATTTTCTGCTCGGCCGCGCCGTCTTCCTGGGGAAGTACCGGGGTTTCGGAGCCGGTCTGCGGGCACGGCTGGCGGCCATCATCGGACCGCTCCTGTCATTCCGCTTCTCTGAGCTGCGCTACACACTGCCGGGCCAGAAAATCGACGGCACGCAACTGTGACTGGTAGGGGCCGGGCATGCCCGGCCCCCAACGGGTTGTTAACCTTTGATATCTAGTGCATAGCGCGACGTGGGGGTTAACATCAAGCGCATGGACACGCTGTTGTGGATCCTCCTGCCCGGCTTTGCGGCCGTCGCCGCCGGCGTGCTGGCGTGGTTTGTCATGCAGTCGCGTATGGAAGTGGCGCTGGCGGAGTTGCGGGAGGAGTTGGCGGAGTCGCGCGGGGCGTTGCGGGCCGAAAAGGCCGCCATGGGAGAGTCGCTCGAAACCGCCTTGCACGCCGCCGAGGAGAGCGCGCGGCGCCAGGCTTTCGACAATTTCCTGACCGAATTGCGCGTGGAACAGCGGCACTACACGCGCGAGAACCGTATGCTGACGCCGGCCCGCAAGAGCCTGGTGCTCCAGGAACGAATGTTCTTCCGCAACATTCCGCTTTCCGATTGGATCGAGCACGAGATTCTGCTGGAAGACGGGGCGGACGTCAACCGGCTGGTCGAGAATATGACCATCTTCGACGGCTCGGTGGTCAGCATTGCCGACATCCCGCGGCCGCAAAAAGCGCTGGCCTGACATCGCTTGATATGATGCCAATATGGACCGATATCGTGTTCTGGCTCTGTGTGTGACTCTGGCCGCGGGCTCGGCGGCGGGCTCGGCAGGCGCCCCGGCCGGCAAGGGCGATGCGAAAAAAGGGAAGGAAGTGTTCCAGCAGTGCAGCGTCTGCCACCGCGCCGATAGCCCGGAAAAGAAGATGGGACCCGGGCTTAAGGGGCTGTTCCAAAGGGCCAAACTGACCAACGGCAAGCGACCCACCGAAGCCAACGTTCGCTCCAGGATCGATGAAGGCGGCAACGGGATGCCCGCCTATAAAGACATGCTGAGCAACGTGGAAAAGGACGACCTGATCGCCTACTTGAAGACGCTGTAAGGCGCGCTTCGCCCTTACGCCTTCACTCCCAGGACTTCCAGAGCTTTCTTCACCACGGGATCGTCCTCCGCCTTCTTCTGCGGCGGGGGAACTTCCTTCGCTCCGGGGATCGGCTCGCCGTTCTCGTCGATGTCCAACTGCGCTTCTGGCTCGTTGACCACCACGCCGGGCGTCACGCCGCCGTCCTGAATGGCCTTGCCATCGGGCGAGTAGTACTTGGCCACCGAGAGAATGATTGCGCCGCCATCGTCCATGGTGATGGTGCGGCGCACGGAGGCGTCGCCGTAAGTGCGCTCGCCCACCAGTTGGGCCCGCTTGTTCCCCAAGAGGGCGGCCGCGGCCACCTCCGCCGCGGACGCCGTGCCGCGGTTTGCGAGCACCGCCAGCGGCAAGCTGGTAACGGCCTTGGACGGGTCTGCATCGAAGTTCTGCCGGGGCACGCGCTGGCCCTGCACGTAGGCGATCAGCCCCTTGCTCAGAAAGAGATTGGCGAGGGCGATACCATCATCCGGCGCGCCCACGGTGCAGCTTCGAAGGTCCAGCACCAGCTTCTGTGCGCCCTCCTTCTGGAGCTTCTCGATCGCGGCCGCGGTTTCTTTCACCTGGACCGGCGAAAGCGCATCGATGTTGATATAGCCCACCTGGCCCGCCAGCATCTTGGCCTCGACGGGCGGCAGCGAGAGGCCCGCGCGGGTAAGCTTCACAGTCTGCGGCTCGGGCCGGCGCACGCGCACCATGCTGAGTTCCACGGTGCTGCCGGGCTCGCCCTGAAGCAACAGGCCCGCATAGGCCAGCGGCATGTCGCGCGTGGCCACCCCCTTGATCGTCTCGATCATGTCGTTGGTGGAAATGCCGGCTTTGGCGGCCGGCGATCCCGGTACGGTCCCCACCACTGCCACGAATCCAAACTTCTTCGACAGGATCAATCCCACATCGGCCTGCTTGAGGTCCTTGTTCTTGAGGTAGTCTTTGTACTGTTCCGCGTTCAGGTAGCTGGCGAACGGATCGATGGCTTCCAGCAGGCCGTTCAAAGCCCCCATTGTGACGCTCTTCATGTCGGGCTCTTCGACGTACTCGGTCTTGATGCGCGAGACTACGTCGCTGAAGACGCCGATGTGCTTGTAGGGGTCGTCCGCTGTGGATGCGCCCTTGCCGAGCACACTCCCGATCAGGAGCAGAACCGCGAGACACGACGACGCGCTCACGATGAAGTATTTGAGACGGCGATTCATAGGTGTTGAAAGCTCTAAGCCATTATACCGTGCTCCCGCGAGCGGCAGTGTTTCCCGGCTCTGGTTTCATCCTCTTGGACGCACCCGGGGCCGGTTTGGTTGTAGTTGTTTATTTCCGCGGAACGTGAGCGCCAAAAACCGCTCTCTGACGTTCGCGGCTCCGTGCGAGGCGGCATTCTGAGCCGCGAACGTCAGAGAGCGGTTTGCGGCCGCTCAGAGGTCTCCTGGTCTTCCACCAGCTTCCACAGGCCGCGGCCGCACATATTCTTGCACTCGGGGAATGGCTGGCCCGCGTCGAGTCCTTCGGGCGACTTGCAAACCGTGCACCAGTAGATGCCGGTGACCGGCACGGTGGCGCCTGGACGATAGTTCATTTACGGTCTCCGTCTTGTTTGAGAACCCAATCGGCGAGTTCTTCCATGCGATCCACCAGCAGGTCCGGGGCGGGATCGGAAAGCGTTTCGGGCTGGAACCCGTAGGTGACGCCACAGCACCGAATGCCGGCGTTGCGCGCCGTTTGAACGTCCACGGAACTGTCGCCGATTATGAGGGTACGGTTGCGGCTGACGCCGGCCTCTTGCATGAGGGCTTCCACGCCGATGGGGTGGGGCTTCTTGAAGTCGAAACTGTTGCCGCCGTAAACCTGGAAGAAGTGATCGTGGACGCCCAGGCCATCGACGATCGCGCGGCTGATCCGGACCGGCTTGTTGGTCAGCACCGCCATGCGCTTGCCCGCCGCGCGCAGCCGGTCGAGCGATTCCTGCACGCCGGGGTAGAGGGTGGTGTAATCCAGGTAGTGCTCGCGGTAATACTCGAGAAAGAACTCGAGCGCTTCCTCGACCTCCGCTTCGCTGGCCTGGTCGCCCAGTGCGCGCCGGATCAGCAACGGGGCGCCGTTGCCCACGTAAGAGTAGACCCGTTCGTTTTCGAGCCGCGCCATGCCCATGTGGCTGCGGGTGGCGTTCACGGCCTGGGCCAGGTCCAGTTTGGAATCCACCAGGGTGCCGTCGAGGTCGAAGATCAGAAGGTCCATTGTTCTCTGGTAACAGGTTTTGACCGTCACCCGCTCTCATGGAGCGGGCTGCTGCGCCAGAGGCGGGGTGCCCTCTGGGCCGGCCGCCCTGCCAAGGGCTACGCGGCGCCCGTCTTCCGCTTCCGCAAGCGCCCTTCCCGGGCCATGGGTTTGCCGCGCGGGCGAACGCGGCGGTTGCCCAGGCCGTACTGCGCCATTTTCCTCTGAAGCGTGTTTCGATGAATGCCCAGCAGCTTGCTGGCCGCCGACCGGTTGCCCCGGCGGCGCTCGAGGGCCCGCTGGATCATGCTTCTTTCGAGCACCTCGATGGCCTCTTCGAGCAGGATGTTCCCGCTCAGGAAATGCTCCACCAACCCGTCAAGTTTCTCTTTCATTCTTTCCCTTTTTCCGCGTTGGGTACGCTTCCAATTCCCTGTCCGAGCGTCTTCTCCCAGGCCGTCTTGACCTGGCCATACGTCCTCCGAAAGCCTTCCTTCAGCTCGTGCGGAGCCATGGCCGCGAACGCGCGTGCGGCGTCCACCACATAAGGAGCCGTACGCGAGTTCACCACCGACGAGGGCGGCTTATCGCCTTGGGAAAACGCCATGATCGCCAGAATCAATGCTACTGAAATCAAGATCCCGCGCACCGCTCCAAAAACCGCGCCGAGCAAGTGATCGAAAATGGAAAGCCCCGTCACCTTCAAGAACTTTCCGACTGTGTAGCTCACCAGGCTCCCCGCCAGCATCACGCCGCAGAACACCAGCACGAACCCCGCGAAGTTCGCCGCCGCGCGGGAACTCAGGTAGGGCACCAGAAACGACCCCGCCGTTCCGTAAAACCAGATCCCCAGCACGATCGCCAGGACCACCGACGCCAGGCCGATGACTTCGCGCGAGAGGCCTTTGCGAAAGCTCATCGCCACCGACGCCCCGAAAATCACCAACAACACCACGTCCAGCCAGTTCATAGCTCGCGACCAGTGAGCGCGCAATAGGCCTGGCGGTATTTCTCGCTGGTTTTCGCCGCCACTTCCTCGGGCAGCGCCGGCGCCGGCGGCTGCTTGTTCCAGCGAATCGACTCCAGGTAATCGCGCACGAATTGTTTGTCGTACGAGGACTGCGGCCCGCCCGGCCGGTAGGAGTCGGCGGGCCAGAAACGCGAAGAATCGGGCGTGAGCGCTTCGTCGCCCAGCACCAGCTCTTCGCTCACAAAGCCGAATTCGAATTTCGTGTCGGCGATGATGACGCCTTTCGTCTCGGCGTAGCGCGCGGCGCGCGTGTAGATGGCGAGCGTGAGATCGCGAAGCCGCTCCGCAAGGTCCGCGCCCACCAGCGAGCACACGCGCGTGAACGGCACGTTTTCGTCATGGCCGGTCTGGGCCTTGGTTGCGGGCGTGAAGAGGGGCTCGGGCAGCTTCCCGCTTTCCCGCAGACCGGCCGGCAGCTTGATTCCGCACACTGTGCCCCGCTCGCGGTATTCTCTCCAGCCCGAGCCTGCAAGATAGCCGCGCGCCACGCACTCGATCTCGATCATGGCGGCGCGCCGGACCAGCATCGAGCGGCCTTCAATCTGATCGCGGAATCGAGGAAGCGGGTCCGGATACTCCTCCACGCGCGCGGTCAGAAAGTGGTTCGGTGTCAGATCGCGCAGGAAATCGAACCAGAATATGGAAAGCTGGGTCAGCACCTTGCCTTTGTCGGGGACGCCGGTGCCCAGGATGTAATCGAAAGCGGAAATGCGGTCGGTGGCTACGATCAGCAGCCGGCCGTCGATTTGGTAAACATCGCGGACCTTGCCGCGAGCGCAGCGCTCGACGCCAGCCAGATTGGTCTCTAGGATGACTTGGTTCCCGGTGGAGTTCACGCTGCCTTCAGGGTTGCAATCGGGGGAGTAAACCAAATGATAACCCGTCTGGCGGCTTTGTCAATGCGGAATTTGCCGGTTGCCGGTAAGCGTTGCGGGTAAAATCGGAACATGACGGATGCCGCCCTGCTCGGCCACATCTCGCGATTGCCTCACGCCCGGGCCAATTTCAAGCAGTTGGTTCGCGAACTCGGAGCCAGGGGCGCCCAACGCGCGGACCTGGAGACCGCCCTGCTCCGTCTGGCCGCGCGCGGCGACGTGGTCGAGCTGCGCTCCGGCCATTACGCCGTCACCGCCGGCAGCCGTGAATTCGCGGTGGGACGTCTTAACATGCACCGTGACGGTTACGGATTTTTGATTTCCGAACGGCCCATGGAAGGCATTGCGGGAGACGTTTTCATTCCGCCCGAATCCGCCAAAAAGGCCATGCACGGCGACCGTGTAGTGGTTCGCATCGTGCGCATCGAATCCGACGGCCGCGCGGATGGCGAAATCGTCAAGGTCCTCAAGCGCGCTCATCCCACCGTGGTGGGCGAATTCCGCATCGGGCGCCGCGGCCAGTACGTCGTCCCTCACGACGACCGCATCCAGCAGTGGATCGAGATCCCCGAGGGTATGGAGTTCCCGCCCGCCGGCCCGGTGATCGACCGCATCGGTGTGGCGCCGCCGCAGGCCGCTTCTCTCGCGGAGTTGAACGGCATGATCGTCAACGTCGAGCTGCTGGATTACGAAAACCAGGCGGGCCGCGTCATCGAGATCCTCGGCCGTCCCGACGATTTCGGCGTCGATGTCGAAATCGTCATCCGCAAGCACCACCTGCCGCATCGCTTCCCGCCCGAGGTGATCGAGCAGGCCGAGGCCATCCCCAACGTGATTACCGCGCGGGAGCTCGAAGGCCGGCGGGATTTTCGCGCCATGGACACGGTCACCATCGACGGCGAAACCGCGCGCGATTTCGACGACGCCGTGTGGGTCGACCGCCTGGCCAACGGCCATTACGCGCTCGACGTGCACATCGCCGACGTCAGCCACTACGTCAGGCCCGGAACGCCCATCGATGCCGAAGCCCGCCTGCGCGGAACCAGCGTCTATTTCCCCGACCGCGCGGTGCCCATGCTGCCCTTCGAGATCTCCACCGACATCTGCTCGCTGGTCCCGCACGCGGACCGGTTGGTGCTCTCGGCGCTGCTCGAGATCGACCATCACGGCGATGTCGTGGCCCAGGAGTTTGCTCCCGGCGTGATTCGCAGCGTCGAGCGCATGACCTACACCAATGTTCACCTGTTGCTCGAGGGCGACCCCGCTCTGCGCGACCGCTACCAGCCATTGGTTCCGCGTTTCGAGCTGATGCGCGAGCTGGCGCTGGTCCTCAACCGCAAGCGCGTGCGCCGCGGGTCCATCGATTTCGACCTTCCCGAGCCGCTCATCGAATTCGACGAGTGGGGCGCCATGACCGGCGTGACGCGCGCCCCGCGCAACATGGCGCACCGCATCATCGAGGAGTTCATGCTGGCGGCCAACGAGGCCGTGGCTTCGCATTTTGAATGGGCGGGCATCCCGGGCATCTACCGCATTCACGAAAAGCCCGATCCCAAGCGGGTGATGGAATTCGAGGAAGTGGCCGCGCATTTCGGCTACTCGCTTGGCATCGGCGCCATTCCCGTGAAGAAGTTCGGGATGACCGACCGTCACCGCGACGGCGCCAAGCGGCACCGTGAAATCGTCGTGGCCGATTCGAGCATGGACATCGGCTCGCGCAACTACCAGCACCTGGTGGCCAAGATCGAAGGCAAGCCCGAAGAGCGCATCTTGAGTTACCTCATGCTGCGCTCGCTCAAGCAGGCGCGCTACAGCACGGAAAACGTGGGCCACTTCGCACTGGCGGCGGAGGCGTACACGCATTTCACATCGCCCATCCGGCGCTATCCGGACCTGGTCGTCCACCGGCTTCTGCTCGCCGGGCAGCCGGCGGATCTCGCCCGCGTCGCCGAGGAGTGTTCGCAATCCGAGCGTCGCGCCGCCGATGCCGAGCGCGAATTGGTCGAGTGGAAGAAAGTGAGATTCATGGCCGAGCGCCTGGGCGAGGAGTTCGACGCCCTCATCATCAGCGCGGCCAGGTACGGGCTCTTCGTCGAACTGGCGGAGCTGTTCATCGAGGGGCTCGTGCCCATCGACACCCTCCCCGGCGACGAGTACACTTATCACGAGAACGTCCGCAAGATTGTAGGGCGGCGCACCCGGCGCGAGTTCTCTATTGGCGACCGCGTGCATGTGATCCTCGACCGCGTGGACGCCAACGAGCGCAAGCTCCAGTTTTCGATCGTGGAAAATGAGCGAGACTCACCTCGAACCAAGCGACCTGATTCACATTCCCGGCGGCGAATTTCTCATGGGTCAGGAAAACGGCCGCGATGACGAGCGCCCCGTGCACCGCGTCACCGTCGCGCCGTTCCTGCTGTGCCGCTTTCCGGTGACCAACGCGCACTACGAGGTGTTCCGCAAGGCCACCGGCCGCGAGAAGGCGCAGTTCGTGCACGAGACCGCGCCGGCGGTTTCTGTGAACTGGTTCGACGCCATGGCTTACTGCCACTGGCTCTCGGCCGAGTGGGGCCAGCGGGGTGCCCTCAGGGCCCGCCTGCCCACCGAAGCCGAATGGGAATTCGCCGCGCGCGGCGGATTGGAACAGAAGCTCTATCCCTGGGGCGATGCGCCGCGTAAGTACGATGCGCCACGCTGGCAGCACGGTCCCGAACCGGTGGCGGCGGCTGAGCCGAACGGCTACGGCCTCTTCGACATGTGCGAGAACGTGCACGAATGGTGCTCGGATTGGTACGACGCCGGGTATTACGCGGTGTCGCCCGCCGAGAACCCGCAAGGCCCGGCGCACGGTGCTCGCCGGGCCTCGCGCGGTGGCGCCTGGCGGCATCACATCAAGTTTTCGCGCTGCGCGGCCAGAAGCAGCATCCCGCCGGAGTTCCGGTATGCGGATTACGGGTTCCGGGTGGCGGTGGTTGAAGCCGAGAAAAAACCAATTCTGGCCGTTGATGAAGGCGGATGAACGCCGATAACGGAACGAAGCCAGATCGTAAAGAAACTTTCTCTTTTGATTGGCGGTCGGTTGAAAGTAAAGGACTTCGCCGTACAAAACCGTAAGCATGCTTACGGAAAGCGGCATTTTTAAGCCGCAGAGCAACTGACCTGGCGGCAATCGCGGGCCGACACTGGCCGCCTTGCCAGGATGACGGAACAAAGCCAATTTCGGATAATGACCAAAGCGGATTCGCACCCCTGTCCATAGTGTACGATGCTGCGGCAACGTCAAATACGTAAGTGATTGATTCGGTTGGGACAATGTCTTGTGACTGCCCATGCCGAGCTATTGGGCCGACAGTAAGACGGATGAAAAAGCGCTGCGCGGAGTGCGGTTTTCTGGTTTGCCTGGACGCGCGTTCAACAGTTGACTCAAGGAGTCCACTGGTATGTAATGAAACCTACCCATGGGTAAGCTGCTTCTTCCTCCTAAACGTCCGGGCGGTACAAATGAAGAGTGGGACGTTGAGTCCGTAGTTATAGTGGGGGCAAATGGCTCCGGAAAGAGCCGGGTCGGTGCCTGGATCGAGCAAAACCCTGGCACTGCGGCCGTTCACCGTATCTCGGCTCAGCGCGCCCTGACCGTGCCGGACATTGTCACGCCATGGCCATACGAACAAGCCATGTGGCAGTTGTACTATGGCACGTATCAGCCCACGTGGAACGAGCAGCAGCATAAATCAAACAAGTTCGGAAGTCGGTGGGGAAACGATCCCGTGGGTCATATGCTCAGTGACTACGACGCTGTGCTCGCCACGCTATTTGCCGACGAATCGAAGCGGAACTTGGAATACACAAGAGCAGCTCGGACAAATGTGCCAAGTACGAAAGCACCCGACTGTAACCTTGATGTCCTGCAAAGAGTCTGGGCGGTAGTTTTTCCGTATCGAGAGTTGGTGGTCGGACAGGACAAAATCGCAGCGAAGGTGCCCAACGGGGGACAATACGCAGGCAGGATGATGAGTGACGGTGAACGCGTAGCCTTTTACCTGATCGGCCAAGTTCTTTCCGCACCGTCGCATGCAACCGTTGTCATTGATGAGCCGGAGATTCACCTTCACCGAGCAATTCAAGCTACACTTTGGGATCAGATCGAAAGCAGCCGTCCTGACTGCGTCTTCGTCTACATTACACACGATCTGGATTTTGCTGGTTCGCGGAGCGCGGCTCGTAAGGTCTGGATGAAAAGCTTTGATGGGACCCATTGGGAATGGGATGAACTGGAACCACACCCAGAGCTACCGGAACAACTGCTTATTCATGTACTGGGAAGCCGACGCCCAGTGCTATTCGTTGAAGGGGATCAAAACAGTCATGATGCCGCGCTTTATCGTGCACTGTACCCCGACAAAACAATAGTACCCTTAAACAATTGCCACAGGGTTATTGAAACAGATAAGGCAATGCGACAACTGGCCGCCTTGCACCGTCTGGACACCAGCGGCCTGGTGGACCGAGACCACCGCAGCGATGACGAGATCGCTGCGCTCCGGAGCTGCGGCTTGAGAGTAGCGGACGTTGCCGAAGTCGAGAACTTGCTTTGTATTCCTCTCGCTTTAGAGGCTGCTGCAGCACGACTGATGCGCCCTGACGTTGAGGAGGTAGTCGAGGCCGCCAAACAGCGCGTGTTTGCGGAGCTGAAGAAAGGCATTGAGGCGCAGATTGCGGCGCGGGCGATTGCAGAAATTCAGTTCAGGCTGGGCGGTTTTGGTCCGACGGCTGGTGATGCTGACGCCACAACGATAGAAGCCGAACTGGCGAGGCACGTTCGTACCATAGACGTGGAGGTCACGTTCAAGCAAAGCCGTGATCTTTTCAACGACATCATTACCCGGGTGGACTATGATGCTGCCCTCCGGTACTACAACTGCAAAGGAATCCCCAGTTTTGTCGCCGCTGCCTTTGGTTTGAAGGAACAGGCGTATTGCACGATGATCGTGGGCTTCGCTCAGTCGGATCGGACTGGCGCGCTAGCAAATGAGATGCGCACAAGGATTTCTTGAGGGAAGCTTGTGCCTCGATAACAATCTGGGGTGGGACAGGCCATCGTCTTTTGTGGCCTGTCTGCTCACGAACAACGCAGACGACCAAAAGCGATCGTCTGCGCCACCAAAAGCAGTGATTCAGCCTGTCCAGTTAATTCCCGGGCACTACGCTGAGGTCTACTTCAACGACGCGCTAACCCTCGCTCTGTATTCTTCCACCTTCGCCAGAATCGCCTTTTCATCCAGCGTTAGTATCTTTGCGTCGCGCACTACCGGCTTGCCGTTGACCATCACGTCGCGCACGTCTTCGGCCTTCAGCGCGTAGACCATCTGCGAGATGGCGTCGTATAGCGGCACGGCGTTGGGGCGGTCGAGCCGCACCATAATCAGGTCCGCGCGCTTGCCATCTTCGAGCGACCCGATCTCCTTCTCCATCCCCAGCACGCGCGCGCCGCGAATGGTCGCCATCTCTAGCGCGGTGGTCGCCGGCAATACCTGGGGATCGAGCGCGGTCACCTTGGCCAGCTTGGCCGCCAGATCCATTTCCTCGAACATATTGAAATCGTTGTTGCTGCCGGCGGGGCCGTCGGGGCCGAGACCCACGGCGATGCCGAGCGCTAACATGCGCGCTACCGGGGCTACGCCGCTCGCCAGTTTCATGTTGCTCGAGGGACAGTGAGCCACGCCTACGCCGCGCGCCTTCAGAATCGCCATGTCGGCTTCGTTGACCCACACGCAATGGGCCGCCACGGTTCGGCCGCTCAACACGCCCAGCGTATCCAGCACCTTCGTGGGCGTCATGTGCCGCTGCGCCAGCGCGTCGTCGGTTTCCTTCTTGGTCTCGGCCAGGTGAATGATCAGTGGCGCGTTGAACTTGTTGGCCAGCGCGCGCGAAGCCTTCAGGGTCTCGTCGGAATTGGTGTAGAGCGCGTGCGGCGCCACCGCCGCCACCACCAGCGGATCGTTGCGGAACCGCGTGAGATAGCGCTCCGTGAACTTCAGTGTGTCTGCCGGCGTCTTGGCGTCGGGCGCGGGGAAGCCGATGATGGTCTCGCCCAGCACGCCGCGCATCCCCGCCTCTTTGGCCACTTCCGCCACCACGTCCTCGAAGTAGTACATGTCGGTGAAGGTGGTGGTCCCACCCAGCAGCATTTCCAGGCAGCCCAAGCGCGTGCCCCAGCGCACGAACTCCGGCGAGACGTTCCTGGCTTCGGCTGGGAAGATGTACTTCTCCAGCCAGTCCTGGAGTCGCACGTCGTCCGCGATTCCCCGGAACAGCGACATGGCGGCGTGCGTGTGGGTGTTGACCAGGCCCGGCGCCAGGATGGCGTCCGGACGGTCCAGGCGCTGCTTGGGCTGAAAACGCGCGTCGATTTCGGCCTTGCCGCCAACGCCCACGATGCGGTCGCCGCGAATGGCCACGGCTCCGTTCTCAATCACCCGGCGCTGCGCGTCTTCGGTGATGACATAGCGCGCGCTCCAGATCCAGTCGGCCGGTTCGCCGGCGAGCGTAAAGACGAAAAGGAAAAAGCTACAGATACGAAACATCGAAGGGCTTCGGGAAAAGATCTTTCAGACGATGGGTTTCGGTTTTGCCGCGCGGGTTCACCAGGACGATTTCCACGTCGCCGCAGAATTCCCAGAGGATCTGCCGGCAGGCGCCGCACGGCGGCGTGAGGGCGTCGGTATCGGCGGCGATCGCCACCCGGCGGAACTTGCGGACGCCTTCGGAAACGGCTTTCAACACGGCCACGCGCTCGGCGCAGACGGTGAGCCCGTAAGTGGCGTTCTCGACGTTGCAGCCGGTATGGATGCGGCCGTCGCTATCTTCAATGGCGGCGCCGACCCTGAATTTGGAATACGGCGCAAAGGCGTTTTCGCGGGCGACCAGCGCGGCGGCGGTCAATGCGTCGGGCAAGGGCTACGCCTCCAGCCTCGGCAGCAGCGCCTTCAAAAACCGCACCAGCGTATCGCGCACCATGGCGCCGGTTTCCAGCACTTCCTCGTGATTGATCTTCTGTAGCGGCACCACGCCCGCCGCCATGTTGGTGACGCAGGAGATGCCCAGCACCTTCATCCCCATGTGGTTGGCCACAATCACCTCCGGCACGGTGGACATCCCCACCACGTCTGCGCCAATCGCGCGCAGGTAGCGGATTTCGGCGGGCGTCTCATAGCTCGGCCCCAGCATCGCCGCGTACACGCCCTCGGTCATGGGGATGCACAGCTCCGCCGCCACCAGCTTGGCCGTCTCGCGGTACTCACGCGAGTAGGCGTCCGACATATCCGGAAAGCGCGGCCCGAGCGAATCGTCGTTCGGCCCCACCAGGGGGTTCGATCCCTGTAGATTGATGTGGTCGGAAATGAGAACCAGCCCGCCGCGCTCCAGCGTCAGGTCGATGCCGCCGGCGGCGTTGGTGAACACCATCGAGCGCACGCCGATGGAGCGCAGCACGCGCACGCCGTAAGTCACCTGCGCGGGCGAATAGCCTTCGTAGAGGTGCGCGCGCCCGGCCATGACCGCCACGCCGAGATCGCCGAGCCTGCCGATGATCAGCTTTCCCGCGTGGCCCACGGCGGTGGATCCCGGCCAGCCGGGAATATCGGCGTAGGGAATGTCCGCCCGCCCGCTCAACTCGTCGGCGAATGCGCCCAGGCCGCTGCCCAGCACCACGCCGATGGCCGGCCGCAGCGGCGTGCGCTCTTCGATATACCGTTTGGCTTCGTCGATCACAGCAACATCCCTGCGATGCAGGCCGACATGAAGTTGGCCATCGATCCCGCGGCCACCGCCCGGATTCCCAGCCGCGCCAGGTCCGACTTGCGGTTGGGCGCCAGCGCGCCGATGCCGCCGATCTGGATGGCGATCGAGCTCAAGTTCGCGAACCCGCACAGCGCATAGGTGGCGATGGTGAACGACCGCGGATCGAGCGTCTTCTGCATCGGCCCCAGTTGGACAAATGCCACAAACTCATTGGTTACCAGGCGCGTGCCCAGCAGGTTGCCGATGGCCGAGGCGTCGTGCCATGGCACGCCCATGATCCACGCGATGGGCGCGAAAACGATGCCGAACAGCTTTTCGAGGGACTCCGGCAGCCAGCCGAGCCAGGGCACCGAGTGCGCCCAGTGCAGCATCCCGTTGAGCATCGCAATCAGCGCCAGAAACGCGATCAGCATGGCTCCGATGTTCAATACCAGGCGCAGCCCGTCTCCCGCGCCTTGCGCCGCCGCGTCGATCACGTTTACCGCGGTTTTCTCCACCTGGATTTCGACCTTGCCCGCGGTGGCCGGCTTCTCCGTCTCCGGGATGAAAATCTTGGCCAGCATGATGGTGGCCGGCGCCGTCATGATGACCGCCGTCAGCAGGTGGCGGATCTCCACGTGCCCCACCACGACGTAGGCAGCCATCACGGCCCCCGAAACATGCGCCATGCCGCACGTCATCACCGTGAACAGCTCGGATTCCGTCAGGCCCGGAAGGAACGGCTTGATGGTGAGCGGCGCTTCCGTCTGGCCCATGAAGATGCTGGCGGCCACGTTGAGCGACTCCGCGCCGCTCACCGCCATCACCTTCTGCATGGCCACCGCCATCCCGCGCACCACCACTTGCATGATGCCCAGGTAGTACAGAATCGAGAAAAACGACGCTATGAAGATGATGATGGGCAGCACTTGGAAGGCGAAGATGACCCCCACATTCTCATGGGCGGTTCCGAAGACCCGCTGCACCGCCTCGCTGTCCGCCAGTTTCCCGAACACGAAGGTGCTGCCTACGTTGGCATACCCGAACAGCGCGGCGACGCCGTTGCTAATGGCTCGCAGCACCTGGCTGAACGGCGTCTTCAGCACCAGCAGCGCGAACGCGAACTGCAAGCCGAGCCCCCAGGCAACGGTGCGCAACCGAATCGCCCGCTTGTGGCTGGAGCACAGCCAGGCGAACGCCATGATGACAACGAGGCCCAGGAACCCCGTGTAGCGGCCCATTTTATCCCACTACTTCCAGAATGAGTTCCCGCTCCTCGGGTTTCTGCGCGGAGATGCGGAACGCGTCTTCCACCATCTCGGCGGCCTCCTCCACGCGGTCTTCCTTGGTGTAGTACAAGCGGCACAGCACCGAGCCGGCCTCCACCTTTTCGCCGGCCTTGACTTCGAGAATGATGCCCACGGCGGGGTCGATCGCGTCGTCTTTCTTGTCGCGCCCGGCGCCGATCATGTTCGAGGCGGCGCCGATGTCCTCGGCGTCGATCGAACTGACGTAGCCGCCGCGCGGCGAGGCCACCTCGCGCAGGCCGGTGGCGTTGGGCAGCAGCTCGAACTTGTCGAGCGCCTGCGGATTTCCGCCCTGCGCCGCCACCACTTGCTTGAACTTCCTGTAACCCGAACCGTCTACCAGCTTTTCCTCGGCTAGGCGGCGCGCTTCGTCCAGCGAACCGGCCCTCTTGCCCAGGTAAATCATGCGCGCGGCCAGCTCGATGGAGAGCTTGGTCAGGTCGGTCGGCCCGGCGTTTTGCAGCGTCTGCGAGGCCTCCATCACTTCCAGAGCGTTGCCTATCGCGTAGCCCAGCGGCTGGCTCATGTCGGTGATCAGCGCCTGCACGCGCTTGTCCATGCGGCGGCCAATTCCCACCATCATCTGTGCCAGGCGGCGCGCATCCACCTGCTTCTTCATGAAGGCGCCGCTTCCCACTTTCACGTCGAGCACCAGGGCGTCCACTCCCTCGGCCAGCTTCTTCGACATGATCGAGGAGGAGATCAGGGGAATCGATTCAACCGTGGCGGTGACGTCGCGCAAGGCGTACAGTTTGCGGTCCGCCGGCGCCAGCCGGTCGGTCTGCCCGATGAAGCACAGCCCCAGTTCCGAGAGCTGCTTTTCGAATTCCTCGGCCGTGAGGTTGGTGCGCAAGCCGGGGATGGATTCCAGCTTGTCCAGCGTGCCGCCGGTGTGGCCCAGCGCGCGGCCGGACATCATGGGCACCACCACGCCGGCGGCGGCCGCCAGCGGCGCCACGATGAGACTGGTTTTGTCGCCGACGCCCCCGGTGGAATGCTTGTCCACCTTCACGCCGGGAATCGAGGAAAGATCGACGGTGTCGCCGGAACGCAGCATGCATTCCGTGAGGCGGCTGACTTCGCGGTCCGACATCCCCGAGAAGAAAACGGCCATCAGAAAAGACGACATCTGGTAATCGGGGATGTCGCCATTGGTGTAACCTTCCACCAGGAACTCGATCTCTTCAGGAGCGAGCTCTTCCCCATCGCGTTTCCGCTGGATCAAGTCAACTGTACGCATTATGAGACACTTAGGCTACCA